>NZ_CP032286.1:683069-1366138 GCF_002165305.2 Acinetobacter sp. WCHA55 | reverse complement strand
CTGTGTCAATATCGACCAGCAACGGGGTGTCTACACGCTCAGTAATGCGGCGTACATCTTCCAAAACATTATCTAGACTGGTCATGCCTAAATCAGGCAATCCATAAGAGTAGTTGGCTACACCAGCACCCGAAAGGTAGATGGCCTTGTAGCCCACCTGTTTCGCCATCATTGCTGCATAAGCATTGACTGTACCGATAATTTGTAATGGTTTTTCCACTTCTAGTGCTTGTCTAAATCTTAAGCCTGCAGATTTTTGTTCTGTCATCGTCCTTTCCACGGCATTTACTTTAATTTTCGAGTTTTGAGTATAGCCATAATGACTGAATTGGCTATGACATTTTAGAATGAAAACTCTAAAACTTTAGTCCCATGGTTCACTCTTTTATTGTGTAATTTTCTTCCACGCACTGAGGTTTAGTGGTAAACAGATAAGCCTCAAAACAACAATGTGTACATATTTTTGCTATGATAGCAACTAGAGATCCACATTTATTAGGCTGTTGTTAGTTATATGCACGACTCAGTTCAACTAGAACCCCTTACACGTGACATACCTCACACAAAACGAGGTCATGAACGCTGTCTTGCATTTTTATTAAGTGCAAACGAGTTGTTTTTGCAACATGGCTACGATGCAGTTTCACTTGATGATATTGTGAACCATGCGGGTGGTTCAAAAGCATCGATTTACAAATATTTTGGAAATAAAGACGGTCTTTTTACGGCAATTTGCGACTACCGTCGTGAGTTGTTTTTTAAAGACATTTGTATGCCTTTTGATTTTACTAAGGGCAATTTGCGCGTTTATTTAATACAAACCATTTTAAACATTCAAACGCATCTTATACTTCCAGAGAATGCCTCTTTTTTAAGACTCATTATGGAACAAGTACAACGTAATCCGCAACTGGCCTTTCATATTCACAAACAGGGACCTAAACATATTGAAGATGCCGTGGCTTGCATTTTAACCAAAGCAGATGAAATAGGTATTATTCGATGTGAACACCCAAATTATTCTGCGCAGCTTTTTTTTGGCATTGTACGCGAATTAGAGTGGCGAGTACTCATGAACATCTATGTTGAAGAAAATGAAAAAGAAAATCTAGAATATGTTCATTATTGCGTAGATCGTTTCTTAGCAGGTCATCAAAAAGTCTAGTTTTTTTGCAATTTCCTTTGCATATAGTATATTAATCTATTCTCTTTTTTCTTTTCACCAACCAACAACTAATTGTTGTTCTGTTTTTATTTCAGTTTTCAGCAATTATTGTGGAGTAACAATGGCTCTACGTCACTTTCTTACCTTACGCGATTTATCTACTTTAGAACTTAACCAAGTTGTGCAACGCGGTATTGAACTGAAACGTAAACAGCACAATAGCGAAGTCTTCCAACCTTTTGTTGGTAAAGTTATGGGTATGATTTTTGAAAAATCGAGTACTCGTACCCGTGTATCGTTTGAAGCAGGCATGAGCCAGTTCGGTGGTAGCGCAATTTTTCTTTCTCCACGAGATACGCAACTGGGGCGTGGTGAACCTATTGAAGATTCAGCACGTGTGATCTCAAGCATGTTGGATATTGTGATGATCCGTACTTTCGGACATGACATTGTTGAACGTTTTGCGTCTTATTCAAAAGTTCCTGTGATTAATGCTTTGACCGATGATCATCATCCTTGCCAACTGCTTGCAGATGTTCAAACTTTTGTTGAACACCGTGGACCCATCACAGGCAAAACTGTAGCATGGATTGGTGATGGCAATAATATGTGTAATTCATATATTGAAGCTGCGCATATGTGGGGTTTTAAGTTAAAGATTGCTGCACCGAAAGGTTATGAACCCAAAGCAGAATTTTTAAGCGAATTTGCGCATTGTGCTGAACTGGTTAATTCAGCCGAAGATGCGGCCGTAAATGCAGACCTCATCGTGACCGATGTATGGGCAAGCATGGGCCAAGAAGAAGAGCAAAAAATTCGTGAAGCTGCGTTTGCAGACTATCAAGTAAATGAACGTCTTATGGATCTTGCTCATCCTGATTGTTTATTTATGCATTGCTTACCTGCGCATCGCGGCGAAGAAATTTCTGAAAAGATGCTCGACCATAAAAATGCCGTGGTTTGGGACGAAGCTGAAAACCGCTTACATGCACAAAAAGCATTGGTTGAGTTTTTACTTAATGAAAATGCCAAGAAAGATTAATTAATTTTCCAACGAAAAGCACCTAAGGGTGCTTTTTTTATACCAGCAAAGCTATAATCGGAACATAATTTTTATAAGCGACACTTTCCATGCATTTCAAAAAAACTGGCCTGTGCCTTGCTACACTCCTAAGTACTACATTTTGTCAGGTTCACGCTTCTGAATTCGATGATTACCTACAATCCAAACAAATTATTGATGCAAATTTTAAAATTCAACAACCTGAAACGTTGAATGAAATATTAACGGTATTAACAGCAGAAGACTCACGAACTCTCCCAATTGAAATTGATAACAACACCATCATTGAACAATTTAATCTATATGCAGACCGTACCGAACTTAAAGGGATGATCATTACCCCAGATTTCGCCCAGTTTGAACAAGATTTAGGTGAAAAAGAAGTTCAAAAAGTGATTAAAAAGAATGTCCTGCAAAACTGCAATATCTTCTTCGAGCATCAATATCAGCGCCATAATCCCTACATTGTAAAACTACAGCTTAACTCCGAAAAAAACAGCTACGATTTAGAGCTAAAACAGAAAGACTGCGGTATCAAATAATAATGCCATATAGTGATTGGTTCTCTACTTTAGCGGACCAATCCCTGTGGTTGTAAGATAATCATAGCCGCACCAATCAATACCACGGCACCACCCATTACATCCCAACGGGAAAGTTGAACCTGATCGACATAACGCAACCATAACAACGCAGTAAAAATATAAATTCCCCCATAAGCGGCATAAATACGTCCTGACGCAGCTGGATGTAAAGTCAACAGCCAGACAAAAGCACCTAACGCTAAAGCTGTAGGAATCCACAACCAATGACTTCTCCCCTGATTTAAAATCAAATAAGGAAAATAACAGCCTAATATTTCCATCACAGCGGTTACCAAAAACAATACAAATGTACTTAAAACCTTCGTCAATTGAATATCCATGCATCCTACTTTTGTTACTTCTAACTGTTAAATACTTTCTTCAATAAAAAACCCGTGCGAACACGGGTTTTAAATTATGTAGCAATCTTTAAGCAGGCTCAGCCGTTTGGTCTTCAAAAACTTCAAGTTTTAAACCAACCGCTTTACCATTTTCCTTCTTCACAGAGACCGCAACATTACCACCATGTTCTGCAAGCTCACCAAATAGAATCATTTCAGCCAGTGGTTTTTTCAAATGCTCTTGGATAAGTCGTTGCATTGGACGAGCGCCCATTAAACGATCATAGCCATTTTCAGCCATCCACTCACGCGCACTTTGGTCCACTTCTAAAATGACTTTTTTCTCATCCAGTTGCGCTTGGAGCTCAGTTAAGAACTTATCCACTACATTTTCAATTACTGTTGTTGGTAAAGCCTTAAACTGAATCACGCTATCTAAACGGTTACGGAATTCTGGAGAAAATGCCTTTTTCATCGCATCTTGGTTATCATTACTGTTGTCTTGATCCATGAAGCCAATACTCACGCGGGAAATACTTTCTGCGCCAATATTTGTGGTCAAGACCAACACTACATTACGGAAGTCTGATTTACGACCATTGTTATCGGTCAATGAACCATGATCCATGATTTGTAGCAATAAGTTGAACACGTCTGGATGTGCTTTTTCAATCTCATCTAGCAATAATACACAGTGCGGATTTTTATGAATCGCATCGGTCAACAGACCACCTTGATCAAAGCCCACATAACCGGGAGGCGCACCAATCAAACGTGAAACCGCATGACGCTCCATATACTCCGACATATCAAAACGAACCAGCTCAACGCCCAATAATTTTGCAAGTTGTTTGGTAACTTCTGTTTTACCTACCCCAGTTGGGCCCGCAAAAACAAAACTACCTACAGGTTTATCAGGTGATTTTAAACCTGCACGTGACAGCTTAATTGCTGAGCCTAAAGCTTCGATGGCTTCATCTTGACCAAACACCACTCGTTTTAAATCGCGCTCAAGATTTTCAAGAACAGTCTTGTCATCTTTAGATACGGTTTTTGGTGGAATACGTGCAATTTTCGACACGATATCTTCAATGTTTTCAACCGTAATAAGCGTATCATCTTGTTCAGCTTTCAGACGACGCTGCGCCCCTACTTCATCAATCACATCAATGGCTTTATCTGGTAAGAAACGGTCATTAATGAACTTTGCAGACAACTCAACCGCTGAAATTAAAGCTTTGTCATCATATTTAACATGATGGAAATCTTCAAACTTGCTTTTCAAGCCTCGTAGGATATCAATCGTTTCTGAAATAGATGGCTCATTCACATCAATTTTTTGGAAACGACGTGACAATGCATGATCTTTTTCAAACACTTGGCGATATTCTTGGAACGTGGTTGAACCAATGCAGCGTAATGAACCATTGGCCAAAGCGGGTTTAATCAAGTTTGATGCATCCATCGTACTACCCATACTAGAGCCTGCACCAATAATCATGTGGATTTCATCAATAAACAAAACCGCTTCTGGTTTCTTTTTCAACGCGTTCAAAAGCTGTTTTAAACGTTTTTCAAAGTCTCCACGATATTTTGTTCCTGCAACCAGCGCCCCAATATCTAAACTATACACTTCTGCATTTGCCAATGGTTTAGGTGCTTTACCATTGACAATAAGCCAAGCCAAACCTTCAGCAATCGATGTTTTACCAACACCAGGATCACCCACCAATAATGGGTTATTTTTACGACGACGGCATAGAATTTGTGCTGCACGCTCAATTTCTTTTTCACGACCAATTAAAGGATCTGTTTTTCCCTTTTGCGCTTCAACATTTAAATTGGTTGTGTAAAGCTCTAACGGGCCAGCATTACTTGAACTGCTCGACTCGCCATCTAAATCTTCAACTTCTTCTTCCACTTGTACTTCATCTTTACGAGTACCATGTGCTAAATACTGAGTCAACGTTAAACGGTTAATTTGATGGCGTTTCAAGAGGTAGACTGCAAAAGAGTCACGCTCAGAGTACATCGCCACTAAAATATCTGCGCCTTCAACTGTACGATCACCACCGCTTGATTGCACATGGAAAATTGCCCGTTGTAAGATACGGTCAAAACTTTCGGTTGGATGCGGGGCTTGGTCACTGTTTTCGCCCAACTTAGGGGTGTGCTGCTCTACATATTCTTCAAGCTCTTTGCGAAGCACAATAATATCTGCACCGCAGGCTTTCAATGCATTTACTGCCGAATCATTATCGAGTAAAGCCAATAATAAATGTTCAACGGTTAGGAATTCATGTCTCTTTTGTCGAGCCATACTAACAGCCAAACGTAAGGATACTTCTAATTGACGACTGAGCATGGAACCCCCTTAATCTTTCGGCTCAATCTGACAAAGTAAAGGATGACCTTGAGACCGAGCGTAATTATTGACTTGGTTTGCTTTTGTTTCCGCGATGTCTCTCGGGTAAACGCCTGCAACACCTTTTCCTTCATAATGTACAGTTAGCATTACTTGAGTGGCTTGGTCAAGATTCAAAGCAAAGTATTGTTGTAAAATTTCAATAACAAAGTCCATTGGGGTGTAGTCATCGTTCATTAAAACGACAGCATAGAGTGGTGGACGCTTTAGTTCAGGTGGCGCGGTTTGGACAGCGACATCCCCATTTTCTTCTTCATGCGGTTCATCATTGCACAAGCGCGGGCTGATATGCCAGTCGACATAGCCAGATTCATGAAAAGACTGCTTGATTTCATTTAAACACGTTGAACGCTTAGAGATACCCATAAACTTACAATTCACAATTATTGCGCATTTGCCTCAGCCTGAGGAATTTCAGAGACAAATGCAGATTGACTTTCTACGGCCTCACCACGTGACCAACTAAAGCGTCGTGTCACTGGCGTGCTGCCTGTTAAACGGACTTCGATAAACTGTGGCGTAAAGCCTTTTGGCATCGTCCAACGCCCTGTTAAACGCTCATAGTTTTCAAAGTTAAAGTTTTTGTCTTCAAGAGGTACAACTAAAACCTCTGTACCACGAATGAGTCGAAGTTCAACGGTACCTGAAGCTGCACGTTTAGATGGACTAACTTGAACCAAGTCAAGTTGATATTCAAATGCATTTTCAGGTAAAGGTTTAATCGCAATATGCTGCACAGCGAGCGGAATACCACCGCGTTGGCGCAAAACTTCACGGTAAATCACAGCAGTGGTTTCCGATTGTGCTTGTTGATCCAGCGCTTTTTGCAATGACAAATACAGCTCATTCGAATTGGTCACAGCAACGTCACGTTCCTGAACAGCAGCATTGTAGTTTTTATTTAAAGCATCCAGATTGGTCTTTTGCTTTTGTACAACTTCAACCAGTTGCTCAGCATCTGCATCAAAACCCACCACCGTTAAACCCTGACGATGTCCGACGGTATAGCCCAATAGTCCACTTGCAACCATTAATATTGCAGCACCAATTGCCAAAGGCTTATTGGTCTGTAAAAACGGCTTTGCAGGTTCAGGCTGTTGTGACGTCATATTTGTGTCAGTGTTCGGCATCGTCATCTCTTATTTTGATTCAATTCAAAACACACATTTAAATCGAAATCTAAATGTGTGTGAAGTTTTAAAACGTTTTTTATGGTAATAAACCAATTCCATCTAGACCTGCAGTTTCGACAAATCCAAACATTAAGTTCATGTTTTGAACAGCCTGACCTGCTGCACCTTTAACCAAATTATCTTGCACTGAAATGACCACCAATTTTTTTGGTTGCGGTTTATACAGCGCAATACGCAGTTGATTTGCACCCCGCACGGAACGTGTCTCTGGTGAGCTTCCCGCAGGCATCACATCGACAAAAGCTTCATTGGCATAAAACTGTTCATATAAACTTTGCACATCAGCAGCTTCGCCAACATCGGTTAAGTCCACATAAATCGTGCTCAGCATGCCACGAATCATTGGTACCAAGTGCGGGACAAATAAAATGTGGTTAAACACCTCTTTTAAGCCTGAAATATTTTCCAACGCTTCCACAATTTCAGGATGATGACGATGACCTGCAACACCATAAGCTTTGAAATTATCTGCATTTTCAGAATAGATCATACCAAGGCTTGCTTTACGACCTGCACCAGACACACCCGATTTTGCATCAATAATAATGCTTTCAGGTTTAACCAATGTGTCATTTTGCTTAAATAATGGCGCTAGACCCAGTTGTACTGTTGTTGGATAACAACCAGGGTTACCAATAACATTAGCTTGTTTAATCTGCTCACGGTTTAATTCTGATAAACCATAAACCGAGTCTTTCAACAGTTCAGGGCACGTATGTTGCATGCCATACCATTTTTCAAACTGCTCTAAGTCTTGTAAACGGAAGTCTGCGGCAAGGTCAATCACTTTAGTATTTGCAGCCACCAATTCTTCGGCATGCTTCATGGCAACGCCATGCGGTGTCGCAAAGAACACCACATCACATTTTTTCAGTTCATCAATATTCAAATCTGAATATTTAAGTTCGGTATGTCCACGTAGGCTTGGAAACATATCATCTACACGGCGACCGTCTTCTGTACGCGATGTTAATACGCTTACTTGCACATTTGGGTGTCGTAGTAAAAGACGCAACAATTCAACGCCTGTATAACCTGTACCGCCGACAATACCAACTGAAATCACGTGTATTACCTCAAACTTAAACTGTCCATTTCGTAGCTGCCTAGTATGACAGGAAGTTTCTGCTTTCTAAACTGTTTTACTTGGAATTTATGCGTTTTTAGTGCTATCAGCACTTAATGGAGCGCATCCAATATACTCTGCGCAGGCTCAAAACCAATCTGATTTCGTCCCGAATGTTTTGCCTGATATAACAATTGATCGGCAGCATGTATGGCATATTTTAAGTTGGAATGATGTACTGCAGCCAGTCCAAAACTTGCTGTCACGGCAATACTTTTCGAGGATAATCGTGCATCGGCAATACCTAAACGAATACGATTGGCAATGTTATAAGCCAGCGTGGGGTCATCAATTTGCAATAAGACAATAAATTCTTCCCCGCCAAAACGACCCACCAAGTCGTGCGCACGGACATTTTGCCCAATAATTTGACCGACTTGTTGTAAAATTTGATCACCCACCAAATGCCCATAGCTGTCATTAATTTTCTTAAAATGATCAATATCACACATGAGTAAGAAATAAGGCTGTTTAGAGAGCTGATGCAACTTCCGTTTAGCGGCTTCGTTAAAACCACGTCGATTGAATAAATGCGTTAGCGGATCTCTTAGCCGCTCATCATTGAGTTGATGGATAATATCGCGTACCAATGTTCCGAGCAGCACTATTGCAAACCACATACTTAAGATAATGCTCGCAGCAAGCATCATCAACCACCAGACTGAGTTTGCCAGCATATCTGCTTCGATATTTCTTAGAAAAAGAAAAATAATGATGCCACGAACAAAGGTATACAGCACGATAAATAAGTAGGAAAAGTCGACTATTTTATTGAGCAAATCAGTCCCTTGATAATGTTTAAACATTGAAAACAAAACCAAAGACTCAATCACTGCAATAGAAATGTTCAAAATCAGCATTCTGATCCACAGTTGATCATCTACATAGGAATAATAACTGAGTGGAAGCAAAGCAATTACAATCAAGGCCAAACACCAATATGGACGTGCATTGGCATTCTTTCTTAAGCCCATGGCATAAGCGCTGGCCCATGCGCCAAACAAATACATACTGCCTAAAAAAGGTGCCGACAAAGCCAACTGCTTATTCGACATAAAACTTTGCGCGGCTACAGAAAACGAAGGCACAATATATCCAAGCCCAAGCCACAATAAATATGAGGGAGCCCTAAAAGCAAAATGACATATTAAAAGCAAGCTTCCCATTAAAATCAGGCAAGCTGGAACGATTAATATAAAATAGTGGATATCTGTAAAATTCACATTTGAGATCTTTGCACTAAAATTGAGAAATGTTTACTTTAGATCATGAAGTTTAGAGCATTTTTTGACTAACGCTCAATCAATCAGAAGAAATTATTTTTAAATTCTGCACGTAAAATTAACTTTAAACGCTTGTCCACCAATACGGCAACACGGTTGTTTTTAAGGTTTTTCGATGCTGCTGAAAAGCCTCATCATATTTAGCAACTTCCGCCCAAAAACGTGCACTATGATCAAAATACTGCGTATGTGCGAGTTCATGCACACAGACATAGCGCGTAATGGCTTCAGGAAACAACACTAAAGCACTGTTAAGCATGATGTCATGCTTGACACTACAACTCCCCCAGCGTGTTTTGGGCTGACGAATTGCACATTGTGTAAATTTTAAACCAGTTTCATGACTAACCTGTTGCAAATAAACGGGCAAATGCTGTTTGGCGTATGCAATTACAAAAGATTTTAAATAACTTTCAGGCTGACGCTCACTGATCCAAAGCTGGTGATTGTGTTCATCCAAAATATACGCATTTTTTTGTGTTTTATAGCTCACAGTTAAAGCATTTTGGCGATTAAATAACAGCAACTCTATGGGAAGGGTTCGATCTATCTGTACCAGACTGGATTGTTGCTTCTGCCAAGTTTCAACCATCCACTGTTCAGATTGATTTAAAAAATCCTGAATTTGTCGTTTGCTACAAGATTTAGGCACGGTTAAACGAATTTGAGTCGGTTCAACACGAAGTCGTAACCGGGTCGCACGGGCATGATGGGTGATTTGAATTTCAGGTAGGTCTGCTAAGGTCATTAATATTATTCTTTTATTGAATCATCCTCCCTAGCCCTCCTTTTGAAAGGAGGGAGAAAAACATAAGATAAAAATGTTTTTGCTTTTAGCCCCTCTTTTTCAAAGAAGAGCTTCGGGAAGATTTAAAATTAAACCGCGGTACGTTCTTCAATACCGCTGTCTGTTGCAACAACAGCCACATCTGCTTTATTGATTGCAAAAATACCATTACATACCACACCAGGAATATCGTTAATGGTTTTTTCAAGCTCAAGCGCATTTAAAATATTCAGGTTATAAACATCTAAAATCACATTACCGTTATCCGTCACCACACCTTCACGGTAAGCAGGATCACCACCAAGTGCCACAATTTTACGTGCCACAGCAGAACGTGCCATTGGAATCACTTCAATCGGAAGTGGGAAGTCGTGACCTAACTGATTGACCCATTTTGAGTCATCCACAATACAAACAAATTTTTTCGCAATTGAAGCTACAATTTTTTCGCGAGTCAGTGCTGCACCACCGCCTTTGATCATATGCATATGGCGGTCAATTTCATCTGCACCATCTACATAAGCATCTAAACCGCCCACAGAGTTCATATCAACCACTTCAATTCCTAATTTCTTTAAGCGCTCAGCCGTTGCTTCTGAACTTGCCACAGCCGCTTCAAGCTGAAGTTCGGGTAAAAGCTCAATTAAGAAATTCACGGTGCTGCCTGTACCTACCCCTAATATGCCACCTTTAGGTAAGTGCTTTAAGGCAGCTTTTGCAGCAGCTTGCTTTTTTTCATCTTGGGTAGCATACAGACTCATAATTTGGCTCAACTATTTTTTGACATTTGTTGCTGATTTTACAGCCCAAATGTACAGGGGTTTGTTACAATGATCCTCTATTTTAAACTGTTAAATGGGAAATTAACATGCTGTCTCGTTTGGTTCGACAAATATTACAAGCAACTGTCTACGATGTTGCAATCGAAACTCCACTCGAAGCGGCACCTCGAATTAGTGAGAAACTCAATAACAATATTCGTTTTAAACGTGAAGACTTACAACCCGTCTTTTCATTTAAGCTGCGCGGTGCCTATAACCGCATTAGCCAACTCCCTAGAGCCCAGCTTGAACGTGGCGTAATTACTGCATCTGCTGGCAACCATGCCCAAGGTGTAGCACTGTCAGGTAAAAAACTCGGGATTCGCGCCATTATTGTGATGCCGAAAACCACGCCAGATATTAAAGTTCAGGCAGTCAAACGCTTAGGCGGTGAAGTAGTTCTCCACGGCGACTCTTTTGACGTTGCCAACAAATATGCAATTCAACGTGCCGCAGAAGACGGTATGAGCTTTATTCCACCCTATGACGATGAACTGGTCATGGCAGGTCAAGGCACGATTGGCAATGAAATTTTGCGCCAATGGCGCGATGTCGACTATGTCTTCGTCGCTGTTGGTGGCGGCGGTTTAATTGCTGGTGTAGCTGCTTACTTAGGCGATGTTGCACCACATGTCAAAGTGATTCCTGTTGAATACGATGAGTCTGCTTGCTTAAAGGCCGCACTTGAAGCGGGTGAACGCGTAGTACTGCCTCAAGTCGGTCTATTTGCCGATGGTACAGCTGTCGCGCAAATTGGTGAAAAACCATTTGAAGTGATTCAGCTACAAAAATCAGATAACTCTGGCCCAATCGTTGAACGTGAAGTGGTTTTAGTCAACACCGACGAAATTTGTGCGGCCATTAAAGATACCTATGATGAATGTCGTAGCATCGTAGAACCATCGGGTGCGATGGCCTTGGCAGGGATTAAAAAGTATGTTGAAACACACGAGCTAATTGGGCAAAACATCGTCTCAATTGTATGTGGTGCAAACATGAACTTTGACCGTTTACGTTATATTGCTGAACGCACTGAATTGGGTGAACGCAAAGAAGCTATTTTTGCTGTGACCATTCCAGAGAAAAAAGGTTCATTCCTGAATTTCTGTCGAGCGCTACAGGGCCGTAATATCACCGAGTTTAACTACCGTGCGAGCGATGCCAGTGCAGCACAAGTCTTTGTTGGCATTAGCTTAAAAGGCGGTGAAAAAGAACGTCACGATATTTTCGAAGCGCTGAAAACGCAGTTCGATGTCGATGACTTGTCTGACGATGAAGTGGCAAAACTGCATATTCGTTACCTGATTGGTGGTCATGCAGACCTTGAAAACGAGCGTTTGTTCCGTGTTGAGTTCCCTGAACGTCCAGGTGCACTATTAATGTTCCTCGAACGCCTTGGCCCTACGCATAACATTACCCTATTCCACTACCGTAACCATGGTGCGGCAGAAGGTCGTGTCCTTGTTGGTTTAGAGGCAAGTGATGCGAAACAAAACCCCGATGGTTTAATTGAAACCTTAGAAAGTATTTCGTATCCATATGAAGAAATTACCAATAACCTAGGTTATCAACGTTTCTTAAAATAACAGATATCATACATAAAACCGCCCTTCGAGGCGGTTTTATTCTATGAGTTGCATCGGCTCTTCATCACCGAACGTGTGATTATAAGTCACAATAATTCTATCGATCAGCTCATCATTATGCGGTACCAGCAGCCAATAAGGGCTCTCCCGCTCAATAACCAGTAAACTGAGTTCATAAGGCTCAATAAAAATTTTAATGTGGTTAAAAATAACATCAAAACTAAACTCAAAGTCATAACCATGCATGCCTGAGGTTTCCTCTTCCTCACTGTCATACATTTGATAAAAAGACGCCATATCATCATTGATTTGGTTTTTCAGCTCGTCTAAGTCAATACCTAACTGTTGGAGTCGATGGCATTCATCGATACCATTTTGGCGAAAATCGTCGAGTTCTATTTTTTGAATGTTTGAATAATAGCTATTCAACCAACGTACAAAGTGCTCAAACTCATCTTGTTCTTCTGGAATTGCGGTATCATTCAATTCTGGAAACGCGATCCTCAGGGATTCATACAGTGTCTTCCGCATTTATATACTCCTTTGGATGAGTCATATATTGGTATAAGGCAAAGCGCGGTTGATCGAAAAAAGCGTGTCTGTATAAAGATGACATCTTGTGAAATTTGGCACAACATTCGTTAACAATCGACGTATAAAAAAATTTAAAGGAAAGATGACATGGCACAATTTGCAGTGATTGGTTTAGGAAGCTTTGGAGCCACAGTTGCAACTCAACTCATTGAACTGGGACATGATGTCATTGGTATCGATAGTGAAAAAAAATATGTTGAAAATATTTCTGAGCAAGTGACCCATGCAGTGATTGCAGATGCAACAGATGAACATGTTCTGGATGAACTCAATATTAAAAACTGCGATGCCGTGGTGGTCGCAATTGGTGAAAATATTGAAGCCAGTATTTTGTGTGTGCTGCACCTCAAAAATATTGGGGTTGAAAAAATTTGGGTCAAAGCCAAATCAAAGTCGCACCATATGATTTTAAGCCATTTAGGAATTAGTAAAATTATTCACCCTGAAGAGGACATGGGCGTGCGTATTGCGCAGTCTTTATGCTACCCCATGGTCAGTCGCTATATGGCACTTGAAGATAATCACTATATAGTCAAAATTGAAATTGATGAAAAATTGCAAGGGACTCGCTTCCGCCAACTGATGGATCAGGCACCCGATGTGAAAACATTACTCCATAAACGTGGCAAAGAAGTTTTGTACAGCATTGACCCCAATTTAATTTTACAAGTGGGTGATATTCTAGTTGTTGAAGGTTTACTCGAAACATTACGTCGTCTTTCAGCACGGTTCAAATCATGAAAAAAGTCAAAGAATGGCAAACCCAACAAAATAGCACCATTAATTTAAGCCCGCCCAGCCTGCTGGCTTTGGGTTTTTTGAGCTTTATTATTATTGGGACTCTATTATTAAAGTTACCAATTTCACACCATGGTGAACTCAGTTGGATTAACTCCTTGTTCACCGCCAGCTCAGCAGTCACCATTACTGGACTGTCTGTGGTGAATGTTGGTGAAACTTTTACCGTAACAGGTAAAGTCATCATTATGCTACTGATTCAAATTGGTGGCTTAGGCTTTATGACTTTTGCAATTTTAGCCGCACTGAGTCTGTCGACTAAACTGGGTTTAAAGCAACAAATCATGGCGCAAGAGACCATTGGTCAAACCAGCTTATCCAAAGTGTCCTTCACCATTAAAGGGGTACTGCTTTATTCCTTATTTTTTGAGGCGATCGGTACAGTTATTTTGACCATTGCATGGTTAGAAGATTACAACTTTAATCAAGCTTTGTTCTATGCAGCTTTTTATAGTGTATCCGCATTTAACAATGGTGGCTTTTCCCTGTTTCCCAACAGTCTAATGAGCTTCTCTGGTCAGTATCTCATTACGTTTACCATTAGTATGCTATACATCATTGGTGGGACAGGTTTTGTAGTTTTAATGGATATTAAACGCAGTAAACGCTGGAAAGGCTTAAGTACCAATAGTAAATTAATCTTATCCACCATTGCCGGATTGAACCTAATTGCTTTTGTTCTTTTATGGGCAATTGAATCGAACAATCCCCTTACTTTAGCGCCAATGAGCTTAGGAGACCAAGCTCTAAATGCATGGTTCCATGCCACTGTACCTCGTTCATCAGGTTTTAACAGCCTCGATTTGGCACAAATGAAAGATGCTTCGACCCTTGTCACCATGTTACTGATGTTCATTGGAGGTGGCTCGATGAGTACCGCAGGCGGAATTAAAGTAGGTACTTTTATTATTGTTTTACTCAGCGTGATTAGCTTCCTTCGACGTGAAGATGAAATTCGTGTGTTCAATCACTCTGTTTCTCAAAAAACCTCTTTTAAGGCGATGGCTGTCGTATCTATTACTGCAGCACTTATTTTCTTAGGTATATTTACTTTATCCTTAATCGAACCTAATCATCAGTTTATAGATTTGTTATTTGAAGCCATTTCCGCTGCTTGTACTGTCGGTTTGTCGCGTGGCATTACGGGTGAGCTTCAACCTGCAAGCTTATTTATTCTGATGCTCTTGATGTTTGCAGGTCGTTTAGGGCCTTTAACGCTGGCTTACCTGATTGCGACGCCGAAAAAGAGCCGCCTAAAACACCCAACTGCCGATATTCAAATTGGTTAAAACACCTAGCACTTAAACATAAAAAAAACCACGTATCAAACGTGGTTTTTTTTATGTTGCTAAATCAGTACCAATTCATTAATGACACACCTAAGCCCACATAGGTCGCTCGGTGGTTATAATCAATTAAGCTTTCGCCATAGCCATCAAATAACTGGAAATGGCCGCGTAGTTTTCCTGAAATAGGAAAAGCCCAGTCAAACTGCGCCGCACCGCGCGAGTCATCGCCACCTTTTAAACTATGACGCAGCATAAGTGAAAAGTCATGATCATTCCAACGGTAGAATGCTGTTAAGTCACCCCGTCCCACATAATCCTTAATATCCGGATTATTATCATCACCTGCATCTTCATCTAGACGATACCAAGGGCGCAACATGAGCGCAAAGTTATCTCTTTCAAAACCCACATTCAACATGACACGGTTCCAACTACGTGACAACGGATCGGAACGACCATTAGACTGATGATTAAAGGTTAATCCCAGTAGGCGACCATTTAAACCCAGCAATTCATAATTAGTGCGGAAAACCAAACTGGCTTCAGGCTCATAGTTGGTTTCACGAAACGGACGTGATTCATCACTATTATACAGCTGCCAACGAGAAGACTGAGTATAACCCAACCAAACATCGCCATTGTCTCCAAATAAGTTCTCGACTGCTTTGGTTTTTAAAGACAATTGAAATTTCGCTTCCATGGACTTTAGATTCTGATCTTCATCCACCGTATTGGTTGGATTTGGACTTTGTGGAAATTCATTTTTATCTGTCGTCCAAAAACCAGGCATTAAATACACAGGTTGGTAGGCACGAATATTCCAAGTCCCCAGTTTACTTTCGGGAGAAAGCTCCCAACGGCTATCCATTAAAGATAAATTTGGCGATATTTTAGGACCTTCAGAAGCGAAAACAGAGCTCACACTTTGTGTAATCTTCCCCGTGATATTTTCAGGTTCTGGCGCAATATCCATAGCTGCACGTTGCTCAGAAACAATGTGCGGTTTTACTGCTTCAGGGATTTTAAATAATGCATCGTAACAAGCCAAACGGTCTGCATTCGACGCCAATGCAACACATGCCTCGGCTGTTGCAGGAGCTGCTGGTACTTCGGAAATTTGTGCATGTGTTTTAGCGACACCCAAAGTACTGAGCACAGTCATGCTCAGTACTAAAGTTGAACGCTCAAATGATTTGAACGCCATACGACCCTCTTATTGTTTTACTGAACTTGTTTAATACCAAAACCTAACTCAATTAAAGTATCACGCTTCGCCATAGGTGCAACCACGGCTTTCGTTGGTTTTTGTTCAAGCAAGTATTGTACCGCCACACGGTGTAAATCCTCTAAACTCACAGCCAAAAGACGGCTACGTAACTGCTTACGGAAGGCTGGCGTGCGTGCATGTAAAAGTGCATAACATGCCGTAATCGCTTCACCCGCCGGTGAACCTGGTTTGTCCATACCTGCAATCAAACCTAAGATTGCTTCTTCAAGCTGATGTGGCTTTTGCTCAGTATTGAGCAACCATTGCACACTGGCTTCAAAGTCATTGAAGGTTTCAGCCAAACGTGGGTCACGGTAGCTATAGAAGCGAAATGAACATGCATTGCCATCATAGCTTGCCCCACCGCCATATGCCCCACCTTTTTCACGAATGGCACTATGTAGGAAACCATTACGCAAGTACGCTGCCAGCACCATCAGCGGCGCAGCATCTGGATGTGAAACCTCAACGGCTTGATAAGCAGATGAACAGAATTGAACATTGGCTTGAATTAACCACGCCTCATCAGCATTGCTATCAATCTGCTCGGTCGTTTTCAAACTTACAGTGTGTTCAGGAATGGCTAACTTGTCCCACACATTTTGTACTTCTTCAACCAAACGGTCTGACTGATGTTCTTCACAAACCAGTAAGAACTGTTTTGGTGCTTGCAAAAGTTTTAAATGAATCGCTTTTAATTCATTGATCAAATCATCATAAGCTGTTGCATGTTTTTCAATACGACTGACCAGATCGCCTAACCAGTTTAATGCACCCAAGCCCGTGTTGTGATAATCACGTTTTGCCAAAGCACTGTGGTTACGTCCTGCAATTTGCATGGCATAACTATGGCCTGAACCTGAAAGACGAGATGCCCAACGTGTTTTACGTTGTTGCAATAACTCAACAATACGATCTTTTTCGTCAAAACGAAGTTGTTCAAATGCCAGTTTCAACAACGCGATACTGTCAAAATTACTCACCAACGATTTTGTGGTCAGCGTTAACCATGCACTAATTTGATTTTTGTCATTCACTTGAGAACGTAAAGAGGCGCCCATACCTAAACCACCACTCACCGCAGTTTGCAGTTGTTGTAGTTCCAGATAATCATACTGACCTGCACCGACTTCACCCATCAAAATGGACAGCAAGTTAAAGTAAGGCGATTGCACTACATCTTGCGGAATTTGGATCAGCACTTGGTTGTAGTAAATACCGTTGGTGCCTGCATGATAAAGATTCAACGGATAGTCAATACGATTTGAGATAATTTCGCGCAACTGTCCTTGTACAATTTGCAGTTCAGCAGGCACATCTTCCAAGCCTACTTTTGGCAAAAGATTAAGATCATCAGGGGTATCTTGACGGACTTTAAGTGCTTCAGTTTGTGCTTCAATTTCTGTTTTTTCAGCTTCTGTTAGCTGCGCACCAATTTCGGCTAAACGTGCTTTTTCTGCTGCCGCTTCTACTACAGATTTATTGGCATCAGGCACTAAAGTCATTTGTACACGGTGCGGGTTATCAATCAAATAGGTTTTGATTAAGTTTGACAACCACATTGGATCTTTCAGTTCTTCTTTTACCGCAGCAATGGCTGAGTCTACATCCCATACAGTGACTGGGTCACTGTGGTGAATCGCACTACCCAAACCATTTAAAATCAGGCTTAGACCATAAGGCATGCCGTCGCCATTGATTTCACGTTGGTGCAATTCAATTTGATGTAAAATCGCATCGACCATGTTTTGATCGACAGGTTTTGAAGCGACGTCTTCTAAAACCTTAAACACACCCGCTTTAAACTCAGCTGTATGTTCAGGGTTTGAACCTTGTACACCACAGTAGAAGGTCATTTCGTAATTTGAATCATCTACTCCCATAATCGGGCCAGTAGACTGTGCATAACCACAGGTCTCTAAATAATGACGCAATGGAGAAGCCGAATCTTCTAACAGTACACCTTCAACAAGGCGCATACCTAGGCGTAATTTGATCTCGCTGGCTTTAGGCAATAACCATGAAATAATGTGATAAGTTTTGTCTTTTAAGTCTTCTGCATCTACCGCATAGGTTTCGGTCACTTCTAGTGGCGCAGTCAAACGTCGCTCTTCTTTAGAGAATAACGTTTCACCTTTTGAAAACTTCGCCAAGGCTAAAGTTTCAAACTGCTCTTGAAGGTTGTAAGCAGGCTCATTGCCAAAGGTCATGAAAACTGCGTTACTTGGGTGATAATGCGACTTGTAGAAATCTACCAACTCTGCGTAAGTCAAGTCGGGAATATCTTTAGGGTCGCCACCTGAGTTGTAGTGATAAGTAGTTTCAGGGAATAAGTGATGCGCTAACTGATGATACAACTGGTCTGAAGGCGAACTCATTGCCCCTTTCATTTCATTGAAAACCACACCTTTATAAACAGGCTCACCGTTTTCAAGCTCAATGCGGATCCCTTCTTGGGCAAAATCTAGCGGGTTTAAATTGGCTGCAAAAGCCGCATCTAAATACACTTCAAGTAAATTTTGAAAGTCTTTTTTATTCTGAGTCGCAAATGGATACGCTGTCCAGTCCGCCGCAGTGAAGGCGTTCATAAAAGTATTCAGTGAACGACGAATCATTAAAAAGAACGGATCACGAACAGGAAATTTTTCCGAACCGCACAGTGCTGTGTGCTCTAAAATATGCGCTTCGCCTTTTGAATCCATAGGTTGGGTGCGAAATGCAACCAAGAATACATTTTCATCATGATTGGTGGCCAAGTGATAATGCACTGCCCCAGTGACTTTATGTTTATATTCAGACACTAAAATGTCTAAAGCTTCAACATGGTGTTGACGTACCAACTGAAACGCAGGATGTACAGTTTGAGAAATGGTTTCAGTGACATCTACAGTCATGTGATCTCCTAACAATAATTAATACACTGCCTGCATTATAGCTTTAGTTGTCAAAAGATTTCACGCTGAAAACCCGAGTAATTTGCTGGAAATTTGAAAAGCATCTCGCTGCTTTCCAAATTTCAGTCTTTTTGAGAGAAGCGCTCTCAAAAAGTAAAACTAGATGAGATATTTAAAATAATTATAGTTCGGGTGATTTTCCACAAAAACATAGTTTTGCTTTTGATAGAAACTGGCTGCGGACAAATCTGCGGTATTTAAACACAGTGCAGAAAAGTTTGGACGCGCACATTTTTCTAGATGCGCCAACAACTGACGACCCACACCGCTCTTACGATATTTAGGATGTACATAAAAACGACGTACGCGACCAATTCGCGCTTCGATTTCATTTTCACCCCATTGTTGATTTAAACCACCACAGGCAATCAATTGGTCTTGATCATAAGCCAACAATAATACTTCACCCTTTTGATCAAAACGATTTTTACCACTTTGGTATTCTTCGATCAAGCGGGTTAACGGTTCATATCCTTCTTTTGCTGCGAGTTGTGCCAAAGCTTGTATTTGAGGAGGTAATTGTTCTGCCGCTTGAATTAAAATTTCCATCTAAACTTCCTTGAATATGAGCAAAGCCATTTCACTACATTTGCCACGTAAATAAAATGAATTTTCCTCAACAAACTACAGCAATCTTGAGCATTGGTGTAAAATGTCGCTTTATTTTTAATACGTGACGAAAAAAGACATGACAACTGTGGATCTTTTTGCAATTGGTAATGCACTAATCGACCAAGAATTTAAAGTCTCTGACGACTTCCTTATTCAACAACATTTGCAAAAAGGCACTATGCAGTTAACTGATGGTGAAACACAAGCAAATCTTTATAAAAAATTAAAAGAAACACAGAGCTATAAAGGTCAAGCTTCAGGTGGTTCAGCAGCCAACACCACCGTTGCTTTTAGTGCCTTGGGTGGTTCAGCCTTTTATGCATGTCGTGTAGGTAATGATGAATTGGGGAAAATTTACCTCAATGGTCTGCACGAAGCAGGTATTAAAAATACTGAGAAATCAATCAGCGAAGGCGTCACAGGCACGTGTATGGTTTTAGTCAGTGAAGACTCTGAACGCACTATGCATACCTATTTAGGGATCACAGCCGAGTTAACCGAACAACAGATTGACTTTGAACCCTTAAAAACAGCGAAATGGCTCTATATTGAAGGTTATCTTTCAACCAGCGATAGCGCACGTTTAGCTGTTAAACAAGCGCGTGAAATTGCCAAAGCTCATGGTGTTAAAATTGCATTAACCCTATCTGACCCTGCGATGGTGCAATACGCGCGTCATGGTCTAGATGAAATGATTGCGGATGGTGTGGACTTATTGTTCTGTAACCAGCAAGAAGCCATGATGTACACCGAAACTGAAACAGTTGAGGCGGCTTTAGCAAAACTCAAAACACTAAGCCAGCATGTGGTGATTACCCTTTCAGCTGAAGGTGCACTTATTTCAAATGCACAAGAAACATTTACTGTTGAAGGTCGTAAAGTACAGGCTATCGATGCGAATGGCGCAGGTGATGCCTTTGCTGGTGCCTTCCTCTACGCAGTAAATGCGGGCTTAGGCTTACATACAGCTGCGCAGCTTGCAATTTTGATTTCCAGTGAAGTGGTGTCTCAGTTTGGCCCTCGTTTGGCTGTAGCAAATTACACTGAATTGTTCCAACAACTGCAAAAGGAATGTGCATGATGCAAAAAATTTGCATGACAGAAGATATCCCCGAACGCGAAGCACGTTCTTTTGAAACACCTAAAGGGGATACAATTTTTATCACTCAACGTGACGGTGCCTTCTTTGCTTATCAAAACATTTGCCCGCATTTGCAAGTTGAACTTGAGTTTTTGGAAAATCAGTTTTTAGACCGTGACCAAGAATTTATTGAATGCTCGACCCATGGTGCACTGTTCATGGTAGAAACAGGTGAATGCATTTCTGGCCCATGCCAAGGCGAAGCACTTGAAAAAGTAGCGATTACCGTGCATTCTGACGGTGGGATTTATCTCACAGAAGAATAATGAAATTGGACGTTCACCATGTATGAGTTGCTACATCACCCTGACTTGATGCTCTTTCATTTCAGCTTATTGACTTTAGTCATACTCAGCATGGTGGAAACCTTAGGCTACTTTTTTAAATCACGCCCAAGTCATTTTCTCAAAAGGCTATCACCACAAAAACTGACCGAATCTCCGCTGCTAGACGTTAAGTTTTCTAAAGTGCTCATTGTGGTTTTTCTCTTACTTAATTTTAGTGTTGCAGGTTATTTCCTTCAGTTCTGCATTTATGCCAAAGAACAAGCGTTTACTTCGGCTTACTATCTGATCTTGCCCGCACTGATTATTGCAATTTTCTTTACCGTTTTTATGATCCACTGTCTGGATCAAGTCATTAAACCCAGACCTGATAAAAAACAAACCAACTTACTGGGTCGTCTGGCGACCATCTCCAGTGGGAACGCACGTCCTGGTTTTTCGGCTCAAGCTCGCGTTCGCGATGAATATGGTCAGCTACACTATGTGCAAGTTGAGCCTGAGTTTGGTGAGCTTGAGTTTCAGTCACAAATTATTCTCATTCGTCTAAAAAAGTCGCATTACATAGCAAAGAAAATTTCAAAATCCAATCAACTTTTTAGCGGCGAACGCTAAACAAGCACTCAATCCAATCCCATTTCAACGCTGTACGTCTTTATGAGCACGTTTATCTTTTTCCATGCTAACCCTACCAAGATCTTGATACAGCGTCAGCCTCCAACAAACGCCTTACAATGCTCTGTTTAAATCGGACTCTTGCATCATCTTGTTGCTCAATCTTTTCAAAAGCAATCTTTCATCCACAATCCAGCTCTCTACGTTTAAAAAAGCGAAAAATAGGCTCAGAATGGGAATTCTACGACCCGCTTCTCCCCTCAACCCGATAAAACACCATAGAAAAATCTTTTAATACTAGTTTAATTTCCAACGCCTAATTTCCTTGTGATGCATGCAATAAATCAAATCATCCACCATTTAAAAGCCCTATCACTTTTATAATTTTAAGACGAATTATCAATAAAATACCGATGAATGTTAAATATAAGTGTTTTAGTCGGATTTAAAATAAATATATACAAGCATATTAGTCAGGTATATAAATATAAACATAAGTAATTTAGTCAACTTTAAAATACAAAAATATTAGTTTATTTTTCGTCATGATATTATTTTAAGTGTTTGTATTATAAGTACTTAATAATATATTTTTTATTTAAGTTTAAAGACTATTTATCTTTTGTATGTTTTTGTTTAATAATATAAAGCAAGTTAAAAAAATAGGCTTTGTGAAATGAGCTTAGTCCCCAAAAATCTCAATCAAAAAGTCACCAGAGAGATTGTGGCCATTTTAATCATTAAGGTGATTATTTTAATGGTCATTAAGAACATCTGGTTTGACGCCCCGACTATTCCTAAAAATTTTGACAATCAAGTTGCTGAGCGTATTGCAGGCAATCCATCCCCAATCAAGGAGACACGTTGATGATATCTGAAAGCGTGGTCGATCTTTCGCGGTTCCAGTTCGCTATGACCGCGATGTATCACTTTATTTTTGTTCCACTTACACTGGGGCTTGCCTTTATTCTTGCCATTATGGAAACCACCTATGTGATTTCAGGTAAAGAAATTTATAAAGACATGACCAAGTTTTGGGGAAAACTCTTCGGTATTAACTTCGCTTTAGGGGTCACTACTGGCTTAACCATGGAGTTCCAGTTCGGGACTAACTGGGCATATTACTCACACTATGTGGGGGATATTTTCGGTGCACCATTAGCCATTGAAGGATTAATGGCATTCTTCTTAGAATCAACATTCATCGGTCTGTTCTTCTTTGGATGGGATCGCTTATCCAAAGTGCAGCACTTGTGTGTGACATGGCTGGTTGCACTCGGTTCTAATATGTCGGCCTTATGGATTTTGGTTGCAAATGGTTGGATGCAAAACCCAGTCGGTTCTGTATTTAACTATGAAACCATGCGCATGGAGCTGGTAGATTTTGGTGCTCTCATTTTTAACCCAGTTGCACAGGTAAAATTTGTACATACCGTGTCTGCGGGTTATGTAACAGGTGCTATTTTCGTTCTGGCTATTTCAAGCTACTACTTACTGAAAAAACGAGATATTCCGTTTGCGCGCCGCTCATTTGCTATTGCCGCAATTTTTGGTTTGGCTTCAACACTTTCAGTGATTTTATTGGGTGATGAATCTGGCTATGAAATTGGTGATGTACAGAAAACTAAACTCGCTGCCATTGAAGCAGAATGGGATACTCACCCAGCACCAGCTGCTATTACATTATTTGGTATTCCAAATAAAGAAACCATGACTACTGATTATGCTGTAAAAATTCCTTACGTCATGGGGATTATTGCTACACGTTCTTTAGACAAAGAAGTGATTGGTATTAAAGATTTAATCGTACAACATGAAGCACGTATTCGTAACGGTATGATTGCTTATTCACAACTCGAGCAACTCCGTTCAGGCAATACATCTCCTGAACTTAAAGCAGCATTTGAACAATCTCAAAAAGATTTAGGCTATGGTCTACTTCTGAAAAAATATACACCAAATGTTGTAGATGCCTCTGAAGAACAAATTAAATCTGCTGCATTAGATACAATTCCACATGTACCAAGTCTGTTTTGGGCATTCCGTGCAATGGTGGCATCTGGTTTCCTGATGTTATTACTGTTTATTTTAGCTACTTTTGCTGTTGCAAAACGCAATGCAGAGAACAAACCATGGCTACTAAAATTTGCACTTTTCGCGCTGCCTCTACCATGGGTTGCTGCGCAAACAGGTTGGTACGTTGCTGAAGTAGGTCGTCAGCCTTGGACGATTGGTGAGGTTTTACCTACACACTTGTCAGCATCAAGCTTAAGCACAGGTGATGTATGGGGTTCTATCGCTGCCTTGGCTGCGTTCTATACCGTACTTTTGATTATTGAAATGTATTTAATGATCAAATTCTCACGTCTTGGTCCAAGTTCGCTTCACACAGGTAAATACCATTTTGAAAAACTTGAAGCAGCTCGCAATGAGGAGACTCAAGCATGATCGAATATGAATTACTCAAAATTATCTGGTGGGTTTTAGTCGGCGTCCTGTTGATTGGCTTTGCCCTCACCGATGGCTTCGATATGGGCTCTATGGCGATCATGCCATTTGTAGGTAAAACAGATGAAGAACGCCGTGCAGCCATTAACACCATTGCTCCGCACTGGGACGGTAACCAAGTCTGGTTCATTACTGCTGGCGGTGCATTGTTTGCCGCATGGCCAATGGTTTATGCAACTGCATTCTCAGGCATGTATTGGGCGCTACTTTTGGTACTGTTTGCCCTATTCTTACGACCTGTAGGTTTTGACTACCGCTCTAAACTACAAAATACCAAATGGCGTACGTCATGGGACTGGGGTTTAGCCGTGGGTGGTGCTGTGCCTGCACTGGTTTTCGGTGTGGCGTTTGGGAACATGTTCTTAGGCGTGCCATTTAGTTTAGATGACACTGTCCGTTCAACCTATACAGGGAGCTTCTTTGCCCTGCTTAACCCATTTGCTTTAGTCTGCGGTTTAGTGAGCTTATCAATGCTTTGTGCACATGGCGGTGCATGGCTCATGCTTCGTACCGATGGTGACTTACGCAGACGCTCAGCACAAGCAACGAAACTCATGGGCATTGTTTACCTCATCTGTTTCTTAGGTGCTGGTGCTTGGCTGTACTTTGGTGGAATCGAAGGCTATACCTTAGTGACTCCATTTGATACCAACGGTGTTGCTAACCCATTGGCAAAAGAAGTCTTGACCAATGCCAACCATGGCTGGATGAACAACTACTCTACTTACCCAATTACCATGATTGCGCCTATCGCAGGTATCTTGGGTGGCTTGATTGTGGTTGTTGCAGCAGGTAAAAACAAAGCGGGCTTTAGCTTCTTAGGTTCAAGTTTAGCAGTCGTGGGTGCAATTTTAACTGCTGGTTTTGCGCTGTTCCCATTCTTAATGCCATCAAGCATTCAACCTGTTGCCAGCTTGACCATGTGGGATGCAGTTTCAAGTAAAACAACATTAACTGTAATGACAGTTGCAGCATGTATCTTTGTCCCACTTATTTTGTGCTATACCACTTGGTGTTACTACAAAATGTGGGGTGTTATTACCAACACACACATTAAAGAGAATTCACACAGCCTTTACTAAGGCTGTGTCTAAGGAGATCAAATTATGTGGTATTTTGCATGGATTCTCGGCATTTTGATGGCTTGCTTTGCAGGTGTACTCAGTGCTTTGTATATCGAACATCATCAAGACCTTGATGAGGAATAAACCATGACAGACGTTGCTATGGAAAACCAAACTGTAGATAAAAAGCCGAACAAATTTGCGATGCTAATTTCCTGCCTATTGGCCTTTCCACTTGCAGCGGTGTTGTTAGTGCATCCTGCTGCTATGTTGGATGACAATGGTCACTATAGCCATAGTGCACTGATGTATATCATGATTGGTATCTCAGGTGGCTTTATCCACGGCGTAGGCTTTGTACCACGCCACTGGATTTGGAAATGGCTATTTAGCCCGTTTCTCTCGTGGCCACTGATGATCTGGGGTTATTACACTTGGTTCTTCAGTTAAATAAAAAAGCCCTCATTGACTGAGGGCTTTTTTATAGTCCGCTATTCGTGGATTCTACATTTCAGCCATGACGCCAATAATGCCATTAATAATCATATCTATAGCAATGGTTCCAATCAGCAAAGCCGACAGTCGCCCGACAATATCAACATAACGGTCAATATATTTAGCATGCTTATAGCGTAAATGATCATGTGCAAATTTCATTAAGATCATCAAGCCACAAGTCAATGCCAAAGTCATGAAAATAATCATGGCTGCGCCACTGATGGGTAACGCCATACCTGTCACCACAGCAGCACTGATGGTTCCTGGACCAATCATAAAAGGCATCGCAATGGTTCCTGCCAAATGCTCAGGCGCACCACGCATTTCACCAATAGTATCTGCCCCCTGAAACACATAGCGATAACCAATCACCAAGAAGATCAGACCACCAAATATTTGAAAGGCTTCAAAGCGTACATTTAAATATTTACTAAAAATCGCTTCTCCACCCCATGCAAACAGCATAAATACCACAAATGCAATCAGACAACCCTGAATCAAGGCTTTATTAAACACTTTAGCTTCGGAGTTCCGAATCATGCCAATCATGTAAATACTCATTAAAAACGGATTCAGCAATGAGAAAAACAAAGCAAAAGCATGTAAATATGAGGTCAACATGGTTCCTCCTAGTTATCCTTGAGGATCTGGAAATAAGGGACGATTCCCCGGACTGATTCGATTGATATGCAAGAAGGTCATGTGGCGTTCATAACGATCCAGCACATCATTAATCACTTGCTCTTTGGTATAACCTACAAGGTCATTGCCTTGAGAACCTTCATACAAATAGGTTTCAAGACGGTAGTAGAAACGTTTACCCAGTTTTCCGCGTTCACTAAAGGTCGGCGCAATATAACGCACAGGCCAAATTTGATAGACAAAGTTTTGTTCTTCTTCCAAGTGAATCATCAAATCCAGATGATACAGATTTGAGTCTTCTTCTAGCACACTCTCTTGAACACTGATGTCGATACCTCGTTTTTGCATTTCCTCTGCAACCGCCATCACGGCCGGTCGGCAGATGTCATCAAGCATACGCCGAGTATCGGTTGTTCCTGGATGGTGCATGACTCGGGACAAGCGTTTTTTCCAGTTAAGGATATCTACATTGCCCACCACGGGTGCGGCATTTAAACTGCTACTGGCTTGACGATAATCTTCTAGTCTCAGTGATTTATACAAACCTGCCATTACTAAGAACATTACAAAACTGAATGGCAACCCCATGATGATGGTGGCATTTTGTAGTGCCGTTACTCCGTTAGCCATCAACATTGCAAGGGTCAATAAACCAATGGCTATAGCCCAAAACACGCTCAACCATCGCGGGGCATCATGGTCAACATTGGTAAATTGAGTGGTGAAATTACCCAATACCAGCGCACCAGAGTCCGCTGAGGTCACGTAAAACAGTAAGCCTGTAATTGTGGCTACCCCTGCAATAAACGGAAACCACGGATACTGTGCCAGCAAGTCATAAAAACCATGTGCAGGGTTTGCAATCACACTCTGTGCGAGAGCTAAATTGCCATCAAAAATCACACTATGTAGTGCACTATTTCCAAATATTGATAACCACGTGAGTGTGAAAAATAAAGGAATAATGAGAGTTCCACTAACAAACTCACGAATAGTTCTTCCACGCGAGATACGTGCTAAAAACAAACCTACAAATGGTGACCAAGCCACCCACCATGCCCAAAAGAATAATGTCCAACTGTTCATCCATTCTTTTGGCTGTTGAAAAGCAAAACTTTCCAATGTCATACTTGGAAAACGGTTAATGTAATCCCCTATATTTTGCACAAAAGCATTTAGTAGAAATTCAGTATTGCCTAAAAACAAAATAAACAGCATTAAGCCGACAGAGACATAAATATTGATCTCGGAGAGAACACGCAGCCCCTTATTAACCCCTGAAGTCACTGAAATAATCGTCATTGCAACCGCTACAGCAATTAAGGCCGCTTGCATCCAGAGGTTTTCAGGTAAGTCAAACAGCACATGTAAACCATAGTTCAACTGTACCACCCCAATCCCGCAGGTGGTTGCAATACCAAAAATAGTCCCGATCACCGCAGCGGTATCGACACTATGACCAATTGGGCCATGAATCTTTTTTCCAAAAATTGGATAGAGTGCTGAGCGAATGGTCAGGGGTAAATTATAACGATAACTAAAATACCCTAATGCCATGCCAATCAAAGCATACATACACCATCCAGTCAGGCCATAGTGAAATAGCGTCCACACCATACCTTGACGTGCCGCTTCTAGGGTCTGCCCCTCACCCACAGGTGGATGCATATAGTGGGATAAAGGTTCCGCCACCGAGAAGAACATCAAATCGATACCGATCCCAGCTGAGAACAACATGGCAGACCAACTTAAAAGGCTAAACTCGGGTTTAGAATGTTTGGGGCCTAATTTGATGTCGCCATAGCGTGAACAGGCAATAAAAATCACAAACACCATGTATAGGGTGGCTGCGAGTAAGTAGTACCAACTAAAGGTAGAACTCACCCAAGCCAAGACCGTATTTAAGGTTCGATTGGCAAAATCATTAAACAAAATGGTGGTAAGAGAAAAAATTAAAATAATGAGAGCTGAAATATAAAAGACCACACCATTTAAACGGTCTTTAGGCGCTAATGTTTGATCATCAACTGCTCTTGGATTATCTGTTGCCATACAATCCTCAAGAAAGTAAATAAAAAAAGACTAAAACCAATTTTTAAACTTCTCGTGGTCGAGAGCTTAAAAATCGACTAACGAAAACGACAGTATTTTTATATGCAATAAAAATGCTATCTCTTTTAAACCCACAGGTCTAAATCATTTATTGGGTCGGTTTATTGGTACATATTGAAATATGTAAACCCGTTCCCTTTCCATCTATATCCCAACAGGAAACTTGTATCTTTCTCCCCACAAAATGACTATATGAGCTTTTGCCATCCTTAAAAAGTATAAAACCATAATTTGCTTAAAATTTACACAAAATAAAACTACAACTATTCATACCATTTATCTACCTGATAAATATAAATTTAGCCAAAAACCAAACCGCCAAATTGCTGACACTTTCTGTGAATTTAAGCACCAGTGTACTTATTATTGATTGAACGTTCAATCAATAATAAGTATCATAAAAAAATGCTATGATACTTTCCATGTAAGTTATTGAATCTAACGCCTTTAAATTTAAGGTAAATTGTTCTGGATTGTCATGAATAAACGTAGAGTAAAACCTGAGCATGAGCGTCGTGAAGAAATTATCAATGCTGCCTATGCAGTCATTCACGAAGTAGGCTTATCCAATACAACCATTGCTCAAATTGCAAAAAAAGCACAGCTTTCTACGGGCATTGTGAGCCATTATTTTGGCGATAAACAAGGTCTTATTCACAGCTGCATGCGCCAAATGCTCAATGTCTTAGCCGAGACCACGGCAAGCTATAAGGCAAAGGTCGTGCAACCCAATCCAGAACATTTGCTCAAAGCCATTATTGATGCCAACTTTGACATCAGTCAGGTCAACAACACTGCTATGCGGGTTTGGCTCGATTTTTGGTCTGCCAGTATGCATCAAGCCGACTTAGGTCGCCTGCAGCGAATAAATGATCAACGTCTTTATTCAAATTTGAAGTTTCATTTCTTGCAACTCATGCCGAGACCACAGGCAAGCCAAGCAGCTAAAGGGTTAGCAGCATTGATTGATGGATTATGGTTACGTGGAAGTTTAAGTGGTCATAAAGCATTTGATCGTGATTTGGCACGTTCTATTGCATACGACTATGTCGATATGCAACTTCGCTTAATTCAACAGATACGGCAGGAACAACAAAATGAGTAATGTACAGCTTCACTCGCTTTATATTCACGGACAATATTTCAATGCCACCAGTGGTCAAAGCTTTGACAGTATCAACCCTGCTACAGGTGAAGTCATTGCAACAATTCAACAAGCATCCAAAGCTGATGTCGATGTAGCCGTTCAAAGTGCTGTACAAGGGCAACGTGAATGGGTTGCCAAAACTGCAGTCGAACGTGCCCGTATTTTACGTCGTGCAGTCGATATTTTACGCGCTCGTAATGACGAGTTAGCTCAACTAGAAACACTCGATACAGGTAAAGCATTCAGTGAAACCTCTACGGTCGATATTGTCACTGGTGCAGACGTTTTAGAATACTACGCAGGACTTGCAACTGCCATTCAAGGTGAGCAAGTACCGCTACGAGAAAGTAGTTTTTTCTACACGCGCCGTGAACCTTTAGGTGTGGTAGCAGGCATTGGCGCTTGGAATTATCCCATTCAAATTGCACTCTGGAAATCAGCTCCTGCCCTCGCTGCGGGGAATGCCATGATTTTTAAACCCAGTGAAGTGACACCGCTTACAGCCTTAAAACTGGCAGAGATTTATACTGAAGCAGGCGTACCCGCTGGAGTTTTCAACGTTGTACAAGGTTTTGGTGCTGACGTCGGTCAATGGTTGACTGAACACCCAGACATTCAAAAAATTTCGTTCACAGGTGGTGTGGCAACAGGTAAAAAGGTCATGGCCAGTGCTGCGGCTTCTAGTCTCAAAGAAGTCACCATGGAGCTCGGCGGCAAATCACCTCTGATTATTTGTGCCGACGCCAACCTTGACCGCGCAGCCGATATTGCGGTGATGGCAAACTTTTTTAGTTCAGGCCAAGTGTGTACCAATGGCACCCGTGTATTTGTACCACAAACCCTCAAGGCTGCATTTGAACAAGTCATTATTGCACGTGTAAAACGTATCCGTATGGGAGATCCTATGCAAGCTGAAACCAACTTTGGACCTTTAGTCAGCTTTCCCCATATGGAAAAAGTCTTGTCTTATATTGAGTCAGGCAAACAGCAAGGTGCAACCTTATTGACGGGAGGACAACGTGCCACCGAAGCAACCCTTGCTCAAGGTGCGTATGTATTACCGACCGTTTTCACCAACTGTCACGACGACATGCACATTGTACAAGATGAAATCTTTGGTCCTGTCATGAGCATTTTAAGCTATGACAGTATTGACGAAGTCATCCAACGTGCCAACAACACCAGTTATGGGTTAGCTGCGGGTGTGGTCACACAAGATATTTCCCAAGCACATCGAATTATTCATCAGCTTGAGGCAGGTATTTGCTGGATTAATACTTGGGGCGAATCCCCTGCTGAAATGCCTGTGGGGGGTTATAAACAGTCGGGCGTTGGACGAGAAAATGGCATCACCACACTTGAACACTATACCCGCATCAAATCGGTTCAAGTTGAACTGGGCGAATACCAAAGTATTTTTTAAAGTCTGAATTTTAGCTATCTAAACCCTTACTTCCTTTCTATTTAGTCTTTTTTCATCCTCAACTCAACATGTGGCCACGTTCTCATGCAACGTGGCCCTGCCATAGAAAAAGGATCATTATGCATTCTCAACACTACGATTATATTATTATTGGCGCAGGTTCTGCGGGTAATGTACTGGCTGCTCGCTTAACCGAAGACCCAGATGTTTCGGTACTGTTACTCGAAGCAGGTGGACCTGATTATCGTCTCGACTTTCGCACCCAAATGCCCGCTGCTTTGGCTTATCCTTTGCAAGGGCGTCGTTATAACTGGGCATATTTAACCGACCCAGAACCCCACATGAACAACCGTCGTATGGAATGTGGACGTGGCAAAGGCTTAGGCGGGTCATCATTGATTAATGGCATGTGTTATATCCGTGGAAATGCCATGGATTTAGAACAATGGGCCAGCCTTAAAGGTCTTGAAGACTGGAGCTATGCGGACTGTCTGCCTTATTACAAAAAAGCTGAAACCCGTGATATTGGTGGCAATGACTATCATGGCGATGCTGGTCCTGTTTCTGTCGCCACGCCTAAAGCAAACAATAACGTTTTATTCCACGCCATGGTTGAAGCGGGTGTGCAAGCAGGCTATCCTCGCACTGATGACTTAAATGGTTATCAACAAGAAGGTTTTGGCCCAATGGATCGAACCGTGACCCCCAAAGGTCGACGCTCAAGCACTGCACGCGGCTATTTGGATATGGCCAAAGGTCGAACAAATCTAACCATTATTACCCATGCCATGACCAATCAAATTTTGTTCAATGGCAAACAAGCGATTGGTGTTGAATATATTCAAGGGGCTGATCACAACAACTTGCTTCAGGTCTATGCTAATAAGGAAGTTCTACTTTGTGCTGGAGCGATTGCATCACCGCAAATTTTGCAACGTTCAGGTGTGGGTCCAAGCACCTTACTCCAATCTATCGACATTCCAGTTGTACACGACTTACCGGGTGTAGGTGAAAACCTGCAAGACCATTTAGAAATGTACTTACAATATAAGTGCACGCAACCCGTTTCTCTCTACCCTGCTTTAAAATGGCAAAACCAACCTGCGATTGGTGCAGAGTGGCTATTTAACGGTACTGGGATTGGAGCAAGCAACCAGTTTGAAGCAGGTGGCTTTATTCGATCATCTAAAGAATTTACCTGGCCAAATATTCAATATCACTTTTTGCCTGTTGCAATTAACTATAATGGCAGCAATGCTGTCAAAGAACATGGCTTCCAAGCCCATGTCGGTTCGATGCGCTCACCTTCCCGCGGTCGAGTACAGGTGACCTCTAAGAATCCTTTCGACCATCCAAGTATTCTATTTAACTACATGTCGACCGAACAAGACTGGCAGGAATTTCGTGATGCCATCCGTATTACTCGAGAAATCATGCAACAACCTGCGCTTGATCCTTATCGAGGCGAAGAAATCAGCCCCGGAAAAGATGTGAGTAGCGATGCTGAATTAGACGAATTTGTGCGTAATCATGCTGAAACGGCTTATCATCCATCCTGTAGTTGTAAAATGGGTGAAGATGATATGGCGGTAGTTGATGGACAAGGTCGTGTACATGGGATGCAAAATTTACGTGTGGTGGATGCGTCGATTATGCCGCTCATTATCACAGGTAACTTAAATGCAACCACCATTATGATGGCTGAAAAAATCGCGGATCAAATACGTGGTCACCAAGCTTTACCACGTTCAACTGCTCCATTTTATCGCGCCGAAATCGCATAAATCTTAATGGCGTAAAACCTGACCTTTTATTCAGCTTTAGGATAATAAGGTCAGGCAATTATTCATATTTTCTAAAACAACCCAATCACAACTTGCTTTATCTTTAGGACTTACTTTCTAACTCAACTTATACATTTAAACGTTAAAAAGATTGGACTCTTGTATAGATATTAAACATCCGTATTTTAAATACAGAAATCACACCTAAATAAAACCGAATAAAAACAATGGTTAACTTTGCACATCACTCATTTTTATAGCCCAACCCAACCCATTTACAATAAAAATTACTAAGTCAATACATATTTAGTCTAAAATATTCATAAATCAGGACTGTGTGATAGGCTCAAAAGTTATATTTTTGCGCGCTTTTCAGCTTTTAAGTATTACTTCAACTATACCAAGCTGGTCATTTATAAGTAGCTCTATCATTCTTCTTATTTTTTTATTCTTTTCGCTATAAAGCGATCCAAAACCTGCTCCCCAAGGTCATAATCGCATGAACAAATTTTTAAAATACCTTTTGGTATTAATCGTACTGCTTATTATTGCAGTCGTAATTTTCTTATTTAGACCCGTCACGTCTAAAAAAATTCAAACCACCAGCAATGAGCCTGTTGTTGACGCAGTCTTAGTTGGCGGTGGGATCATGAGTGCAACTTTAGGTACATATCTAAGCGAGCTTGAGCCAAACTGGCAAATTCGCATGTATGAACGCCTAGACAATGTTGCCCAAGAAAGCTCAAACGGCTTCAACAATGCAGGCACAGGTCACTCTGGCTTTATGGAAATGAACTATACCTCTGAAAAAGATGGGAAAATGGACATTACCAAAGCTGTAAAAGTGGCTGAACAATTTGAAGTTGCAAAACAGTTCTGGTCTTATCAAGTCAAAGAAGGTGTTTTAGGACAACCAAATAGTTTCATCAACCCTGTACCGCATATTGCTTTCGTTTGGGGCGATAACGTGAATTTCCTCGAAAAACGTTACGCTGCAATGGTTAAAAACCCAATGTTCTATGGCATGAAATTCTCTGAAAATCCTGCTGAAATTAAACAATGGGCACCTTTGGTGATGAATGGCCGTGATGCTGCGCAGAAAGTAGCGGCAACACGCATGGATGTAGGTTCGGATGTAAACTATGGTTCGATCACCACTCAATTGGTCAATCACCTTAAAAAACAATCTAACTTCAAACTACAAACATCAACTGAAGTAACTGGCATTAGCCAAAACGATGATAAAACGTGGACTGTTGCATTTAAAAACCTAACTACAGGTAAAACAGATCATGTGAAAACGCGTTTTGTCTTTATTGGTGCAGGCGGTGCAGCGGTTAAGCTTTTACAAATGACAGGCTTACCAGAAGCGAAGCAATATGCTGGCTTCCCTGTAGGTGGCGTGTTCTTAATGACCGACAACCCGAAAGTCACTGAAGGTCATACTGCAAAAGTTTATGGTCGTGCTGAATTAGGCGCACCTCCAATGTCTGTCCCACATATTGATACACGTTATATCGACGGTAAAAAATATGTGTTGTTTGGCCCATTTGCAACTTATTCAAACAAGTTCTTAAAACAAGGTTCTCAGCTTGATTTATTGAAATCAACCACGAAGAACAACGTTTTACCAATGACTGCTGTGGGTATGGAAAATCTTGATTTGGTCAAATACTTGGTGAGCCAAGTTATGATGACCGATGAAGACCGTTTTAATGAGTTGAAAAAATACTACCCTGATGCAAAACCAGAAGACTGGCGCATGAATCAAGGTGGTCAACGTGTTCAAATCATTAAGAAAGAACCAGGCAAACCTGCAAGCTTGCAATTTGGTACCGAGATTTTTGCATCACAAGAAGGTGCTGTGACTGCTCTATTAGGTGCGTCCCCTGGTGCTTCAACTTCTCCTTATATTATGTTGAGCTTGCTTGAAAAAGCATTCCCTCAGCAAGTAGCAGGTAAATGGAATCCGAAATTACATGAAATTGTAAAATCGTACCAACAAGAACTCAGCACCAATCCTGTGCTTCTTGACCAAGTTCGCCAATACACCAGTACAACCCTAGGTTTGAAATACACACCTATGGCAAAAGCTGCAAATGACGAAACTGCTGCGCTAGCAAAAGCACAGTAATCTGCTTTAAACCCTAAAAAGGATGGACTTTGCGCCATCCTTTTTTTAATTCATATTTAAAATTATTCTGTTTATGTCGCTTTTCCATTCCGACGCTTTTTTGGCTTTTCGTTCACGTGATTTTTCACTTCTGACTATCAATCAGTTGTGCTTAATTCTAGCCATCATGATTCAAGAAGTCGTCATTGCCTATAGCGTCTATCAACTCACTCAGAATCCACTGAGCCTTGGCATGATTGCCTTAATTGAATTGCTTCCCTTTATTTGCCTCTCTCTTATTAGTGGTGACTGGGCTGACCGCTATAACCGACAAAAAATTGTGCAATGGAGTTTTAGCTGTAGCACTCTAATTCCATTATTATTTATTGTTCTTTTTTCTCAGTACCAACAACAGCACATTCAACAAAATACACTTTTATGTGGCATTTATAGTCTCATCTTTTGCTTAGGCATACTTAGAGGCATTTACAGCCCATCATTTAATTCATTACGCCCTTTTCTCACCCCAGAGCCAGCCTATAGCAATGCAGCCACTTGGACGGCACTCATTTGGCAAATGGGTGGCATTTTAGCACCCTTATGTGCAGGACTTTTACTCGGCCAACTTGGGCTTGAAAAAACCCTCTTTATTGTTTTTCTGTTATGTTGCATGGGTAGCATCTGCTTGTTCGGATTAAGTCCTCGTCAATTCCCTAGCCCGCATAAACAGTATTTAAGCAAAAGCTTAAAAGAAGCCTATATGTTCATCTTTAAACATCCACTGATGTTCTGGAGCATGTTGCTGGATCTCAGCGCCATGCTTTTTTGTAGTGTCATTATCTTACTACCTATTTTTGCACACGATATCCTGCATCTAGGCGTTGAAGGCTTAGGTATACTCAGAGCTGCACCTGCCATGGGTGCCTGTATCATGATGTTGGTGTTGACCTGCTATTCTCCAATGCAAACTGCATGGAGAAACATGCTCTATAGTAGTTTTGCCATTGCTTTTTGCACTTTAGCCTTCGCACTATCCTCCCATCTCTGGCTCTCAGTATTCTTCCTTGTTTTGATCGGTGCCTTTGATAGCATCAGCATGGTCATTCGACAAACCTTATTACAACAACTCCCACCAAAAGCGCTATTAGGGCGTGTAGCAGCGTTAAATGGCATCTTAGTGACTTCAGGCAATCAGCTCGGTGCACTACACATGAGCCTGATGACGCGTTATTTTTCTGTGGTGCCCGCAGTACTTATTGGCGGAACATTGTGTTTCATGATATGCGGGCTAAGTTCAACTCGTACGCGACATTTACTCAGAGTATCTCCAACACAGAAAAAGTACACCTCCGCCACAAGAAGCAAATAGCATGTTAAGCTTCAAATCCCCTTTTTAATACGATGTGAGTTTTCAATAGAGCAAATTATGAAACAGATTCTCCCCTTTTCACACACTCTCTATGCCAAACTCTATTCTCTCGTACTATTCGTATTGTTGGCTTATTGCCTATTCAATGCGATCTATAGTGTGATTATTGGTGGAAAAAGCGTGTACCTTTTTAGTGGTCTAATTTTAATATTTCAAACCATTATTGTTTTGAAAGCAACTGCAAAGAAAAAGATCTATAACCATATAGGATTGATTGGACTCATTTTAAGTCTGGTTTATCTCAATCATTGGGCATTTCTTTTTCAGCATGAAAGTATTGCCATTCTTCCCTCAGTCATACTCACCTTACTTAGCTTAGATTATTTCTCACAGCAACATTCGCGTTTAAATCTATTAAAGGCGACTTTAGTTTTTGGACTTTTTATACTGGCTTATACGCAATACCATGACTTGAACACTCTGCAAAACTATTATGACAGCCTGCATACAGGCGAAACATGGCAACAATATGGTGCTTTATAAAGATCAAAAAACATTAGAGTTTTTCTCTTATTTTAAACACGAAAAAGCCAGCAATATCGCTGGCTTGATTCTTTACCTTTAACGATGAGTATGTATCGACATCACAATTCCCATGCTGGCTAGCATGGTAATCACCGCAGTTCCACCATAACTCATCAGTGGTAATGGATCACCTGTTACAGGTAAAATTCCGCTCACCATCCCCGAGTTTAACAATACAAAGAAAAAGAACGTTAAGCCCACAGCACCCGCATATAAACGACCAAAATTATGAAAGCTATTCATCCCAATAATCAAACAACGAATGATAATAGCCGCAAACAAACTAAACAGTAAGAATACCCCAATAAAGCCAAACTCTTCCGCATACGTTGACATAATGAAGTCGGTATGATGCTCTGGCAAATATCCCAAATGTGACTGTGTACCTTCAGTGAAACCCTTACCCATTAAGCCACCTGAACCAATGGCAATCTTGGATTGAATAATATTCCAACCCGCACCCAATGCATCTGACTCTGGGTCAAATAAAGTGAGCACTCGCTTTTTTTGGTACTCTTGCAAAAAAAACATCCATAATAATGGGGCTGCAACAGCCAATGCACCACAAGCCAAAGCAATGAGCCGCCAAGAGATCCCGCTAAGAAAAATAACACATACACCAGGAATCAAAAGCCCCAAATTTAAGTCAGGCTGTAAAGCCGCCAATAAAAACGGCAGCATCATAATGCCCAACGAAATCACAATATGCATAAACTTAGGCGGGAATGCACGGCCTGCAAAGTACCACGCCATCATTAAAGGCATGGCAAACTTCATAAACTCAGAAGGCTGCATGCTACCAATACCCGGTAGACTAATCCAACGTCTGGCTCCCATGCGGGTTTCCCCCACCACCAAGACCAGCACCATCAGAATCACAGCTAAAATGAAAAAATAAGGACTAATGGCCTGATAGACTTTCGGTGGAATTTGCGCACAGATAATCATCACAATGAAGCCCACAGCAAAGCTTGTGGCCTGGCGAAACACCATACCCATATCTTGCGCTGAAGCACTATAAATGACCAGCAATCCCAACACGGCATTTAAAATCAGAAAGCATAAAAGCCATGGATCTAAATGTAATTTATCCCAGCGAGATGAGTCATGTTTAATGCTTCTACCGTCACGTAAAGACTGACGTAAAAAACGATACTGCTGTGATGGTATCATTTGCGTAAATTGAATGAGCTAAAGACAGGGCAAATTATAAGTTCAAAGTGTTTTAGATAACATCATTCAAACCCATATTTCTGTAGTTTTAGCCCAATAAATTCAAATTATTTTTATTGTGCCGCCAAAATCAGGCGAGCAAGCTCAAGGTCATCTGGATAGGTAATTTTAATATTATCGGAGCGTCCTTGTACGACTTGAACCTTTTCACCAACAAACTCTAAAGCACTGGCTTCATCAGTAATTAAAGCTTGTGCCTCCAGCGCATGTTCAATTGCTTTTTTTAGTATCCCTAGTTTAGCAATCTGTGGGGTTTGTGCCTGCCAAAGCTGTGAACGGTCAACGGTTTCTTGAATATCTTGTGCTGAAATCACACGCTTTAAAGTATCTCTAACAGGAATAGCTAAAATTGCCCCTGTATTGGACTGAATAGCAGTATCAATCAGTTTCAGTAAACAATCCTGCGTAACACATGGACGTGCAGCATCGTGCACAAAGACCCAGTCGTCAGCATCAGCAATTGAGGAAAGATAATTGAGCGCATTAAGCACTGAGTCCACACGCTCAGTACCACCTTCACAAAAATGTGCTCTTTCCATATTGGTAAAAGGCAAACTTTGAGCGACATCATCATCTGAACCAATCGCCAAAACATAGCCCTGTAAAGGCAATTGGTTAAGCCGTAAAACCGTATGTTCAAGTACGGTCTTTTGTCCAATCATTTGATATTGTTTTAGTTCAGTTTTAGAAAAGCGACTACCCGAGCCTGCAGCAGGAATAATAGCCCACAATTTATGGGGTGGCTGGAGGGGTTTCAGGCTCATCGTCTTCATTGGTTCGCAAATCAATTTGGGCGTTAGGATTAATATAAACAGGCTTATATTGAGTACTGATGGTACTCATTTGAATAAACGTTTCTCGGGGTTTGATTAAACCCAAGTCCAAGCGCGCATGCTCCTCAATGGCTTCAATTCCATTTTTCAAATCATACACTTCAGCCGCCAAGACACGATTACGTTCTTTTAAGTCATTATTAATTTCAGTTTGTTGTTGGATTTTTTGTGTGAGTTGCAAATGGTCTTGATAACCACCCTCACCAAACCAGTATAAATACTGAAACCCTGCGATCAAAATGATCGCAAGGCCTAGTAGTACTTTACTCATCAACGAGTCGAATACATTGAACATTGACATCAGTCGCTTAGTTTAAACCTTTAAACTCAGCTTTACCGCGGTAAGCAGCATTTGTCAATTCTTCGATACGAAGCAATTGGTTGTATTTCGCCACACGATCAGAACGGCACAGCGAACCAGTCTTAATCTGACCAGCAGCAGTACCTACTGCAAGATCCGCAATCGTAGAATCTTCAGTTTCACCTGAACGGTGTGAAATCACTGTAGAGTAACCATTTTCTTTCGCAAGATAGATTGCATCTAGAGTTTCAGTCAATGTACCAATTTGGTTGTACTTGATTAAGATAGAGTTACCTACTTTCTCATTAATACCACGTTGAAGGATTTTCGGGTTAGTAACGAATAAGTCATCACCTACCAACTGGATTTTATCGCCAAGGATAGACGTTAAGTAAGACCAACCTTCCCAATCTGACTCGTCTAAACCATCTTCAATTGAGATAATTGGATATTGGTTTACAAGGCCGGCTAAATAATCAGAGAACTGATTGCTTGTGAATGCTTTATTACCTTCACCAGCAAGGATGTACTGACCATTTTTGTAGAATTCTGAAGATGCACAGTCAAGCGCAAGCATAATATCAGAACCAGCTTTGTAACCAGTTTGACCAATTGCTTCAAGAATTACCGTGATTGCTTCTTCGTTTGAACGTAAGTTTGGTGCAAAACCACCCTCATCACCTACAGCAGTATTTAAACCTTTTTTGTTTAAAACTGATTTTAGAGAATGGAAGATTTCAGCACCCGCACGCAATGCTTCAGAGAATGAAGTGAAACCCACAGGCTCAATCATGAATTCTTGAATATCAACGTTGTTGTCTGCATGTGAACCACCATTGATGATGTTCATCATTGGTACAGGCATAGTCAAAATGGTTTGACCGCGTAAGTCTGCAATGTATTGGAAAAGAGGAATTTTCTTTTCATCAGCTGCAGCACGTGCAGCAGCCAAAGAAACAGCTAGCGTTGCGTTAGCACCTAGTTTTTCTTTGTTTTCAGTACCATCAAGTTCGATCATCGTGTTATCGATGTCTTTTTGCTCGAATACTGATTTACCCACCAAAGCATCACGGATTAAAGTGTTTACGTTGTTAACCGCATTTTTAACACCTTTACCCAAATAGCGTGCTTTGTCGCCATCACGAAGTTCTAAAGCTTCACGAGAACCAGTTGAAGCACCAGATGGTGCACATGCACGGCCAACTACGCCAGATGCTAAGATTACGTCTGCTTCGATGGTTGGGTTACCACGAGAGTCCAAAATTTCACGTGCACGGATGTCAACGATTTGGCTCATGAACAATTCCTCAGTTGATTAATAACGAGATGCTTTAGATGGCATCAATGAGTTTATAATTTAGTGTGTATCTAGCTTTTTGAAACCTTTAACCAAGGTATCCAATTCTTTTAGCTGCGCCAAGAAAGGCTCAAGCTGAGACATACGCAATGCGCATGGTCCATCACACTTGGCTTTTTCTGGGTCAGGATGCGCTTCCAAGAATAAACCTGCCAGACCTGTTGCCATTCCCGCGCGAGCAAGTGTCGTAATTTGCGCACGACGACCGCCCGCAGAATCAGCACGACCACCCGGAGTTTGAAGCGCATGGGTCACATCAAAGAACACAGGGACATTCATTTCTTTCATGATGTCAAAGCCCAACATGTCTACAACCAAATTATTGTAACCAAATGCCGAACCACGTTCACAAATAATGAGCTTGTCATTCCCTGCCTCTAAACACTTATGCAAAATATGGCGCATTTCATGAGGTGCAAGGAATTGTGCTTTTTTGATGTTAATGATGGCATCGGTTTTTGCCATCGCCTCAACCAAATCAGTCTGACGACTTAAGAAAGCAGGAAGTTGGATAATATCCGCAACCTCCGCTACAGGTGCAGCTTGGTAAGGTTCATGTACATCAGTAATGATGGGTACATTGAAATGTTTTTTAATGTCAGCTAACCACTCAATCCCTTTTTCTAGGCCTGGCCCTCGAAACGAGTTCAAGCTTGAACGGTTAGCCTTATCAAAACTGGCTTTAAATACATAAGGAATCTCCAAACGCTTGCAGATATCGACATAGGTCTCTGCAATTTCAAAAGCCAAGTCTTTAGACTCAAGTACGTTCATGCCGCCGAATAGTACAAATGGCAAGTGGTTTGCCATTTGTATATCGCCTAAACGTACAATTTCTTGTGGTTTTAATTGTGACATTTAAACTTCCTAGTTTATTACTTAACCCAGATTACTTCGCTTTTTTATACTGTGCTTTTGCAGCATCAATAAAACTAGCAAATAATGGGTGTCCATCACGTGGTGAACTTGTAAATTCCGGATGGAATTGTACAGCAATAAACCAAGGATGTTGAGGAATTTCAACTGTTTCTACTAAGTGCTGTACAGGTGAATAGCCCGAAATTTTCATGCCAGCTTCTTCAAGCGCTGGAATAAAACGGTTATTCATCTCATAGCGGTGACGGTGACGTTCAATAATATCTGCTGAACCATACACTTCACGTGTTTTAGTGCCTTCAACCAATTCTGATTTTTGAGCACCCAAACGCATCGTACCGCCAAGATCAGAGTCAACATTACGCTGTTGAACTTCGCCACGCTCATCTAACCACTCAGTGATTAGACCAATCAATGGAGACTTAGTCGAACGATTGAATTCAGTCGAACTCGCATCACTAATACCCACAACATTACGTGCATATTCGATCACAGCCAACTGCATACCTAAACAGATACCCAAGAATGGAACACCGTTTTCACGTGCGAATTTAATCGCTTGCATTTTCCCTTCAGTACCACGTTCACCAAAACCGCCCGGCACTAAGATTGCATCCATATCTTTCAATACTTCATTGACATCTTGGCTTTCAAGCTCTTCAGCATTGACATAGTCAATTTGAACTTTAACGCGATTCTGAATACCCGCATGTAAAAGCGCTTCATTCACAGACTTATACGCATCTGGAAGTTCAACATATTTACCTACCATTGCAACACGAACCGTGTATTCAGGGTTTAGTAGTGCTTCTACAACATTGTCCCAATCGGTTAAATCAGCTTCAGGCAAGTCATTGAAACCAAAACGTTCACAGATCAAGTCGTCAACATTTTGTTCATAGAATGTACGCGGAATTTGGTAAATGCTGCGCGCATCTTTACACACCACAACTGCACGCGCTTCAACGTTTGTGAACAAGGCAATTTTACGGGTCGTGTCTGCATCAACATCATATTCAGTACGACAAATTAAAATGTCAGGCTGAATACCAATCGATAACAATTCTTTTACTGAGTGCTGAGTTGGTTTAGTTTTCAACTCTGCCGCAGATTTGATATATGGAAGCAAAGTTAAGTGCATAAGCATAGTGCGCTTATGACCTAGTTCAACCATAAGTTGACGTACAGATTCCATGAATGGGAGAGATTCGATGTCACCTACTGTACCGCCAATTTCAACAATTGCAACGTCATAACCTTCGCCTGCGCGAAGTACACGTTCTTTGATGTTGTCTGTAATATGTGGAATAACTTGAACAGTTCCACCAAGGTAGTCACCACGGCGTTCTTTATTTAAAACGTCTTGGTATACGCGACCAGAAGTAAAGTTATTTAACTTGGTCATTTTCGCACGACGCAAGAAACGTTCGTAATAACCCAAGTCTAAATCGGTTTCTGCACCATCCTCTGTGACAAAAACTTCACCATGTTGGAACGGGCTCATAGTCCCTGGATCGACATTAATGTATGGATCCATTTTTACCATGGTTACTTTTAATCCACGGGCTTCTAAAAGCGCAGCAACTGAAGCAGCTGAAATACCTTTACCTAGTGATGAAACTACACCACCAGTCACGAAAATAAAATGGGTCATTGGGTTTCTCGTACAATCGAGCCTAATTCGGCCTGCAATGTTGCGCAATTTTACTTTACCTTGTACCAATAAAGCAAAGTCAATCCGCATCAATTCATAGAACAATAAACAATTGGATATTCTATCAGCATTTGGCAGATAAAATTAAGCTAAGTTCATAGGATTTTCATCTTGCATTTTGCTGTTATAATGGCGCGATCCTTCAAACACTCGATTTTATGTAATTATGAATAAAAAACTTTTAATTTGTGGTGCCATTGCAGCAGGCTTACTATTAACAGCATGTGTCAAGAAAGAAGCGCCTAAAGAAGATGAACAAGAACAAGTTGAAGTCGTCACTACAGAGCAACAACAAACTGTTGAACTTCAACCTTTAGCAGCGTCTGAGCCTGAAATTCCAGCGCAAGTTGAAGTGATTCGCGAAGAAACACCGAATACCACCACCGAAATCCGTCGTGAAACACCAGCACCTGCTCCAGCAGCAGAGCCTGCACCTAAAGCAGAAGCACCTAAAGCAGAAGAAAAACCAACGCAAGCACGTCCAAGCAATACAAACCCAAATACGCAAACTGAAGATGATGCGGTTGCAGCAGCAATTGCAGCAGCGACACCAGCTTTAGAAAACTAATCATCGCTGTTTAGACGATTAAAAAACCCGATTAATATCGGGTTTTTTTATTGTCAGCTTATAAATAAGCTTTTAATTTTTCTGCAAGAAAGTCGATAAACAAGCGAATACGTTTTGGCACATAGTTCTGTTGATAGTAGACCGCATGTATTTTCTGCTCTTTAATCTGAATCTGATCTTCCAGCAAAGCAATAAACCGCCCATGTTGAATATCTTGTTCAACCATAAAACGTGACAAACATGCAATCCCTGCCCCTTGCAATGCCAACTGGCGAACCGTTTCTCCATTTGAGCATTTAATTTTGGCCTGAATAGTTAAAGGTTCATCCTCCAACTGAATAGGCCACGTATTTAAATGTGCAGGTTGGCTAAAACCAAGCAAAGTGTGTGAGCTTAATTCTGCTGGATTTTTAGGTAGACCATGTTTTTGCACATAAGTAGGGCTTGCCACTATATATAAACGACTTTTACAAAGCAGCTTGGCATGTAAGCTTGAATCCGCCAACTCACCAAACCGAATCGCAACATCGGTTTTATGTTCAAGTAAATCTATGACCTGATCGTGATTGGTAATTTCTATATCAATTTTTGGATAGCACTGCATAAACTCTTCAATCAGAGGCACAATCACATGCAATACAAAGGGCGTTGCTGAATCAATCCGAATCAAACCAGACGCCTCCGCATCAGTATTTTGCAGACTCTCTTCAGCTTCGGTCAGATCAAGTAAAATCTTACGCGCCTTTAGCAGGAACTGCTGCCCTTCATAAGTCAGCTTGAGCTTCCGTGTCGTTCGCTCCAGCAAAGTCACATTCAACTTAGACTCTAAACGTTGCAATGCACGGCTGACACCCGATGTAGTTTGATCTAACTGCTGCGCAGCTTTGACGATAGAGCCACTATCAACAATGCTCACAAAAGCCGTTAATTCTTCTATGGTTGATTTCATGTTTAATTATTGATTATTAGTCAATAATATTTTGCAAATTACCCAGTTTTTAAGCAAGCCCTTTTTCTACAAAATAGCCTCATTCCATGAAACAAGTTATCGAGTAAAAAATGAATATCGTTCCTCAATTCGGCTTAGGCACTTTCCGTTTAACAGGTGATACTGTCATTCAGTCTGTGAAAACTGCGTTAGAAGTCGGTTATCGCGCAGTCGATACTGCTCAAATCTATGGTAATGAAGCCGAAGTTGGTCAAGCCCTTGAGCTGAGTGGTATCAATCGTCAAGATCTTTTTCTCACCACAAAAATTTGGACGGAAAATTATTCAGCCGAAAAATTGATTCCAAGTTTAAAAGAAAGTTTGAACAAATTAAAAACCGATGCAGTAAATCTAACCTTGATCCACTGGCCTGCCCCAAGCACAGGTGTGAACATTACAGAACTCATGCAGAATTTATTGGAAGCAAAACAACAAGGTTTGACCGAACACATTGGTATTTCTAACTTCAATATTGAGCTGACTCAACAGGCAATAGAGAGTATTGGGTTAGAAAATATCGCAACCAACCAAATTGAGCTCAGCCCCTATCTACAAAACCATAAGTTGGTTGATTTCCTCCAAGCTCAAAACATTGATGTCACTTCATATATGACACTCGCTTACGGTAAGGTTTTGCATGATCCAATTCTAATGCGGATCGCGCAGCAACATCAGGTATCCACTGCACAAATTAGCTTAGCTTGGGCATTACAACGTGGTTTTGCAGTCATACCCTCTTCAACCAAACGCGAACACTTGATATCCAACTTAAAGGCACAAGAGATTCAACTCTCGACTGAAGAAATGATGGCAATTACGCAATTAGACCGAAATCAACGTGAAGTGAATCCTGAAGGATTAGCTCCCATTTGGGATTGAGCATCGCTATGAAAATTAATTTTCCACTTTTGGCGCTTGCAGTGGGTGCTTTTGCCATTGGAACCACCGAGTTTTCACCCATGGGCTTTTTGCCTGAAATTGCCAATGATTTGTCCGTGTCAATTCCACAAGCTGGACTGCTGATTAGTGCCTATGCAGTAGGCGTCATGATTGGGGCTCCGCTCATGACCTTATGGCTGGCACGCTTTCCTAAGAAAACAGCTTTAATCCTATTGATGGCAATTTTTACGATCGGAAATGTGTTGGCAACCGTTGCGCCTGATTATATAAGCCTGATGGGAGCACGTTTAATGACCAGTTTAAACCATGGCGCATTCTTCGGTTTAGGTTCAGTCGTAGCCTCAAGTGTAGTGCCTAAAGACAAACAAGCCAGTGCGGTCGCTATGATGTTTATGGGCCTCACCATTGCCAATATTGGCGGTGTCCCACTTGCAACGTGGCTCAGTCAAAATACCAGTTGGCGCGTGGCTTTTGCTGCAATTTCAATCTTAGGCATCATGACCATGTTGGCACTATGGAAAGCGCTTCCACAAGATCACGATGTGGTTAAACCGAATGTGGCAAAAGAATTGCGTGTTTTAACACGTGCCCCTGTCGTCCTTGCCTTACTAACCACGGTCATGAGCGCGGGCGCCATGTTTGCGTTGTATACCTACATTGCTCCGAGCCTACACGTATTTATGCATGCATCACCACAAACCATCACATTGATGTTGGTTTTAATCGGGATTGGCTTCTCCATTGGCAACCATTTTGGCGGAAAGTTTGCCGATCTATCCTTAGAGAAAACCCTGATAGGCTTCCTTGTCCTGTTAATGCTGATGATGCTTATTTTCCCCGTACTAGCGCAAACAACTACTGGTGCAGCGATTGGCTTGGTGATTTGGGGTGCGGCGGCATTTGCGGTTGTACCGCCACTGCAAATGCGCGTCATGTCGGTCGCAGAAGATGCGCCTGGACTCGCCTCTTCAGTCAACATTGGTGCGTTTAACTTAGGTAATGCCTTAGGTGCCTTTGCAGGTGCAACGGTACTGAGTCTGCAACTCAGCTATGCAGCAGTTTCATATACAGGTGCCGCGCTCAGCTTTATGGCCTTGATCTTGGTTTTGCTACAGATGAGGTTCGGTCTCAGCAAGAAAACCTGTGAAGCCCTTTAAGCCAGTACACTGCTGAACCAATCAAAAAGACCTACACTGCTGTAGGTCTTTTTATATTTAGTGTTTTTGTTGTTCCAGTTTCAAAAAGTCCGCAATCAACTTGGTTGCCCAAGACTCGGTATTGAGCGCCCCTTCATAGAAACCACAATGACTGCCCTTTTTCGTCGTCACTACAGCAATATTCGGCATTTTTTGAATCATATCTTTATACGGTTCAAAGTTCTTAATGTGACAGACAGGATCATCCTCTGCATTTAAAATCAGCAATGGAATGGCAACATTTTCAAATACATAGATTGGGTTTGTGGCTTGGTTATAACTGTCATAGTCTACATAACCCGCCATTTCATAATAACTCGACTCAAATTCGGCCAAGGTTTTGGTCATTAAGACTTGAGATACAGAAGCTGTTTGTTGCCATGTTTGCTGGTAAGGAAAAATAAATTTCTTAAATAACTTTTTAGTCATGACCTTACTGTAAAAGGGATGCACATTTACAAAACCCAACTCCGTGTTATAACCCGGACACAATGCAAAGGCCGCTTTAAAAGGGGTTTGATTACCCTCTTCTCCCAAATAACGCACTAACAGCCCCGTGCCCGCAGAAGAACCTACGGCAAAAAGAGTTGAAGCTGGAAATGTGCTTTGAATAAAGGCAATTTGTTCACGTAAATCATCAGTTGAACCGAAAAGATTCATTTTCGGTACAGGCATAGGTAGGTCAGCATGACCACGGCGTAAACAGAGTGCAATGCGCCAACCTGTATAGCGATTTAAGTCACGTACCACCTCACGCATACTTTCAGGCGAACCTGTAATCGTATGCATGACCACAACCGTTGGCGTCGCTTCAGGTAAGTCATAACCGAACCACATGATGCCTGTGACCCCACCGTCTTGCATCTCTAATTGATCAAAATGATCATACTCTAATTGAATTTGACGTTTCCGAATCACATCAAAATACAAAAGATGGGCATGCGTGTTGGATAACCACGGCGTCGGTCGGTACTTTTGTTGAAGCTGTGGTAGTGCACCTATCGTCTCTTGAATTTCACCTTGTGGATTAAGAAAAAGTTTCGGGTGTTCCGCACCAGTTACTCGATCCCACGCCGTTTGGCTTAATTGGTTTAGCAAACTGAATACAGCATTCATATCAGTACCTTCTTTTTTCCTATCTTTCTTGGTGATGCATCAATTTTCGTGCCTAACTATAAATAACAAGTCACACGTCTATCATCCAGCTTGAGGTGCAAAAGCTGCCATTCGCTGTCCCATTTGTACAGCTAAGGCCTCTAGCCCAGATTTAGGACGGATCATCACTTCAAAATCTACAATTTGACCTTGCTCATTAAAACGAATCATGTCAATCCCTTTGAGTTTTTTTTCGCCGACATTGGCAGAAAACTCAAGGACGACACTTAAACCATCTTCTGTAAAAAATTCACGGTGGTAAGTAAAGTTTTCAAAAACCTGAATCACATTACTTAAAATAAAAAAAACCACTTGCTTACCCGGATAAGGATTAAACGCCACAGGTGAACGGAACACCACATCTTCTGCTAAAAGTTCATTTAAGATGCTCATATCACGAGTCGTGACCATTTCATGCCAACGTACTAGCGCTTGTTTGGTTGTTGCTAAACTCATTCTTATGTCCTTATGAAAGTGAATTTACTCAAATCTAATTGCAATTAAAGGCACCTTCTCTTGCATCACTTACGCTTCAAGGAAAAGGCAACACGAGGGAAAAGATAATATTTTAGAAAATTTCTCTCCCAAACCCTCTCCGTATAGGAGAGGGAGATTTATTACAAATTTTAAGTTGATAAATTATTGTTACTGATTAAATGGTCGCAGCCAGTTCAGCACCTTGACGAATCGCACGCTTCGCATCTAACTCACCTGCTTCTTTCGCACCACCAATCAAATGCACATTTTTACCATCGGCTTTTAACTGATCGTACATTGCTGTATAAGACTCCTGTCCTGCACAAATAATCACGTGATCTACCTCTAAAACCGTTGTCTGATCATTTACTGTAATGTGCAGACCTTGATCATCAATTTTATCGTAGCTTGCACCTGCAATCATTTTTACATCGCGATGTTTTAGCCCTGTGCGGTGAATCCACCCCGTGGTTTTACCTAAGTTTGCACCGACTGCCTTCGCTTTACGCTGTAGAAGGTAAATTTCACGATCTGACTGCTCCAAAACTGGCTGTTTTAAGCCGCCAACATGTGCATAGCTGATATCAATGCCCCACTCATCATAGAATTTTTGTGGGTTTAAACTACCACTTTCACCTTCATGGCTTAAGTATTCTGCTGTATCGAAACCAATACCGCCCGCACCAATAATCGCGACTTTTTTACCGACAGGCTTACGCTCACGTAGAACTTCGATATAGCTCAACACTTTCGGGTGATCAATCCCTTCAATAGTCAGCTCACGTGGAGTAACGCCTGTTGCAACCACGATGTCATCATAGTTCTCAGCGCTCAGTTCCTCATAAGTTGCAGTATGATTCAGCACCAACTTGATATTCGGTTGTAATTCAATTTTACGTTTGAAATAACGCAGTGTTTCGTAAAACTCTTCTTTACCAGGAATAGTCTTCGCAATATTAAACTGCCCACCAATCTGACTTGCTGCATCAAAAACAGTCACCTGATGTCCACGCTCAGCGGCATAAGTCGCAAAACTCAAACCTGCAGGCCCAGCACCAATCACCGCAATATTTTTCTTTTGCGCACTTTCTTTAAAAATCAGTTCAGTTTCATAACATGCACGCGGGTTAACTAAACAGGTCGCAATTTGCATAGAGAAAATTTGATCCAAACAAGCTTGGTTACAACCAATACAGGTATTGATTTCATCGCTACGACCTTGTTCTGCTTTGAGTACAAACTCAGCATCTGCAAGCATTGGGCGTGCCATAGACACCATATCCGCATCACCCTGAGCCAAAACATGTTCAGCCATTTCTGGTGTATTAATACGGTTAGACGTCACCAAAGGAATCTGAACTGAACCTTTTAGCTTCTTGGTCACCCATGTAAATGCCGCACGTGGCACTTTGGTTGCAATCGTTGGAATACGTGCTTCATGCCAACCAATACCTGTATTGATAATGGTTGCACCCGCCTTTTCAATTTCTTTGGCAAGCTGAATCACTTCTTCTAAAGTCGAACCACCTTCAACCAAATCCAACATTGAAAGACGATAAATAATAATAAAGTTTTCACCCACTTCTGCACGAGTGCGTTTTACGATTTCAATCGGGAAACGAATACGGTTTTCATAGCTTCCGCCCCATTCATCATCACGATGGTTGGTACGTGCTGCGATGAACTCATTGATTAAGTAACCTTCTGAACCCATGATTTCAACACCATCATAGCCAGCAACTTGTGACAATTTTGCACAATTCACAAAGTCCGCAATAGTCTGATTCACTTCAGCAGAAGTAAGAGCATGGGGTTTTACAGGGTTGATCGGCGCTTGAATTGCAGAAGGTGCAACGTTTTCAGCCTGATACGAATAACGCCCAGTATGCAAAATCTGTAATGCAATTTTGCCACCCGCATCATGTACGGCTTGTGTGATGACTTTATGCTTTTCCGCTTCTTCTAAAGTATCTAACTTAGAACCACCGTGAAAAGTCACACCATGATCATTGGGTGAAATCCCCCCTGTTACAATTAACCCTACACCGCCAGCGGCACGCTCTGCATAAAATGCCGCCATGCGATCATAACCACCTTCAACTTCTTCAAGTCCAACGTGCATAGATCCCATTAATACGCGGTTTTTTAATGTGGTAAAGCCTAAATCTAAAGGCGCAAGTAAATGCGGATAATTAGACATGTGTACTCCTTGGCGTGCTTTCGCTGGCTGGTATTTTAAATACAAGGTTAGATCAAATTATTTAATGCAACAAGTTGCATAATATTTATCTTTATAATCGAGATTTGTTTTTTATGCAACATGTTGCATAATGACTCTACGTCCATTTTATTTGCGAAATATTACCGAAATGTCATTAGCTCATGTTTTATTGACCAGTTTGATTGAAAAACCAAGCACAGGTATTGAGTTAGCGCGTCGTTTTGACCGTTCAATGGGCTTCTTTTGGAATGCTACACATCAACAGATATATAGAGAACTCAGCGCTATGCAGAGCAAAGGCTGGATTTCAACAATAGAAGATGATGGTGCAACCTCGCGTAAAAAAACCTATCAAGCGGAACTGCTTGGACGTACAGAACTTGCGGACTGGTTGGTCAAACAAAGCCCACCTGCCCAGCTACGCGAAGAACTGATGGTGAGACTGCGTGTTGAGGCTCAGCTTGGTGGCAATACAGTTTTGCCCGAACTTGAACGCCATCTGACCCTACACAAAGAAAAATTACAAATTTACCAAAGTATTTTTGCCAAAGACTTTGGTCATGCTGAAGAAAATGATCGTACCTTATATATTCATAAAATGATTTTACAACTTGGAATTAATTTAGAAAGTGGTTGGATTGAGTGGCTAGAGACCATAATTCCAGCACTTAAAAACTTCGAAAAATAATAAACCTCGCAAAGGATTGACCATGCCACACTACCTCATGCCAGATGGCGAAAAACTCTATGTTCGAGAATTTGGACAAGGCACACCCGTACTGGTTTTATCTGGCTTAGGGATGCAAAGTTGGCAATGGCTACCTTTTTTATATCAACATCGCAAAAAGTACCGTTTTTATATTCCTGACTGGCGGGGTTTTGGTGGTTCAGCACAGTGTAGAATTCCCACACTGGATGCGATTTCCAGCCACTGGCAAGATTTAAACTGCTTTCTAAAACAATATGCTGATACAGCATTCCATGTGATTGCCTATTCTATGGGTGCTACGACAGCCATGCATGGCATGCAGTATGGTCGCTTTCAAAACCATATCCGCAGCTATTTACACATCGACCAAACCCCCAAGATTAGCGTCGATGCAGACTGGCCACATGGTTTATTTGCTGAAAAGCATGCTACTTTCAAAGCCATCTTACAAAACATTGCAGACCTATTGGCACAAAATACGCAGTATCGTTTGGTTTCAGACTTAACAGCACCTATACGCACCGAACTAGTCAAGCAATGGTTGGCTTTTATTCAACTACAAGCCACACCATCTCGAAGCACAGTTTTATTTCAAAAAGCTTTTCAACAACCACGCTTACAGAAGTTTATGCTCCCCATCCAGCGTTTAGACTATATGGCTTGGTACATTCAAAATTATCTTGACCATCAAGAAGACTATCGCAGTGCACTCAGTCAGATTGACCGACCGACTACATTTTTTATTGGTGAAGACTCAAAACTTTATCCAGCTCAAGGACAAAAGCTGATTGCCTCAAGTGTGCTGCATGCCAAAACGGTGATCTTTAAAAAATCTGGGCATACGCCTTTATTAAGTGAACCGCGCAAATTCTCCCAAGAAATTACACGTTTCCTCAACGCTACGAATGTTTAAATGTGTGTCGTACTATCCACCAAATAATGAATATTTTTATAACAACTGAAGATAAATACACTTAATCATTCCATTGTAATGACAAAAAATCAGATTACCCCGATAAAACATCAATACTTAGGAATTAAAAAAGGCATCTCTAAGAGATGCCTTTTTCTTATGCTGCATAGGTCTGCTTGAGATAAGCAACAATATCTGCCGACTCAAACAAAGCTGTTTCGGTATTCGGATCAACCAAATATGGCACTTGAATATCACGCCCCATCACCTGCATGACTTGCTCACGCTTTCCACCTGCCAAAGGCACATATTTGCCAGGCTTCAAACGCAGTACTGCTGGGCCTTGATCTTGCCAACGCTCTTTAGGCACATTATGAAACTTAAAAGGTAGCTCCAACTCGGTCAGCAAACCACGGACGATCCGAGTATAAGGACTGGCTTCAAATCCCCAAAGTTGTAACAGCTGTGCTGGCGCTGCACGATCTTTAATGTTCTTGTTGATCCAGACCCCACTCGCACCATTCACCAATGTACCAACATAAGCAACATAAGGCGTTTTGGGATAATGTGCATACTTTTTCGGTGTTTTACCACTACGACCATATTGTTCAAACAAGTAGTGAATAATATCTTCAGACTCGTACAGCTTGGTGTCTGTATTTTCATCGAGTAAAAAAGGAAATTGGGTTTTCCCACCCAGCTGTTTCACCAAAGGGCGATATTTGGTTCCACCCTTAGGGCATGGATACACTTCATAATCCAAGTTCAACAAAGTCAGCACTTCACGTACACGACGACAATATGGCGAGCCTTCAAACTCATAGAGCTTTAAAGGTTGCTCAGGTTGTTTAGGATGCGGTGTTCCTGTTACACCACGCCCACCTTGCGCAAGCCCCGAAAAAAGAGCCTGAATCACTTTAATTTGATGCTTCACCATATTACACGTCCATATCTTTTGTTAATGTTGTTATGCGTCTGGTTGGTGCTTATGCATCGACCAGTTTTTCTTTTGCAATGACAATGCCATTATTATCCGCATAGAGATAATGACCTGATTGAATGGTGACACCCCCAAAATGCAGGCTGATATCAACTTCTCCTACACCTTTACGATTACTTTTTTGTGGAATAGCAGCTAAAGCATGCACGCCTAAATCTAGTTCAGCAATAGCATCTACATCACGGACACAACCATAAATCACTACACCATTCCAGTGATTTCTAACTGCTGACTCTGCAATTAAGTCTCCCATTAAGGCACAGCGCATCGAAGCACCTCCATCCACAACCAATACTTTACCCGTACCATCTGTTGCTAACAGCTCTTTCACCCGCGAGTTATCTTCAAAGCATTTCACCGTAACCACCTGACCACCAAAGGTTTTACGCGCACCATAACTCCTAAAAAACTTACCATCCATCGATGGGCTAACCACTTGTAAATCTAGTTCAGGATGATCATCCAATAAATCGCATGTCACAAATGCTGTCGTCACTATACTTCCCCTCATTTTGTCTTTTGTATGCATAAATTATCATATATTTCAAATTTCTCGGTCTGCGTTTGGGCAGCCTCGACCATAGTATGAGCCACTTGTTCTGCTGTCACTGGCTTATATTTAAAATGCTTTGGTATAAAACGCGATATTTTGGTATAAGTCGTTTGGAATATATCTTCCAACATACGAGCTTCATTGCGCTGTCCAATGAGTAAGGATGGTTGCAAAATACTTACCTTATATAGATTGAGTCCGCGAATGGTCTCCTCAAGCTCACCTTTGACGCGATTATAGAAAATTTTTGAATTGGCTTGTGCACCCAAGGCACTGATCAACACATAATGCGTTTTGGTCAAAACAAACAATTCCGCAAAATGTGCATTCACCACATAGTCGATGGCATAAAACCGCTCTTTTGAGCCAGCTTTCTTTAAAGTCGTACCCAAACAACTAAAAGCATGACTGTAACCCTGAACATCCTCATGGTTGAGTAATAAAAAATCATCCAACTCTAGTTGCTGAACTTTATCATAGTGATCGAGCTGCACATTATGCTTTCTGACCACAGCCAGTATTTTGCTACAACTTGGCAGTTGTTGTAATTGTTGAATCAGGTTTAAACCCACCAAACCTGTTGCTCCAATCACAATGGCTTGTTCTATATTTTGTGTCATTTTTATACAAACTCCCATGCAGATGGCTAATCTTACCTTTTCTTTAGAATTTTTATGTATCTTAAATATAGTCAAAGCATGTCAAGACTTGACTTCACTGCGTATATTAATCAAAATATGCCACTTGTTTACGGGCTGGTGATTGTTCTTCTGATGTGGTTTTCAGTTTGAATTTCAGCCCGCCCAGACCAATCTATTTCAAGGAGTGCACGAGTGGCAAACTCTGCTCAAGCTAAAAAACGTGCTCGTCAAAACGTTAAAGCACGCAAACACAACGCAAGCTTACGTTCTATGGTTCGTACTTATATCAAACGTACAGTAGCTGCTATCGCTGCTGGTGATTATGCAGTTGCTTCTGAAGCATACAAAACTGCTGTACCAGTAATTGACCGTATGGCTGATAAAGGCATCATCCATAAGAATAAAGCTGCTCGTCATAAGAGCCGTTTAAATGCACAAGTTAAAGCTCTAGCTAACTAATTTATGCATTAAAAAAAGCCCTTTTTAAAGGGCTTTTTTTATATCTATTTTTTGAACTTTCTAACACCTATACCTTTTCCAATACATCTGCTACCTAAAAATGCAGCTTAAAACCTAAATAGAATCCAGCAGACTTCACGCTCACCTACGAGAACATCTACTTACAAAAAAAGCCCCCGTTAGGGAGCTCCTTTCATTTTATGTTTAATCATTTGCCAGATGAGCAGTGGTTTAATTCAATCATTGAGTTTTTAGACTTTTCACTAAAATACCAATATTTCTTGATGTTGCCCCAGCTAAAATCAAGCTTGTATTTTGGTTCAGCATTGTCCATCTTTGATTATTATTTCCAGAGCAACTGTATCGAATTGCAATTTGACGATTATTCACCAAATTACCAGTATTCAAATCTAAGCATTGTCCAGCTTGCTTAATGGCAGAAGTCATGGCATCCATTGACCATACTTGTGCTGCATTATTTGCCACACAGTCAGTCAAGGTGACTTTCGCACTTCCCCCATTACCTGTTAGACACTGCCCCATAGCCGCTTTACTATGGATACGCCCTAAACTGTCATAAACCCACTGCTCAGTATCATCGCCAACGCAACCTGATGGACCACTAATATAGACATCCATTTTTTGGTTTACAGTTAACTCCGTTTTTAAACAATTTTTGTTGTTTTTTAATAAAGTACTTTGTGCAAGCGGATCATCTTGTTGTAAACCTAGCTGCTTGATAAAAGTATTGAGCGCATCAATCGCTGCAGGTACATCTTTGGCCAAATCGTCATAATAAACATTTACCCAACGATTTAAACGCATCCATCTAGTTTCTTGCTCTTCATAACGCTCAAGTACCTGCTGTGCAGCTAAACTCATCTCATTGGTATATGACTTATAGGCCTGATAAAGCATTAAACCATTTGGTGACAAAACAATAATATTGTTCGCCGCTTGATTCAGTAACTCTTGCTCAAGTACAGGCAGCTCTAGATCGCGCAAAGCTTTATAACCCTGCGCTTTACCAATTTTCACGGCAGGTGTTATAGCCGTAGCATATTGGGGAATCACTGTGGTCGATAATAATTTGGCACTAGCATTGGCCTGCTTACAATATAAATCGACTTTCTGAGGGTGATCTGCAAGCGCTAAATTGACATGTAATTTATTGGCATTACTACCCAATCGGGTTGGAGCCAGTGCAATATTGGTCGCTGTATTTGGATACTGTACATTTAACCAACATGCATCCTGATTTAACGCAGTATTCGCAGCGGGTAAATCATAAACATTACCCCAGTTTGAACGTGCCGCAGGATAGAGTAGCCCAACCTGCGCAACAGGGTCATAGCCACCCAAAATGGTCACCACAGGTTCACCAAAGACACGTGGACGTAAATAGTTTTGCTTTGGTTGGTACCAAACAGGTGCAGCAGAATTTGGCATAGTCGGTTGAGCTACTTCCATCTGCCGTGTGACTTCATTCCATTTTTTATAGCCCGTCGGTGAAGTTTTGTCCCACACATAACGGTTAAAGTGCGGTTGAATTTTTAAATAAGTGCTATAGCCCGTATAGTGGGTATAACGTGAAACTGAACTTGATGCATAACCACCAGACATGGCATCTCGGCTATGTGGATATAAAGCTAAGAAATTTGCAATTCCTGTAGAAGCAGCCCATAAATCCTTATTATTCCAAATCAAATTACCCCGCATCATATTGCGATACGGAATGTAACCCCAACCACTATCTGCATGATGTGAAGTCCAGAACTGGTTATCACCCTCCTGTCCAGGATAATGCCCCAGTCCATAGTGGTGTCCAATTTCATGACTAAACTCGTTTCCAACCGAGTCATATAACGTCAGCATGCCGTTACCACCACTTAAGCCATGATTACTTTCGCCATTGGCGTATTTTCCACGGCTATGGTGTGCAACTACGGTTTGGGTTAATTGTGGTTGATTTTGACTTGCCATCGAAGCACTGGTAATGCCCCAGTTTGCTAGATTAATGCCTACGCTAAATGTCGACTTACCCACGTTTTCACGCATGTCACCCTCATAAACTCCGCCTTGGCTGGCGCTTGCCGTATCGTAAATCGTCCCGTCCGCAATCATGACGCGATCCAACTGAATATCATCATATTTGGCAACGGTCATTTCAGCAGCTGGAATCGTTTGAAAGTAATCTGAACCTGCCCGAACAGGATCATTCAGCATATAGTGACCATTGGAAACAGGAGGAGCAGTTAACATGCCGATACGAATATTATTTAAGACCAACTCTCCCGGAGCAGCAAAATCAATTTTGTCTTCCGCAATTTTCCCCTGACGTCCAAGAGAATCTTTAAACTGAATACGCAAACCAGGGCGTATTTCATCCCAATTGAATCGAGCACTCCACGCGCGCTGACTATATTGCACACGCGGACGGTCATCGGTATTGGTTTGATCAGACTGAGGAATGTGAGTTGGATCATCTAGTTCAATAGTTCTTAACCATTGGTTATTCATATAGATGTCTGCACTCAGACCATCAATTTTCCCCATGCTATCAGTTGGCGTAACTAACAATAGCGCTTCTTTTTCCATCGTCAGACGCGGCATTTTTTTACTTTCATTACCATTTGGATCAACCACATGACTCTGACCAAATTGCAGCATCGCTTCGAAGTTACCAGTTAAGTCATTTCGTATCACACGCGTATTGGAACTTGCATCGTAATCAAAATATCCCAATGTATTCACATCAGCCACATCCTGTGTAGGTTCAGGATAGGTTTTCACTACAGGCGTTGTAGAGTTTTCGGTTCCACTTTCTCCACCACCTCCACCACACGCAGCAAGCATCAGCGTTACAACACAAAGGCTTAGCTTGCAATACAAGAACTCATTCACATTTTTCACATCTTCCCCCAAAATCGTCACAAATAAAATTAAAAACCATTAATAATTTATATAAATCAAAAACTTAACTATTTAACACTATTTTCTATACATATTCAATTTACATAATTTGTCACTTCAGGACATATTTTTTTACTGGTCTTGAAACAAATGTCCGAAAAAATAATAGTTCTGTGACGAGGCTTGAACTTATGAAAAATAATGATGAGTTACACATTTAAATTTGCACCAATACGGTGCTAATATTTGTCAGTCAATTTATAAAAAATATATTTCAATTAATTTTCTTTGTAAGCACATAGCTTATTTTAATTTTTAGATGCAAAATGATTAAAATAAAAAATCCCATAAATAAATTATGGTATTCTGTTTTCTGATAATGAAACCACATAAAATGTTCTACTGGGGAATAGCATGATTAATAAATTTCTTCCAACACTTGAAAAATTCCAACCGACAGAACAACAATATATTGAGTATTTTCATGCCAAAGGCGAAAAAGACATACTCGCCAGAGTCATCTCAAATATGCGCGGAACAGCAGAAATTCAGGCCTCTCAGGGCGTTGATGCGTGGTTAGGCTATGGCGTCTATTTACCTGCAATTGAACGTATTTTTGCACTGCACCAAGGTGAAACGGAAGCTGAGTTTTATGACCGCACTCAATATCCAGCCGATGTTGTCAATGCTTATACCCTTTCGAATCATGAGATTGCCACGCTGATTGCAGCAGATAAATACAATCGTATTCATCAGCACAGCGTAGCAGTAAATACCTCATTATGGCCTTTAAATGATGAAGGCCTGAGTATCGACTTACTCGACTTTCCCAACCGACTCAAAGCAAAAATTTAAACTTATGCAGTTTAGCATTTAATATGATTGATAAATGATCGAGCTATGAGTCTCTTATATTTTTTCTCGTTCAAACAACCACCTAAATAAATGAGCGAGATTTATAGCTCAATTTTTTAAACAAAGCGCTTACAGATTTTGAAATTCATGAATATTCAACTCATTAATTTCCCCACGCCAAATCCATTTCAATTTTGATTCCAAAAACACATCGCCCTCAAACCACACAAAAAGGCCTTCCATCATTTTCGGCCAGTCTTCTTTGGTCACAATTGTACGCCCTGAAATGACCGCCAAAATCGCAGCTAAAATCGTGTCATGACTGACCGCAAGGCTCAAACCATAAGGGTTGTTCGGATGCGTGTTATATATGAGCTCCAATACATCTACGACGCCATGAATCGGATGCTTCATACCAGGTAAGGCATTATTCACAAAGCTATTAATAAATCCTAAAGCACCTTGACGCTGAAAATAAGGTCCCGCTTGCTTAATATCCAAAACAAAACTGCCTGGCTCAACCAACAAACCTTGTTCGATAATTTCAATACGGTGAGTATTCGGCTCAAGGGTTTGCCCATCTGCCCCTTGAATCATTAGCGCAGCGGTATCAATACAACGTTGAATTGGGCTAGAAATACAATGTTGTATCACTCTATCAGTATTATCAATCAGATAAGAACCCCACGCCTGTGCCAAATCACGCCCTTGATGCGTCAACTGTAAATCATAGCCTGCAAGCCCCTGACCCGTAACAACTTCACGAATGGAATGACGTGTAAACAACGTCACTGGCGTTTTTGCATCTGGCAATAAATCGATTGCCTTCAACATACTAGGCGGGAGTAACTCTAAGGCCATAATCACTAGCAACTCAATAATTCAAAAAACACTATAGCACGCTCAGTCTTAAGCTCAAGCCGACGAAGGCATTAGTTCAAGTGCTTGTAATGCCAGTTTTTTCATATCGTTATTTCGATATGCAATAAAACCACCATTCAGTAAACTCAATCTTTGGTTATACACAAATGGTCGTCCCTGAAAATCAACCAAACCACCACCGATCCGCTCCAATAAACACTGTCCAGCACTAGTATCCCACTCACTCGTTGGGTGAAAGCGCGGGTAAATATCGACTCGGTCTTCCAACACCATACAAAACTTATATGCGCTCCCAGCGCGATACTCTTGAATAGGCGTAAGTTTTTCCAACTGCTCTAAATACACTTGGTACTGCGGTTTACTCTGACTACTTTGACTTAAGCCGACTTGAACAGCACTGTGGTTTTCAACTGGAACATATTCAGACCATACATCTTTTTCAATATTATATTTTAAAGGCTGCCCTTGTAGTGGACAGAAGTAAATTTGCTGCTCACAAGGAATAGCCAGCACAGCAAAAGTTGTATGCGCACCTTCGATAAGACTGAGATTAATGGTGAATTCAGGACGGTGATGCAAAAATTCTTTAGTGCCATCTAAAGGATCAAGCATCCAAAAAGACTGCCACTGCTGTCTATACGCATGCTGCCCTTCTTCAGAAAGAACAGGAAAATGAGGAAAGGTATTGTTTAAAGCATCAGTAATAAATTGATTGACACGATAGTCCGCTTGCGTAACTGGTGAATGATCGGATTTTCGTTCAACTGTAAAATCACCACCTACAACATAAGCTTGATACTCTGCTCGTAAAATCTCGCACGCTTGAGTCACAATCGGTACAAGTTGCAATATCAGCGTATCTTGAGGTGCAGTTGTGGGCTTAAACATGAGACCGCCTTTTAATTCATTAAGTTATAGATCGAGAAATTCATCTATTAAAATAGCAGCATGTTGATCGCCACATATTCAACGGTACACTGTCACCTCAGAGTGAGAACACGCGAACACTTTTTTAAAACACTGCCTTAAAATATTATACGCCTAAGACACTCAGGAAATATCATTCAATTCCAATTCTTCTTTTGACTTTGGGTTGAGTAGTCTAATCAACCAGACTTTTCTTTACCTACACCTTAAATATTAATGCTAGAGAAAGTCGAAAGCTGGCCGTTTCTAATTTGTACTTACACTTAATTTCTTTTCAGCTTTATACAGCCGAGTGGTTCTTTATGAAAAACTATCGTGCAAAAAAATCCCACGCATGGGAGCGTGGGATATAAAACAAGAAAAGCTACAGCGCTTTAATTTCGAGTGTAGTATAAACCAGTATTTTAAATACATCAATTAAAAAATGCATTCTTTCTCCAGTATTTTAACATTACTCATTTTTCTCTGAACACTTCACTTCTAATTGATACTCATCCTGCGTCACTTTAATCTTAATCCTTTGATACTTTCTTTTATTCGGATCCATTGCGGAACTAGCGACTTCATGCAAAAATTTACGATCATTCATAAGCTCACTATATGCTTTATATCCAATCAAAATCTTTTCAGGCTTTTTATTTTTGGAAATTAATTCTCTTAGAAGATCATCTAGTTCATTTGCAGTAACAATTGACATATCGAAGCAACTCAAAATAAAAAAGATTATCCATGAACAATATGATCAAAAGATGTCAGAAGTTATCTTTATCACTATTTTCATTTCAATAGAAAAAATAAAAACCCGATCAGTATAAAAACAAATCGGGCTTTTTGTCTGCAAGCATTCAGACCAGAAAGTTATTATAATAAAAAACCTGTTTACCTCTCTCCAAATAAACAGGCTTAACTGCACAAACATCATCTAATCATTATATTTTCATTTCTTTATGCCACACACTCTACAGCCCAAATATTTCAAATAAATGAAACTTTAAGTTTTTTTCACAACTCTATACTTAATCATCATTACGTAAAAAGGTTAACTCATACTCATCGTGCGTAATTTTAATCTTTGTATTGCGATAAGTCCGCTTATTTGGATCTAAAGATGAGCTCATTACATTTTCTGCAAATTTTTTATTCGACATAAATTTGGCATAAAGCATATAACCAATACGGATTTTTTTAATGGCCTTTTTCTTACCTTTTGCTTCATATTTATCTAAGGTTTCATCTAAAAAATCTAAATTTAATTCACTCATCTATTCCTCTCTATTTTATTCTCATTCACCACATCTTTTTTAACCGATTATTGTGTAAATAACCAGCATAACCATTTTATTTTTTATTTTGTCAGAAAACTTACTTTTATTGTGCTGGGCTGGATACAAAGAATCTTTCTCCATCAACTGAAGTGATTTAAATTTAGGCATAAAAAACCACCGTCAGGCGCTTTTAATGGTATCGATGTAAAATGAACATTTGATGAAATAGATTAGATAGACATATGAGCCGAATAGCTAAGCAGTACTGAAAAGCTGACCAAAACTAATGACGCTGCCGTTGTAATTCATGGCTGATTTAGGTCAGTAGCAACAGTAGAGGTTTTCGATAATAATGACAGCGCTAAGTGTTCTCATCGAAAGTTTATAAAAGCCCTTCCTTATCCATAGGATGAATCACTCCTTTTACTGAAATTTCAATAGTGTTGCGGATCAATGCACAGTTAACACATCTTATATGCTCTTACATAAAAAATTGAGATACCTTATTCTTCAACTTTTGACAATGGAGTATGCACGTCCGTAATCTTATGCAGCTATACGCTATACTTACGCCATATTCGCATAAAGCAAAACTGCTAGATCGGTTACTAACTATTTTCTATAGTCATTACTGAACTTTGAAACATTGGAGATTTTTTAAGTGGAAAAGCCAATTATCATTTTTGATATGGACGGTACATTACTAGATCTTGCCTATGATGATTTTATTTGGAATCATCAGCTTCCTATCCGTTATGCTGAACAACACCAGTGCTCTTTAGAACAAAGTACTCAAGCGCTGTTTCAGTTTTATCAAACCCATAATCATACACTCAATTGGTACTCTACGCGCTTTTGGACCGCTAAAGTTGGCGTAGATACGCTCGCTTTGCAGCAGGAATTTAAGCATAAAGTTGGCCTACGTAAAGGCTGCCTTGAACTTCTCAACTATTTAAAAACTAACGGCTACCCTTGCTGGCTTGCTACCAATGCGGACTGTGAAGGACTTAAGTTTAAACTCGAACACACAAAACTGGCCTCATATTTCGATGTCATCATTAGCAGTGAAACTCTTGGTCATGCCAAGGAGTTTACTGAGTTTTGGCAACATCTCCATGAACGTCACCCATTTGCGGCCAAACAATGCTACTTTATTGATGACACCGAAAAAGTACTAAAAGGTGCTGAAAGTTATGGTATTCAAAACCTATTTACCATTGCTCAACCCTCATCACTAGGTCAAAGCAAAACATCCAGCCCTTATCCGATCTTAAATCATCTCACCGATTTAATTCCTTATTTAGAGCAAGCTGAGGTCACTACCAAATATGCGTAAATCCACTTTAGCGGAAGATGCTGTCGGCATGCGCATTGACAAATGGTTATGGGCAGCACGTTTTTTTAAAACGCGCTCCATTGCCAAAAATGCAATTGAGGGAGGAAAAGTTCACCACAATGGCGAACGTGTCAAAGTCTCGAGAGAAGTTCGAATTGGAATGGAACTCACCATACAGCAAGGCATTGACAAGAAAACCGTGGTGATCAAAGAACTCTCTGACGTGCGTGGTTCCGCCCCTGTTGCACAAACATTATATGAAGAAACTGAAGTCAGTATTACACGACGGGAATTGATTGCAAGCCAAAGAAAGTTGCATAATCTAGCTCGACCTGATCATCGTCCAAGTAAAAAGGACCGCCGCGATATCAGTAAGTTTAAACAAGAAAATGATCAACAATTTGACCAATATTGGTCTTATAATGATGATGAATGACATGCGTCATATTGTGTCGCACACGATCTGACTTTTATAGAAGATACAGACTAAATCTGTCACTATACTGAGCATATTCAGTAAATATCCGTGACATCGTTTTGAGGTTGTAAGATGGATGATAATAAAAGCAAGGCGCTCAATGCTGCGCTAAGCCAAATTGAAAAGCAGTTTGGTAAAAACACAGTAATGCGCCTTGGCGATAACACCGTACAAGCTGTTGAAGCGGTATCAACGGGTTCTTTAACACTTGATATTGCTCTAGGCATTGGCGGCTTACCTAAAGGTCGTATCATTGAGATTTATGGTCCTGAATCTTCAGGTAAAACAACCATGACTTTACAAGCGATTGCCGAATGTCAAAAAGCAGGTGGCACATGTGCATTTATTGATGCAGAGCACGCTCTAGACCCACAGTATGCGCGTAAACTTGGCGTAGATATTGAAAATCTACTGGTTTCTCAGCCTGACCATGGTGAGCAAGCACTTGAAATTGCAGACATGCTGGTTCGCTCTGGTGCTATTGACCTCATCGTTGTCGACTCTGTTGCAGCATTGACACCACGTGCAGAAATTGAAGGTGAAATGGGTGACTCACACATGGGCCTCCAAGCGCGTTTAATGAGCCAAGCATTACGTAAAATTACAGGTAATGCAAAACGTTCAAACTGTATGGTGATTTTCATTAACCAAATTCGTATGAAAATTGGTGTAATGTTTGGTAGCCCTGAAACCACGACTGGTGGTAATGCGTTGAAATTCTATGCGTCTGTGCGTTTAGACATTCGTCGCGTAGGTCAAGTCAAAGAAGGCGATGAAATCGTTGGTTCTGAAACCAAAGTGAAAGTTGTCAAAAACAAAATGGCACCTCCATTCCGCGAAGCGCTCTTCCAAATCCTCTATGGTAAAGGTGTCAACCATTTGGGTGAACTTGTAGATTTGGCTGTTCAACAAGAAATCGTACAAAAAGCAGGTGCTTGGTATTCATACCAAGGTGATAAAATTGGTCAAGGTAAAAACAATGTGATCCGTCACCTTGAAGAAAACCCTCAATTGGCTGAAACCATTGAAAAAATCATTCGAGAAAAACTACTGACGACTGCAAATGCTACGCCTGTAGAAGAGAATGAAGAAGAGCCAGACTTCTTAGATGCTTAATTAAAAGTATCGAAAAAGATTAAATGTTATTACACGACATTTAGGCTTACACTAAGAAACGCCCTACGGGGCGTTTTGTTTATTCAGATCTATTTCATAGCCGATTATGCCTAATTCAAAATTCCCCAAACTTCTTGACTATGACGCTCTCAAACAACAATTTGGTGAGGAAGACTCTCCTGCCCCTCAATACGATCACACGCAAGTAACACAAGTAACTGATAATGCTTTAGATTTTGATGGAGAGAATCAACCAAAACCCACAGGTTTAACAGGTTCTCGTCTACGTTCTTATGCCTTTGCTGTACTTACACGTAAGGAATATTCAAAAGCAGAATTGATTGAGAAACTGGCTACATGGGCGATGCATCATGAAGAAGTAATTACACTGGTTGAAGAACTTTCAGCACAAAACTATCAGAGTGATCAACGTGTGGCTGAGATCATGCTCTCGAGCCAAAAGCGTAAAGGCAAAGGCCCTAATCGCATTAAAATGGCGCTAAAAACCAAAAAAATTGATACTGGTTTAATTTTAGAAGAACTAAAAGAAACGGATTGGGTCGAACAAGCCTATCAACTTAAAATTAAGAAGTATGGAACTGAAGTCACAACAGATCCAAAACTAAAAGCTAAGCAAATCCGTTTTTTAATGTATCGTGGCTTTGAAATGGACGCCATTATGAAAGCGATTAGCAGGGTTGATGACTAGTCACCATTCGCTCTTGAGCAAGCTATGCCTAAATCACCGTTATAAATATTGATCATATATTCACATCAACCATTAAATACATGTAATCGTTAATGAATTATAAAATCATAGTACTTTTAAATAAATATAAATCAAACCAAAATCAGAAAAGCTTAAATATATACAAGACGTGTAAGATAAAAAATAATGCAATGATTTCTATTGCTTTAAATAATTTTCGATAAATTAAATGATCTGTATTTAACATTATTTTAAAATACATTACGCCCAAAAGAAAAAATACACACGGTAGAGAACAAAAAGAGGTGAGGAATAGAGTAAATGAATTTTTAAAATAAAAGTTAAAAAAAATAGGAAGTATTACAAACGCACTAATATCGATTGAAGAGATATGCTTTAAATGCTTGGTATTTTAAACTTGATCTACATACAATGTATTTATATGCTGCATATTAATTATTCTATTTTTCATTTATAAATATGGTGGCAACCCTACCAGCAAACCTTCGGCACATCATATTTCTACTACCGTTGCTACCTTCCGGTCCTGGCGGGGTTCGTAGAGTACAATTGCGAAGTAACCGGCAGGGCTACCATTGCAAGAACAGAGTATAGAGATTTTTCCCTAAGTTGCAAGCCTATAAACGACTTTTCAATAAGCATTTCATTCAATTGACTATTTATAAAACAAAATCAAGAAAAATCACTCAATTATTGGTAACGACTAGGCTACATTCATTTACCTAAATATACGACAACAATGTAAAAGCTTATTGCAATTCATAACGTTGCCGTTTTTAATGGGGGTAAATGAATTTCGTTTGATGTATCCCCCATCAAAGCCCTATAACACGGATATTTTATGATGCTAAAGAAGCATAGCCTATGTGCCCTCACCATACTTTGCACAACGCCTGTTTTCGCCAACATTCCAATTGAATCTCGCGGCTTAAGCCAAACAACGAACAATATTGTCAATCCAACCAGCGTCGCAGTAGACACGGGTGCGAATGCAACAGCGACCAATATTAATTGGCAAATTATGCAAAAGAACCAACAATTAGAAAATGATTTGCGTAGCTTACGTGGCAAACTCGAAGAACAAGACAACGAAATCGCTCAACTCAAACATGAGTTGGAAAACCGCTATGCTGACCTAGATCAACGCTTAGAGTTACTTCAACAAAAAGTAGACCCTGAAGCGAGTACTACAACGGAGGAAAACCAACAGGATACTCCTCCCAGTAACACCACAACCACCAACGCCAGTAGTAACACGACCACAGCTGCAGTAAATAAAACACCTGTAGCTGTCAGCACCCAAAACACATCTGAGCCATCTGAGCTAGAAAAAGCCGCATATACTGTCGCATTGGATGCTTATAAGCAAGGTGGTGCTAAGAAAGCGATTGCACCCATGCAAAACTTTATTAAAAACAACCCCAATAGTGTTTACATCAGCAATGCATATTTCTGGTTAGCTGAATTTAATTTAGCGATTGAACCCACCAACTATGCAGAAGCGAAAAAAAACTACGGTATTGTAGCAAACCAATATCCCAACTCTTCGCGCGCCCCTCGCGCCGTTTATCAACTCTACAATATTGCCAAAGAAGTGGATAAAAACACGACTCAGGCCAATCAATACAAAACCAAACTCCTTAAGCAATATCCCAAGTCTGAAGAAGCCTCTTTCTTTAAAAAATAATTTTCTTATAGATATAAAAAAAGACACGCGAAGTGTCTTTTTTTATATCTAGAATAAGCTTAACGTACAATGCCGCGCTCTGACTGTTCTAACGAGTCAATGAGCAGTTGTACCTCAGAAACTTCAGGCAAAATTTCTGCACGGATACGTTCTAAAGCCTGCTCTGTCGTTAACCCCTCTTTATAGATCAGTTTAAATGCAGTACGTAAACCTTGAATCACATTTTTAGACCAACCTTTACGACGCATGCCTTCAACATTCATCGCAAAAGCATGTGCAGGATTACCAGAAACCATCACATAAGCAGGTACATCTTTCACAATCAATGATGCACCACCAATCATGCTATAAGAATCAATCTTACAGAATTGGTGTATACCCGAGTTACCGCCGACAATCACATAGTCACCTACGTGAACATGGCCAGCCACGCCGACATTATTTGCAAAAATATTATGATCACCGACCACGCAGTCGTGCGCAATATGCGTATTCACCATCAATAAATTATGGCTACCAATCTTGGTTATACCGTGATCCTGAACTGTACCACGGTGTAAACTACAATGTTCACGAATTTTATTATGGTCACCAATTTCTAACCAGGTCTCTTCACCTGCATATTTTAAATCTTGGCAGACCTCACCTACGCTTGCGAATTGGAAAATTTCATTGTGTTCTCCAATACGCGTATAACCACCGACCACTACGTGCGAATGTAACTGCGTTCCCGCTCCAATAGTGACATTTGGACCAATAATACAATATGGTCCAATCTTTGCATCTGCTGCAATCACGGCAGATGCATCGATGATTGCTGTTGGGTGAATAAATTCGTTATTGCTCATGATTGCTCTATTTTCTGATGCGAAACCATAATTTCCGCAGATGCTGCTACTACACCGTCAACGGTGGCAATACAATTATATTTGTAAATACCACGTTTCTGCATGACCAATTCTGATTTTAACACCAATTGGTCACCTGCAACGACTTGCTTTTTAAAGCGAACTTTCTCTGCACCTGCGAACAAGAACAAAGAACCTTCACTTGGTTTCTCATTATTCATGATGAAACCAAGAATACCTGAAACTTGCGCTAATGCTTCGACAATCAAAACACCAGGCATAATTGGATAATTAGGGAAATGGCCTTGAAGAAACTCTTCATTAATAGACACATTTTTATACGCCACAATTCCATTTTCAGTCACATCAACAACACGATCGACCAATAAAAAAGGATAGCGGTGTGGTAAGTACTCACGAATAGTTTGAATTGTCATTGGCAATTCAGGTTTCGTGAAACTAGTAGAATTCGACTCAGTCATCATATTTCTATTTACGCAATTTAATTGTTGATTCAAGGGACTCGATTTGAGCCTGCATATGATCAAGTTTTTTTACCAATTGGGTCAATGGCACATCTGCTAATTGTCTTAAACGAACAACGGTGCGTTTCCACTTTTGATTTTCAAACAGTCCAATTCCTGAAGAATACGTTCCAGCCACAGAAATATTATTTGTGACCATTGACATTCCAGTTAAAGTGACGCCATCAACAATATTTAGATGCCCTGCAATTGCAGACCCACCACCTACGATGCAATTTTTGCCAATTGTTGTGCTACCCGCTATTGCAGTATTAGCGGCAAAAGCTGAATTGGCACCAATTTTAACGTTATGGGCGATTTGCACAAGGTTATCAATAATGACACCATCTTCCAAAACTGTGTCATCTAATGCGCCGCGATCAATACTACAATTTGAACCAATTCGTACATCATTTCCAATGATGACCGAACCCAATTGAGCAATACGATGCCATTTCCCTTGATAAGGTGCAAAACCAAAACCTTCACTACCAATCACAGTATTGGCATGAATACGGACACGATCACCAATTTTGCATGACATCAGATTTACATGCGATTCAATTAAACCGCTGCGACCAATTTCAACACCATCATGTATGCTGACATGTGAATGGATAATCGTGTCATCACCAACAACGCAATTTTCACCTATGACCACATAATGACCAACATAAGCAGTATCTGAGATGATTGCTGATGGATGTATCTGTGCAGTGCTTTCAATGCCCTTCTCAGTGTGTTTAACCTCAAAAGCATGGGTTAAAATGGCAAAGGCTAAATAAGGATTGGCAACAACAATAAAGTTTTGATGTTCAATTAAAAGATTCTTCAGCTCTGCTGTAACAATGAATGCTCCAGCTTTAGACTGCTGTGCTTGCTCTAAGTATTTTTCACCATTTACAAATGCGAGATGTCTAGATTCAGCCGAATCTAGACTTGCTAATCCCTTAAGGATTAAATCAGCTTGACCTACACACTCCCCCTGGACTAGACGAGCAAGATCTTCTAAGCGGTACTGTTGAGGATTCATTGATTACTTAATTGCATTAACCTTTTGAATCATTTTATCAGTTAAATCATACTTAGCGTCATAGGCAAGTGCTGAGTTTTTATTCAAAACAACATCTAATTGATTTTCTTTACGCAATTGTTCAGCAACTTGCTTCACACGACCATCAAATACAGTACGTACTTGCTGAATAGAACTTTGCACACTGCTTTGCATGGTTTGTTGCAAGGTATTGAACTCGTTCATTTTGGTTTGGTACTGAGTCAGCATTTTTTGCTTATCCACAGCACTCAGCTTATCACCTGTTTGTAAGCGCTGTTGTAAGTCTTGAAGCTCTTTACTAAGCTGATCAAGCTTCGTGCTTTGCGGTTGAATTTTCTGTTGGAAACTCGAATTTTGTTGTTTTAAATAGGTACTATTTTCAACAACACGCTCAAGATCCACCACACCATAGCCAGCAGCATTCACCACTGTAGAGGTTAGTGCTGTAAGTGTTAAAGCAGTAAGAAGTTTTTTCATATTTATATCTTTCATGTAAAGAAATGGTCGACCTTAGAAGGTACGACCGATTTCAAATTGAATGTTCTTTGTTTCGTCGCCATCTTTATCATTCAATGGGTATGCATAGCTGAGAGACAATGGACCAATCATGGTAATCCAAGTAAAGCCAACGCCCACACTATAGCGCATGTTATCAAGTTCAAAGCCGAAGTTGTCTTTACAGTATTGCTTAGAGTCTACGTCAACACCATCCACATAAATGGTTGAACTCGACACATTACATTGAGTATCAAACACTTGTGCACCCTCAGCAAACAGCACTGGACGCACTTGGCGTGTCCAATCTCCTTTAAATGGTAAAGGCAAAGCTAATTCTGTACCAAATTGAATCAGCGCATTACCACCGACTTCTTCAGGATCGTAATCAACCTTATCAGATTCACTGTACGTTACGCCTGGATACTTTGGACCTAAAGTACTGTTATCATAACCACGCACCGAACCAAAACCACCTGCATAGAAGTTTTTATAGAATGGTAAATCATTACCATATCCCAACTTACCATAGCCACGAAGTACAAAGTCTTTGCCTAATGGGAAATAAGCTTGAGCATCATATGTCAGCTTTTGATATTCAACATCACTGCCAGGCAATGCAATTTCACCATTTACACGATGCGACATACCAGATGTAGGGAACACTGGACGGTTTAAGGTATTATATGACCAACCTAAGTTTAAGTTATAAGTTAAGAAATCACCCTTAAACTCATTATCAAATGACTCTGTTGCAGAACATTCACTAGTTGTTTCATCCCAATTCGCATCTGGACAATATGATCCTTTACTACCCGTTGCCTTCCCACCATTTGCCAATAGATAGTCGCGCACATAGGTCGATACATACGGACCTGTGGTTACTTCAGTTTGGTCAATGTTTAAACCCGCACTAATGCTTTGATTTTCATCAATTGGATAACCAAAATTAATACCACCACCAAAACTATCCGTCACATAATTGTTGACGTTATAGTCTTCATCCAACTTAGTTTTACGGTAGTACATGTTATAACCGCGACGTACGCCATCAATCGTAAAGTACGGATCCGTCACACTTAAGTTGTAGTAATCTTGTGTCTCTGAGCGTGATAAATCAATAGCAACAGAGTTACCTGTACCCATGAAATTGGTTTGACTTAAACCCGCTTGGAAGGTTATACCACCACTTTGCGAGAAACCAACTGCTAAAGTACTAGTACCTGATTGCTGCTCTTCAACATTAATATTTAGATCAACTTGGTCTGCTGTGTTCGGAACACGTGCAGGTTTGATATCTACAGTTTTAAAGAAACCTGTGCGCTCCAAACGAACTTTCGATAAATCAATTTTCTCATTACTTGCGAGAGCACCTTCCATTTGGCGCATTTCACGACGTAATACTTCATCCGCAGTTTTCGTGTTGCCGGTAAAGTTAATACGACGCACAGTGACTTGTTGACCTGGATTAACATAATAATTTAAGTCGACCAGATGAGTTTCTTTATCAATCTGAGGCACAACGTTTACTTCTGCATAGTAATAACCTGCATTACCGTATTTGCGTAGAAGTAACTGTTTAACTGCATTCACTTTTTCTTGTGAATAGATATCGCCATCTTTATAAATTTGTAAAGCTTTCAACTCCGCTGGCGTGTATAAAGCATCGCCCAAAAATTTGGTTTCGCCAAATTTAAACTGTTCGCCTTCGTCCACTGAAACTTCAACAAAAATATTCTTTTTATCTTCACTTAAATTTAAGCTTGAATGATTGATATTAAAGTTGATATAGCCTTTGTTTAAATAAAGTGCACGTAAAGACTCTAAGCTTGCAGCCATCTTTTCACGTGCATAACGGTCATTACGTGAAATAATGGATGTCCAACCACTTTCTTTTACCGCAAACGCTTGTTCAATTTCGCTTTCTTTAAATACTGTATTACCAATAATATTGATATCTACAACTTTTGCAGCCTTACCTTCAACAAACTCAATAGTGAGGTCTACACGGTTATTCGGCTTCGCTGTTGTCACAACTTTGACATCAGCATCATAACGACCTTGCTGCATGTACTGTTGTTCAAGCTCAGACTCAACCGTTTGTAGCGCTGATTTTTTCAGCACTTCACCTTCCGTAATCCCCATCTTCTTCAGGCCTTCTTCCAAGGCCTCTTTCGGAATGAGTTTATTACCTTTAAATTCAACTTTAGAAATTAGTGGACGTTCGACAACTTTAAAAACCAGCGTATCACCCTGCTTTTCTGTTTTAATGTCATCAAACAAACCTGTTGCATATAAACTACGAATGGCATTGGCTAGTGCTGCATCGCTGACACGATCTCCACTGTTCAACGGAATCATTCCATAGACATTTGCTGGCGTTAAACGAACAAGTCCATCAACCTTAATATCACGTACTATATAATCTTCTGCTGCATATACTTGTTGTACTGTTGCCATAGCACTGATGAGCGCCAAAGGCATAAATAAATGTGTGTGCTGCATGCCAGTTTTTTCCGATGTAAAATTTAATTCCGTATCTACGCTTTTTTACAAACGCATAAAATCATTGAATAGTGCCAAAAGCATCATACTTCCGAGCAATACCATACCAATTTTTAAACCAACCAATTGTATTTGTTCAGAAACAGGTTTACCACGTATAAGTTCTATAAAATAATAGACCAAATGTCCACCATCAAGCATAGGGATAGGCAATAAATTTAATATCCCTAAACTTACACTCATCAGTGCCATAAATGAGATAAACGTTTGCCAACCCATTTCCGCACTTTGTCCTGCGACTTTGGCAATCGTGATCGGACCTGACAAGTTATCTAGACCAATCAAACCGCGCACCATTTTCACAATCGAGTTCAAAATCATACTCGACAGTTGACCAGTTTTATCTACCGCCATCATGAAGGCTTCGGCAGGATTATATTGTATTGTTTGTTTATACTCTGTAGGAATACTGATTTTCCCAGGGTCACTTTGTACACCTAAGACTCCAGAAACCTTGCCCATATTATCGCGTTTACCCTGCGGCATCACTTCAAGTTGTACCAATTGATTTTGACGAAGCACATCAATTTTTAACAATTTCTCAGGTGAGGCTTGAACCACTTGAACCACATCAAACCAATCATTCATCTTGATGCCATCAATCGCGACAATTTTGTCACCTTGTTGAATACCCTGACGAATGGCTGCACCATCTTCGCTCAACTTAGTCACGACCGCAGGAATTTTTGGTCGATAAGGCGTAAAACCCAGAACATCAAGCGGAGACTGTGTTTGATCTTTCAAGAAGTTTTGAATAGGCAAACTAAATGTCTTAACTTGTCCCGCACGTTCAGCCTGAATTTGGATTGATCCCGTTTCGCCCACACGATCAACTAAGGCAAAATTCAACTTCTCCCAAGTCGGTGTTGTTAAACCATCAACAGCGGTAATTTTATCGCCCACTTGCATTTGAACTTGTGCCGCAGGTGTATTAGGTAGCACTTTACCCACACGTGTATTCAACTGCTCTTGCGCAGGCAAAAACAAAATCCAAAACAGCAAAATGGCGAATGCTAAGTTAATCAATGGGCCAGCTGCAACAATTGCGATACGCTTCCAAGGTGACTGACGATTAAATGCTTTGGGTGCATCCTCTTCAGCAACATCACCTTCACGCTCATCCAGCATTTTGACATAACCCCCCAAGGGTAATGCCGAAAGCTGATATTGAATACCTGACTTTTTAGAGGTCCACTTTAAAACTGTTGGTCCAAAACCAATGGAATAAACTAAAACTTTTACGCCCAATTTACGCGCAACAAAATAGTGCCCAAACTCATGTATTGCAATAAGTGGGCCTAAAAGCAAAATTGCCGCAACAATCATAAACAAGGCGCTCATGCTTAAATTCCTATATTCACCACATATTGCTGAGCAACATGACGTGCGTTTCGATCGGCTTCTAAAATAACATCAAGTTGTGTTGCTGCTTGATGTGGGATGGTATTCAAAGTGTGTTCAACAATAGCAGGAATCTGCATAAACCCCACCTGTTGATTTAAAAATGCAGAAACCGCAATTTCATTGGCTGCATTTAAAATAGCAGGAGCTGTACCTCCAGTTTTCATCGCTTGACGTGCCAAGCTTAATGCAGGGAACCGATGCGTATCAGGCGCTTGAAAATCCAACTGATGATTTTTAAATAAATCTAAAGATGGAACATGCGTTTCAATACGCTCAGGCCATGCCAACGCATGTGCAATCGGCGTACACATATCAGGATTTCCCATTTGTGCCAAAGTTGAACCATCCACATATTGCACCATGGAATGAATAATACTCTGCGGATGCACAACTACTGTAACAAAATGTTCTTCGATTGAAAAAAGATGACAAGCTTCAATTAGCTCTAACCCTTTATTCATGAGAGTCGCCGAATCAACCGAGATTTTCTGTCCCATGGACCAATTAGGATGCTTACACGCCTGCGCAGGCGTTACATTATGTAATTCATCTAAGCTATGTTTTAGAAATGGCCCACCTGATGCGGTCAAAAGAATACTAGAAACTCCAAGTTTCGGCTTTCCGTGACGCTCAATTTGTAAATAGGTCTGAGGCAAGCATTGAAAGATTGCATTATGTTCAGAATCTACTGGAAGTAAACGAGCCTGATGATCATGAGCAGCTTGCATCATGATGTCACCCGACATCACCAGCGCTTCTTTATTTGCCAAAAGAACTCGCTTTCCTGCTTTTACCGCAGCTAACGTCGGCATTAAACCTGCAGCACCTACAATGGCCGCCATTACAACATCCACTTCCGGATGCTCAGCAACTGCAATCAATCCCGCTTCATCAGCTAGAATTTCAATATCCTGTAAATTAACTGCAACTAAAAGCTGACGCAACTCATCTACTTTCGCTTGAGGTACAACTGCAATTTTCGGTTGAAACTGCTGACAAATATCAACAAGCTCTTGCATCCGACTATGTGCCGTAACAGCAAACACAGAATAGCGTTCAGCATGTTGTTGCAATATTTTTAAGGTGCTCTGTCCAATCGAACCAGTAACACCCAAAATACAAACAGATTGAGACATTTACAAATCTACGCCAATAAGTTTTAACACATATACACCCGCAGCAAAGATAGGTGCAGCAGCCAGTAGCGAGTCAATACGATCCAATACCCCACCATGCCCTGGCAAAATACGACCCGAGTCTTTAATCCCAGCACGACGTTTAATCATGGACTCAAACAAATCGCCGAGTACCGAACTAAATACAGTCACCACAGATAAAATAAGAAATAATAAATGTTGTGCGTATGTTAAGTCTAAATAGCGGATTTCGACAGCGACCACGATGATCATGGCCGTAATCACACCACCATAGAGACCTTCCAACGATTTATTTGGACTCACCTCAGGTGCAAGTTTACGTTTACCCAGTTTACGCCCAACAAAGTATGCCCCGCTATCAGCACCCCAGACCAATAAAAACAGATACATCAGCCACCATGGTGACATCTTCCAAAGTGCAAAAATAGCGGTTACAGCTGAAGATATCAGAACAATTCCAACCACTTTAAGGGTTGAATTGTACCAAGCATCATAATTCGGATAGGATTTAACCCAATACAGACTCAGCAACCAACATAAAATAGAGGCCGCCCAAAGTAGAAGTGCAATATCGTTAAAGTATAAAGCAAGTGTAGCAAGGCCAGCACTTAATAAACCAAAACCCCATGCTAGAGGTTTATTAACATTTTTTGTTGTACGGGGCATGAGTTTAAACCACTCATAGCCTGCAACCCCTGCCGCAATAATCATCAGCACAAACATTGGATAGTGTGACTGGGTTGCAAACATACAACTCAGTACAACGGCCACCAAAACCAATGCGGTTAAAATCCGCTCTAACATTTATTAGTTCTCAATTTTATCTTGTAGAATTTGTTCCGACGTTTTCCCGAAACGACGTTCACGCCCACCAAATACAGCCAAGGCGTCATCAAACTCCTCTACACTGAACTCTGGCCAAAGAGTTGGAGTGAAGTAAAGCTCTGCATAAGCTGCTTGCCACAACATAAAGTTCGATAAACGAAAATCTCCACCTGTACGAATCAATAGATCAACAGCCGGTAAATCACTCAAGCTTACGTATTGGCCAAAAACATGTTCATCAATTTGCTCAGGATCTAACGCTTGAGCTTGAACAGCAAGCGCAATCTGCTTTGCCGCATGAGCCATATCCCACATTCCACCGTAACTAATTGCGATGCTCAAAGTCATCTTGTCGAAATTAGCAGTGTCTTGTTCGGCATGCAACATTAAGTCACGCAATTGCGGAGATAATTTAGAACGATCACCAATAAAGCGTAAGGACATTTGATATTGATGCATACGAGGCAATTGTTCATGAATCGTGTCTTCCAACAGTTTCATGAGCAAATCAACTTCAGCTTGAGGGCGCTTCCAATTTTCACTCGAAAAAGCAAAAACGGTTAATGCTTGAATATTTTTTTTTCGACAATGCTCAACAATCGGGTCAAGGACATTTTTACCTTCACGGTGACCATCGCCCTTTTGCATTGCATTTTTTTTGGCAAAACGATTGTTGCCATCCATAATGATGGCAACATGTTTTGGAAGAGTAAGCTTATCTTCTGAATCGGTCATTATACAAATTAGACCTTTAACAACTCAGCTTCTTTATTCGCAAGACGTTTGTCGATTTCAGCAACAAACTTATCTGTGATTTTTTGAATATCCTCAGATGCACGACGCTCATCATCTTCAGAAATTTCTTTTTCTTTCAACAATGCTTTAATGTCGCCCAATACATCACGGCGAATATTACGTACTGCAACTTTTGCATTTTCAGCTTCATTACGCGCAACTTTCTGCATGTCACGACGAGTTTCTTCCGTCAATGCAGCCATTGGAACACGAATCGCATCAGCCGTAATCGGGTTTAAGCCCAAATCTGACTCACGAATCGCTTTATCAATTGCTGCAACCATTGTGCGCTCAAATGGCTGAACCAACAATGTACGCGAGTCTTCAACACCCACGTTTGCCACTTGGTTTAATGGCACATCTGAGCCATAGTAAGGAACCATTACCCCATTTAAGATAGATGGATGCGCACGTCCTGTACGAACCTTGGCAAAACCGTGTTCTAACGAGTCAAGTGACTTGTTCATACGGTCTTCTGCGTCTTTTTTAAGATCGTTAATCATGTGATCTTCCTTACTTAATTCGAAAAGATATAAATTCTAAAATAGCGTGTAGTATAAAGAGCTTTCGAGGTCACGTACATTAGTTCGTTACGTGAGTTCCCTCTTTTTCACCCATAACCACTGAAAGCAATGAACCTGCTTTATTCATGTCAAAGACTTGAAGCGGTACATTGTGGTCACGACACAAGCAAATCGCTGTTAAATCCATAACACCCAATTTCTCATCTAACACTTGGTCAAAAGTTAAGGTGTCATATTTGACGGCATCATCATATTTACTTGGGTCTTTGTTGTAGACACCATCAACTTTCGTTGCTTTTAGGATCAGGTTGGCTTCAATCTCGATACCACGTAAGCATGCTGCTGTATCTGTAGTAAAGAATGGGTTACCTGTACCTGCGACAAACACACAGACTTCGCCTTGCGTTAGGTGACGAATCGCGTCACGACTTGAGTATGATTCAACCACAGCACCAATTGGCAATGCTGACATCAAACGGGTTTTGATATTACGGCGTACTAAAGCATCACGTAATGCCAATCCATTCATTACAGTTGCAAGCATCCCCATTTGGTCACCCGTTACACGACCAACCAAACCATCTTTTTGTAATTGACTACCGCGATATAAGTTACCACCACCTACCACAATGCCGACCTGCACACCCAAACCCACTAAGTGCGCAATAGCCAAAGACATTTGATCAAGGACTTGAGCATCGATACCCATATCCTTATTTCCAGCCAATGCTTCGCCAGAAAGTTTCAGTAAGATGCGTTCAAAACGTGGTTTTTTAGAATCCAACATCGCAATAACTCCAATATCTAAATTTTAAAATTTTATTTGTGTCTTAATTTGATTTAATCGAAATCAATTGTGCATACAGATCATATTCATCTGCATCGGTAATTTCGACTTCTAACAAATCGCCTGATTTAATCTGGCTTTTATCAATATCTTCCACAAAGACATTGCCATCAATTTCAGGAGCATCTGCGTATGAACGTGCAATCGCAACTGGGAACTCTTCATCCAGCTCATCGACCAGCACCGTCATTTTCTGACCAACACGCTTTTGAAGTTTTGCAGCAGAAATCGCCTGTTGCACTTCCATAAAACGTTCATAACGCTGTTGCTTAATCTCTTCAGGTACATGATCTGGCAAGTCGTTTGCTGTCGCACCTTCAACAGGTGAATAGGTAAAGCAGCCTACACGATCAAGTTGTGCTTCTTTCAACCACTCAAGTAAGATTTCAAAATCTTCTTCAGTTTCGCCAGGGAAACCCACAACGAAGGTTGAACGAATCACCAAGTCAGGACATTTTTCACGCCACAACTTTAAACGCTCAAGGGTATTTTCACTATGTGCAGGTCGTTTCATTAGTTTTAAAACTTTTGGACTTGCATGTTGGAATGGAATATCCAAATAAGGCAAAATTTTGCCTTGTGCCATCAAATCAATTACCGCATCCACATGTGGATATGGATATACATAGTGCAAACGCACCCAAATACCCAGTTGACCTAAGGCCTCACACATGTCATAGAACTTTGTCTTAACAGGTTGACCATTCCAGAAGTCTAATTTGTATTTGGTATCGAGGCCGTAAGCAGAAGTATCTTGGGAGATAACGAGTACTTCTTTTACACCGGCACGTTTAAGCGCAGCCGCTTCTTCTAAAACAGAACCGACTGGGCGAGACACTAAGTCACCACGCATACTTGGAATAATGCAGAAGGTACAACGATGGTTGCACCCTTCTGATATTTTTAAGTACGCATAATGCTTCGGTGTTAAACGAATCCCTTGTTCTGGAACAAGGTCAATAAATGGGTTGTGTTTTGGTGGCTCAGGCACGTATTGGTGCACGGCCTCCATCACTTCTTGATATGCAGCAGCACCTGTCACCTTTAGGACATTTGGGTGCATTTGGCGAATTTTGTCTTCGTCTTTACCTAGGCAGCCCGTAACGATTACACGACCGTTCGCACTCATGGCTTCGCCAATAGCGTCTAAAGACTCTTGCACTGCAGATTCAATAAAACCGCAGGTATTTACAACAACTAAATCCGCACCATCATAATCTGATGCTACATCATAACCTTCAGTCTTCAACTGAGTTAAAATTCGTTCGGAATCAACCAATGCCTTAGGACAACCTAAAGAAACAAAACCGACTTTGGGGGATTTCATGAATCTGCGCTCCACTAGAATGCGCGTATTGTATGTCTTTTCTGTTTATAAAAACAGATCGATTCTACACTCTTTGTTTAATGCACCAAAATAAAACCAACGCTGTAGTAGAATTAACATAATGCACCATTTTAAATCATTTTCAGTTTACTTGATTTTTAGAATCCGCTATATCTTTAGCTAATCGTTCATTTACAGCGCATTTCGCAAAAAAAGTGTGCTCATTTCACTATACAAAATCAAAGTTGGCGTGCATTTTGCTTTATTTGCATCAATTCAGTCCGCTATTTGGAACGGTTAATGCTTTATCAAGATGCCATTGCGCTATTTTAATACAGGATACATTCGCTAATGGATCACCCTATTTCTATCGACTATCGCCTTTTAGTGGACAATTTGACCACTGCGATTTTATTAGTCGACAGTAAATTAAATATTTTTTACTTAAATTCATCTTGTGAAGCATTATTTGATATCAGTCTTTTGCGCGCCTCTGGTCAACCTGCACTTAATTTACTCCATGCACCTAATGATGAATTCAATACAGAAGAAGCGCTTCTCAATACATTAAACTCGGGACAACACTATACCCGTCGCGAAGCCATTATAAAGGTCAACTTTAAAGATATTCATGTTGACTATACGGTGTCACAGCTCAATTCAAATAAACCTTACCACCCATTACTTTTAATTGAGATCAATCCGATTGATCGGATGCTCAAAATTTCCAAGGAAGAAAATTTTTTACAACAACATCAAGTCGCACGCCAACTGATTCGCGGTGTTGCACATGAAATTAAAAATCCTCTGGGCGGGATTCGTGGTGCTACACAACTGTTAGCACGTAGCCTCAATGATCCGCAATACAGCGAGTTCACTGACATTATAATTAGTGAAGTGGATCGCTTACGTAATTTAGCGGACACCATGCTTGGTTCTCGTCAGCTCCCAAGTTATGAGTTGGTCAACGTACATGAGCCTTTAGAGCGCGTTCGCTCACTCATTACCAACCAAACCAAAAAGAAAATTAAGATCACCCGTGATTATGATTTGTCATTACCTGAAGTGATGGCCGATCGTGATCAACTAATCCAAGTCATGTTGAACATTAGCGTCAATGCAGTGCAAGCCATGACTGAAAATAAAGAGTTCTTTGTCGACCACCAACCTGAACTCATGTTACGCACCCGTATTCAACGTTTAGTGACCATCAATGGTGTACTGCAACGCTCTGTGGTACGGATTGATATCGAAGACAATGGTCCAGGCGTTCCAGAAGAAATTTTAGAATCCGTGTTTTACCCACTGGTCACGGGTCGTGCTAAAGGCACAGGACTGGGTTTAAGTATTGCGCAAAATATTATGCATCAACATAACGGAATGATTGAATGCCAATCTGTTCCTGGAAAAACAACTTTTAGCTTATATATACCTTGGGAGTTAAACCATGTCGCGAAATAAAATATGGGTAATTGATGACGATCGCGCCATGCGCTGGGTGCTGGAAAAAACGTTCAAAGAAGAAGGTTTTGACGTCACAAGCTTTGAAGAAGCTCAATCCGCTTTAGACCAACTCAGTTTAGATGCACCCGATGTGATTTTGACTGATATTCGTATGCCCGGCATTGATGGCTTAACTTTTTTAGCGAAAGTTAAAGCTAACTATCCTGACCTACCTGTCATTATTATGACAGCGCACTCCGACCTAGAGTCTGCTGTTTCAAGTTATCAGACAGGTGCATTTGAATATTTACCTAAGCCTTTTGATATTGATGAAGCCTTGGCTTTAGTGAATCGTGCGATTTTGCACATCACCAAAATGCAGCAGCAAGAATCAGCAAAAACGGTTCAACCGATTCAGTCGACCGAGATCATTGGCGAGTCTCCTGCTATGCAGGAAGTTTTCCGTGCGATTGGTCGTTTGTCTCAATCACACATTACCGTGCTGATTAATGGTGAATCTGGTACAGGTAAAGAGTTAGTTGCACATGCGCTACATCGTCACTCACCACGTAGCAGCAAACCTTTCATTGCGCTCAACATGGCTGCTATTCCAAAAGATCTGATTGAAACCGAACTTTTTGGTCATGAGAAAGGTGCATTTACAGGGGCAAATACACAACGACAAGGTCGCTTTGAACAAGCCAATGGCGGAACGCTGTTTTTGGATGAAATTGGCGATATGCCTTTTGAAACGCAAACACGTTTACTGCGAGTCCTGGCTGATGGCGAGTTTTACCGTGTTGGTGGGCATATCCCAGTAAAAGTGGATGTGCGCATTGTCGCGGCAACACACCAAGACTTAGAAAAATTGGTACATGATGGTCGCTTCCGTGAAGACTTATATCACCGTCTGAACGTGATTCGTATTCACATCCCAAAACTGGCGCATCGCAGCGAAGACATCCCAATGTTAGCACAGCACTTCTTGGCACGCGCAGGCAAAGAATTAGGCGTAAGCCCTAAAATCCTTCGCCCAGAAACGCAAGAATATATGCAACAGTTGCCTTGGCAAGGAAACGTACGTCAGCTCGAGAATACCTGCCGCTGGCTAACAGTCATGATTACAGGGCGCGAAGTTTATCCTGAGGACCTACCATCAGAGCTGAAACAAATCCCAATTACTCGCTCAGGAGAAGATGCACAATCTGCGCAGAACTTAGATCGTATTGCAGTGCATCATTGGGATGAGTTACTGGGTCAATGGGCTGTACAGAAGCTAAAAAATGGCGAGATGAAAATTCTCGATATCGCAACACCTATGTTCGAACGCACATTGATCATTGCTGCACTACAACAAACCCGTGGCCGTAAACGGCATGCGGCTGAGTTACTCGGTTGGGGGCGCAACACTCTTACGCGGAAACTTAAAGAACTAGGTATGGATACCGCAGACGATGAAAGTGAAGAAGAAGCTTTAGAAAATTAAAAGCAGCTTCATAACTGACTCAAAATAAAAGCGCCACAATGGCGCTTTTATTTTTTTAAGCCGTGAAGCCTAAATAGCGTGAATAACCTTCAACACCAAGTGGTGCTTTTAACATGATAAATTTTGGGTAACTGGCTTGCGTTAACTCCTCAAACATAATGACTTGATCATCATGTGCATGGAGATCATCAACACTGCGCTGCATAGTCACTTCAAACTCATCTGTGATATATTCAAAACCAATGTCCATCGCAATAAATAAGGTATGCTCACAGGGCTGAACATACTGTTCTTGTGACCAATCAATTACCTGTTGTTGGCAGTGTGGACACGCTATAGGATCTGTCGCTTCACAGTCTAGTGAGATCAATTGATAAGTCATAATTTAGTTTTTAAACAAAGATACTGCGAAGTTTAGCATAGGATAAAGTACCTAAAACAATCATGTCGAGTTTAGAAAAAGCGATTGCACTGGCTGTAGCCCAACATGCAGGGCAACTCGATAAGGGTGGACAACCTTACATCCTACATCCACTTCGCCTCATGTTGCAATTTTCCAACCCCACCCTACAAATCATTGCGGTATTGCATGACATTTTGGAAGACACATCAACGACTGCTGAAGACTTAGAAGTGCTTGGCTTTAGTACCGAAATTATTCAAGCCATACAAGCGCTGACCAAACAAACTGGTGAATCACGCTTGGAAGCGGCTAAGCGCACTACATTAAACCCTCTTGCAACCCAAGTAAAATATGTCGATGTACTCGACAATATGAACCTTGCGCGCATAAAAAACCCAACAGCACACGACTTTGCACGGCATGAAAAATATAAAGTGGTGCTTGAAATACTTAAACAAGCAAAAAACTGTCAAACCCCTTGAATAACTGAGCATTTTCAATGGAATCGCTACAATTTCAAAATTGACAAATTGCAACGATCATTTTTTAATTAAGCCTATCGTTGCACAAATGGACATCGTGAATGTTAAGCGATTTAGATGATTTTTATTGTTTTGCTCAGGTAGTTGAACATGGTGGTTTTAGCGCAGCCGAACGCGCAACAGATATTCCCAAGTCCAAGCTCAGTCGACGCGTGTATAACCTCGAAGAACGCCTTGGCGTACGCCTAATTCAACGCAGCTCTCGCCATTTCGCAGTGACCGATATCGGGATGAACATTTACCGTCATGCGCAAGTGATGATGAATGCCGCACAAGCCGCACACGATTTGGTCGATCATCTCAGTTTACAACCGCGTGGTGTAATTAAACTCAGCTTGCCTGTATCGATTGCACAAAACGAAATTGCACGTATTTTACCGAACTTCTTAAAAACCTATCCCGAAATTAAAGTGCAAATGATGGTGACCAATCGTCGTGTAGATATTATTAATGAAGGTTTTGATATCGCGCTGCGGGTTCGCTCCAATCTAGACGATGATCCAAGTTTGGTAATTCGTAAATTTGAAAATATCGAGCAGCATTTATTTGCCAGCCAAGCTTACTTGAACGAATTTGGAGAACTAAAACAACCTGAAGATTTAAGCCAACATCATATACTCAGTATGGTCGATGAACATTTAGATCAACATATCATCGTGCATAATGATACACAGCAACAAAAGAAAATACGTGTGAACCCTGTGGTGATGGGCTCTGATTTGAGTATGTTGGCTCAACTGGTGCGTAAAAACTGCGGTATTGCCTTACTTCCAGACAGCATCGTACAAGATATGGTGAAAAGTGGTGAACTGGTTCGTGTATTGCCCGACTGGAAAGCACCACATGGTATTTTTCATGCGGTGTATCCTTCACGTCGCGGTTTATTGCCTGCTGTCCGCGTGTTTATTGACTATTTAATTGAACACCTTAGCTCAAATAAATCACTTTAAACCCCACGTATGCTCAATCGCATTAAACCAATCCATGAGGCAAAAAAAAGAGCTTAACCGAGGTGGATAAGCTCATAAAATTACAAAATAAGAAACTACAGCGAGTATCTTGAAAACAATTTTAGTGACAAAATAAAGTCTAGACCAATAGCTTTGACGTATAAGTTTTAATCAAAAAATAGCAAAAATGCGATAAATAAAGAGGTTAAAAAATATCAGTAATTGTTTTTAAGACTTAATTTAGCTTTTAAGTCACAAAGCTAGACCAAAGTCGAGGGCGTTCAAAGTTCTGTGTCAGTAAATTTGACTAGATTTTAATTATATCATCTAATCGACCTTCAAAGTAAATGGATAATTGAGTAATGGTTTGTCCCCATTCCTGAATAGGCATTGTCCATTTTTCTGATGCCTGTTGAATACCAATATACAGTAATTTCATCAGACTATCCTCATTGGGGAAAGCTCCTTTGGTTTTGGTTAGTTTGCGGAATTGACGATGTACGGCTTCAACGGCATTGGTGGTGTAAATCGGCTTCCTAATCGCTTTAGGGTATTTGAAATAGGCGGATAGTAGATGCCATTTGGTACGCCATGACTGAATGACCACACCATATTTTTCGCCCCATTTTTCTTCTAGCTCATCCAGTGCTACTTCTGCCGCCCCTTTGGTATCAGCACGGTAAATTGGCTTTAAATCAGCCATAAATGCCTTCTGATCTTTACTGGCAACATAGCGTAAAGAATTACGGATTTGATGAACGATACACAGTTGTATTTCTGTTTGAGGGTAAATCGCTGCTATGGCTTCGGGGAAACCTTTTAGTCCATCTACACAGGCAATCAGAATATCCTGAACACCACGATTTTGTAGGTCTGTCAGTACACTAAGCCAATGGTTCGCCCCTTCGCTTTCCGACAAATGCAAGCCGAGTAGTTCCTTCTTACCTTCAACATTTAAAGCTAAAATGGTATAGATCGCTTTGCTCACATAAACACCTTTATCCTTCACTTTGTAATGTATGGCATCTAACCAAACAAAGGGATAAATTGTATCGAGTGGGCGTTGTTTCCATGCTTGTAACTGAGGGAGGAGCTTATCTGTAATATTGGTGATAGCACCATCTGAAATCTCCAATCCATACATATCAGCAACATGCTTTTGAATATCACGATAGCTCATACCAAGTGCATAGAGTGATATGATTTTATTGTCAATTTCTTCTGATAATTTGGTCTGGTTCTTTTTAACTAACTGTGGCTCAAATTCACCATTTCGATCTCTAGGGGTTTCAAGCTCAAATGAACCTGATGTAGATTTTACTGTCTTGCGAGTATAGCCATTGCGGCGATTACCTTGTTTCGGATTCGCTTCAATGTAATTCTCGATTTCTGCTTCAAGAGCAGCTTCGGTCAGCTGTTTAATTAAAGGGGTGAGTATGCCATTTTCTCCAGTCAGTGCTTGTCCTGACTGGAGTTGTTTTAAGGCTGTTTCAAAATCAAATGTAGTTGCCATAGTGCATCATTCCTGTTTTTAACAGTTTAAGGAAATGACACAGTTTTTTGAACACTACCCCAAAGTCTAAAATTTAATCAACAACAAAACATCAACTTAAATTTCTGGATAACTGCCCGTACCTTCAGGCCAAGGTGATAGTAACTCAAAACCGGTTTCAGTCACGAGTACCATATGCTCCCACTGCGCAGTTAAAGACTTATCGGCAGTCACGACTGTCCAACCGTCCTTGAGCTCTTTGACATGCGCTTTACCCATATTAATCATTGGCTCAATCGTAAACACCATGCCTGCTTTAAGCTGCATTCCCTTACCTGGTTGCCCGTAGTGCAATACGCTTGGCTGTTCGTGATAAACCTTGCCAATACCATGACCACAATACTCACGTACCACACTATAACCTTCACGGTGCGCAACTGTCTGGATGGCATAACCAATATCACCAAGCGTTGCACCTTGCTTCACAGCATGAATACCTGCAACCATCGCCTCATAAGTGGTATCGACTAGCTTTTTGGCTTCCGGTTTCACTGTACCCACATAGTACATACGACTGGTATCACCAAAATAACCATCTTTAATAATGGCTACATCAATATTAATAATATCGCCATCTTTGAGCACAACATTCGGTGATGGAATACCGTGACAGACCACTTCATTTGGAGAAATACAGGTGGTTTTGGTATAACCATGATAACCAATATTGGCAGGCGTCACTTTTAAGGTATTTACAATGAAGTCATGACAAATATCATCCAGATATTCAGTCGTAACACCCGGCTTTACATACTCACCAATCATCGCTAAAACTTCGGCAGCCAAACGACCAGATATACGAAGTTTTTCTACATCTTGTTCAGTTTTTATGCTCACATTTAAGCCACGCATTGAAATATCCTCAATTATGAAGTCGCAAGTATAGACCTTTTCTCAATATTTTTGTTCAAACTTAAATCTTAGGGTAACCTCCAACAACCAGCCTTGAAAAAAATTTGTGTAATTTTAAAGCATTTGCACTAAGACTTTTAATTTAGGAAAAACAGTGTCTCAAGCTTTTCATATTTATAATTTTTCTATTTTAAAATGGATAATCAATCACATATATCAACCTATTTTTTACAAGTTGATATATTCACTTTTCATCTTATAAAAAAATTTAATACCACCCATGAAATAAATTAGCCAAAAAAACACATATGCACTAAAATCGTCCCCTTTGTTCAACTCGATCTCCCTTTTATGACAAGTCTGCGTACTCGGGATATTGTTGCTTTGGGTTTTATGACTTTCGCACTCTTCATTGGTGCGGGCAACATTATCTTTCCACCGATTGTGGCTCAACAAGCGGGTGAGCATGTATGGCTAGCAGCTTTTGGTTTCTTAATCACTGCTGTCGGCTTACCTGTAATCACCATTATTGCGCTGTCACGTGTCGAAGGTTCGATTCAAATTTTAAGTTCACCTTTGGGTAAAATAGCCAGTCTTATTTTAACCATCACGTGTTACCTAACTGTCGGGCCACTCTTTGCGACACCACGTACTGCAACCGTTTCTTATGAAATTGGTTTTTCATCTTATCTTGGAACATCAAGCAGCAGCTTGCTAATCTACAGTGCAATCTACTTTAGTGTAGTCACCCTCATTTCACTGTATCCAAACAAGATTTTAGACACGGTTGGCTATGTACTCTCGCCACTGAAGATTTTATCTTTGGCCATTCTTGGCATTGCGGCGATGATGATTCCAACAGGTTTCGTTCCACCAGCCATCAATAATTATGTCGACAGCCCTGTTTCTGAAGGTTTTGTAAATGGTTATTTAACCATGGACACTTTAGGTGCTTTGGTTTTTGGTATTGTGATTATTCAAGCCATTCGTTCACGTGGTGTCAGCAACCCTAAACTGATTACCCGTTATGCGATTATTGCGAGTATCATTTCTGGTATTGGTTTAACAGTAGTTTACCTCAGCTTATTTAAACTTGGCCTTGGAAGCCATGAAGTCGCAGCAAATGCGAGCAATGGTGCAGTGATCCTGCATGCATATGTTCAACATGCATTTGGTGATTTAGGTTCTATCTTCCTTTCTGCCATGATTTTTATTGCGTGTATGGTCACTGCGATTGGCTTGACCTGTGCTTGTGCTGAATATTTCAGTTCAATCACTAAAATTGGCTATAAAGTTTGGGTCTTCACTCTGATTGGATTCTCTTTCATTATTTCTAACTTAGGTTTAACCAAACTCATCGCCTTTTCTGTGCCTGTACTAAGTGCAATTTATCCACCTGCAATTGTGGTGATTATGCTGAGCTTTGGCTGGAAATTCTTTAATCATCCTCGCCGAGTGATTGCACCTGTTACAGCAGTGTCTTTGGTCTTTGGTCTTCTAGATGGTTTAAAAGTTGCGAACTTTGAACTGCCTTATGCGCTGACTCACTTACCTCTTGCAGAACAAAACCTTGCATGGCTTATCCCATCATTGGTGGTTTTTGTAATTGCCATTGTAATCGACAAAGTGAAAAAGTAAGCAAAAACTGATGTTGTTAAAATCTGGTTTTACCCAAACTTGATTTTAAGCATGATCAATATTTGTCACATTTTATCCAAATGGACACATATTGTTTCATTTCTTTATACATCAGTTTTTGTACATACTGACACATTTCATATACACCGCTAAAGTCGTATATCAACACCTTCATATCTCTTATAAATTTATTACTAGAAAATAAGAAACTCTTTAAAGCCTGTCGTAGTAAGTCATTCATGGCATTAATATTGCTTTATACAATCTATGTATAAGCTTACATACATCATTTATTTGTCATCTTATACGGTAACGAAATACTATTTATTCACTAAAAAAATGCTACATACATATTTTCTGTTTGGTATAGCATAATTTATCTGAAAAATAGTTGTTTTTGCTCTTGATCAACGCAAGTTTTAGCAGTACAACATTAAGAACTAATCCGACTAAACACATTGGTTTTTAGTCAAAAACTCAAGGAGGGATGGAGATGTTATCATTACATTTCAACAAGCAAGTCTTCATTAACGCTCTGAAGGCAAACAAGAATATGGTGACGTATCTAAGTACCACCATTGCCCTGATGGTCATTATGATCATGCATGGCTTAATTCAAGGTAACCTTAAAGCTGAATATTTTGCTTACGCTATCGTCGTATCATTTGCCTTTTATTTATGGGCAATCGTCGATCAAAAATTCCGAAAGGCCACACAGTCAATTGACTAGCAAACAGGTGGATGATGAGTCATCCACCTTTGTAAAAGTATAAAAATTAAAAAACTATAAGAACAACTTAAAACAAACCTAAAAACATTCCCCACAACAAGCCCAACGTCGCCACAATTTCCCCCACAACTAACGCCATCATTGCCATTAACATGATTGATTTGGGTAAAGTCCATTTGCCTAAAACATGCGGACTGCGGAATTGGTTATTGGTGTCTTGCAATATCCCATGAGCAATATAGCTCAGTATAGAGAAGCTAAAAAAGAATAAATTGATTCCCACAAACAGCATGTTCACAGGTTCAGGCCAAACAGAAATTGTGGCCATGACCGCAATAATTAAACTTGCAGGTGCATATAACAAACTGCTGCGATGTGCGATATCTACATAATAGTGCGCGCGAAACTGCGGTGAATGGCGTATTTGTGCATATTTCCATACCCCTGTCAGCATCCCAACAAATAGAAAAATCCCACTAAATAAAAGTGCAAATTTTACCGACATATCTAATTCAACAAACTGCATGTGTTTTCCTTTTTTATTTTCACCCTATTCTATACAGATCTACTTGACTTCAAAGTCATAGATTAGATAAGTTTCTTTTTGGAACTTAGGTAGAGTAGAAAAAAATTCAATGCTTAACCGATTATGCAAAATTACGAACCTTTAGCTATTATCTGCTCTGACCATTATTCACTCAGTGGACGCTTTTACGCACCCAAAGGTACACAACAAGCTTTACCTGTATTAATCTGCCCTGCCACAGGGATTACCCAACAGTTTTACCACCATTTTGCATCATGGCTTGCAGAACAAGGCTATGCTGTTTTGGTTTTTGACTTCCGCGGCATTGGTGAATCTTTGCATGAACCACTGAAAAAGTCGAAAGCCAGCATCGTGCAATGGGGGCAATTGGATATCCCAGCGGCGATGGAAGCACTATTGAATAAAACCCAAGCGACACAAGTGATCTTGCTCGGTCATAGTGCAGGCGGGCAACTTTTGGGTATTAATCCAAACTATGAAAAAGTCGCAAAGGTCGTTGCTGTTGCAGGCTCAACAGGTCATGTAAAAGACTTAAAAGGTCGTACTAAACTTCTGGCTCCTATGATGTTTAAACTGATCTTTCCTATTGCACGTTATACCTTAGGCTATGGACCGACCAATGCCATTGGCATGGGCGAAAACCTACCCAAAGATGTGGCGCGTGATTGGGCACAGTTTTGCAGCAAACCCGGTTATGTAATTAATGCCTTAGGCAAAACAGTACAAGATGATTTCCACCATGATATTCGCTGTCCAATCACAGCTATTTGGGCCACGGATGATGAAATTGCCACACAAGTGAATGTTAAAGGCTTACTCAGCCTTTACCCAAATGCACACACAGATCAAATTGAACTCAAACCACAGGCATATGGCCACAAAGCCATTGGTCATATGGCGATGTTTAAGCGCTCCCATCAAAACATATGGCCTGAAATTGCAGCACAGCTTTCATCTTAAGGCGGCGCATATCAAGCCAAGCCTATCGCCAGTTCAAGCAGCACTTTCTTGACTGGCTTTATTTTCACCGCAAAATTGCAAGTTTCAGATAAAAACCAACGCTATTGATAAATTTAATTTCATTAATCGATAAATAAATATTATATTTCCACCACGAATTTTTATTAAGTCATAGTTCATGTGATGTCTATCACATGTGCTAGAGATGGATGAATCATGTCTGCACAACAGCAACCTCAGCTTAAGCATGGGCTGAGCAACCGCCATATTCAGCTGATTGCTTTAGGCGGCTCTATTGGTACAGGTCTATTTTTAGGCATTTCTCAAACCATTAAACTAGCTGGCCCTTCTGTTATTTTAGGTTACGCTCTAGCGGGCTTAATAGCATTTTTTATGATGCGTCAGTTGGGTGAAATGGTGGTTGAAGAACCCGTGAGTGGCTCTTTTAGTTATTTTGCCTATAAGTTTTGGAGCCCTTTTGCAGGCTTTATGTCGGGTTGGAATTATTGGGTACTCAATGTCTTGGTCTGCATGGCAGAATTAAGTGCCATAGGCCTCTATGTCCAGTATTGGTGGCCTGAAATTCCCACATGGATCTCAGCGCTTGGTTTTTTTGTACTGATCAATGCCATCAACCTGCTGCATGTCAAAGTCTTTGGTGAAACAGAGTTTTTATTCTCGATGATTAAAATTCTCGCGATCATTGGCATGATTGGATATGGTGCTTGGTTACTGGCAAGTGGTCACGGTGGTGCACATGCCTCTATTTCCAACCTATGGGCTCTAGGCGGTTTCTTTCCCAATGGAATTTCTGGCCTAATCATGGCGATGGCGATCATTATGTTTTCCTTTGGCGGCATTGAACTCGTTGGTATTGCAGCTGCGGAAACTAAAAATCCGACCACAACTATTCCTAAAGCAGTCAATCAAATTGTCTATCGTGTGTTGCTGTTTTATGTGCTTACGATCATCGTTCTGCTCTCGTTGTTTCCATGGAATCAAATTGCAGAAGGCGGTAGTCCTTTTGTTTTGATTTTTGACTCCCTAGGTAGTCAAGGCGTTGCAACTGTGCTGAATTTTGTAGTCTTAACCGCAGCTATCTCGGTGTATAACGGTACTAGCTATGGCACGAGTCGTATGCTATTAGGTCTAGCAGAACAAGGTAATGCCCCACGGTTTTTAAAGAAAATTAACCAGCGTGGCATCCCTTATGCAGCCATTTTATGTTCTGCATTGGTGACCTTACTATGTGTCGTCTTGAATTATATCTTCCCAGAAAAAGCCTTTAAGCTACTGATGAGTCTTGTAGTTTCAGCCATTGTGATTAACTGGATGATGTTGGCGTTGACTCATTTAAAATTTAAGCAACGTATGCTGGCATTGAAAAAATCAACCTTGTTTCCAACTTTGATTTACCCTATCAGCAACTATATCTGTATTGCATTTATGCTCGGTATTTTAGTAGTGATGTGGCTGACACCTGATATGCGTATTGCGGTGGCATTGATCCCACTCTGGATTGGCTGCTTAACTCTAACTTACTGGTTTAAACACAGATCAAAAACGCAAAAAATACCATAAATAAGTCAGCAAACAGCGCCGTCAAAAGGCACCCTTCCCTTTAAGGGCGCTGCTTGCAAATCAAATCCAATTTCCCAAATGGCTTTGATTGAATCACTTTATTGTAGTCATGACCAATGCAGAGTGTTTCTCTTTTATTTGCTTATTTTCAGTATTTATTGAGAAATATTTTCACATAAAATAGTTTATAAAGAAAATTATACGCAGGAATACGTTATGAATGACGCTCACTACGTTTTAGATAAAATTGACCGCCGTATTTTGTCTGAACTTCGCCAAGATGGCCGCCTGACCGTTACCCAGTTGGCTGAGAAAGTTGGGTTGTCTTCTTCTCCGTGCTGGACACGTGTAAAACGCCTAGAAAATCTCAATATTATTGAAGGCTATACAGCGAAGATTAATTCAAAAGCCATTGGGATTAATGAGCTGTTTTTTATCGAAATTACGCTTGAACGCCATGATGATGAAATCTTAGAGCAATTTAGTGAAGCACTTGCTTACATGCCTGAAGTGGTTGAAGCACATCTAGTAACTGGTGATTACGACTACTTACTCAAAGTCGCAGTGAAAAATGCAGAACACTATGAGCGCTTTTTACGTAAAAACCTATACTCAATGAAAGGTGTGCGTCATACACGCTCTATTTTTGCCTTACGTCCTTTGAAACTCGAAAATAAATCCGACCTTATTATGATTGAGTGATTGCTGCAAATATTGTGTAAATGTGGTTTAATACCCTCAGTATGAGATGAGCCTCTTACAGTATGTACCTTAGATGTACATACGACTAGCCCCTAACCATGGGGCTTTTTAATGCCTATGGGTTTTAGAATACAGGTATTTTAAATAGATAAAATCATTAAAATACAAATGTTTATACAACAAAAAAGCACCCATAGGTACTTTTTTATTGGCTATATCATCCCTGAAATTTTAACTCAAAATACCAATTAAAAGTTGAATCACAAAAGCATTCACAACATCGACAAAGAATGCACCTGTCAGCGGGATAATCAAAAAGGCTTTATGGGATGGCCCATAGGTATTGGTTACAGCTTGAATATTGGCAATTGCTGTAGGTGTTGCACCTAAGTTGACACCACATTGGCCTGCACAGAGTACCGCAGCATCATAGTTCTTACCCATCACACGAAAAGTCACAAAGTACAAATAAAGTGCTAAAAACAGTGTTTGAACAATCAAGATAATCACGAGTGGACCCGCCAAATCTGCCAACAACCAAAGCTGTAAGGACATCAACGCCATGGCTAAAAATAGTGCCAGTGAAGCATTACCAAATACATCGATGCAACGGTCAAAGACTTGAACCTTCAAACCATGCTCTAAAATATTACGCAGAACCACTCCACACATCAGGGCCCAGACAAAACTTGGTAGCTCAAACCACTGCCCTTTAGCCACTGCTGTCATGAAGTATGCGAAGCTGATGCAAAGGGCAAACATCCCCATGGTTTTGACCGCATCATCTGCCGTAATCAAACGTGTTTTTTCAGGAAATTCAAATGGAGCCGTTTGTGCTGAAGGTGGCGCTTCATTACGCCCTGTTGCTGCTGGAATTTCTTCAGCTAACTGGTAGCGACGTATCAGAAATTTAGCGATAGGCCCACCTATTACCCCACCTATGATCAAACCAAATGTTGCACTTGCCATGCCCAATACAATCGCACCCTGCACACCGTGTTCATTTTCAAATATCGTGCCCCACGCTCCTGCTGTCCCATGACCACCTGTGAGTGTGACTGAACCAGTAATTAAACCAATCAACGGGTCTAGACCTAAAACTGTGGCAAGGCTAATACCAACCACATTTTGCAGCAGAACAAATACAATAACGCAGAGTAAAAATATAAGCAGCGACTTCCCGCCTTCTTTGAGCTTAACAAAGCTTGCACTTAACCCCACAGAGGTAAAGAACATCAGCATAAAAATTTGCTGAATATTGGTATTAAAGTTGACGGTTATGTTTGAACTTTTAAACAAAATATAAGTAATAACAGCTGCAACCAATCCACCTGCAACAGGTTCAGGAATGTTATATTTTTTTAAAATACTGACTTTATTCACAAATACATAACCGACCAATAGCACAGCAACTGCTGCAACAATGGTCATAAATGCATCGAATTGATAGTTCATGAGATATCCAATGATGCTTATTGCATTAATTCTAAAACAGATAAGTCAGTGGTGAACAGGCTAAATTTTTTTAATGTACAATTTCTATGCTTTAGATTACATGATGTTTTAAAACTAAGCTCAGTATTATAAGAATACATCATCGTAAAAATAAAAGACCCAATTGGGTCTTTTATTTTTATAGCAACGTAACTTTAATATTAAAACTTATAATGAAAGCTTAGTGTTGCATTTCTTGGTTCGCCCCAAATCATTGAATCTGAGCCTATTCCATCATAATATTTTTTATCAAATAAATTATTTACATTCAGTTGTGTACTAAAGTTTGAATCAAACTTATAACCCAGCATTGCATTTGCAAGATACAAATCACCTCTGTCCACTCGTGTCGCACCTGTGCCCTTATAAATTTTACTAAAATAATTTAGACCAGCACCGGCATACCACGCTTCATTTTTATATTTAACAAATAAGTCTGCCGTAGTCCGAGAACTTGTAGAGTTATAATCAACACCCTTAGCGTCCTTCGCATCAAAATTGGCAACACCAAAGCTGAGCCCCCAATTCTCATTAAACTCACCATCAATATTGAGTTCAACCCCTTTACTGGTTACACCTTCAGCCGCAAAATAAGCATTTTCTGAAGTATCTACCCCGTTGCTATCTTTAACTTTTACTTCTTTTCCCTGTGAATCATATAATTGCTCTGCAACATTATCTTGTTCTATCCTGAAAATAGATAAAGCCGCATTCAACTTCCCATCAAAATACTCAGCTTTTAAACCCATTTCATAGCTTTTACCATCAATAGGATCAAGGAAATTAGCATTCACATCCCTTCTATCTTGAGGTTTAAAAATACTGGTATAACTCGCATATGCAGAATAATCACGTGCAAAATCATAAATAAGACCGAAGTAAGGTGTTACTTCATTATTGAACTCTCTATTCCTTTTACCATCTACTGCTTCGTATTCCCAATTAGAAACACGAACACCTGTAACGGCTTTTAAAGGATCTAGAATATGGAATTTACCTGAAATATAGCCCGCCGTTTGAACTGTATTATTTAACACACCTCGTTGATTTTTTTCGATAGGTACAACAATTTGGGTATTCATGTCATTAAAGTCTAAGGCATCTACATTTAATACATTACCCCCCGTATAATAAGAACCTCCATAATTATTTTTCTTTAGTTCTGTTTTATTCCATGCACCACCAAATACAATCTCTTGCTCACGACCAGCAAGTGTGAAAGGTGCTGTGATATAAGCATCAACATTATTTTCATCAGTACGCTGATCATCTGCATAAACAGAAACATTATACTTTTCGGTAGTCTCATTATAGACTGGAAGTTTATTTGTTTCTTTAATCACTTTCCCTGTTGTATACAATAAGTTTGAAGATGAATCTTCCTGTCTGTATAAATATGAAAGGTTTAAGCTTACATCGTTAAACAAAGTATGCTTTAAGTCAGCAAAAAGCATCGTCGTTTTTGCGTCCCAATATGTCCAGTCTGAACTTACCGTTAAAGATCGATCAAAATTCGTTCTTGAACCATCCGTATAAAACGCAGGTAAGCCACCCCAGCGTACTCCATTTCGGTTTAATTCTTGATAAGAGGCAGCCAAAGATAATAGTGTTTTATCACTAATATCATAATCAATTGCACCATAAACAATATTTCGCTCTTTCTCATAAAAATCCATAAATGAATCTTCATCAGAATGCTTTACGAAAACACGACCACGAAGTGAGCCATCATTATTTAAAGGTGCAGATAGATCTGCCGAGCTTGAATAACTATTCCATGAACCCACAGAGGCATTAACTGAACCAGAAAACACCTTAGAGTTTGCATGCTTCCGAATCAAATTGATGCCCATCGCAGGACTTCCTGCTCCAGTCGTTAAGCCATTTGCACCTTTAACCACTTCGACACGATCATAAATACTTAAATCAAGGTCACCAGCCACAAGATTTGCTGTTGTAGGTTTACCATCTATAAGGAAATAATCTACATCAAAACCACGCGCATAAGGACGTTGACGCTCATCCGTACGTGGAGTCGATACCCCAGTAATATTACTCATCAAATCTTGGAAGGACTCAATGTTACGGTCATCTAAATATTCACGGGTATATACTTTGACTGTTTGTGGGGTTTCACGCAGTGATAAATTTAACTTGGTTGCCGTATTTGTGCTACTCGTCGTATAGCTGCCTGTATTTTCGGTAACTGCTGTTTTGTCTTGGGCTGTAAGGGTAATGGTCGCCAACTGTGCATTTGGCTGAGACGTTGCATTCGCCTCATCCTCTTCCAGGGTGTTTGCATGTGTTATAGACAGCATGGCAGTTGAAGACAGGAAAATAATTTGCATAGCCAAATAAAGTGGCTTTTGCGTAGACAGAGGAGTTTTAAACATATCAGGATATTCACAGCAAATAAGAAAAAAATAAGACAATGAATTGATAATTTTAAAGTGCACACGTGCCTAGTATGCTTAAGTAAAACAAGTACGTAGCATCACAAGCACTAAGATTCGTAAAATCCTTTTCGAACATCTCAGCGGTTTGAGTCATTACATATCAATCCATGTCGAAAAATTATAAACAAAAAATAACGCAAGTGATACTAATTATCATTAGCAAATACATCTTTAATTTAGATTTAATATATTTGAATTGTAGATATAAGTTCCTTTTCACAAGAATATAGCTAAAAAATAAACAATAAATATTTACAATGGTCTAATTTTTGTAATTATAGCAACAATAAAAAAGACCAAGTGTATTTTGGTCTGTTGTTAACTTATGAATCTATTGATGACTTACTCAATGTCGTACACCCAATTTCTAGCTTGTTTATCTGTCGTCGTTTCATAGACATAGTAGTCGTGATCCCATGAGTCTTGATGGAAAATTTCCATTTTTCGATAAGTGACTTGCTTGCCATTTTCGACACAGACAAAGCTGTCACCTTGTTCTTTCACGGCTGAACCGTTAAGAAATCCACCTATGCAGAGGAATCGGGATTGTTTGGGCATACAATAATAACTCTTAATAACTATAGTAATCAGCCAAAAAATCTATTTTCGTAAACTTTGAAAAATTCACAAACATGATTATTAACTTTCTTTGCTAAATTCATCAAAGTATCATTGTGCTTTGTTACTTTTTCAATATCTAAATGAACTAATTGACCATGTGCAATACTATTTCTTATATTTCTAATATCATGATAAGTTTGTTTTTCCTGATCGCTTAAATCAATTAATAAAACATTAATTAAGACTTCTGGTATATCTCTCGCTTTTAAATCATTAATTTTCTTACCTAACATAAAAATACCATATGATGCAAAATGGTCACTTGGAAATCTATAATTAGCTTTCTTTAGTTCAAATGTAGCCTGTTTTCTATCTGGCTGGTTTTTAGCATCAGTAGGTTTAAGTTTATTCTTATATTTTTTTACATTTGGCAAACCACTTAGTACGCTCATAGAATGTTTTGATTTTTTAGTAGCATAGCTTTGAAAATTTGAAATTCCACCATGGAAATCTAAAAACTCATTTATCACATCAATAACAAAAGCTTCGAAGTAACTAAAAAGTGATAATAAGAGATAATCTGATACATGAGACTTATAACCTGCTGTCCTCCTTTTAAGACTTGTTAGTAAATTAGGTGAAGAATAATAGTTGGGCTTATGGCTTTTATAGTAATCAGGACGTGAAATTTGTTGAATATACCCCTTCTCCACTAATGTTATTTGTTGTTTTAATGCAGGTACTGCGTAATGAACTAATACACTAAAATCAAAAATCTCTTGCGTATTTTTTTGCCACTTTAAAAATGCATCAGTTTTTTTCATAGAAAATAGAAATTTATAAAAACTTGGATATTTTATAATAATAAAAAATAAATTCAAAATAAATAAATGATTTATATTAATTTTAAATAAAAATGTAATTTTAATTTAATAGTATCTTATTATCAAAAAAATAAGGGCTGATTTCTCAGCCCTTATTTTTAACTCATTAAAACTTAATTATCAATTAATCAAGTTAACTGAGCAGCAGCAATTTTCTTAGTATCTACTTGATTAGCAGCATTTGTATATTCGCCCATTTGGTCGAAGTTCAAATACTTGTAAATGTCAGCAGACATGCTATCAATTTGAGCTGCATATTGTTGATATTCTTCTGGAGTTGGTAATTTACCAAGTACAGCAGCAACAGACGCAAGCTCAGCAGAAGCTAAGTAAACGTTAGAACCTTGACCTAAACGGTTAGGGAAGTTACGAGTAGAAGTAGAAACTACAGTCGTGTTTGGCGCTACACGTGCTTGGTTACCCATACATAATGAACAACCAGGCATTTCAGTACGCGCACCAGCACGACCGTAAGTGTTATAGAAGCCTTCTTCCATCAATTGGTGCTCGTCCATACGTGTTGGTGGAGCCAACCATAAACGAGTAGACAATGAACCACTTGGTACTTTCTCAAGTAACTGACCAGCTGCACGGAAGTGACCGATGTTAGTCATACAAGAACCAATGAATACTTCATCAATTTTGTCACCTTGAACGTCAGAAAGAAGTTTCGCATCATCTGGATCGTTCGGGCAGCAAAGGATAGGTTCTTTGATGTCTGCAAGGTCAATTTCATACACTTTAGTGTATTCAGCATCAGCATCAGCTTTAAGAAGTGATGGGTTAGCTAACCATTTTTCCATGTTTTCAACACGGCGCGCCATCGTACGAGCATCACCATAACCTTGTGAAATCATCCACTTAAGCATTGTGATGTTAGAACGTAAATACTCAGCAACTTTCTCTTCAGAAAGCGTGATCGCACAACCAGCAGCAGAACGTTCAGCAGAAGCGTCAGAAAGTTCGAATGCTTGTTCAACAGTCAGGTCAGTTTCCATTTCTGACAAGTCGATTTCTAAGATACGACCAGAGAAGATGTTTTTCTTACCTTTTTTCTCAACAGTAAGATCGCCTTCTTTGATTGCATAGTAAGGAATTGCATGTACAAGGTCACGTAAAGTGATACCAGGCTGCATTTTACCTTTGAACTTCACAAGAACTGACTCTGGCATGTCAAGTGGCATAACACCAGTTGCTGCAGCAAACGCTACAAGACCAGAACCCGCTGGGAATGAAATACCAATTGGGAAACGAGTATGCGAGTCACCACCAGTACCTACTGTATCTGGAAGAAGCATACGGTTTAACCAAGAGTGGATAATACCGTCACCTGGACGTAAAGATACACCACCACGGTTCATGATGAAGTCAGGAAGCGTGTGTTGCATTTGAACGTCAACTGGTTTTGGATAAGCAGCAGTATGACAGAAAGACTGCATAACTAAGTCAGCAGAGAAGCCCAAGCAAGCTAAGTCTTTTAACTCGTCACGAGTCATAGGACCAGTTGTATCTTGAGAACCTACAGTAGTCATCTTAGGTTCGCAGTAAGTACCAGGAATTACACCTTGACCTTCTGGAAGACCACATGCACGACCAACCATCTTCTGAGCTAAAGTGAAACCTTTGCCAGTTGCAGCAGGTTGTACTGGAGTACGGAATAAAGTAGATGGAGCAAGACCTAAAGCTTCACGCGCTTTAGTCGTCAAACCACGACCAACGATCAAGTTAATACGACCGCCAGCACGTACTTCGTCTAAAAGTACTGGAGTTTTAAGTTCAGATTCAGCAATTTGTTCGCCGTTTTTGAACGCAGTTACTTTAGCAGCAGCGTGATCAATCTTAAGAACGATTTCGTCGCCCATGTTCATGTTCGCAACGTCAATCTCTACAGGTAACGCACCAGCGTCTTCCATAGTGTTGAAGAAAATCGGAGCGATTTTAGAACCTAAGCAGTAACCACCGTCTTTTTTGTTTGGAATGTGCGCGATTTCGTCACCGAAGAACCAAAGCACAGAGTTAGTTGCAGACTTACGAGAAGAACCTGTACCAACAACGTCACCAACATAAGCAACTTGGTTGCCTTTCGCGATAAGTTCTTTAATTTGGTTTAATGGACCAACTTCACCAGGAACTTCTGGGTTGATACCATCACGTACGTTTTTCAACATTGCATTCGCATGTAATGGGATATCTGGACGGCTCCAAGCGTCTTGAGCTGGAGACAAGTCATCAGTATTGGTTTCGCCAGTTACTTTGAATACTGTAAGTTTGATTTCTTCAGGAACATCTTTACGGCTTGTAAACCATTCAGCATCAGCCCAAGATTGAAGAACTGCTTTCGCATTTTCGTTGCCCGCTTTCGCTTTGTCAGCAACGTCATGGAATGCATCAAATACAAGAAGAGTTTTTTTCAATGCTTCAGCAGCTAGGCCAGCCAATTCAGCATTGTCTAAAAGCTCAACAAGAGGTGCTACGTTATAACCACCAAGCATAGTGCCTAGTAAGTAAACCGCACGTTCTTTAGAAACTAATGGAGAAGTCGCTTCACCTTTTGCAAGAGCAGCCAAGAAAGCAGCTTTTACGTATGCAGCTTGGTCAACACCCGCTGGAACACGGTTTTCTAGCAAGTCTACTAAAAAAGCCTCTTCACCAGCTGGTGGGTTTTTTAATAATTCAACTAATGCAGCTGTTTGAGCATCATCAAGTGGCTTCGGTGGGACCCCGAGTGCGGCACGTTCTTCAACGTGTTGGCGGTAAGCTTCTAGCACGGTGTTATTCCTCTTTTTTAAAAAATTATTTACGTATTCCTGCTTTAAACAAAGCTACGCAAATAATATGGACTGCTTAATTTTACTAAAATTCCAGTTAAAAGTTAATGCGCTACAAGTGTTTCTTCGTGATGCCCATTATTTTCTAACTAAATGATGCTCATATCAATTGCATATAAAAACAGCAATATCGTCAGATCATTTGGGCTTTTTTCACATTAACTTTGAACTGCCATTTAAAATAAAAAAGGCAACTTATGTTGCCTCTTTTTACTCGATATAAATATTCAACCTTAGTGTACTGTTGTGGCTTGAATATATTGTCTGAAACTTTCACGACAGCCTTCAAACTTCATCTGGATTTCATCATCATGCAAAGTTTGATGAGCAGCGCTTGCAAAAGAAATTTGCACTGAAATACATGTAGGTTCGTGGTCAAGTGCATGTTTGAAGTATACATGGTCACCTAAACTGAGGACATAATGACCGCCACCAATTACGGCCACACCATTTTCATCTTCCAAGAGTAAATCTGCATGATTTAAATAGCCAACAACTTCCATTTTCTGCTCCTCTCATTTTTTATTCTATGTTCATTATTCTTTATTTTTATATGCTTTGCTATATATATGATTTAGAGTTTTGTCACAAAAAGTTCCATGCAAAAATAAAAAACCGTTCTTTAGAACGGTTTGTAATCTGGCATTTCGGTATGCGGTGTTGCGATACATTTTTCAGTATATTTCACACGAATTTTTTCACGTGCACCTTCAATATCGGACTTAATTTCAGCCTCAGGTAAAGCATATACATGCTCAATAATATCTAAGATAAATGCTTTGGTCGTCGCATCTTCTACCTTATTGGCATGTTCAATTGCTTTCTCTTTTTCAATGGCATTTTGACGGTCTAACATAATTGAACGCGCAGCATTCCCTACACTTTTACAATAGCCATGCCACTGCTCTTCAGGTGTAAGCGGTTTTTTTTCAGCACAACCCACCAGTGCAATCACAGCAGCCAAAGCGAATAACTTTTTCATTACAACTCTCCTATTCGCCCTATCATAATCAAACTTTTTCAAATGAAGAACCATTACTCGTTTTAAATAGAATAAAAGCCCAAATTTGGACTTTTATTCTTAGAAAAATTAACCGCAGCTTGCTTGAACTACTTTATTCGTTTTCGGATCGACTGTAACTGTCACACGGTCTTCTCGATAATCCATAGTCACAGGCTGCCCTGGTTGGACTAAGCGCACCATCTTCGCACTGGTTTTTTGCTTGATCTGTGCTTCAGTTAAATTTGACTGACCAATCAAAGCTGTCGCTTGCTCAGCAACACATTTGCTCTGACTAGCATGGAAAAGTGCCCATTCTTCAACGACTTGACCATTCGGCAAATGGCAATAGCCCACTTCACCATTGGCCTCTTTTCGAATTTCTAATTTACCACCCTGTTCAACACAGTACGTACTGGCAGGATTAGCCATCCCCAAAGTTGGTTTTTCAGTTTCATTCTTTTGCGCAGTACTACAACCCGATATAGCAGCAACTATTAATCCAAGCATTACGATTTTTTTCATAAAAAATATTTCTTTAAATAAAAGATCAACATAGCAAAGATGTTTAAAAAAAACTGTGCTAGTTTTGCAAAATTTAGGGTTTAATAAAAAAGCCCATCATTTGACGGACTTTTTTATACTGAAAGACTATCTTTTCATGTCATTTTTAATTAACTGAATGAATATCAAGCTCTTCGTTTTTCGCTAAAACTACAGATGCTAAAATTGGAGTACCTAAAATAAACGGCATAGCAAAGATCCAAAAGACCACGGTATAGTGCGGATCAAATAAAAACTGAATAGCAAGTGCTACTAAAATTAAAACTGAAAATAAAATCGCTGCAAAGCGTATTACAAAATTGATCGGCATAGGGATCATCACTCTAAATTTAGCAAGTCCATTTACTATACACCTACTTTCATTATGGTTTAATTGATTTTAAGTATCTAGTGTCTGTTATTCATAGGTTTTCTTCATCTAGTCAATAAACTTAAATAAGCAGCTAAAAATAAAGCCTACTAGATGTAGGCTTTATTTAGCAGGAGGGTTTTAGAATTTCCAGTTATAAAAGACGTCGATGGCACGCTCTAATGACTGACTCGCCTCTAAGTACATACGTTTGTTCATTTGATAACGCAGAGTCAGTTTATTGACTGGTGTAAAGACACCCACACCATAACGGATATATAAGTCAGGCGTAATATAACCAGTCAAACTAACTTGTGTGTCATCCCCTGTACCTTGCGCATCCAACGCCAAACCACTTAAGCCAAAGGTACGTCCAATTTGATTAGTAAAAGCGCGTGTCCCGCCTAAACCTAAACTAATCCCTGCGGCTGCAATGGTGTTGTTAACATCTGACTTAAAGCCTTCCGTCTGACTTAAACCAGTTGTACCTTCGTTAATGCGACCTGTAAGTAACGCATTCAAAGCTTCTTGCTCAGAAAGCCCTGCATCGTTATAGATTTGAATATTTGGTAATGTTGCTGTACCCGTTACACGAAAACCCACCGTACTGCCTTGCACATTTTTATTTGCATCAACATCCAGTGTTGGGTTGCTCAACACACCGTTAAAACGTGCAATGGCACGGTTTAAATCCAAACTTTGTCCATAAGCTTCAATTTTAACTTTCTGACTTACCCCAATTGCACCATTGGCACGCATTGCGGTTTCAGCACCACGCTGCGATAGATATAAACGTCCTAACAATGGAATACGACTATTAAACCCTTGGAAGAAAACTTGATTACCTAATCCGACCATCACATCGGCACGAATATCCCAAGGTTTTGCACTATTTAAAATCGCCAATTGGTTTTGACCTTCTCTGACCACGCGGACATCAGATGATACATTCACCACAGGTACAGATGCTTCAGGCATCGAAATCAGCGCACGAGGGACTTGAATTTCACCGTTTAAAGTCAACTTTCTACTCAACGGTAAAACATCCAGTGTAATTTTTGGTGTAACTAGCGCAGTAATTAATGGCGCTTGGCGAATTAGTAAATTTTCTCCATTCAACTGAAGCTGAATGCGTGGATCATTTTTCCAATCTACCGTCCCAGTAATTGTGCCTACACCACGACCACTGTTAAAAGCACCATTAATGGTGGCTTGGTCTTGGCGTATAGCGGAATACAGCTGAATGTTAGTTAAGTTCACCGGAAGTGAGATCATGCTAATCGAACCATCTTTCAGGCGGACATCCCCTGTAAGTAGTGGTGCTTTTAGCGTTCCATTAATCTTACCTGCGTACGAAAGTGTTCCACCCATTGAGCGTACATCAGCAATGAACGGTTTAAAGACTTTGAGTTGCACCTGATCAAATGCAATTTCACCACGCATCGGCATGTTATCTCGATACGGATCAATAACTACATTGGCATAGCCCACACCAATTTCAGGTGTTTTGACATCCAAACGGATTTGTAAACCTTCCGCGATGCTTTTGGCAACCAAAGCCACTTGTTCATATTTTAAGGTTGAGCCCATATCTTGCGGGTCATCGGCAGCTAAACCAATCACACCATTTCGAGTGACTAAACGCGCATCAATTTTTGGTTTAGCCCCTTGTGCCCAAACTGCTTTAGCATGTCCATTTAACTTACCCGTTATCGCTAATCCTTCAGGCATAAAAGCAGCGAAGTCGTTTAGGTCGAGGTTTTGAGTCAAGAATGAAATATTGCCGCGTGTTTTACTGATACGAATCGGCTGGTCAAAACACAACTGACTTTGTTGGCTCATCCAACAATGCGCACCAATCAACAAATCTGCTTTGGCACTGTTATAGACAACAGCCGCACTTTGACGCTGTACCAAACGCGCGCGTAAAGAGTCAAAATCACCTTTTTGGATCTGACCTAACCAATCATTTTGCGCGTTAAACCCACCTGCCAATTGTACATAGAATTTCGACTTTTCGTTTTGTGCAGAAACTTTTAATAAATGGGCTTTGCGAATACCAGCTAGTGAAATTTCACCTTGTTGAATTTCACGATTACCACTTCTTAAACTTTCCATTTTTGCAGTCAATAATGAAGGCGTTGTTTCCGATGTTGGTAATTGCCCGACAATGCGTAATTTACGCATATCCATCAGATCTTTAAAGCCAAAATTATCCACTGCTAAGTTTGCGGTAGCTCTTAAGCGTGGTTGAGATTGGATATTTAAATAGCCGTAGGCACGGCCACGTAAGCCCGAATAAATTTCATACAGTGCAGGCGCATTAATATTCAGTCTCAGGTTTTGTGCATTACCCGTCGCTTGTACTTGGTTTTTGGCATAAGCCAACAGTAGATTATTCGCTTCAAACTGTTGCGGTAAAAAGCCCTTTTCACTGGTGTTGAGTACCAAAGCCAAGTTACCCGTGCCACGAACTGGCTTATTGTTCAGTGTACCTGCGAGGTTTAAGCTTTCAATGTTAATACGTTTTAAAGCATCCGACCATGTACCTTTGGTTTTCACCACACCAGACACTTCGCCTTTAACACTAGACGCAAAATATTGCGGTTTAAAACGAATAAATGCTGCATTCACATCCCAAGTGATGCCGTGAATAAAATGCACCAAACCGCTGGCATTAATTTGACCTGCCACACCATTGTGTTTTAACTCAGTCACTTTAATAAACTCAGGCGTTCCTGAAAGCTTTAGGTTTAACTTACCCTGACTGGCTTCAAACTGGCTGGCTTTTAACGCACCATCATAGTTCACTGCATAGCCCTTGAAAGCGCCGCCAGCTTTTTCATCATTAAACAGAAATGCAGCAGTCGACTGACCTGTTAAGTGAACCGTTTCATTATTGCCTACCAGTTTTCCAGTCAGGTCAATCCCTTGTAGCTGAATGATCTGTTGATTCGGTTTGGCATAGCCACTTGCTTGAAGTTTTCCATTCAAAAGATTAACTGGTGAAGCTTCTGCCACCATTTGCGGATTAAAATCTTTCGCGTTTAAAGTCGCTTTCCACTTCAGTTGACGTTTCTCATCTGGTAACTCAACCACTGCATTACCACTTAAACTCCCCTTACTGGCCACATAACTAAAACTCGGCACATTTAAATTGTTATTTTTAAAATTTAACTGTGCGAGGTAATTACCCGCAGGTAAAGTTGCGTTTTCATGTTGACTCACAACAGTGGCAACATGAATATCTTGCTGACCTTCAACCAACGCCAGTTTTACATCCCCTGAAGCACTACTTAACCAGCCGATATAAGGCATGGCGCGGTCAATATTTTTCCAAGAGATATCCATCATCATTGGCTGGACTTTGCTATTTTTCTCTGGGTTTTGATCTAGTGCAAGATGCCATGTTTCATAACGATCAAAGTCAAGATCCGCGCTTAAGTGTAAACCCTTTTCGAGCGTGCCTTTAGATGCAATTTTTGCATCCAAACTTGGCGGTAGGAAGTCAGAAACCACTTGTGGCAGTACATCATCTTTAGGATTGATTTTATCTAAACGACCTTGTATATCCCAAGTGACATGATCTTTCCAACTCACCACACCACCTAGATTGACGGAACCTTTCATCAACTGACCATTTAAGTTATCAATATCGAGTTGATGAACTAAATCCGTATGCATCAAAGCTGTATATTGACCTTTAGGAATGTCTTTACCACTCAGATCTGTATCTAAATCGATATCTAAACGCTGAATATCACCTGAAAATTGAGCAAGGCCCTTTTCAGCATATAGTTTGTAATCGGTCAGCAAAGGCAAATTGTAATGATTAAATTTAAGCTGACCTTGCATCGGTACATGCTTACGTACAGGGTGCAAAATGGCCCAACCCGTCAACAGGTCAGGCGTCCGCGTTGCAAAACCCGCTTGGATGGTGTCCAGTGTGCCTGTTGCATGTACAGCAATATCATGTACATTTAAACTATCACGCAGTGCCGGTAAGTTGGCAATAGCAGTCGCTTCAAGTGGATATTTCCCTGAAAATTTCATTTTCCCTGTTGCATTACGAACGGCTAAATACCCCATATTTACCCTAGAGTCTTCAAACTCAAGTTCTGTCCCAGACCAAAGAGCATTGTTTAAATGCACATCATAAAAATCTACTTGAGCATCGGATGCAGTACGGATATTTAAATGATCAACATCTGCTGTATCTAAACGTAAAACAAAGGGTAATTTAATTTCGCTGAACTTAAAGGGTTCATCACTCGGCTCACCTTTGGTAATGATGCGCAAATTGCGCACATCAGCTTCACGTAGATGAATCTCTTTATTCAAAATAGCACGCCAGCCTAAAACCACATCGGCACGGTCAATTTTGACATCAACAGGCTTTAAGCTCACCACCACATTTTTAAGGATAATGCCTTTCCACAGATTACCACCTTCATATTCATATTGGATAACCTGCTGACGTTGTAAAACTTGGTCGAGTAGAAACTTACTGCCTTTATCGGTAGAAAACATGACCGCAAGCGATATCACCAACAAGATGAGCGTCAACAACAGCGTCAAAAGGACACTTCTAAAAATCCTTCGCTGTTTGATGTGCGGCGCTGGTGGCGTTGGTTCTTGCTGCTGTTCTGCTTCAGCCATAGTCTTCCCAAAAAAGAGTTAAATTTTATAATAATGAGCCAATAAAGAAATGCACACGTATCGGATGGCTATCATCGGAAATTCCTGAAGCTACATCTATACGAATAGAGCCAATTGGTGAGGCCCAACGTACGCCAAGACCGACACTGTATTCGGTGTCATTGCTAAAATCTGTATCATAAGCATTACCAAAATCACTGAATACTGCTGCACGCCAGCCTTCTTTAAACTGGTAATTGTATTCCATCGAGCCAACAGCTAAGGCCTGACCGCCCACTTTAAAGCCATCGACCACTGGAGACAGACTCTTATAGTCAAAACCACGAATACCTTGGTCTCCGCCCGTGAAATAGCGCAAGTTATAAGGGACTTTATTAAAGTCCTCAGTGAAGATATAACCGAGATCGCCACGCCCAACAAACTGATGGTTGTCGTTTTCACCCAATGAATAGATAAAGCGCCAACCCGCATTTACGATGGCCATATCGGCATCTGAAAGTAGGCTTTCGCTACCCAATTCAATTTTATAAGTTTGTTTAATACCTTTACTTGGGTTTACACGTTTATCACTATCAATTCTAGAAATTTCATAACCCAATAAAAGCGACTCTTGCTCAGGGTCATTATTTGCAATAAATGCATCTGGCAAATCATCTACATTCGCTGAACCCTTTTGCGTCAGTCGATCTAGACGGTAACGTACACCATAGGTATGTTGCCAATTCCCCATTGGGTTTTTAATAACACGGTCTGCCCCTGCAACAGCAGACTCGGTGAGTAAGTTTACACCTTGTCCGACATCATCGCGTTCTTCACGCTCATAACCGCCCACGAGACTGATATAATCATTTAGCGGATGTTTATAAGGAATATTATAGCGACCATCAATAGCTTGTCGGATTTCTGAAAGCTCTAAGTTGGCATCAAATGAGTGGCCACGTTTATTTACAATCGCACGGCGATATTGTGTACGTAAACGCGCTCCAGAATCACTACCATAACCTGCACCAACTTCAACACTATTTAACTGGTCCGCGTTTAAAGTAACTTTAACAGGAATTACTTTTGTTTCTCGAGCTTCAAGTTTTAAACGTTCTTCTTCACTTTGTTTGGTTTCTTGTGCGCTGCGAAGCTCTAATTGTGCTTGATTTTGCTCGGCATCATTGACACCAGCAAACTGTGCTTCACTGACCACAGACTGTGTCACTTCACGATTCGAATCAACCTCCTTTTTCTCTTGAACGAAAACATCCTGACGAGAAAGTTGTTGTTCATCGACCAACTGCTGTAAATCAGGCGGTAACTCACGGATTCTTTCAACTGGATCAGGACGAACTGCATCTACCAAGCTGTAGTTAAAATAACGTGAGTTGGTCAAATTATTGGCCAAACTATTAACACGCCAAAAAGTATAATCTGCCCCAGGCTCCCAAGTCACTAAACTTTGTAAAACATCTAAATCAATAGGGAGTGGTTTGCTTGGGTCACTCATCACAAACTCAACACCGCCGAGTTTATAGCGTTCACCTGTTTCATAACGTAAGTTAATGTCTGCCGTATTTTGTGGCTGTTCAACTTTCACATCGTGTAAGCGCCAGTAACTATCAAAAAATCCGTTATTACTAGCAGCTTCATTAATTCGTGCTTTAGTCGACTCATATAAACCATGGTGTAATACATCACCGACGTCTTGCTCTGGTAAGACTTTAATCACTTGGAACTGCGGTAAGTACTGACCTGCGCCACTAAACTCGATGTTTTGTTCTTCAATCCGCACAGGATTATTCGGTACCACTTGAATGCGTACACGATTACTGCTGGTTTTTTCAAACTTAAATTCAGCATTATAAAACCCTACTGCTTGAGCAGCTTGGTTGGAAAGTGTCCGCAACTGTGGCAGTGCTGAAGGAAAATCTTCAAAAGATTCTTCAGTAAAGCTAGAAACTTTGCCTTCAATATTTTCTTTTAAATTCACCAAAGCAGCCTGATACGCTTTATTGGATATCTCGCCTTCATATTTCGCATTGATGATTTCGACATCTGCATTGATTCGCGGCACCTTTGCAGTATCCAGTTCTCTTGGCGGTCGAATTTTATAAAGCATGCGCTTAAAGAAATTAGGTTCTTTGGCAATTTGCTCTTCAGCACTCATGCCAAAATCTAAAGTATTTCCTTCCGTGTTAGCTTCTACTGAAATTTTACTGTCAGCTTGAATGCTTTGCATCAGTTGATCGACATTGACTGGAGCTTGATTAATTTCCGCCATTTCCTGTTGAGTGGCATCGCTTAGCACCAACTCGGTCTTTTGGCCACTACGGTAAGCTTGGGCTTCTGCTTTCGCTTGCTCAGCTACCTGATAAATATCATTGGCCATGCCTTGGTCAACTTGTACAGTTGGCAAGTCCTCAAGGTTATCAAACTCAATCGGTGCAAATTCAGGTAAGTTCTTTAGAGCTACCTGTTGCTGTTGTAACATTTGCATACTGTCTGGAACGGTGGGCTCAACCACAGAATTTTCAATTTTTTTTAATTCATCAGTGCTGCCCATGCCTTGACGAACCGCTTCTTTTTTAATGTCTTCAGTGAATTGTGTAGAAATTTGTGGATCGACTTGTACGTTACTTGGTTCAATCGCAACGGGCGTTTCAGCCAAAGTAGCTTGTGACAAAAGCGTTAAAAAGATACTCAGACACAAATATTTATTGTTATGATGCCACGGTATGAAAGAATTCATACTCAATGAAAGAGTCGACTTTTTAAATTGTGTTTTGGCAAGCATAGAAAACTCTAAATTTATTTAATCGTTATGGATTTGCTCTAATGAATTGTCACAAAAGAACTGAAATCTATTGATTATTTTAACCAGTTTCAGGTTTTAAATATCTTACATGATTTTATTGAACGTTTGAGCAATTAGTCACATTTCTTAATAAAACTTAATGCAGTGCAAAAAGCATGAAAAACAATGAACATCTATTAAGTACCCGTCGTTTTCTTCCCATGTTTATTACCCAATTTTTTGGCGCGTTAAACGACAATGTTTATAAACAAGCTTTGCTTTTAGTCATTACTTATGGATGGATTAATCAACAAGCTGCGGATGTCAGTACCTTAAATAATTTAGCCGCGCTGTTATTTATTTTGCCTTACTTCATTTTTTCTGCAACCGCCGGACAAATTGCCGATAAGTTTGAGCGCTCACAACTCATTCGTGGCATCAAAGTTTTAGAAATTGTCATCATGCTCATCGGTTCCGCGGGTTTCTTGTTGGGCAATTTATGGCTACTGCTGTTGGCACTATTTATGATGGGCACGCATTCCACCTTCTTTGGCCCCATTAAATACGCCATTTTACCTGAGATTCTCAAGCCAAATGAACTCATGTCTGGCAACGCATTGTTCCAATCAGGTACATCTATTGCCATATTGGTGGGCATGATTTTAGGTGGTGCGGTCATTTCAGCGTCAAATGGCAATTTGTTTTGGATTAGCCTGACTGTGGTTACGATTGCTATTTTGGGTTATTTCTCTAGTCGCTATATTTTAAAACAAAAAGTCAGCGCACCAGACTTAAAAATTGACTGGAATTTCTTTAGAACGAGTTTTCAAACACTTCAATATGCCAAAAGCCTGCCCCTCATTTTTATGGTTTTACTGGGGAATTCATGGTATTGGTTTTATGGGGCGACCTACCTCACTCAAATTCCGCAGTTGACCTTGCAAAATCTACACGCGTCAGAAAATGTCGTAAGTCTACTCTTGACCTTTTTCTCTGTCGGCATTGGGGGTGGTTCGCTGTTATGCCGTAAGATTGGTGGTTCAGAAGTAAATATAAAAATGGTGCCTGTGGGTGCTATTGGACTGACTCTATTTGCCTTTTATTTGGCCTTGAGTCTCGCTTATGTTCCAGAACGCACAGGGGCAATGCTCAATGTTAGCGATATGTTCAACCACGGTATGGTTTACTATCATGTCATGCTTGCGGTGACTTTGCTTGGCATCAGTGGTGGTTTTTATATTGTGCCCTTGTATGCCATGATGCAAGCATATTCTCCGCGGTCACACCGTGCACGCGTTGTTGCCGCAAACAACATTTTAAATGCGGTGTTTATGGTGTCATCTGCTGTATTTTCGATTATCATTTTAAGTATTTTAAAGATTGATATTAAAATACTTTTCAGCATTACCGCTATATTGAGTGCAGTTTTTACAGTGTGGTTGTTATATCGACTTAAACCTATGCTAAAAACTGTACAACCTGAGTTAGAGGACTAAAGTTATGCGTCATTACACTGGCATAGATAAATTTATCAATTCTTTTGATCAAGCCCTGCGCAGCTTAGTTCCTGGCACAACGTCTGCTCAACGCGAGAACCCAGGTAAGGCGGTAGAAACCCAACTGGCCGTCAGTGAAGCGCGTCATGTTGCTGGTTTAATGCGGGTCAACCATAGTGGCGAAGTCTGTGCACAAGCGCTCTATCATGGTCAGGCCTTAACTGCAAAACTGCCAAATGTACGCCGTGAAATGGAACAAGCCGCGATTGAAGAGCAAGACCATCTTGCATGGTGTGAAGACCGTTTAAAAGAACTGGATAGCCATACCAGTCTGCTCAATCCTATTTGGTACGGCTTATCCTTTGGTATGGGAGCAATCGCAGGCATTGCAGGCGATAAATATAGCTTAGGTTTTGTTGCAGAAACGGAGCGCCAAGTCAGTCTGCATTTACAGCATCACATCAGCCAACTCCCTGCTCAAGATGACCGTTCACGTAATATCCTTGTACAAATGAATGAAGATGAATTACATCACCGTGATACAGCACTGAATGCTGGTGGTGTCGATTTGCCAATTCCTGTCAAAATCACCATGACAGCCATTTCTAAACTCATGACCAAGACCAGTTATTTTATTTAAGCAAACATACTTTACCCCCAATAAAAAAGCAGTGATTGTTCCGCTGCTTTTTTATTTATTTCAATTTGCTTATTCTGGTGATATCGGCAGTAATAAAATATTACCCACTTGCTTTAAATTCGCCGTATATTTTGATGCTAGTGATGGGTTAGATGGATAACTTTTTCCGTTGAACTTCAGTATGACCTGTCCTAAACCACGCGTATAAACAGACAAATCACGCCAACCTTGGGTTTGGGTACTTAAAGCATAAATTGGGGTAGATGATACGGTCATTTTGCTATGCGGTTGAAAACTTCCATTTTCAAGACCTTTAAACACCAACAAAGTGCAGCCACCAGAACCACACCATTCCATCCCACTTAATAGCACCACGGCATCATCGATCCCGTCTTTATTTAAATCATACAGACTACTTTGATAATCCGATTGATCTTGGGTATAGGCATGCACCGCCTGCTCTAACGCTTTATTTTTAGCAGATTTCGATACTGAAACTTCATTCCCAACTGTACTTGTCGCTACTGAAGTCAGACTTGGTTCCGCTTCAACCATGTTTGATGGATTTGATTGACAACCCGCTACAAGCATTGCTAAAAAAAGCGCACTCAAAATTTGTATTTTCATGAAATAACTCGCTTTGTATTGTATTTTTTATACATCTTAAAGCAGTTATAAATGCAATCACACTTCAATATGTTAATTGGTTTCTAAACAACTGACCGTTGGAAATGCATGCTCTGCATGTTGAAAGGCAGCATCCTTCCACACATCAAACATTGGAATTTTAACATCTAAAGCCAAAGGCAGTTTCTTAGGGTTAAATTGCATATGCTCCAGGTTGTCACCCCATGCAATCAAATCAACATCCAAAGCAATTTGATGCGATGGACGAATTCGCCCAGAGGCATTTTCCATTTTTTTTAGCAGGACTGAAACCTCAGAAGCAGACAAAGTTGATTTCAGCAAACACGCTGCATTCCAATAATCTGCCCCGACACCATCACGACATGGAATTAAATAAATGTTCGAAAATTGCAGCTGCCCAATTTTAGATAACTCATCAAAGGCATATAAAAAATGTTGCTGAGGGTTATTATTACTCGCCAGAGCTAGGGCGAAAATCGTTTCGGTGGCGTTCAAGACGAATTCCTACAGAATTTGCTTGCGCGATAATGGCAGGCTTACGGATGGTAATACTAATCGATTCAATCGCATGAAAGGTAGAAAAAAGTGCGTTGATGACCAACTTTGCCGCATGTTCAATCAGTTCAGGTTTGGCATCTTGAATAACCTTTGCCGCGATTTCACAAATTTCGGCATAATTTAAGGTATGGTCTAAGTCATCTGAGTTTGATGCTTGCTCCAAATCTGTTTGAATAATCATATCCAACATTAAAGGCTGAATAATCTGACGTTCCCAGTTAAAACAGCCAACCACGGTTTCAACTTTTAAACCTTCAATGATAATTGCGTCCACATTATTACCTTTAACCGATTTTGACTTTTAATCCCTGCCTTACGAAACCATGTTTCTCACCCCTTTAACAGGAAAGCGTTTTTCAGTCCCTCTTTTCAAAAGAAGGACTGAAAGGGATTTTTTGGAGAATGTGCTTCAAAAGAATTTAGTTTTTTAACAACACATTTGGATCCATAGTTTGCACCATTTGCAAACGCTGGTCAGCATAGATGTCGGTATATGGTGCAAGGATGCGCATGAAACGATCGAAATACAGCATCTGTTTAAATAACAAGGCAAAATCACGCGGAAAGCGAATGCCGTGACGCTCGCCCACTGCGACCATATCCATCATAATGTCATTCAAATCTGCTGGGTTAGAACTCAGTAACTCTTGCGGATCTGCCAAAAGTACACCACTAAATAAACGCTCAAGATCTGCGGCCAACACTTGCGTATCAATCTGCACTGCGGTCATGCCCATTTTCAGCATGTTTTCTGCCATGAGTGCATAATCTGTTTTTTGCAAGGCATCCATAAAAGCGATACAAGCTGTCCATACTTCAGGTTTTAACTGGCCCACAATTCCAAAGTCAATGAAACCCACACGACCATCATCAAGCAACATCAGGTTTCCAGCATGTAAGTCAGCATGGAAACTATTACACATCATCAGACTACCAAACCATGTATTCATGGCAGTAATCAGGACTTGTGATGGATCTTTGCAACGCTGTTTCACCACATTAAAATCGGTTAATGGTACACCATATAACCGTTGCATGGTCAGCACACGGCGAGTCGAATATTGGTGATAGACCTTCGGTGCCATGGCTTTATGGTTTTGTGTGATATTGAGATAGTTCACAAAGTCATCCAGATTACTGGCTTCTTCAATAAAATCGACTTCACGAACCATGCGGGTTTTGATTTCTTCCACAATGTCTGCAAGCGATGCAAATTTGACTTTAGGCACCGCTTTTTCCAAGACCTTAGTTGCCCAGTGCAGCACATTTAAGTCGGTATAGAGAATTGTTTCTACACCTGGCTTTTGTACTTTAATCACTACATCTTCGCCCGTTACCAGTTTTGCGGCATGGACTTGGGCAATAGATGCCGAAGCTAACGGTGTTTCATCAATTGATGCAAAAATCTCAGACAGATTTCGACCTTCAAACTCAGACGCCAAAACCCCTTGTACATAACTAAACGGTAAAGACGGCGTTTGGTCTAAACAGCCTTGGAATTCTTCAACGTATTCACGTGGAAAAAGTGAAGGTGTACTGGCAATAAACTGACCTAGCTTGATATAGGTTGAACCCAAAGACTCAAAGGTTTCACGCATCAGTTTGGCATTACTTGGTTTTTCAGTTGCGTACTTAATACCTGCACGCGCTGCAATGACTGCTGTTTCCCCAACACGGGCAACAGAGCGCAGTCCATCTAAAAAGATATTGTTTTTCATAATATCGGTCAAAAATAAATTGTATTGAGTGTATCAAAGAATGAAAAAATTGCAGGCTTATCTTGCCTGACAAACGGGACAATCTGTATCTTTTTCGAAAGCAAGCAAACGTTGTTTCATACTTAAGCCATCCCAAAGCAACAGGCGTTGTTTGAGTGCGGAGACATTTAAACCCAAGTATAAAAGTGCATGATGCGCTTGAAGACTAGCCATTACGTTTGGCGTAGTAGCTAAAACGCCCGAATCTGCACAGCGTAGGCTTTCATTCGCATGCTCTTCTTTCGGGAACAGACATTCATAACAAGCAGACTCGCCTTCCACCATAAAGAGTTGACCTTGAAAACCAATAGCCGATGCACTGATGAGTGGAATATTGGCTGCTTTACACTGCTGATTGACCAAATACCGTGTCGTAAAATTATCACAACCATCAAGAACTAGGTCTTGACCAACAATTAAGCGAGCTGCATTAGATGTATCAAGCTTTACAGTATGCGCATGGACTTGGATATAGGGATTGATCTGCTTTAAACGCTCGGCCAAAACCTCTGCTTTATAGAAACCGACATTGTTCTTTACATAAGCAATCTGTCTTTGCAGATTGCTTATTTCGATCGTATCTGCATCAATCAGAGTAATTTGCCCTACGCCAGCACGTGCCAGTAACTCCGCAGTCAAACAACCGATGCCTCCACAACCCACGATGAGTACATTGGCCAACTTAAGTTTTTCTTGTGCCTCTATATCCCATCCGTCCAATAAAATTTGGCGGCTATAGAGATGCATTTCAGCATTACTGAGTTCTAGACTTTCATCTAACTCGTCCATGATTCAGCCTTTCGCTAAAGAAAATGTTGATGGCGAATTATAACCATGAAACCAAGGTTAGCTATGCACAAATTCAATAAATACTATGTACTTTAAATGGCTCATCTTTTCATTTTTAAGTTACAGATATTGAATCATAGTAGTTGCCTAGTTAAATTTACTTAGGCTATTTATACATCTAACTATTTTTAGAGCAGTGCTTCCACAGGTCACTATAAATGGATCAAAGAAAAGCCAGCCCATTTAGAACTAGCTGGCTTTAATTCTAATTAGAGTTCAACAAAAAATATGATACGCGAAAATGTCATCTGCAACCTGCATGGTCTAAGCAAGATAAGGTTTCTTCGATATCTTTTAATAAATCCAAGAAAAGAACAGGTTTTGCAGGTGACAATCGTTTTGCCTACTTTTGTCGAAACAAAAGTAGGGCGAGCCGCAGGCTAATGACGAAATTGGATGAAAATTCGATAAGACTCCGCCAAGATAATTTTTTTCAATCGGTTAGATCAACAATTACTGCGAATTCGACTTACCACTAAGACCCTTTTATTTTTAAATTAAATTGCGGCTTGTAAGGTTTGCATTTTTGCCACTTCTTGCTGTTTCAGTAAATTACGTTGAATTTTGCCACTAGACGTCTTCGGCAAGCTTTCAACAAACTCAATTTCTTTCGGATACGCATGTTTAGATAAACGTGAGCGCACATAGGCTTGGAGTTTGCTATCCAACGCTTTAGAGGCTTGGTACTGTGGTTTCAACACCACAAAAGCTTTCACCACTTCTGTACGTTCTGGATCAGGCTTACCAATCACAGCTGACTCTAGTACTTCCGCACACTCAAGTAAGGTACTTTCGACATCAAAAGGACCAACTCGATAGCCTGACGTTGTAATGACATCGTCAGCACGTCCTACAAAATCGATACCGCCAATTTCATTGAGCTTGACTGTATCACCTGTTAAATAATACTGTCCTACAAAGGACTTTCGATTATTGCCACCATAACCCTTAAACCATGTCAGTGGTGACTGGCTAAAGTCTATCGCCAACGTTCCAATCTCTCCGCGCTTCACTTCTTGGTGGTTCGCATCCAGTACAGCAAAACGATGTCCTGGATTGGCAAAGCCTGCCGAGCCGACTTTTTTCTCATGCCCCAGTGCATGATGGTTTGCAATCACCATGCCCAACTCAGTTTGTCCATACTGGTCATAAATGTTGACGTTCAGATCATTATTGAACCAATGAATCACTTCTGGGGTTAAAGGCTCACCTGCACTACTCACGGCGCGTAAGTGAGTTTTAATGGATGGATCAAACTTTTCTTTGAAACCGAAGAACATCCGAAAAGCTGTAGGCGAACCCGTTAAGTTACTGACACGAAACTTTTTAATAACTTCAACCGCATGATCCACGCTAAATGCACGCTCATCCATAATGATGCTATGCCCCAAGCTGAGCGGCCCTGTGATTCCATAGTACAACCCATAAGCCCAGCCCGGATCGGCTAAATTCCAGAATGAATCGTCTTCTCTTAAATCTACCGCATGTTGCATATAACCTTTAAAAGCCAAAACTGCTTTTAATGGGACAGGCACTGACTTGGCCAAACCTGTGGTGCCTGAGGTAAACATCATTAGAAAATCATCATCAAAGTTACGTAAAACAGCCTCACATTGATCAGACTGTTGTTTTGCTTCCTGCCAAAAATCAGCTTCATTGCTGGCTAAGTTTATTCCTGCATTCACTGTAAGGATATGTTTGACTTCAATGTGATTTAGCTTTGGATGTTGCTCTGCATTAGTCACAATCAATTTGGTGTTCGCAGTTAAAACTCGATGCTCAATTGCCTTCGACTCAAAAGCAGTAAACAAAGGCTGGTAAATCGCACCGATCCGCCATGTTGCTAAAATCGTAATCAATAGCTCAGGCGTACGCGGTAACAGCCCTGCAATACAGTCACCCACTTGAATCCCAATATGTTTAAAATAATTTGCCAACTGTGCTGAGGCCACATCGAGCTGTTCAAAACTCCATTGCTCAGACTCACCATTTTTTCCTTCCCAAATGAGTGCTGTTTTTTGCTGCCCGACATAGCGCTGACAGCACTCAATATAGGCATTTATTGCATTGGGTTGGCCGACCAATTGTTCCTGAATCAGTTGCTCATAGTTAAATTCTTGGTGGGCTTGTTCTAATGTCTTCATCACGACAACCTCGTATTATCCATTTTTTAAGGCCAAATCCACTTTGGCCGTCCATATTCTTTATCGTTTTAAGCGTTGAACTGACGTCATTGTCAGTCCTGTATTATTTGAAAACCTAAAGTAGTTCAGCTGCTCGACTTAATACCTGTAACTAACGGCTACAGCTAGATAACCATGTTTTAAATGCACCTACAATTTCCAAATCCCTCAATGAAAATGCAGGCTTTGAACATCGACCAAGTTCTAAAACTGAGTCGACTTAAACCTTGGTGACTTCACGTGCAATGACAAGACGTTGAATATCAGATGCTCCTTCATAAATCTGGCTCACACGAACATCCCGATAAATTCGCTCAACTGGAAAATCTGAGACATAGCCATAACCACCGTGAATTTGAATAGCATCAGAACAAACACGCTCCGCCATGGTTGAGGCAAACAGTTTGGCCATAGACGCTTCTTTTAAACATGGTAATCCTGCATCCTTCAAAGCTGCTGCATGGAAAATTAACTGGCGTGCCGCTTCAATTTGCGTTGCCATATCGGCTAAACGAAAAGCAACGGCCTGATGTTGTACAATTTCAACACCGAAGGCTTTGCGGTCATTTGCATATTCAACCGCAGCATCTAAAGCGGCGCGCGCCATACCGACTGATTGCGCTGCAATACCAATACGTCCTGACTCCAAATTTGAGAGGGCAATTTTATAGCCCTCACCTTCCGCACCTAGCAAATGATCAGCCGGAATGCGGCAGTTCTCCAAAACGATGGTTGCCGTATCCGAACAGTGCTGCCCCATCTTTTCCTCTATACGAGAGACGATATAACCTTCGGTATCGGTTGGGACTAAAAAGCAAGAAATACCTTTCTTACCCGCAGCTTTGTCTGTAACTGCAAAAATTAAAGCAACTTGAGCATGCTTTCCTGTGGTAATGAATTGCTTGGTTCCATTCAGCACCCATTCATCGCCCTCACGAACGGCTTTACACTCCAACGCACCTGCATCTGAGCCTGCTTGTGGTTCAGTGAGACAAAAACATCCCAACCACTCACCCGTGGCAAGCTTGCTTAAATATTTTTGCTTTTGCGCATCAGTGCCATAACGCTGGGTAATGCCACACGGTAGTGAGTTTTGCACACTGACAATAGTCGAAATAGCACCATCACCTGCTGCAATTTCCTCAAGTGCCACCACCAGTGAAATATAATCTAAGCCTGCACCACCCCACTCAGGTGAAACAGTCATACCCAAAGCACCTAACTCACCCAGCTCTTTGAGTTCTTGCGCAGGAAACTGTGCGGTTTTGTCACGTGCAGCTGCGGTTGGCTTCAGTTTTTCTTGCGAATAACTACGCAACATATCCTGAACCATTTTTTGTTCTTCATTTAAAAGCATTAGATGTCCCTTTCTCTGTCAGAGCCTTGATTTAATTTTTAAAGTTAAACTCAGCCCTGAATATCTATTTTTAGCGTCCATTCTTAGAATTCGATACGCGAAAAAGTCATTTGCAACTGTCCGAGACACGACTACATTTCTACGTCTTGTTTTTGCGAGTTATTGATCAGAAGATGTACTTCAACGAGTTTTGCAAATGACAATGGTTTTGGTTACTTTTGCCAAAACAAAAGTAACTGAATAAGCTAGTACAAAAGAATTTATTTAAGCTAAGACTCCGCAATGGGTATACCCTAAGAAATTATTTAGGCTGCATACGAATCGCGCCATCTAAACGAATCACTTCACCATTCAAATAACTATTTTCAAAAATATGACCTACAAGCTGAGCAAACTCTTGCGGTTTTGCCAAACGCTTCGGAAATGGCACCATTTCACCCAACGCATCTTGTACATTTTGTGGCATCGCCTTCAACATTGGCGTTTCCATAATGCCTGGAGCAATGGTCATCACTCGAATTTTTTCACGAGCTAGCTCGCGTGCCAACGGTAAAGTCATTGAGACAACAGCACCTTTCGATGCTGCATAAGCAGTCTGACCAATTTGTCCGTCATAGGCTGCAACTGAAGCTGTATTCACAATCACGCCACGTTCTTCTTCACCTGCTTGAAGTTCATATTTCGCGATTAACTGCGCAGCAAAACGCAGCATATTAAAAGTACCTGAGACATTGATGTTTAATACTTTTTGGAACAGTGCCAGCTCATGAATACCGTCACGACCCAACACTTTGGCTGAAGGCGCTACACCCGCACAGTTCACCAAACCATTCAATTGTGCATATTCCGCCTCGACTTCTTGGAAGAAACTTTGCACGGCGTGCTCATCCGTAACATCAAGGCTTTTAAACTGAGCATTTTCACCCAACTCACGCTGTAGCTCTTCACCCAAAGTTTGGTTCATATCCACCAAAATGACTTTCGCACCTTGCTCAATCAAAAGACGTGCTGTTGCTGCTCCTAAACCCGATGCACCACCCGTGACGACAAAAACCTTCCCTTGAATCTTCATTTATTTTTCCTTGTATGATTGAATGCTACGACTTAAGAAGAAATGTAAACACAGAACCCTTTAAGTACAATTTCCAAATATTGCATCTTCCATGATGGTTTTGGACAATGCTCAAAATGTACAATAAAAATATGGAAGCCACTATGACTGCATCGGAACATGCAAACGCCCAGAAAGATTCCATTTCAATTGCTTTGGTACACGAAGCATTGTTTGAAGCTGAAAAGCAGGGATATGCGATTGCAGATATTTTGAAAAATGCAGGTATCAATAGCGAACTCTTAGGTGCTTCAAAAGCAAGGGTCTCAGTCAATCAATATGCACAGCTCTGGACTGAACTGGCCAATGTCATGAATGATGAGTTTTTCGGAATGGATCGCCATGCTATGCGCCGTGGCAGTTTTCAGTTTTTATCTAAATCACTGTTACACACTACCCAGCTCGACCAAGCCATTCAGCATATTTTGCAGTTTATGAATCTGGTGCTAGACGACTTTAGCAGTCAGCTCATGGTGCAAGAGCATTATGCCTATATTGTGATATATGAACGACAACAGCCCAAACGCATGTTTAGTTACGCGACTTACATCATGCTGATTCATGCGCTTATGTGTTGGTTGGTGGGTCAACGGGTGATTTTGAATCAAATTCAACTCAAATGTGATGTGCCAATAGATGACATCGATTACAAAGTTCGTTTTTGTGAGAATATCCAGTATCAAATGGCGGAAAACTATATTCAGTTCGATGCAAATTACTTAAAAATACCCATAAAACAGGACAGTAAATCGTGGTATCAATTTATTCAGCAAACTCCACATATTTTACTGACCCGTTATAAAAACCCACATTCAACCAGTGCCCAGATTCGTCGCTACTTAATGCAAGAGCCACCTCTACAATGGCTTGAACTGTCTGAAATTGCCCATCATTTCAATATGTCTGAGGCGACTATTCAGCGGCGACTTAAAAGCGAAGGTTTCAGTTATCAGCAACTCAAAAATGATATACGCCGAGATATGGCGATTGAGCTGCTCAGTAACAGCCAAGTATCATTACAAGACATTAGCACTGAACTCAATTTTCATGATCCGAGTGCGTTCCACCGTGCTTTTAAAAAGTGGACTGGGGTTAGCCCCGGCGCTTATCGTCAAAATAAAGACGCTTAACACAGGTCGCTTGATATAGGCAGCAATAAGATGCTGTTGCTCTTTCTACAGCACAAATCACCAGCTAATAAAATTCTCTCGTTCAAGTAAAACCTTAACATTCTATTATTCTGATTTGGGTTTTGTTTTTTCCAAATGAAATGTCAACAGAGCTTATACCTTAAATTGATTTTTTAATGCTCATTCATCGGAAAATCAGGGGGCTGTCGCACTTTGTCACTGACTTCAAAAAATTAACTGCCATAGTGATCTCGTCATATTGTTTTACACAATATTGAATAAAAACATCATGGAGGGAACACATGAGCACCCAATTAAATAAAAACTTAATGAAAAATATCGGATGGTTATCGTTACTGCTGAGTACGCAGCAAGTGATAGCAGACTCATACATTTATGTGACGAATACCACCCCTGAAACGGTATCCGTCAATATTAATCATCATGGTACACGCACCTTAACTCAAGGGAGTCAATGGGCTCAAGAAGCCACCCAAATTGCACCTTATGAAACCAAACGTGTACTGCGTTTTAACCGTTATACTGGGGTAAAGTCAGGTCAAACCTATAATTTTGATACAGTCATTACAGGCGGTGGTTCAAGCATCACCCTGAAACAATCTATGACTGGCACTTGGTCTGGCAGTGATATTAAACACTCTGCATCTGGCAGTGATTTCTCTGCACCATGGTTCAACGACCGCATCATTCAGCGCTTTAACACCAATTATGCAGGAAAAGCCGCGCAGACTGCTTTTAAAGCTGAGTACACTGGTGGTTATGACGACTTCCACTACACTATCCATCAAAATACCGTACCAGAACCCGTTGCCAGCAGTGCCGATGAATTTAAAGTTTTAACCTACAATATTTATGCCCTTCCTTTAGTGGCAAGTAAAATTGATTCACGTTTAGAGCAACTGCCGCAAAACCTAAAAGGCTACGACGCAATCTTATTCCAAGAAACCTTCGCTTCTGGTCGTACCGCCATGTTGGCCAAATTAGCTCAGGAATATCCGTACCAAACCTATATTCCGGTCGGTTCAGGCTACAACATTTATGACAGCGGCATATTGGTTGCCAGTCGCCATCCTATTGTAAAAACGGACCATTTTATTTACCCGAGCTGTACAGGGATTGACTGTTTTGCCGATAAAGGCGTGATTTATGCTGAAATTCTCAAGAATGGCAAAGCCTACCATGTGACCTCCACACATACCGCATCGTTTGATACCGACGCGGCACGTGATATGCGCCAGCAACAATTTAAGCAAATCCGCGCTTTGGTCGATAAGCAAAATATCCCGTCATTTGATGCCGTACTTATGGGCGGTGACTTTAATGTCAACAAACTCCTGTGGCCGCAAGATTATGCACAAATGCAAATTAACTTGAATGGTACAGTACCAGTCAGCACAGGATATACCGAATCAACCTTCGATCCACGAGTGAATAAACTCGCGGGTGCAGGACTCACGGGTGGCTCTACTGTAGAGTATTTAGACTATGTGGTGTCATCCAATAACCACCGCCAGCCTATCCAAGCACGTAATGATGTCCGCATTCTTCGCTCGGCTGCCGATCCCTTGTTTATGACTTGGGACTTATCTGACCACTTCCCTGTCATGGGTCAATTCCAATACAACCCATAAGGAAGAATAATGAAGCGCTTTGGGCTTATCGCTTTGGTGCTGAGTGTGTTGGTGATCGGTGTGGTGATATGGTTGGGCCTTGGGTCATCATATGCCACATCGGATCAAACTCAGGCATCCTCACCGTCTCTTACAGAGACTGCTCAATCCAGCAGTTTGCAAGAGAAGCTTGCCACTGCAAACAATAACGAGTCAAAAATGCAGCAACAACAGCAACAAGAATCCATCCAAAAAATGATTCAACACTTTCAAAAAAAACCAGGCAATATCACACAATTATTAAACCAGTTACAACAAAGCTGCCCCGATACCAACTGTCAGGCATTATTAAAACAGGTATTGGACGAATATCCAGATCAGCAGTTTGCCAAGACTTTAAAACAATTGATAGAACGTCTACCACTTTACGAAAAAGAAATGCAAGCTAAAACCATGTCCACACAAATGACTCCACAACAGCGTTATCGGGAGATTTGGAACTTACGTGAACAAACTTTAGGTAAGCAAGAAACACTACTGGGCTTTGCTGAAGAAAAAGAATTTGCCAGCTATCAGTTCGCTTATGGTGAGCTCTTAACCCGAGCACCGCAAATGACGCTACAACAACGTCTGAGTGAACTCTCGCAATTACAGCAACAATATAAAAACCCAAGCAAAAACATTGATGGTCAAAGTGGTCTTTATGATAAAGCCCTTAAATTGGCTTTAATTGGCGTCACCGACCCAATACAACAGCAAGAAATTACCCAACAAATTCGTAACAGCTACTTTTCAGGCAAAGAAGCAGTGCAATTGGCTGAACGCGAACAACAAGTCGCTCGTCAGCAACAACAGATCGCCAGTTATCAATCTGAGCTTGCTACTCTAAACCAAGAAATGAATCAGCAAAAACAAAATTTAACTGAAAGTGCATGGCAGCAGCAATATCAACTCCGTCTAGAACAACTGAGGCAAAAGCACTTTAACTAGTGGCTTAAACATTCATCATTCTCCACATCAAACACAGACAACTAAAGTAAGATGATACACCTTATGTTGCTTTAGCTTGTCTTTATAAATTGCGGTTCCACAATGTTTTGAGTTCGCATTAGTAATCTTAAAATGAAGAACTTTGCATCAGCACTGACAAAATAACAACTATATTTCAATAATTTAAAATTAACCAAAATAAATTTTTAATTAAAATCCCACAATATTCCACATTGAATGCTTCTTTTTGATCTATCCGAGCCCATTGAACAGTGGTGTGAAATGCACACAGGCACTCAATTTAATAAAGTTAAGCTTTTCATTCACTTAACAAATCCATCTTTCATTTATCGGAATCTATTTGCAAAAAGTTCCAAATTGGATTATTTTTCAACCAATTTTAAAGCATTCGTTAATGCTTATTTTCCGGCTGTACTCCCCCTGTTTAATCACCTTATTTCTTTTAAAGGTTATGACATGCTTAAAATGATTGATGTTCTCGATCAACGTCTAGTGCAAAACTTTACTCAAGCTTTGCAGTCTCCTACCCCACAATTTGAAGAGCAACTGGATCAAGGTATTCTCAATGCATCGGACCTTGAATTAAATCATGCTGTTACTGCATTTTTTAATGAAGTTAATGCGATTGAAGCTGCTCAAGCGTTGGATATTAGCGCTGACCGTATTCAAGCCCTGCAGTTAGGCGCATCGTTTAAAGATGAACAATATTTAGCTGATCTAAAGAAAATTGTGACGCTTTGTCTTGCACTTGAAACTGATGCTTTAGAGCAAGTTGAAGTGTTTGACAGCTTACAAGACTATCCTATGTAAGCTTGCAATCCTTAAAAAAGCGACTATTACAGTCGCTTTTTTACATTCAAAATGAATGATTTAGTTATGCAATCTTCATATAAGAAGAAATTATTCTATGCTTTTTTAAAGTTATTCTATACTCCAAAAACTGCACATAGCTCGATCAAATTATTAAAATTCAATCACTTAAATTAATACCACCTACTTATTTCAATTTGATATTTTGTTATCCATTTTTATTTTTTTATTTTTCGCATCCATCAGGTTAAAAGAACCCACAAATGAACTTATTTAAATGATGCAACATGAAAAACTTTAAACTCCTGAGCACTTCACTGATTTTAGGTCTGATCGGCTCTTATGCCAATGCAGCTATTCCAAGCACACTTAAACTCGACTATGCCTACTACGCACCAACCAGTCTTGTGGTGAAAGAGCAGAAATTGTTAGAAAAAGCCTTACCTAAAACTGAAATTAAATGGGTGTTTAGCCAAGGCAGTAACCGCTCGCTGGAATATTTAAACAGTGGCAGTGTCGATTTTGCGTCAACCGCAGGACTTGCAGCCGTACTCAGTCGCGCCAACGGCAGTCCAATCAATACCGTTTATATCCAAAGCCAACCTGAATGGACCGCTTTGGTGGTTGCTAAAAACTCCCAGATTAAAAGTTTAAAAGACTTAAAAGGAAAGAAAATTGCAGCAACTAAAGGCACAGATCCATTTCTGTTTACCTTACAAGCGCTGGATACAGTGGGTCTAAATAAACGCGACGTGCAACTGGTTCATTTACAACATCCAGATGGCAAAACGGCTTTAGAACGTGGTCAAGTCGATGCTTGGGCAGGCTTAGATCCCTTGATGGCTTCGGCACAAGTGCAATCTGGTGCAAAACTGCTGTATCGAAATATTGGGTTTAATAGTTATAGCGTGCTCAGTGTCAAAGAGTCTTTTACTCAGCAAAGCCCCGAAGCCATTGAAGCGGTGATTAAAGCCTATGAACAAGCACGTAAGTGGGCCAAAGCTAATCCAGAGAAACTGGCGGAATTATTGGCACGCGAGTCCAAACTTCCGTTGAATGTCGCAAAATTACAATTAAGCCGTACCAACTTTGATCAAAACATTCCGTCAGCCAAACAGATTGCCGCATTACAAAAGTCTGGCAGTATTTTGAATGAAGAAGACTTAGTCCGTAAAGGCACCAATGTTAATCAAGTCGTGACTCAGTTGTTTAAACCACAATATGCACAAAAGGTTGTAAGCAAATAATGACCAAGTCAGTCGCGAACTCTTTCACCCCTATTGAAGTGAAAAAGAGTTCCTCATTTCAGTTGAAATTGAAGCGTGTTCTCAAAGCGATCACCTTTCCAGTGCTCTTACTGATTGCTTGTGAATATCTGGTCCGTGCAGGTTTTATTGAACCTTATTTATTGCCTGCACCCAGTAGTTTATGGCAAACCTTTCTAGATCTATGGCAGGCAGATTTATGGATGCATGTCTGGACCAGTACATGGCGGGTGTTTTTAGGCTTTTTTATTGGGAGTGCTCTAGCTTTAATATTTGCGATCTTGGTGGGACTCAACAAACAGGTGGAAGCTTTTTTAGAACCTAGTTTTTCAGCGATCAAATCCATCCCAAGCTTAGCGTGGATTCCGCTACTTTTACTGTGGTTGGGAATAGATGAAGCATCAAAAATCACCCTGATTGCGATTGGCGCATTTTTTCCGACCTATACCAACACGGTCGCAGCGATTAAAGGCGTTGACCGAAAACTCATCGAAGTCGCTCAAGTCTATCGGTTAAAATACTGGCAGCAGGTACAACAGATTATTTTGCCTGCGGCGTCTCCGGGAATTTTAACAGGACTACGCAACAGTTTAAGTTTGGCATGGATGTTTATGATTGCCGCAGAACTCATTGCAGCGACGCAAGGCATAGGCTATTTATTGAGTGATGGCCGAGAAACTTCGCGTCCCGACATTGTGATCTTAGCGATTATTCTTTTAGCCGTGCTTGGAAAATTCAGCGATAGCATCATGAAAGCCATCGAGACTTGGCTACTGCGTTGGCGCGACGTATTTGGAGCATAAGATACAAAAGATAAAAGCGCACCGGATGCGCTTTTATCTTAGAGGAAACAATGAACTTACTGTGTCCACTGTCCTAAAGTGACGCGGTCATTACCACCATAATCTTTTACCGTACGGACTTGTTTATAGCCCGCTTCTTTAAAGATTTTCTGTACAGCATCAGCTTGATCATAACCATGCTCCAGCACTACCCAACCATCGAGGGTTAAATGCTTTTTGCCTTGTAGGATAATAACTTTCAAATCAGCCAAACCATGATCCGCAGCAACGAGTGCTCGTTCAGGCTCAGTTGCTAAGTCTTGCATGTGTGCATCATCAGCATCGATGTACGGTGGATTCGATACAATCACATCAAAAAACTTTCGATTCAGCGGTGCAAACCAACTGCCACACACAAAAGTTACATCATTTAAGTCATGCTTTTCTGCATTTTGCTGAGCAACAGCTAAAGTCGGCTCATAAATATCGGTCGCCGTGATGTCCCACGTGTCCCGTTCACTGGCCAATGACAGCGCAACCGCACCCGTCCCTGTACCTAAGTCGACGATGCGCGCATCTTCAGGTAAGTCTAAACGTAATACAGTCTCAACCAGTACCTCAGTATCTGGACGTGGTACTAAGGTGTCAGGAGTGACAATCAGATCTAGCGTCCAAAATGGTTGTGAACCTGTCACATAAGCCAAAGGTTCCCCCGCATCAATGCGTGCCAAAGCAGCAACATAGGCTTGCTCTTGCTCATCGGTCAACACTTGATCTTTTTTCATAACCAAATCAAAAGAATCAATTTTGGTAATGTGTTCTAACAACCATGCGTTCTCTTGACGTTCGTAACTCTCGGCTTCACCACGTAAAGCCAAAGCTTGGGCAATATTCATTATCCACCATTCTGCTGTGCAAGCATCGCAAGCTGATCTGCTTGATATTCACGATGCAAACTATCTAATAGTTCCGTTAAATCACCTTCCATAACTGCATCTAACTTGTATAAAGTTAAGTTAATACGGTGATCGGTCATACGACCTTGCGGATAGTTATAGGTACGAATACGTTCTGAACGATCACCCGAGCCGACCAAATCACGACGCATTTCAGAAGTTGCTGCATCAGCCGCTGCACGTTTTGCATTTTCCAACCGTGAAGCAAGTAACGCCATCGCTTTGGCTTTGTTTTTATGCTGCGAACGCTCTTCCTGACATTCCACCACCGTTCCTGTTGGAATGTGGGTAATACGCACAGCTGAATCGGTTTTGTTGATGTGCTGACCACCCGCACCTGAGGCACGGTAGGTATCAATGCGTAAGTCTGACGCATTAATTTCAACTGTTGTATCGACATCAATTTCAGGCAAGATCGCAACGGTACACGCCGAAGTATGCACACGACCTTGGGACTCTGTTGCAGGCACACGTTGTACACGGTGCGCACCACTTTCAAACTTCAAACGGCCGTAAACACCTTCACCATTCACCAAACAAATGATTTCTTTATAACCACCGTGTTCGCCTTCATTTTCAGACAATACTTCAATACGCCAGCCTTGTGATTCAGCGTATTTACTATACATGCGGTATAAGTCACCCGAGAAAATAGCAGCTTCATCACCGCCTGTTCCCGCTCGAATTTCCAAATATGCAGAGTTCGCATCATTTGGATCTTTCGGAATCATTAAGATATTTAAATCACCTTCTAAAGACTCAATAATGGCTTTATTTTCTTTAATTTCTTCAACTGCCATTTCCTTAAAGTCAGGATCTGACAGCATCGCTTCAGCCGTTTCAATATCTGCTTCAGCTTGTTTGTACTTGGTCCAAACTTCTGTGATTTCACTTAAATCACTATGTTCACGTGACAACTGACGAAAGCGTTTGTTATCCGAAATGACTTCTACATCTGCAAGTAATGCTGTTAATTCTTCGTGACGGTCAGAAAGTTGATCTAATCGTAAACGTAACGATTCTTTCATTAGGAAAATATCTCAATATAAAGGCTGCAATACAGTTTCACAGCACCAAAAAATTTGCGCTTAGTTTAACGGCTCTATCACGCAAAGAACATCATTATTCAATCCTGAGCGAAGTTTACTTTATACGCCTCAGTAGATTGATACACTTTTAAAGCATATTCATGCCCTTACTAACGCTTAAAAAATGTAGAACCGCTATTCCATGTACATCTTTTAAATAGAGCGTTTCAGCTCAAAATTCAGAGTGTGAACTGCATCACTCCTAGGTTTATCCACATTTGCACGATTTTGGATAAATTTCATTCTGCTTATTCACATTTGTAATAAAACTGATACAAACAATAAACCAATGGGTTTCAATTTGGTTTTAACTCTCCACAATTAACTGGAATCTTTTTGTTACATTAGCCGCATCAAAAAATGTAAGACAGTTCAACCAATGTTGGACATGGAGAAACACATGAAACTTAATACACTCTTAATGTCAGCAACATTAGCAACAGCATCTATGTTTACTGCGACTGCTTATGCAGATAGCACAACTCGCGTTGCAGCAGCAAGTGCTTTAGGTAGTGTTGCAGGGACAGCGATTGGTAAAAATATGGGTGGTACAACTGGTGCAACTATCGGCGCAGCACTTGGTGGTGCAGGTGGTGCAGCCGTAGCGAGCAACAAACGCAACCGTACTGAATCTGCTATTGGCGGTGCTATTGGTGGTGGTGCAGGCTATACCGTAGGTAAAAGCATGGGCGGCACCAATGGCGGCTACGTTGGATCTGCTCTCGGTGCAGCAGGCGGGGCAGCTCTCGGTAACAAAATTTCAAAAGACAAACAATATGATTCTTACCAAAGTAAAAAATGGAAAAAGAAACACCGTAAACACCGTTAATTGAACGCATCGTAAAGAAGTCATTGAAAGCACCTTCGGGTGCTTTTTTATGGCACAGATTTAGACGCAATAACACATCAGCCAAACTGGTAGAAAATACGAAGAGTCGTTACACAGCACTTACCAAAGCAACGGGTTCGACAAAGTTTCTCTTCATTATTCTTCCCACTTGTTTCGCTAAAGTGAAATCAAGACAAAATAGACATGCTCTTAGGAGTTTAAAAATGAAAATTAAATCAATTTTAATGAGTACCGTCATTGCAGCTTCTGCATTAACGATGACCACAACATATGCAGGGAACACAACCAATACTGCACTAACGTCTGCATTAGGTGGTGTTGTCGGTGCTGCGATAGGTAATCAAATGGGTGGACAAACAGGCGCGATGATTGGTTCTGCCATTGGTGGTGGTGCAGGTGCAGCAGCTTCGGCCAACAAACGAGACCGTAATGGTGCAATCATTGGTGGAGCACTCGGTGGTGCGGGTGGTTATACCGTAGGTAAAAACATGGGCGGTACCAATGGTGGGTATATTGGTGCTGGTCTAGGTTCAGCGGGTGGCGCAGTTCTAGGTAAAAAAGTCTCTGAAGACCGTCGTTATGATGATGAATATGACCGCCGTTACGATGACCGTTATGATCGTCGTTACGACAGCCGTGGCTATCGTAACAGCAATTATAAATATAATGGTCGCAACTACCGTGGTGACAATGGCCGTCATTTGGGTTGGTACAAAAACGGTAAACGCTAAGTACCACCTAAAACATTTTCAAATAAAAGAGCACCTTCGGGTGCTTTTTATTTATCTGACGACTATACTCAAAAAAGATACCAAGTTGTTATGCTAAATACAGCAACCTACTTTTTTTTTGCTTTAAATGCATGTATGACTAGTGCGGTTCAACAATGTTGATTAGATATTTAGTTTCATTTTTAAATCAATACCTTATACAAAACAACCAGAATATCGAATAAAATCGATATACAAAACAGCACTTATATCGCATTATTTCGATATATAAAGCAAAACTGAGAAGTAGAATGCGCACTTTGTCCGAGACTCAATTTTCTATTTTAGAATTAGCTCCTGTCCGCGAAGATCAAACTGTACAACTCACCTTACAGCATAGCTTAAAGTTGGCCCAACAAGCTGAGCGCTTAGGTTACAGCCGACTTTGGCTTGCGGAACATCATAATATGGATGGTATTGCCAGCTCTGCAACTGCGGTGCTACTCGGCTATTTACTCGCGAATACTTCAACTTTAAAAGTGGGTTCAGGAGGTATCATGCTCCCGAACCATGCCCCACTGATTGTGGCGGAGCAATTCGGCACGCTTGCGACACTCTATCCAAATCGGATCGAATTAGGTTTAGGTCGAGCGCCCGGCACAGACCAAGTGACCATGCGTGCACTTCGCCGTGGCCGTCAAGAAACCGAAGATCAGTTCCCACAAGATGTTTTAGAAATTCTGCATTACTTTAAAGATGCTGAGCCAAATCAGCGCATCATTGCAACGCCAGGACAAGGGACACATGTACCTGTATGGCTACTCGGTTCAAGCTTATTTAGTGCACAACTGGCAGCAAAACTCGGACTTCCCTACTCTTTTGCATCACACTTTGCACCGCGTATGCTGAAACAAGCGATTCAGCTCTATCGCGAAAACTTTGAACCCTCTGAATACTTATCAAAACCTTATGTATCTATGGGTGTCCCGACGGTTGTTGCTGAAACCGATGCTGAAGCTGAATATCTAGCGACCAGCGCCTACCAACGGGTTTTAGGTCTCATGCGCGGTCAAAGTTTAAAGTTAAAAGCACCGATTACCAGTATGGACGGTCTATGGTCACCTGCGGAAAAAATGTCGGTAGACAGTTTTTATGCTATGGCACAAATCGGTTCCAATGGCACGGTGAAAGAAGGCTTGAAACAGCTACTTCTAGAATATGATGTCGATGAATTCATTTTCACCTGCGACATTTATGACACGGACAAACGTTTAGAAAACTTTGAACATCTCATGCAGATCAAAAATAGCTAAGTACATATCAATCTGTCTGCCTTATGCGTATTAATACATACCCATAAGGCGACATGCATAAATGAATAACTAAAATCTCAGCCGATATCTAAAGTCCCTACAAAAACTGCTGCTATGTCTAGACTAAAGTAAGCGTGACTGCTCAGACAATTTATCACTTTGCCTTTTTAGAGCAAAAACACTAAAAATAACAAATTAAGGAAAGACGATAAAAAAACAATTAAGGATAGAGCATGGTCAATTTACATTCAACAGACAACATATCTGGTTTATTTCAAAACCATCCCGAATATTTTCAGCATTTTAAAGGGCAGCTGATTCCCTCATCGGAAATTAAACAACATACTTTTGCTGAGCAACGTATCGCGATTATTGGCACGGACCAACATACAGTAACTGCCCTCGAGTCTGTTTGTCAGGTTGCTCAATCGGTCTATGTTTTTCAAAATGTGCCACAATTTATCTTGCCGAAAACAGAGCGCGGAATTCAGCGCTTAATTCAACATCCACTGGTTATTAAGAACCGACGTCTATTTAACACGCGCATCAAATGTCTACTGGCTTTACGCTTTTTAGAAACCCAAGTTCAAGACCCATGGCTTAGACACCAACTTAAACCCAACTCCGCTGCCGATAAACTTAAATTTTTCAAGTCCGATCATTACTATCATGCTCTACAACGCGACAACTGTAAGCTCATCACTTGGCCAATCGTTAAAATTCGAGAACATGACATTCAAAGTTTAGATGGCGCCGAATATCCAGTCGATGTGATCATTACCACCTATAACCATTAACAATGTAGAGTAAGTTTCCCTACTTGCCCACTGTTTATTTCGTCACACCTACATACTGATAACCTGTATTTGAACGCTGATAACGTAAGTACTTTCCAGTCGGGTGGCTGTTTTGATCTAATAAAGTGATATCAATCTTGTTTAAGTCTTTTGAAACACGAATATATGAACCGCGTCGCTCTTCGTCATCATGACAGTCATAATCTACTTCAATCGAACTTAACTGCTTTTTCTTGGTCTGGAAAATTGGTGTGGCTGTCAAAACTTGAGCATGCATTTTAAAGGCTTGAATTTGATAGAGACCGTGACAGCTATCGCCTTTGTAATAACTTTGAATCAGATAAATCGGCAGTACACCCAATTTTACTTGGTCAATCTTTAAAATATAGCCTGTTTCTAAAGGCTGAAGTTTTGTGGACGTGCTTGATTTCATCTGCACATAGGATGAAAATTCACCCATGGTACCGCCACCGCCTACATCAAAGGTATAGAATTTAAGCAGTTGGTCCGGCGAGGCATTAATCTTTAGTCTAAGATTTTCGGTCAATTTGGGGAAAGAATAAGCATAACTTTCTGCATTTTCACGGATTAAATCAACCACATCACTTTCGATCTGATGATTCACCGCATAAAAATCTAGCGCTGCATATTTTTGATTAATGGCCTGTTCAGCCTGCTGAATTGATATATTTTTCGCATATAAGGCCATATTAAAATGAGCAAAACAACATACAGCCAATAGGCATTTTGATATTATTTTCATTTGATCTAATCTGTATTTTTATATTGATCAACATTATAAAGCATCATCAATATGACGCTTTATAATGTAATGACAGTATCAACCAATGCGACGTTTTAAACCCGTCATTTGGAGTACACGGGTTGAAATTTCTTCAATCGACATTTCAGAGACATTTAAGTATTTAATCCCTTCAGAAATATAAATTCCTTCAATTGCGCGAAGTTCCATTTGACACTGGCTGAAACTTGCATAACGGCTATTGGCTTTACGTTCAGAGCGGATAGCAACAAGGCGTTCAGCATCAATCATCAAACCAAAAAGCTTCTGTTTATGCGCGCGAAGTACCGCAGGTAAACGGTTGTCATCCAAGTCTTCTTCAGTCAAAGGATAGTTTGCAACACGAATCCCAAACTGTAATGACAAATAAATTGACGTCGGCGTTTTACCCGAACGTGACACCCCAATCAGAATCAGGTCAGCCTTGTCATAGTGGCGTGTACGTGCACCGTCATCGTTATCTAAAGCAAAATGCACCGCATCAATACGTGCTTTATAAGACTCCGAATCGGTCACTGCATGGGTCTGTCCGACTAAAGTTGTAGGTGGCGTTCCTAACTCTTCAGATAATTTACTAATAAGCCCTTCAAATACATCAAGATTTATAGCATTTGCAGTATTAATTATGTCACGCACGTACGGGTCGACTAAAGTGTCAAAAACCAGTGGCTTTTGTCCGTCTTGTTGTGCCCTTAAATTGATCTCAGCAACGACATTTGTAGCAGCTTCTTCAGAGCTAATATAAGGAATAATATGAATGTCAAAGTCAACATTTGGAAACTGCGCCAATAGTGAGTGTCCAAGGGTTTCAGCGGTAATGGCAGTACCATCAGATACAAAAAAAACACTCCGCTTAAATTGTTTACTTCCTGACATTAAAATTCTCCTCAAAAATTTGTCTTAGTGCTATATAATCTTTATAGTAAACCGATCTTACATGACTGTCGCTTAGTAAAATCAAAAAGCTAAGTAGATTTGTTATAATCTGATGCCAAGATAGTGATTAAATACTGCAAAAGTGGAGTAACAACTTTGGAAGCGCGCGTAATTGGTCTAGAAAAATTAGGGAAACACGACGTTGAACTTGTAGGTGGGAAAAACTCATCTTTAGGTGAAATGATCAGCCACCTATCAAATGCAGGTGTATCTGTACCAGGTGGCTTTGCTACTACAGCTCAAGCATATCGTGAATTTCTCGAGCAAAGTGGCCTAAACGCTAAAATCAATGCAGAGTTAAAAGTTCTCAATGTTGATGATGTAAATGCTCTTGCTGAAACGGGCGCTAAAATTCGCCAATGGATTGTAGATACTCCACTTACGGCAGAACTCGAACAAGAAGTTCGTAAAGCATTTGCAGAGCTTTCAAACGGCAACCCAGACATCGCGGTTGCCGTTCGTTCTTCTGCGACAGCAGAAGATTTACCAGATGCTTCTTTTGCAGGCCAACAAGAAACTTTCTTAAACATTCGCGGTATCGACAACGTATTGATCGCGATCAAAGAAGTATTTGCATCACTGTATAACGACCGTGCAATCTCTTACCGTGTACACCAAAACTTTGCGCATGATGTTGTGGCATTATCTGCTGGTGTTCAGCGTATGGTTCGCTCTGAAACTGGTGCAGCGGGTGTAATGTTTACACTCGACACTGAATCAGGTTTCCGTGACGTAGTCTTCATCACTGCATCTTATGGTTTGGGTGAAATGGTCGTTCAAGGTGCAGTAAACCCTGACGAATTCTACCTTTCTAAACCACTTTTAAATGCAGGCAAGCACGCTGTGCTCCGTCGTAATTTGGGTTCTAAACACCAAAAAATGATTTATGGTGAAGAAGCCTCTGCTGGTAAGTCAGTTGTTGTGGTTGATGTTGAAAAACAAGAGCGTCAACAATTCGCATTAAACGACCACGAACTACAAGAACTTGCAAAACAAGCGCTAATCATTGAAAACCACTATGGTTCTCCAATGGACATCGAGTGGGCAAAAGATGGCGATGACGGTCAAATTTATATCGTTCAAGCGCGCCCTGAAACAGTAAAGAGCCGTGAAAACGTCGGCACCATGGAACGCTACCTTTTGAAGCAAAAAGGCACAGTAATTTGTGAGGGTCGTTCAATCGGACAGCGTATTGGTTCTGGTAAAGTACGTATTGTGACGTCTATTAAAGAAATGGACAAAGTACAAGATGGTGACGTGCTTGTATCTGACATGACTGACCCAGACTGGGAACCAGTAATGAAACGTGCCGCTGCGATTGTCACTAACCGTGGTGGTCGTACGTGTCACGCAGCAATTATTGCACGTGAATTAGGTGTTCCAGCAATCGTTGGTTGTGGTAATGCAACTGAAGTTCTAGTAGATGGTCAAGAAGTAACTGTTTCATGTGCTGAAGGTGATACAGGTTTCATCTACGAAGGTTCTTTAGATTTCGAGATTCAAACTAACTCAATCGAATCTATGCCAGAGCTTCCATTCAAAGTAATGATGAACGTCGGTAACCCAGACCGTGCATTTGACTTTGCACAAATTCCAAATGAAGGGATTGGCCTTGCACGTCTAGAATTCATCATTAACCGTATGATCGGTGTCCACCCTAAAGCTTTGTTGAACATTGACAGCTTGCCACGTGAAACACGTGCTGCTGTGATGGCACGTACTGCGGGTTATGCATCACCAATCGAATTCTATGTTGAAAAACTGGTTGAAGGTATTTCTACCCTTGCTGCAGCATTTGCAGATAAGCCTGTGATTGTTCGTATGTCTGACTTTAAGTCAAATGAATATGCGAACTTGATCGGTGGTAAATTATACGAACCTGAAGAAGAAAACCCGATGTTGGGTTTCCGTGGTGCAAGCCGTTATGTATCTGACAACTTCCGTGATTGCTTCGAGTTAGAATGTCGCGCGTTGAAAAAAGCACGTGACGAAATGGGCTTAACCAACATTCAAATCATGATTCCTTTCGTACGTACTGTACACGAAGCGAAGCGTGTCATTGAGTTATTGGCGTTAAACGGTCTGAAACGTGGTGAAAATGGTCTAAAAGTGATCATGATGTGTGAGTTACCAACAAACGCATTATTGGCTGAACAGTTCCTTGAACACTTCGATGGCTTCTCTATCGGTTCAAACGACTTAACCCAGTTAACACTTGGTCTAGATCGTGACTCTGGTATCGTATCTCACCTATTTGACGAACGTGACCCAGCAGTCAAAGCACTGCTTTCTATGGCAATTCATGCATGCCGTAAAGCAGGTAAATATGTGGGTATCTGTGGTCAAGGCCCATCAGATCATCCAGATCTTGCGCAATGGCTGATGGAACAAGGCATCGAATCTGTATCACTTAACCCTGACTCAGTATTAGATACTTGGTTCTTCCTTGCTGAAGAAAAAGCTCAAAAAGCTTAAATTTCTGATGCAATAAAAAAAGACCCTTCATGGGTCTTTTTTTTATACAGGATTCAGCACATTCAAATTGAAACAAGCGTATTTATACATACTCTAGGCAAATTTTGACATTCATGCATCAACATCTTAATTGAGAGAAGGTCACATTGCGATAAAACTAGAAGAAGAAGCATAATCCTTGCTACACTGTCCCGCAATTTGTGTAGTTTTGGTTAATTTCAACTTGAAATTCTCTAGACTATCCACATGTTTTACCATAGATTTTTTATTTGTTTTTAATCTAAAAACAAATATATTTATTATTTGAATATCCCAACTTATATTTTGAGATTAAGTTTATATGCAGATTTACTTGGCACGAAATAATCAACAAGCCGGTCCATATACCTTAGAGCAGTTGAATCAAATGCTCGCAAGCCAACAAGTTTTATTGACGGATTTAGTTTGGCATCAAGGTATGCCTGAATGGAAAGCTTTAGGTGAACTCACCCAAGGAAAACTGGCGTATGAACCTGTAGGTTATCAGCCTCAGCCTCCTATTCCTGAGCCAATGCATACGCCAAATCAATTTTCACAGCCAAACCGCACAGCGGTGAAAGTTGCTCAACCTGAACTAGCATCAATAGGCACACGCGTCTTAGCCAAAGTTATTGATTTACTTCTTTGGCTTCCTGCCGCTGCGATTCCCTCGTTCTTTTTACAAGCAGATAAATTTGGTGAACTGACTGAAATTCAGCAAAAAATGCAAGCGGCTACTACAGCAACTCAGGCCAGTGAACTGCAAGCACAACTGTTCAGTTTGATTCCTACTGAAGCATGGACCACCATGGGGATTTACCTACTAATTATGCTCGGTATACAGGCCTTTTTCTTAGCAAAAAGCGGCCAAAGTATTGGTAAAAAAATCACCAAAATTAAAATTGTAGACGTTGAAACCAATGAAAAAGTCAGCCTCTTACGTGCATTCACATTACGCAGCGTCGTCTTTATTGTGCTCAACATGTTGTTCATGCCGTTTATTACCATCATCGATCACGTCTTTGGTTTAAGTACAAAGCGTCAAACTTTGCACGATAAGCTGGCGAAAACCAAGGTCATTAAGCAGTAATTTGACCATATTTAAGCTGAGGTTTGGCGTCCCTCAGTTTTCCGCAGTTTATTGATATTCAATATAAATCCCTAGATAAATTATAAAATTCCGAGTGAAAAAATCGGTTTTTATAACAGTCATTTAAAGCATCTTTACGTATAGCTTAGTTTGTCGATATGAGGCATAATGCCCTACAACGTAGCGGTGTCTTATGATTGAGAAGTGTTTTTAGACTTAAAAAGAAACTTTTCAATCATGCGACACTTTAATCGCTATCCCAATTTTATTAGGGAATGGGACTCTTCACCGAGGTTGTAAAATGAGACAAACGATTTTAGCTGTATTGTCTTTATCTGCGATTGCCGCGCTCTTAACTGGGTGTGGTGGTGATATGGTACTTCTAAACTCAAAAGGTCCAGTTGCACAAGGTCAATCTGACTTAATGATGACTGCGATCTATTTAATGCTATTGGTGGTTATTCCATCAGTCGTAATGGCATTATGGTTTGGTTGGAAATATCGCGCGTCGAATAAAGATGCAGACTATAAACCTACATGGGCACACTCTACTGCAATTGAAATTGTAGTTTGGGGTATTCCTGTCATTATTATTGGCATTCTGGCTTGGTTAACTTGGTGGGGTTCACACAAGTATGACCCTTACCGCCCGCTCGAATCTGATAAAGCACCTGTAAATATTCAAGTCATTGCAGAACAGTTTAAATGGATCTTCATTTACCCTGATCTTAACATTGCTACGGTTAACGAAATTCGTTTCCCTGAAAAAACTCCAGTTGCACTTAAAATTACCTCTAACTTCACGATGAACTCGTTCTTCATCCCTGCGTTAGGTGGTCAAATTTATGCAATGGCAGGCATGCAAACGCACTTGAATTTGTTAGCAGATGGAACTAGCCCAGCTGAAGGCTACCGCGGTTTCTCTTCGAACTATTCAGGCTACGGCTTCTCGCAAATGCGCTTCCGTGCTCACTCTGTAACTGACGCTCAATTCGCTGAATGGGTTGCTGCAGTTAAAGCAGGTAACGGTACAAGCATTAATCCTAAAGCTGTACAAAAAACAATTTTAGATCAAGCTGAATTTGAGTCTTTACGTGACGGTAACCGTGGTAAACACCAAATTGAAGTTTTGATTTCAAAAGCAAAAACTCCTGAAGAGAAGGCTGCTGCTGAGGCAATGAAGCCTTATCCAACTAAGCCACACCCTGTGACTTACTACTCTTCTGTAGAGGAAGGCTTGTTTAAGTCAGTCATCAGCAAATATATGAGCAACTATCACGGTGCTGATCACTCAGCGACTGCGGGTGCTCACGGGGCTGCTTCATCTGAAGCACATGCCGCTGTTGAACCTGCTTCATCAGTTGTAGGGGAATAAGACATGAGCTTCTTAGGTAAGTTAGGTCCGGACGCTATTCCGTATGATCCAATTGTACTGGTAACAGTTGCAATGATGATCTTAGGTGGTATCGCAGTTGTTGCTGGTATTACCTACTTTAAAAAATGGGGCTACTTGTGGAACGAATGGTTCACATCGGTAGACCATAAAAAAATTGGTATTATGTATCTAATTGTATCAATCATCATGCTTGTGCGTGGTTTTGCTGATGCATTTATGATGCGTTTACAACTTTTCCTCGCTCGTGGTGGCGGTGAAGGTTATTTACACCCAGAACACTACGATCAGATCTTCACCGCTCACGGTGTTATCATGATCTTCTTCGTAGCAATGGGTCTTGTTGTAGGCTTAATGAACATCTCTGTACCTCTTCAAATTGGTGCACGTGACGTTGCCTTCCCATTATTGAACTCACTCAGCTTCTGGTTATTTGCTGGTGCTGTTGGTTTGATGATGGCATCTCTTGCAATTGGTGAATTCGCTGCTACAGGTTGGATGGCATACCCTCCTCTTTCAGGTATCGAATACTCTCCAGGTGTGGGTGTGGATTACTATATCTGGGCACTTCAGATTTCCGGTTTAGGTACGCTATTAACAGGTGTTAACTTCTTCGTTACCATCATTAAAATGCGCGCGCCTGGTATGTCACTTATGGACATGCCGATCTTTACTTGGACATCTTTGTGTACAGCTGTATTGATCATTGCGTCATTCCCAGTGTTAACAGCAACAATTGCGATGTTAACGCTTGACCGTTACTTTGGTTTCCACTTCTTTACAAATGACATGGGTGGTAGCCCAATGTTGTATGTAAACTTGATTTGGACTTGGGGTCACCCAGAAGTTTACATCTTAGTATTACCAGCATTTGGTATTTACTCAGAAGTTGTATCAACGTTCTCTCGTAAAACGTTGTTCGGTTACAAATCAATGGTGTATGCAACAATTGCGATCACAGTACTTGCGTTCGTAGTATGGCTTCACCATTTCTTCACCATGGGTGCTGGTGCGAACGTGAATGCGTTCTTCGGTATCATGACCATGGTTATTGCGATTCCTACTGGTGTGAAAATCTTCTCTTGGTTATTCACAATGTATAAGGGTCGTATCACCTTCACTACTCCTATGTTATGGACGCTTGGCTTCCTTGTAACATTTGGTATTGGCGGTTTAACTGGTGTATTAATGGCAGTTCCACCTGCGGACTTCCTTGTACACAACTCATTGTTCTTGATTGCTCACTTCCATAACGTAATTATCGGTGGTGTGGTGTTTGGTATGTTTGCCGGCATCATTTTCTACTGGCCAAAAATGTTTGGTTGGAAGCTCAATGAAGCTTGGGGTAAAGCTGCGTTCTGGTTCTGGTTCTTTGGTTTCTATTTTGCGTTCATGCCGCTTTATATCCTTGGTTTCATGGGTATGACTCGTCGCTTGAACACTTATGACAACCCAGAATGGGACCCATACATCGCTATTGCATTCTTCGGTTCAATTTTAGTCGCGCTTGGTATTGCATGTTTCGTTATGCAGATTGTTGTTGGTTACTTACAACGCAACGACAACCTCGACCTTACAGGCGATCCATGGGATGGTCGTACACTTGAATGGGCGACTTCGTCTCCTGCTCCGTTCTACAACTTTGCTCACCTTCCAACAATCAATGGTATTGATACGTTCTGGAATGACAAAGAGAATGGCGTAGCATATGCGAAACCTACTTCATACGAAGACATCCATATGCCAACGAATCGTGCTGCTGGTATTGTGATTGCCATGTTCATTACTGTTATGGGCTTTGGTTTAATCTGGCATATCTGGTGGTTAGTTGTTGTGATGTTCATCGCTGCTATTATCAGCTTCATCGCATCTTCGTTTACGAAGAAAGTGGACTACTATGTTCCTGCTGCTGAAGTTGAGCGTATTGAAAATGAACGTTACGCGATTCTTGAAAAACATTTGAAGAAGGACTAAGACAATGGCTGACGTACTTCATCACGAAAACCACGGACACGATGAGCATCATCACCACGATGATACTGACATCACCGTCTTTGGTTTTTGGACTTATTTGATGAGTGACTTGATTCTATTCGGTACACTCTTCATTGCATTCGCTGTTTTAAGTAGCCATGTGCCTATGGGCACACCAAGTGCAAAAGAATTATTCGGTGAGTCTTTAGGTTTCGTTTTAACTGAAACTTTCGCTCTCTTGATCTCTTCTGTAACTTTTGGTTTTGCGGTTCTTGCTGCATACAAAAAGAACGTTAACCAAGTTTTAACTTGGTTAGCCATCACTTGGTTATTCGGTGCTTCATTCATCGGCATGGAACTATATGAGTTTAATCACTTAGTTCATGCTGGCCACGGTCCAAGCGTAAGTGCGTTTTTATCGTCGTTCTTTACTTTAGTAGGTACGCACGGTATTCACGTAACTTCAGGTTTGGTATGGATGATCATTTTGATGATTCAGATCAAGAAAAATGGTTTGACTCTTCCAAACACACGTCGTCTTGCTTGCCTAAGCTTGTTCTGGCACTTCCTTGACATCGTTTGGATCTGTGTATTCAGCGTAGTTTACTTAATGGGAGTTCTATAATGAGTCACGATCATAACTCAGCTGGTGCTTCACACGGTAACACCAAGCAATACACGATCGGCTTTATCCTTTCAGTTATCCTGACCGTAATTCCATTCGGTATGGTAATGGCTGGTGGTTTTGGTCGCGGTGTTGTTATGGCGGTTATCGCAATTACAGCGGTTGCTCAGGTTCTAGTTCAATTAGTTTACTTCTTGCACATGAACTCATCTTCAGAGCAACGTTGGAACGTGATTGCATTTATCTATACGGTACTTTGTATTGCTGTACTTCTAGTCGGCTCTGTATGGATTATGAACTACTTACACTACAACATGATGATCTAAACTGGTTGTCATGTTGAAAAAGTATTTATTCCTGACTAAACCAGGAATTCTCTTTGGTAACTTCGTTACCACTCTGGGCGGCTTCTTTTTAGCCGCTCAGGGATCTGTAGATTTCCTCCTTCTTCTCATTACCCTACTCGGTACAACACTGGTTGTGGCTTCTGGTTGTGTCGTCAATAACGTCATTGATCAAGATATTGATCAAAAGATGGAACGGACGATGAACCGTGCATTAGTTAAAAAAACCATCAGTCCTTCCGTCGCTTTGGCATTTTCTGCTGCGCTTGGAATACTAGGTTTCGCCCTACTCTGGTTTTTTGTTAATGCTTATGCCTTTGGCTTTGCTGTACTTGGTTTTGTGGTTTATGTGATTTTTTATAGTCTATGGAGCAAACGCACATCCATTCACCAAACCGTGATTGGAAGTATTTCTGGTGCTAGTCCACCAGTAATTGGCTATACAGCTGTGACCAATGAATTTGATGTTGCCGCATTATTGCTTTTCTTAGCATATGCACTTTGGCAAATGCCTCATTCATGGGGAATTGCGGTATACCGCTTTGACGACTATAAAAATGCAGGCATTCCAATTTTACCTGTAGCACGTTCAATTTTCCGCACGAAAGTTGAAAGCTTGATTTATGTCTTGCTGTTTGCTGCGGTGTTAAATGGTTTGTATTGTTTTGGCTATACCAATATGTTTTTTCTTATCACCTTTAACGCACTCTGTGCTTATTGGCTATATTTATCAATCATTGGTTTTAAAGCTGAAAATGATCAGGTTTGGGCAAAACGCTATTTCTTATATTCAGTGATTTTAATTACTGCATTAAGTTTTAGTTTTAGTTTTAGCTATGTCTCACCTGCTCCACATTTGCCGCTGTTTTAAAAAAGATAGAGTTTTCTCTATCTTTTTTTACTTCAACTTCTTTAATATTTAAGTTTAATCTTTAAATTGTTACCATAGCAGACACAACAATAACTCATGCTCTGCAATGAAAATGCCATCACAATTTTTTAAAAAATCTATTTTTATTAGTCTATTCCCTATTAGTCTTGCTTATAGTACTCACAGTTTTTCTGGTTTTGATGTTTCTTGCTATCCATCGACCAACATTCAAACCAATGCCTATACAGCCTGTGACAATTTGCCTGCGCTCACACCCGCTAATGACAACCAAACCAATATGCTTCTTCTCCTGAGCGACATGGGCTTGGCCAAATTGAATTTTAATCAGCCAAATAGCCCGCTTTGGGAAACCGAATATAGCAACGTACCATTTGCGGCTAAAACACTGTTTGAAAGTGTAACCAATAAACGCCCCAATGCTCGCTTAAAACCAAGTAATGAAAAGACACCCTACCAAGAACATTGCTCTAGTTTAGACAATGGTTCGGATCAATTTACCCAGCAGGTACAAGTCGACAAAAATCTCAGCAAAGCGGAAAAAGATTTACTCATTCAAGAAAGACAAAATATCTCGGCCTGTGACCGTGATCTAGCCCTCATTCAAGTTAATCCGAACTGGTCCATACAAGCACGTCAATATGCGTCTTATTTAAATGCGACCATTGCCTTTTATAATAGTAACTTTTCCATAGCTACTAAAATTTACTCAGTATTAACTACGGTTGATCAGCCTTGGATCCAAGAAACATCGCAATATATGTTGATTCGTAGCAGCCTCAATGAAAGCTATCAGTCGGGTGTCGGTGAATATGGTGACTTAAAAATCGATAAAATAAATCAGACTTTACTCAAAAACACCTATGAGCATATCACTACATATTTCAAGCGCTTCCCTGAAGGAAAATATGCAGCCAGCGCGCGTGGTTTGCTACGTCGTTGTTATTGGCTCAGTGGCAATACTGAACTCCTGACCAACGAACTCGCATGGCAAATCAATCATCCTGATTCCAAATACTATAATTTAGAGCTCGATAATCTAGCCTTCGAAATGGATCGCCATGTTTTTCAAAGCCGCTCATTCAATACAAAAAATCTAAAAGATCCCTTCTTTCTGACCATTTCAGATTTAATGCAAATGCGTCAGGCAACATCGGCAGAAGATAAAATTTTAAGCTGGTTTGAACTCAACAACCAAAAAACATTATTTAAGAGTCAGCCAGAACTGTTCAAATACTTACAAGCCAATCACTTATTCTTTGTGCAGAACAAGCCAAGCGAAGCTTTAAAATATTTGCCAGAACATTCCCCTAGTTCAATCGATAGTTACCTTCAACTCAGTCAAATATTGTTAAAAGGTCGTATTTTAGAAAAACTCGGACAAACTCAAAATGTGCAGCAATATTGGGAAGGTTGGCTTAGTCGATCAAAGTCCATCGAACAGCGTAGCTTATTTGAGCTAATGTTATATCCTCATTATGCCCAACAACAAAGTGCAAACCTATTCATCGGTTCAGATGCTAAAATCAAACAAGCTGCATTGCAAAAAAACTTTATTGAAAATGAAGCCAATGAAAAAAGCTTAATGCAAATTGTACAGAGCAAAGCTTCAAGTACAGATCAAAAAAATTTAGCCTTATATAAAACTTTGCAAAAGTCATTGGTACATCAAAACTTTACACTGTTTAATCAAGCCTTCGTACTACTACCACAAGATGCCGCAAAGTATAAATATGACTCAGAAACATATCAAAATTATAAAAATCAACCACCTTTCAGTGATTTCATTTGGGCAGGAACTCAAATTACGCCACAAATTCAATGCCCTGACTTATTCAGCCTGACTCAAAAACTTGAAAATTCACCTCAAGATTTAAAACTCCGACTTTGCTTGGGCGAATATGCACGTTCGACTCAAGGCTACAACATAAACTATGTCACCGCTTTAGAAAAAGAGACTGCTCATTTCCAAGGCGCAATTTTTGCCCGTGGTCAAGTGTATAAAGACATCATTCAATTCAGTTCTGTACCCGATTTAAAAGCGTATGCGCTTTATCGTTCAATCATGTGTTACTCACCAAGCGGAATGAATGACTGTCAGGATGCAGAGGTTGAAAAATCTACCCGTAAACAATGGTTCGACCATATTAAACGTGACTATCCAACTACCTCTTGGGCACAATCTTTAAAGTATTACTGGTAAGACATATATGTTGAAGCAGATTTTTTCAGTTGTTATGACGCTGATCTTTATGCTGAGCATCATGGCTTGTCAGCCAAGTCAGTCAGCTTCAACATTTGGTCGGGTAAATGCTGAAGACTATGATGCATTTTGGATTTGGGGCAATATTTCATCAGCCCCTTACCTCAAAGCGGCTAAAGAAATTTATGTTTTACAAGGCGAAGTCCGTTTAGATTCCCAAACCCATCACTCTAAACTCATACCACAAGGCGTAGGCGTCTTAGCAATTCCTCAGCAAAAGGTGTGGCTAGTTTTTCGTAATTATCATTTAAACTGGCAAGGCCAAGAACTTACACAAATTTTAAAACGTATTCAGCAATGGGAAAATGCAGGGAATCATATTCAAGGCATACAAATTGATTTCGATGCCAAAACCAAATACATACACCAATATGCCTTATTTTTAAGTCAATTAAGAAAACAATTACCGCAGCACTATCAACTCAGTATCACGGGCTTAATGGACTGGACCAATGTCACAAATCAGGAGACTTTAAACCTCCTGAATAGCACCATTGACGAGTTGGTCATTCAAACTTATCAAGGTTCAACCACCATACCTAACTATGCAGCTTATCTAAAAAAATTTTCAGCACTGAAACTGCCTTATAAAATTGGTATCGTTCAATATGGTGAGTAGCATAGACCACCCACGCTTGAAAATGATACAAACTTTAACGGCTATGTTGTCTTCCTTTTACGCTCAAAACCTCAAAATAATTAGGGCTTTTTAAGAGAAGTTCTTGAATTTGGCGAGCAAAGTCTCTAAAATTCCCCCTTCGCATCTAATGCGACACAACCTAGGTTGTGACTCCTTGCTTCTAACAACTTTTTTGTTAGGGGCTGTTTAAACCGTAAGGAGCTGACAATGCGTCATTACGAAATCGTACTTTTAGTACACCCTGATCAAAGCGATCAAGTCGTTGGTATGGTAGAACGCTACCTAACTCACATCAAAGAAGCTGAAGGTCAAATTCACCGTCTTGAAGACTGGGGCCGTCGTCAATTGGCTTACCCAATCAACAAGATCCACAAAGCTCACTACATTCTTATGAATGTTGAGTGTGGTCAAACTACTCTTGATGAGTTAGAAGAATTGTTCCGTTACAACGATGCAATTATTCGTAGCCTTATCATCCGTCGTGAGAACGCTATCACTGAAGAGTCACTATTGGCTAAGAGTGCTGAAGAAAAACGTGCGCGTAAAGCTCAACGTGAAGAAGCACAACAAGCTCAAGACTCTGCTGAAGCATAAGGAGAACATCAATGGCACGTTTTTACCGTCGTCGCAAGTTCTGCCGCTTTACAGCTGAGAACGTTACGTACATCGACTACAAAGATATCGACACTTTAAAACAGTACATCACTGAAAACGGCAAGATTGTTCCTAGCCGTATTACAGGTACTAAAGCTCGTTACCAACGTCAATTAGCGCTTGCTATTAAACAAGCTCGCTACTTGTCTTTGATCCCTTACACTGACAATCATAAGTGAGGTTGAGCTGTGGATATTATCTTATTACAACGCATTAAAAACCTTGGTAAATTAGGCGATAAAGTTTCAGTTAAAGCTGGTTACGGCCGTAACTACCTTATCCCTCAAGGTCAAGCAGTAGCAGCTACTGAAGCTAACACTGCTGCTTTTGAAGCTCGTCGCGCTGAACTTGAGAAAGCTGAAGCTGATGTTTTAGCTGCTGCTCAAGCACGTGCTAGCCAATTAGACGAAGTTAACATCGTAATCACTGCGAAAGCTGGTGACGAAGGTAAACTATTCGGTTCTATCGGTACTCGTGATATCGCTGACGCTTTAACAAATGCTGGTCTTGAAGTTGACCGTGCAGAAGTTCGTTTACCGAACGGTGCACTTCGTCACACTGGCGAATTCAACATCGCAATCCAATTGCACCATGATGTTGTTGCTGAAGTTCTCGTTACTATCGTATCTGAGTAATTTCTTGCAAAAAAAGAGCATGCTTTTGCATGCTCTTTTTTTATCTCTATGAAAAAGTAGTTTCATCGATCAGCTTAAAACTTCATCAGTCTGCCCCGCAAAATGCCAAATTCAAATATTATGGGTTTTATCCATAAGTCTTGAATTCAGCACACAGCAGCTGCATTTTTTGATAAAGTGCATAGAGTTAAATGGCTGTAATTTTTTCCAAATTTACAGTGAAATTTATCTTAAGTTATCCCTCTTAACTGTATTAAAAATCAGGGCGTTATATGTCACAGGCGAATGCCACTGCTCAAAAAAGCTCATCGAAACAAGACAATAAACCAAATGAGTCAGGGCAACTGAAAGAATTCCGCACACCTCCGCATAACTTAGCATTGGAACAAGCCGTACTTGCCGCTTTAATGACGGTTGCTGAATCCTTTGAACAAGTTGGCGATGTCCTAACTGAAAATGACTTTTATGCAACGCGCCATAAATATATTTTTCGCGCGATTGCGCAACTCTCCAAAGACAGCTCACCCTATGATGCAGTTTTAGTACATGACTGGCTCACCACACAAAACCTACTCGATGCGGTTGGTGGAGAAGAATATCTGATGCAATTGATGGCTGACTCCCCGTCTAGTTTCTATAATATGGAAACTTATGCCACCAAAATCAAAGAATTTTCGACTTTGCGCAGCATGATCAAGGTCAGCTCTGAAATTTTACAAAATGCCTATGACACCAAAGGTCGTAATGTCAGTGAAATTTTAGATTTAGCCGAAACCAATATTTTCTCATTGGCAGAACAACACAATAATAATGCTAAGGCACAAGGCCCGAAAGCAATCAACACCGTTGTGGCTGATGTATTTGATAAGCTGAATGAATTGTCACAAATGGAAGGCAGCATTACAGGCTTAACCACAGGCTTTCTTGAACTCGACAATAAAACCTCGGGCATGCAAGCAGGTGATTTAATTATTGTCGCAGCGCGTCCATCGATGGGTAAAACCACCTTTGCCATGAATCTGGTTGAAAGTGTGCTGTTTAATAATGACTTACCTGCCTTGGTTTACTCCATGGAGATGCCAGCCGACTCCATTGCTATGCGTTTGATCTCCTCTTACGGGAAAGTCCATCAGGGCCATTTACGTTCAGGTAAACTCGATGGCGATGAATGGTCAAAAGTGACCGGCACCATTTTGCAACTGCAAGAGAAAAAGCTCTATATCGATGACTCCTCTGCGCTTCCGCCTACAGAAGTTCGAGCACGTGCACGTCGTATTGCCAAACAGCACGATGGTAAACTTGGCTGCATCATGGTCGATTATTTACAGCTGATGAAAGTGCCAGGCATGGGTGATAACCGTGTCGGTGAGATTTCGGAAATTTCACGAAGCTTAAAAGCGCTTGCCAAAGAAATGATGTGTCCTGTGATTGCACTATCGCAACTTAACCGTTCCCTTGAGAACCGTCCAAACAAACGTCCCGTGATGTCAGACTTACGTGAATCCGGTGCGATTGAGCAGGACGCCGACTTGATCATGTTTATTTACCGTGACGAAGTCTATAACAAAGAATCCAAAGAAGCGGGCACTGCCGAAATTATTATTGGTAAACAGCGTAACGGTCCTATTGGTACCGTTCGACTTGCTTTTGAAGGCCAATATACCCGCTTTAGTAACTTATCCCCTGAGTTTTATGCTCAGTACGATGATGAGGAATAATTAAAACCTCATCGTCGCCCTTCCATGGCCCTGTAGGAGTAATTAGGGTGCGTCAAGCAACAGTTTATATTGATAGCCAAGCGCTGCAATATAATTTAAACCGTGTCAAACAACTTGCCCCAAACGCGAAAATCGTCAGCATGGTCAAAGCCAATGCTTATGGACACGGAGTCAAAGACTGTTTAGCAGCCTTAAGTGAAACCGATGCCTTTGGCGTCGCCTGCTTAGAAGAAGCATTAGAGATTCGTGAACTCGGCTTTAAACAGCCGATTACCCTGATTGAAGGCGTTTTCTCAGCAGATGAAATGCAAACCGTCATTGAGCAAAATATCGAGTGTGTGGTTCATCAGCAACAACAAGTTAATTGGCTGATCACACATAAAACCGCATATATCGCACAAAAGCTTAAAGTATGGGTAAAACTCAATAGCGGCATGAACCGTTTAGGCTTTAAAGTTGCTGAAATCATTGATGTCATCAACACTTTAAAAGCAGAAGGCTTTACATGTGTACTGGCAATGCACTTTGCCAATGCCGACGTGGATCACCCACTGAATGAACAGCAACGTGCGCAATTTCTACACATCAAAGAAGTGTGTTCTCCCATCCTAGCCTCATGTTGTAACTCAGCTGCTATATTTAAATGGCCAGAACTTAACTTTGATTTTGTTCGCCCTGGTATCATGCTTTATGGTGCATCACCTTTTGCCGATAAAAATGCACATAACCTAGACTTAAAGCCCGTTATGACCTTCACGGCGGAAATTATTGCATTGAATACCATTCAAGCAGGTGAAGTAGTTGGTTATGGTTCGCATTTTGTCGCCAGCCAAGAAACTGAACTGGCCATTGTTTCTATTGGCTATGGTGATGGCTACCCACGTGCATTTCCAAAGCAAAACTATGTTGCTATAGATGGTCAAGCAATAGCTGTTGTAGGCCGAGTTGCAATGGATATGATTGCGATCGATGTGACGGGCTTAAACGCCAGATTGGGTACAAAAGTTGAACTCTGGGGTGAAAACCGCTTAGTTGACGATGTTGCAGAAGCCAATGGAACTATTGGCTATGAGTTACTGTGCCGGTTAAGCAATCGCCCTACACGCAAGCAAATCTAACAAAAAAGCCCAAGTAAAACTTGGGCTTTTTTTCAACATAGACTCTCATCAGGCTGGGCATCATAAAGGTCTTGTAACAACTGATCAATTTGTTGTTGACTCATACTCTGTGGTTCAAATTTTACAAAGCCCATTTCACGCATTTTGTTATGTACGCTACTCATACGTTGCACATACTTCATGCCCCAAGCTCTAAAATGTGCCGCATGAATAGTTTTCGCTTCAAAGACTTTGATATCTTTATGTCTAGGGTCTTTCAATAATTTCGACATTAATAATTGTAAAACCGATTCATCCCCTTCTAAGCACTGGAAATAATGCTGATCTGCATAATAAAGAACGCCTGAAATATTATGTACTGTATTAAAATCACGTGCTTCGCTTAAAATGTCCCGAACATCTTGAAGAAGCTGTAGGTGATCCGAAGTTGAAGTACTTGCATAGCAAATTTGCTGCATAGACCGCCCCAATTTATTGATTTCATTATTTTTAGCATTTACAACATTTATACTAAATAGTCATCCGTCGGCTTTGCCAATTCTTGTAACCCTTTTCTTAAGGTATCCGACCATTGCTTACTAATGCTTGAAAAATACGGATCTTCCTCATCAATCCGTTTACCCACTGGAATATGTAAACTATCTTTCGTATATACCAAAGCATCTAAGGGCAAACCTACAGAAACATTGGAGCGCAAAGTCGAATCAAAAGAAATCAAACTACACTTCACCGCTTCATCTAAGGGCATATCATACCGTAATGCACGATCTAGAATCGGCTTGCCATATTTACTTTCACCAATTTGAAAATAAGGCGTATCTTTGGTCGCACAAATAAAATTACCTTGCGGGTAGATATTATAAAGTTGCATTTCTGCCCCTTTAATTTGTCCACCGACCAATAAGCTACAGTAGTAATTACTTTGTTCTTGCGTATCTGGTGTCATATCCCCCAAGACTTTTTTCAAAGTATGCCCGACCAATTCAGCCGCTTCAAACATGGTATTAACACTATATAAATTGGGTTCTTGGCTTAACTCTAAATGATTTTTTAAATGTCCAATCACTGCTTGGGTCGTTGCTAAATTTCCTGAGGTTTGAATCGCAATAAAGCGCCCACCCTCCACACCAAAGGTATACAATTTCCTAAACACGGATATATGATCTACACCTGCGTTCGTACGCGTATCACTTATAAATACCAAACCATCTTGAAGACGAAGTGCACAACAATAGGTCATAGAACGTCCTTTTTCAGCTAAACCTTAACAACTTAAAACTTGTACCATGGAATGCATCGATTCCACTCCACCTTTTTCACGTACGCCACGAACGGGAGCCACATCCCAATAATCGCGCCCAATCGCCACATAGATATGTGACTGTGGTTTGAACAATTGATTACTGGTATCAAAACAATACCATGCATCATCAATGTACACCTCAGCCCACGCGTGACTGGCGAGGTGTGAAGTTTCAGGCACATGCAAATACCCTGAAACATAACGTACGGGTAGACCAAGATGCTTACACATGGCAATAAAAACATGACTATGGTCCTGACATACGCCTTGTTGCCCATTGAATGCATCGATTGCCGAAGTTAACACTGAGGTTTCAGTAGGCGAATAGGGAATATGCGCTAAAACTGCTTCTGACAGTTTCATCAAATTTCCCCGATTCAGCTCAGGCACATACTGATGTGCAAATGCCTTCATTTCGGCATTGCACTGAGTATTGAGCGTCGGTTGTAAAAATAAATTGGGATTCAACCGGTCTTGAATGCCATACTCTGCCGAACTGTTAATTTCAACAATACCCTGAGCCATTATGGTCAGTTGTTGGTACGCTTCTCGTTGAGAACTGGTAATCCAAATATTATGAAAAGCATCGCATTTTTCTTCACGCTCCCCCGGCACACTCACATGCCAATGACATACCTTCTGGTGTGAATTATTTGTAGGTGTCATTTTGATATATTGAATGCTATTCAACGCCATTTCACTATATTGATAATGCGTTTGGTGATTGATCATTAGTCTCATACATCAACCTCAAACAATTGTTGAATATAATCACTAAAATGATAAAAATTCATCGCATCAGGTTGTGATTTAAGCTCTAGCCAAGCTTGTGCCAGATTTAACCAACCCATTTCTTTTAACAACATGACAATGTTTTCTATTTCAACCAAAGTATTTTGTGCATCTTGCTTCAGACGAATTTGACGGTCGAGCTGCTCAATCATTTGCCCTAAACTAAAGAATAAAAAGACATCACTAGCTTCAGACTCAAGTACATCCTGACACTCTCCAACCACATCACAAATATAGGCGGTATTTTCAGTGGCATTTTTGATAAATTGATTCAGTTCTGCATAGGCCTTTGCAGATAAAATCCCACGCAGATCTTGCACATTACTCTTTGCATTTTGAAATTGCTGGTTAAATGATGCAGGATTATTTGGGTTTAAAATCAGCTCATTCAGTGAGCACGCATCAAAAGCAGGCAAGCAAAATGCATGCGCATAATCCATTGCAGGCTGGTCTTGGGTAAAAGGAAACTGAGCACACAAATATTGAGTACGTGTTAAATACCGTCCTAACCAAAAAATATTTTCAGCATTGGTGCTTAATAAAATCATAGTTCTACCCTCATATTTGTTTATTTTATGAATGTAAGTTTTCCACGACCCAAGTGTCTTTAATTCCTCCTCCTTGGGATGAGTTGACCACCAACGAACCTTCTTTCATCGCAACCCGTGTTAAACCGCCAGGGACAATTTCGGTACGATAAGGTGAGCTGAGTACAAACGGTCTAAGGTCAATATGACGCTCAGAAACACCCGATTCAGTCATAGTTGGACTGACTGAAAGCTCTAAAGTGGGCTGGGCAATATATAAATGCGGTGTCGCCATGAGCTTATCTCTAAATTGCTCAATTTGGCTTTTACAGGCTTGCGGTCCAATCAGCATACCATATCCACCCGAACCTTGCGCCTCTTTGACCACTAACTGCTCAAGGTTCTCCAGTACATAAGCCAAATCTTGCTTGTTACGGCATTGATATGTCGGAACATTTTTTAAGATAGGTTGTTCACCTAAATAGAACTGAATCATTTTATCGACATAAGGGTAAATCGATTTATCATCCGCAACCCCTGTGCCTGGGGCATTCGCAATAACCACGTTATGACTCAGATAAGCCGACATCAACCCTGCGACACCCAAAGTACTGTTCGGCATAAAACACAGCGGATCAAGGTATGCATCATCCAAACGTCGGTAAATTACATCTACTCGTTGACGGCCCCGAATGGTTTTGACATAGACCTTATCATGCTCCACAAACAAATCGCGCGATGTCACCAAAGGCACGTCCATTTCACGGGCTAAAAAAGCATGTTCATAATAGGCACTATTAAAACGCCCCGGTGTCAGCACTACGATGAAAGGCTGATCAACATAAGCATTTTCAGCCAGGATTTGTTTAAGTAATTGGGGGTATTGTTCTATGCCTAAAATATGGCTCTTCTGCATCAAATCAGGCATGAGTTTTTCACTAATCTTACGACTCTCAAGCATATAAGACACGCCAGACGGCGTTCTTAAATTATCTTCGAGTACATAAAACTCACCCTGCCCATCACGGATAATATCAATCCCACTAATTTGGCTATAAATCTGACCTTTTAAACGGTGTTCATACATATGCGGTTGATAAGCTTCATGCGTTAACACTTGCAGTTCTGGAATAATCTTCGCTTTGAGAATGTCTTGTTGATGATAAATATCATGTAAAAATAGATTTAAAGCCCGCACACGTTGTGCAGAGCCAAGGGAGATTTTATTCCATTGTTGTTTGGCGATCACACGTGGAATTAAATCATAAGGAATGGTGCGCTCAATACCCTCGGATTCACCATATACAGTAAACGTAATACCTTCATATAAAAAATGCTGTTTGGCAATTTGGTTTAGTTCTTCGAGTTCTTCTACACTATGCTGTGACAACCAGTGCTCAATACGTGTACAAGCCTCACCAGACATCGCTTGGTCGTCTGTCATTTCATTAAAGAAATTCGAGGTCATTTGATGAAACAATCCAACAGACTGGCTCGATAGACGATCATGAGAGTGAATCGGATTTAATACAGGAGAGTTAAGCTTATATCCGTCCAACATCGTATTTACATTTGTATCTTTATCTTCTTTAAACATACAAACCTCTCAATTGTTATCGATATGTAACCCATACGTAGCAATATCTATGCCATAGGTTTCTAAAGATGCTTTGTTTATTAATCGATAAAAAACAGATTGCTTCAATTCTATTTCGCATTAAGTTGTGTCAAAAAATATAACTGAAAAATTTCAAGCAAAGCTTGCTTAAACGGATGAGTTTTCTTATTGTGTTCACATTCAAGTAAGTAATTTCGACTTCTATATTTTATTAAACTATGTCTATACAAGAAAAAGAAACGTCCAATAGTCTCTATCGCCAATGGCAAATTTTATCTCGTCTTTCCACTGGAAAATGGATGGGAACTCGAGAGCTGCAAGAGATTTTACAACGTGAAGGCATCGATATTACTTTGCGAACTATTCAACGTGATTTAAACCAAATCTCTCAACGCTTCCCGATTGAAAACAATGGAGCTGTACCTCAAGGTTGGCGTTGGCGTTCTGATGCTCCAATTCAAAGCTTACCGCACATGACCAGCTCACAAGCAGTAACGTTTATGATGGTCGAAGAACACCTTAAACATCTTCTTCCTCCAAGTTTAATTGAAGAAATGAATCCATGGTTTGACTTAGCACGTCGTAGCCTCTCTACCCAAAACAATGTACGCCAATGGATTAACCGCGTACGCATTGTCCCTGCGACACAACCACTGATTCCCCCAATTGTGGAGAAAACAGCGCAGCAAGCCATCTATGAAGGACTGCTCCAAGACAAACAACTGGAATGTGTTTATCAAGGCTTAAACCAAGCGGCTGAAGCAAAAACCTATACCCTCAACCCGCTGGCATTGGTTCAAAAAGGTGCAATTATTTATCTAATTTGTACGCGCCACGACAAAACCGATATTCAGACCTTTGCGCTGCACCGTTTCAAATCAGCGAAGGTTTTAAACACACGTGCCTTACATCCAGTCAATTTTGATATCGATGAATATATCGAATCGGGTGCATTAGGTTTCCGTGTAGACTTTTCAAAACCTACTGAAACCGTTGCACTTACCCTGACTATGACTGAAATAGATGCGCTGTATTTGGAGGAAACCAAACTCAGTACCAATCAGGTTTTAGAACCGCTCGGAAATGGGCAAATCTTGGTTCATGCTACAGTACCTTTTACCAATCAACTGGTGTGGTGGCTGCGTAGTTTTGGGCATAAAATTAGCCACATTGAACCCAAAGAAGTTCGTGATGCGGTCAATCAAACCATCATCGATTAACATAAAAAAAGCCCCAAGTATTAGGGGCTTTACAGTTTTTTTGGTATTAGATATTTGAATTGCTTGGGTTTGTCGTTTTCATTGTTCATCTTGGTTTAATGCCTCCCCTAAACCAAGATGAGTTCGCTGTTTTTTGATGATTGATACAAACTAGCATTGGCATGCAAGCTCTCCACTGTTAAAACGGATCGATTTCATTGTCATAGTATTAACCTTATATTAAGAACGTAAAATCAATTTAAAAGACGCCGATACTTTTGTGAAATAACATGATTGGCTATTTTTATCTGTTTTTATCTTAAACATCTATTTTGCTTTGTTTATCTGCCAAAACAAAAAGCCAGCCTTGTGGCTAGCAGGCCTATGATGAGGCCCTTGCATTTCCAATCTGGACTGCAAGAACCTTTCGACAGTAATCGTTACAAATCGTCCGTTTTTATTTCTTCTAAAATTGCCACTTGCTACGTTTAGGTCACTTTTCTTCAATACGCACTAATCCTTTAAGTGCTTCATTATTGATTCTGTCATACATTTTTGATTACTCAGGATTCGACTGCTCTTCGATATATTCAGGCGTATACGATATACAAGGTTTTCGTAATAAGCGCTCATACCATTTTTGCGTAACGTCTAAATCGGCATTAAAATAGAGCCCTTTTTCATACAAATAACCAATTTTACATTTTTATATTGTAATGACATTACTTAACTTTTTTTTATTGTGATGTATAGCGCACTGATTTTGCCCAAAAAAAAGCCCGCATAAAACGGACTTTTTCAATAACTTTCAAAGATTAAGCAGATTTTTTCGTTTGTGCATTTTTACGGATCGTAATCATGATCAATTGCACTGCTGCAGGTGTTACCCCCGGAATACGATTTGCTTGAGCTAATGTCTCAGGGCGTACATCTTTCAATTTTAAAGTAATTTCACGAGATAAACCTGAAACCACATCATAATTAAAATCGGCTGGAATTTTAGTTTCTTCCAAACGCTTCATTTGTGCAACGTCTTCATGCTGACGGTTAATATAACCTGCATATTTCACTGCGATTTCAATTTGATCACCCACTTGTGCAGAAACTTCTGAACCTGTGAGTTGTGCAATTTGAGCAAATGAAATATTCGGACGTTTGAGCAAATCAATCGCAGAACACTCTTTCGATAAATCCGCACCTGTCATTTCGACAAACTTTTTACCCATTGGGTTGTTTGGTGCTGCCCAAAGGTGTTGTAAACGACCTGTTTCCAGTTCAACTGCTTCCATTTTTTCACAGTAAGCAACCCAACGCTCGTCATCCACCAAGCCCATTTCACGGCCCACTGGAGTTAAACGTTGATCCGCATTGTCTTCACGTAACATCAAACGATATTCAGCACGTGAAGTAAACATACGGTACGGTTCTTTCGTACCTAGCGTAATCAAGTCGTCCACCAACACGCCCATATAGGCTTCATCACGTTTTGGTGTCCATTGCTCTTGATCCCACGCACGACGCGCAGCATTTAAGCCTGCAAGCAAGCCTTGCGCACCCGCTTCTTCATAGCCTGTCGTACCATTGATTTGGCCGGCAAAGTACAAGTTATTGATGGCTTTGGTTTCTAAAGTAAATTTCAATGCTTGTGGGTTGAAGTAATCGTATTCAATCGCATAACCTGGACGTAAAATGTGCGCATTTTCCATCCCGCGAATTGAACGAACCAACTCAAACTGCACATCAAATGGCAGTGAAGTTGAAATACCATTTGGATAAAGCTCATGTGTATCTAAGCCTTCCGGCTCTAAGAATACTTGGTGTGAGTCTTTATCAGCAAAACGGTGAATTTTGTCTTCAATAGATGGGCAGTAACGTGGACCCACGCCTTCAATAACACCAGTGTACATTGGTGAACGGTCTAAACCACCACGGATGATGTCATGGGTTTTTTCATTGGTGTGTGTGATATAACAATTCACTTGCTCAGGGTGCATAGACGCATCCCCCATGAAAGACATGGTCGGTGATGGGAAATCACCTGGCTGTGGAATCATCACAGAAAAATCAACCGAACGGGCATCAATACGTGGTGGCGTACCTGTCTTTAAACGACCCACTGGCAAATTCAACTCACGTAAACGGTGTGCTAATGAAATTGAAGGTGGATCGCCTGCACGGCCACCACTTGATTTTTCAAGCCCTACGTGGATTACACCACCCAAGAAGGTTCCTGCTGTGAGTACCACTGTTTTCGCATCAAAGCGAATACCCATTTGGGTCACAACACCTTTTACGGTATCACCATCAACAATCAGATCATCTGCCGCTTGTTGGAAAATATCGAGATTTGCTTGGTTTTCTAAAGTGTCACGAATCGCAGCTTTATAGCGAATACGGTCTGCCTGCGCACGTGTTGCACGAACGGCTGCACCTTTCCGTGAGTTTAGGATACGGAACTGAATACCACCTTTGTCGGCAGCCAATGCCATAGCACCGCCCAGGGCATCAATTTCACGCACCAAATGTGATTTACCAATACCACCAATTGCTGGATTACAGCTCATCTGCCCTAAAGTCTCAATATTATGAGTTAAGAGTAAAGTCTGTCGCCCCATACGTGCCGCAGCCAATGCTGCTTCTGTACCTGCGTGACCGCCGCCGATAACAATGACATCGTAAACTTTAGGATAATGCATAGTGGTAAAGGAGATTAAAAAATGATAACGAAAGATTATAGCAAATTTTCAATTATAAGTTGACAGATTCCGTGGAAATTATTGTATATGCGCTACCGTGCTTACGGCACTAGCGATAGGTTTCTGTAATTTTACTTGCAGTGCAATAGCAAAAACTCAACAAAGGATGCGTTTTGTTACCTGAAAAGCCTTGCATTAATTTGATCATTTTTTATGCTATAAGTTGATCATACAACAACCAAAGGTAAGCATTATGAATAAGAAGATTCTTTTTTCATCCATTCTCTGCGGTTTATTTTTTTCGCCTTTTGTATCAGCCAATGATAAAGTTGAAAAGGTCTATGATAGTCAACGTTATCAACAAGTCTGTAAAGGCAAGTCTCAAGGAGCAGCGGTCAGTTTTGCCTATCGAGGTATTATTTGGAATGGTACCTGTGAAACCCAATTTTTCCCAAGCTCAAAAAATGCCAATATTCATGGTGATGAAGCTGAGTTAACCAGTATTTGTCAAGGTGACTCGAATGCGACATCGATTAATATCGAAGGTAAAGAAATCAAAGGTAAATGCGCCCTTGGTTTTGTGGCACCTAAACCAAGAATGTAATCAAAACGGCTTAAAGCTCATGCTGTATTGAGGGTAAAAATAGTCCATTTTTACCCTTTTTTCTATCTTGTAAATTATTGAATTCTGTATACACTCAAAAAACATTAAAGATAAAAACGAATAAAAAAGGTATTCCATGGATTCGGAATTGTTTACAGTTTTTTTGCCTTTGACTTTGGCCTTGATGATGATGGGTCTTGGTTTACATCTACGCCCAGCTGATTTCTATAGGCTCACACTACACCCCAAAGTCATTTTCATCGCGCTATTTTCACAGTTAGTTCTATTGGTAGGCATTGCTTTTCTCATTTGCCAGTTTTTAAATTTAGCGCCTATATTTGCGATTGGTTTGATGCTCGTTGCAGCCTCACCAGGTGGACCAACGTCAAACCTGTTGACCTATTTATTTAAGGGTGATGTTGCACTGAATATTACTCTTACAGCCACAAATTCCATCATTTCAACGCTCACCCTCCCATTTATTATTAATTTTTCACTGATGTATTTTCTACAAACATCTCAACCCGTTGACATGCCCGCCATGAAAATGATGAAGGTCTTTTTCATCACTCTACTACCTGTCAGTATGGGCATGTTTTTACGTTATTACTTTCCAAAACTTGCCGACAAATTAAACCACCCAATGCGTATTTTGTCTGCGAGTTGTCTTATTTTTATCTTTTTTCTCGCCCTGTACTTAGAACGACATAATTTTGTTGAATATGTGTTTGAGATTGGGCCAGCTGTAGCCTTATTCTGCTTCTGTAGTATGTTTATTGGTTTTTTTGTGCCACAACTTGCCAATATTCCAGAAAAACAAGCCTTAACCTGCTCCTTTGAGATCACTATTCACAACACCGCACTTGCCATTACGGTTGCCCTGTCAGTTTTAGGCAACACCGCCATGGCGATTCCTGCCGGTATTTATTCCATTTTCATGTTTATATTTGCTGCGTTATTAGGCCTATTAATTTCACGAAGAAATGACAGTTTATTTTTGAAGAAAGAGACCGCAGCTGAATAAGCTTACGGTCAAGATTTACTATAATTTTAAGGAGAATATGCACATATGGATTCAGGAATTATAACAATTATGTTACCCCTAGCTCTTGCCATCATCATGATTGGTTTGGGCTTAGAGTTAACCCCGAAGGATTTTGCACGTGTGAGCAAACATCCCAAAGCGGTATTGGTTGCTTTATTCTGCCAATTGGTACTTCTTGTTGGGATTGCCTTTGTGATTTGCAAAGTACTCAACTTACCGCCACTTCTTGCCGTCGGCTTAATGCTTCTAGCAGCCTCTCCTGGTGGTAGTACTGCAAACTTATTTAGCTACTTGTTTAAAGGTGATATTGCGCTCAATATTACCTTAACCGCGATTAACTCCGTTATTGCAGCGTTTACCTTGCCGCTAATTGTCAACTTTGCCATTCAGTACTTTATGCAAGATGGACAACATGTCAGTATGCAGTTTAGTAAAATCATACAGGTTTTCTCAATTATTCTTATCCCTGTTTGTATTGGTATGTTGATTCGCCACTATGCACCCTCTTTTACCAAGAAGCTGAATAAGCCATTGCGTATTTTTTCTGTTGTATTTTTGGTCTTAATCATTGTTGGAGCAATAGCCAAAGAACGTGCACATATTCTGGAGTATCTAACTCAGGTCGGTTTAGCCACAGTCATTTTCTGTATTTGTAGTTTAATGATTGGCTATTTTGTACCGAGACTACTCGGGATCAATAGTGCTCAAGCACGGGCTTGTGCATTTGAAATTGGCATTCATAACAGCACCCTTGCCATGACCATTGCACTCACCGTGATGGCCAGTACCACCATTGCCATGCCCGCAGCAGTCTATTCTATTTTTATGTATATCTTTGCTGCCATCTTTGGGACATTACTCAACCGTTATGCTCCATCGGTTCAAACCCGTACAGAGCAGGCCTAAAACGGATGTGAGTCTAAGGATGCTTCGGCATCCTTTTTTATTTTGAGGAATGCTGTTGAACTGCCCCCCGTTCCGTTACAATATTTATTTATACATAAATATTAGGTTATTCCTGTGAAGTGGTTACAAATTCATATTACGGTTGATCAAGCGCAAGTCGATTTTACTGAAACCCTTTTAGAATCTTTGGGTGCAGTCAGTGTCACATTAGATGATGCAGAAAACCAAGACTTACTTGAACCACTTCCAGGTGAAACGCCACTTTGGAATAAAGTCATTGTGACGGGTATCTATGCGCAAGAAGAAGATGAAGAAATTGATGTCAATGCATTAGAAACGTTTATTCGCACTCAAATGCCTGACGCACCAATGCGTAGCGAATTTCTTGAAGACCAAGAGTGGGAACGTACATGGATGGATGCCTACGAACCAATTCAAATTGCTGACAAATACTGGATCGTTCCTGAATGGATGGAAGCACCAGAACCAGATGCGGTGAACATTAAACTTGATCCAGGCTTAGCTTTTGGTACAGGGAACCATGCATCTACTTTTCTTTGCCTGCAGTGGTTAGGTAAAACTGATGTTAAAGATAAAATCGTGATCGACTATGGTTGCGGTTCAGGTATTTTAGGTGTTGCTGCTCTACTCCTAGGTGCAAAAAAAGTCTATGCCACAGACATTGACCCTCAAGCAATTTTAGCCACTGAACAAAATGCAGCACTCAATGGCGTGGCTGAAAACCTATATGTCGGCTTACCAGATGAGTTCAATTTAGAACTGGCTGACCAAAAAGCAGATGTTTTTGTTGCAAATATTTTGGCAGGTCCGCTCATGATGTTAGCGCCTGAATTCGCAACTTTGGTTAAATCTGAGGGAGAGTTCGCACTTGCTGGTGTAATTGAAGAGCAAGTTTTTGATGTTTCTAGTGTTTATTCTGAGTTTTTTGATATATTAGAGGTCGAGAAACGTGATGAAAACTGGTGCCGAATCTCGGGTAAACGCCACACCCTTTAAATGAACTCTTAATACACTATGAGCGACAAACAAACCTCTTGCCCTAAATGCCTAACCATCTACAAAGTAAGTGTTGCTCAACTCACGGTTGCGCAAGGTATGGTTTGTTGCCCAAAGTGTTCAATGACCTTTAATGCACTCTCACATTTAACCACGGGTCATATTTTTGGCACAGGAGAGGAAAAATCGACGAATCAAAATGACATGAGTATGTCTTCGAACTCAGCATTTTCCTCTCCTCATGTAGACAGCATACATTTTGATTTATCGCAATCTGCTGCGCTTTCAATGTCGACATCAAATTTGCTTGATATTTTCAACCTGAAAGTTGAGCACTCCAACATTGACCTCAAAACATATTTAAACAATTTAAATTATTTTAGTACCGATCTTATTGGTAACTATCCTGCCATGAATTTGGCAGACAACAATCCAACGAAACCGCAAAAAAGCCCGATGTACTATATACTTTGGGGTCTGATAAACTTCAGCTTATTGGCGCTATTGTGTTTCCAATACTTATGGTTTAATCCACATATCCTCAATAACAGTCCCGCATTAGGCGCAACCTATAATAAAATTTGTCTTGTACTGAACTGTAGTAGCCTACAAGAACGTTACAGCCTAATCAGCATTAATAAAGTAAAAGTAAAACGCATTGAGGCACAGAAAACTCAATTTTCGGGTGAGCTGATCAACTATCATGACACTAGTCTGCCCCTACCAGATCTTAAGGTCATTTTAAAAGTGGATGGTGAAGTCGATTCAACCTATCAACTGCATGCAAATGAATATTTAATTGACAGTCTAGTTGGAATTAAACGAATTCCTAAAAATAGTCCATTCAAATTCAAATTTAGCCTACCAGTCAGCCGTAAAAGCTTCAATCATTACAGTTTAGAAATAGTCCAGCCCTAAAATTTAAAAAAAATGTAAAAAAAGTGAAAAAAAATGCAGTTTTCTTGCTCACTTTTTCTTAGACAATGGTATGATACGCGCCACGAAAGCTTAGTGCTGCAATCTCCTCAGTCTTTTAATACAAATAGAACATCAGCAAAAATACGCGTTATACTAATATCGCGTATCGAGCAGATTTTTTTGTTTAAAAAAGGTCGGTAACAAATATTTAACTATTGTTACGCTTATATTTCGACCAACTTAGCGATATTGTGGCATGCTAAATGTACAGTTTTAGAACTATTCGTTTTAGGATCTAAAACGAAGTTCATTTTAATTTTAGACCACTTTATATATGTCACTTTACCCAAGTGATATTTAGATTTTTCGGATTAATTCGCATGAATAGCAAATCTCCTATTTTTACTGCACAGTCTGATGTCGCTCTTCGTATTCACGTAGATCGCGCAGTTCGCCACTATTTTGCACAACTGCAAGGCGAGCAACCATCTCAGGTCTACGACATGGTGCTAGCAGAAATGGAGAAACCTCTTCTATCTGTAGTTTTAGAATATACCCGCGGCAACCAAACACGTGCTGCGGAGATTCTAGGCCTCAACCGTGGTACTTTGCGTAAAAAGTTAAAAGCTCACGGTTTAATGAGTGAATAAATGATAAAATGCTTGCGGCTTCCGCGGGCATTTTTTTTTACCTGCTATTTTTGGCTTTTTGTTTTAATTCTTGATAACTGTGACGAAGATCATGACCATTAAACGCGCTTTAATCTCTGTTTCCGATAAAACTGGCATTGTTGAGTTCGCTCAAAACCTTGTTGCTCTAGGGGTAGAAATTTTATCTACTGGCGGTACATATAAGTTGTTAAAAGACAACAATATCGCTGTAGTTGAAGTTTCAGAGCATACTGGTTTCCCAGAAATGATGGATGGTCGTGTAAAAACGCTACACCCGAAAATTCATGGTGGCATCTTAGCTCGTCGCGGTCTAGACGAAGCTGTGATGGCTGAACACAATATCGATGCAATAGATCTTGTAGTTGTGAACCTTTATCCATTTGCTGCAACAGTCGCTAAACCGAACTGTTCACTTGCAGATGCCATAGAGAACATCGACATCGGTGGTCCAACTATGGTTCGCGCTGCTGCGAAAAACCATGCGTCTGTAGGTATTGTTGTAAATGCTTCTGACTATGACACCGTTGTTGCCGAGCTTAAAGCAGATGGCGCGTTGTCTTATGAAACTCGTTTTGATTTAGCAGTCAAAGCTTTCGAACACACTGCACAATACGATGGCATGATTGCTTCTTACCTTGGCGCGCGCGTAGGCAAAGCTGAAGGTGAAGCGGACAAGTTTGCTCGTACTTTCAATACACAGCTCAATAAAGCTCAAGACTTACGTTACGGTGAAAACCCGCACCAATCAGCTGCATTCTATGTAGAAAGCACAGCTACTGAAGCCTCTGTTTCAACAGCGAAACAACTTCAAGGTAAAGAGCTTTCTTATAACAACATCGCGGATACCGATGCAGCACTTGAATGTGTTAAATCTTTTGCTAAACCAGCCTGCGTCATTGTGAAACATGCAAACCCATGTGGCGTTGCAGTTTCATTAGACGGTATTCAAACCGCTTATGACTTGGCTTATGCAACTGACCCAGAATCTGCTTTCGGTGGAATCATTGCATTCAACCGTGAGCTAGATGTAGCAACTGCACAAGCAATCGTTGACCGTCAATTCGTAGAAGTAATCATTGCTCCAAGCATTGCCGATGGCGTACTTGAAGTCACTGGTGCAAAGAAAAATGTTCGTGTATTGGTGTGCGGTGAATTACCAGCGATTGATGAGCGTGCTCCGCAGTTAGACTACAAGCGTGTTAACGGTGGTTTATTGGTTCAAGACCAAGACTTGGGCATGATCACAAAAGATGATCTAAAAGTTGTGACCAAACGCGCACCAACTGAAGCTGAAATTGATGATTTGATCTTCGCTTGGAAAGTTGCGAAATACGTGAAATCAAATGCCATTGTTTATGCTAAAGGTCGTCAAACCATTGGTGTAGGCGCAGGTCAAATGAGCCGTGTTAACTCAGCGCGTATTGCTGCGATTAAAGCGGAACATGCCGGTTTAGTGGTTGAAGGTGCGGTTATGGCATCGGATGCATTCTTCCCGTTCCGTGATGGTATTGATAATGCAGCGAAAGCAGGCATTAAATGTATTATCCAACCAGGCGGTTCTATGCGTGACGAAGAAACCATTGCTGCTGCGGATGAAGCAGGCATTGCGATGGTCTTTACTGGTATGCGTCACTTCCGTCATTAATTGATTAGAAGTCATATTTATTAATCCCCCTAAATCCCCCTTTGTAAAAAGGGGGACTTTTCACGTAAGAAACCTTGGTTTTCATGCGTGATCCCTTCCCTTTTTTAAAGGGAGGTCGGGAGGGATTCTTTTCTTTGAGGGATTTTTAGATGAACATTTTAGTTTTGGGTAATGGCGGTCGTGAACATGCATTGGCATGGAAAATCGCACAAGATGAGAAAGTTGCAAAAGTATTTGTAGCTCCTGGTAATGCAGGAACGGCAACAGAAAACAAATGTGAAAATGTTGCGCTTAACATTTTAGACAACCCTGCCATTATCGAATTTGCAAAAAATAATGCGGTTGATTTAATTATTGTTGGTCCAGAAGCACCGCTTGTAAATGGCGTAGTGGATGCTTGCCGCGCGGCAGAGCTTAAAATTTGGGGTCCAACACAATTTGCTGCACAGTTAGAAGGTTCAAAAGCGTTCGCAAAACACTTCTTAAAACGCCACAACATTCCTACTGCATTCTACGATGTATTTACTGAAGTCGATGCCGCGAAAGCATTTGTTGAAAAAAATGGCGCGCCAATCGTGATTAAGGCTGATGGTCTAGCTGCTGGTAAAGGCGTGATTGTTGCTATGACTAATCAAGAAGCCTTTGATGCGATTGATGACATGTTGGCGGGCAATAAATTTGGTGATGCCGGTTCACGTGTCGTGATTGAGCAGTTCCTTGCGGGTGAAGAAGCCTCTTTCATTTGTATGATTGATGGCGACAACATTTTACCTATGGCTACTTCACAAGATCACAAACGTATCTTTGAAGGTGACCAAGGTCCAAACACGGGTGGCATGGGTGCTTACTCCCCTGCTCCAGTGGTGACCAGTGAAGTGTTTGATCGTGTCATGGCTGAAGTAATGCGTCCAACTGTAGAAGGCATGAAGAAAGACGGTCATGTGTATACAGGTTTCTTATATGCTGGTTTGATGATTGATGATGCAGGTCAACCACGTGTGATCGAATTCAACTGCCGTTTTGGTGACCCTGAAACTCAACCGATCATGATGCGTTTACAATCATCTTTGGTTGATTTAGTTGAAGCAGGTATTGCAGGTAATCTTCCAGCAGAAGCTGCATGGGATGAGCGTAAAACTGTAGGGATCGTACTTGCGTCTAAAGGCTACCCTGAAACTTCAAGCAATGGCGATGTAATTTCTGGTTTAGACACAGAAATGACTGATGCGAAAGTGTTCCATGCTGGTACCAAAGTCAATGAAAATGGCGACATCGTGACTGCGGGTGGTCGTGTGCTTTGTGTGACTGCACTAGGCAATACCATTGGTGAAGCACAAGCCAAAGCCTTAGAACTTTGCCAAAAAGTAACATTTGATGGTGTTCAATATCGTAAAGACATTGGTTACCGTGCTATTGCTCGTGAAAATTCGTAATTAAAGTAGTCAATGTACTTTTAAAAAACCCGCTTTTAAAGCGGGTTTTTTTATTGCAATCCACTGCGAATCTTTTTTAATTGTCGTGGCGTCACACCAAACCAATTTTTGCAGGCACGACTTAATACCGACTGTTCGGAAAAACCTAATATAGAAGCAATTTGACTCATCGATGCTTTTGAGTCAGCCAAATATTGCAATAACAGCTGTTGTCTGAGCTTATCTCTGATCTGCTCAAAGCTAGTACCCTCTTCATCCAATTTACGTTGTAAGCTTCGAGGATGCATCGCAAGCATATTTGCAATTTCAGTTTTATTCGCTTTTGGGCCCGACAGATGAATACGAATTGCATGTCGAACACGATCGCTAAATGAACCTTGATGACTGCGAAAACTCCGCTCCAAATAACTATCTACAATTTCCCGTAAGCCATGATCAATACTGTCCAAAGTAATATTCAACATATCTTTATGGAAATACAAAGCTGCATGTTGTTGATCGATCATGACTTCCGCATGAAAAAATCGTTTATACACATTTAAAGGAGCAACGGGACTATGTGGCAGTGCAACTTTCATCGGTTGATAACGTTCACCACTTAAATAACGAAGAACCCGATGACACACAGCGAGCCCCATATCCATGGTTTGTCGTTTACTCAAAATACGTGTAGCGTCATGCAACTGAATATCAAAAATAAGTTCAACAATATCCGAGTTGGGCTCAAAAAAATCTGTACGAACACGGTCATTGATATATAAGCGTAAAGCAGAGCCATGTAAAAATAGCAAATCCGAACTGTATTTAATCACTTCATGAAGTGTCGTTGCACTTTGTAAGATCAGCCCTAGCACACCCAAAATACCAATATCTTGATACTGCGAGATGCGTAAACCTAAATCCGCAGATTTGGCATGTTGCGCACTTTCTTCTAGAAGTTGGATCAGTGCTATATGTGAAATCCATGCATTGTCATCTTGTAATTGTGCAAGTTGAATTTTATGCTTGGCTAACAATGGTATTGGGTCAATGCCTAGTTGTTGCATTACCTCTAAATAGCCACGTAGCCCTGAACTATGTACCATATCATCATGGATATTATTCCGGTATTCAACTTCGATTGAATCATCCTGATTCATTCCAACAATCCTTGTCTCAATCCGTCAAAAATTTGACTCATTACGTCAAGTTAGCATAAAAAAGCCACGGCAGAATAGCCCTATGATCAATTTATTTGTTCATGAATTCCGTACATCAAACATACAAATACGATGATGCGATTAAATGTAGCACATGGATATGAAAGCCACATTTTCCACCAAGGATAAAACAAGGAATATCGAATGAATTTTAAAAATGTAACGGTTGCTGGCAGTGGTGTACTCGGTTATCAAATCGCGTTTCAAACCGCATTCCACGGTTTTAAAGTAACAGTGTATGATATTAACGACGAAATTCTTAATAAAGCCAAAGCTAAATTTTTTGAATTATCTGAATGTTATAAGCGCGATCTTAATGCAACCCAAGAACAACTTGACAATGCATTCAATAATCTTAGCTATCAATCCAACCTTGTAGAAGCAGTCAAGGATGCAGATTTGCTAATTGAAGCTGTGCCAGAAGATGTCAGTATTAAAACTGATTTTTATGAAAAATTAAAACAAGTTGCACCAGCTAAAACCGTTTTTGCAACCAATACTTCAACGCTTTTACCAAGTCAGTTTGCTGAAATTACTGGGCGACCAGAAAAATATGTCGCATTGCACTTTGCCAATTTGATTTGGGTCAACAATATGGCAGAAATTATGGGTCATGCGGGTACGGATCCACAAGTATTTGATGATTTAGTTGAATTCGCTAAAGCAATTGGTATGTTGGCTTTACCAATTTACAAAGAGCAACCAGGTCACCTTCTAAACTCTATGTTGGTTCCATTTTTAATTTCAGCCACTGAACTTTGGGTCAAAGAAGTTTCAGAACCTGCAACCATTGATAAAGCATGGATGAAATCTTTTGGTTCACCACTAGGTCCATTTGCGATCTTAGACATTATTGGCATTAACACGGTTTATAATGTTGCAAAACTTAATGTTGATACCAACCCGAATATGGCACCTCTTTTAGAAAAATTAGACGCCGAATTTATTAAACCTGGTCATTTAGGAATGTTGGCAGGTAAAGGCTTCTACAGTTATCCAAACCCGACTTATGCATCTGAAGATTTTCTAAAATCTTAATTGATTCACTAGCTGAGTTAAATTGGTGAGATACACACTCAACCCAAAGTCTTCATTCAGACCGAGTGTGTATCTTGTTAGCAAATGAAAATGCTGCGAGGAATGATCAAACAAATTTCTTTTATTCATAAAACTATGCCCAATTCAGATAAATACAATAAACAAAACAAACATATTGCCATTTACTCCTTTTATCTATTTTTTGTATTTCTTTTGGATAAAATCTTATAAAGCACAAAATTTATGCAAATTATTATTTTCAAACAAATTAATTAAAAATAATATATTGTTTTCATTATAAAATTGCAGACAAATCATAAACTCTTAATATTTAAATAAGATAAGTATTAAACTTTTATGCTCTATATCGAATATTAGTTTGTTGATATGATGTGCAAAATTTAACGATTGAGCAGTGATGTTTCTAGTGAGTTGAAAAAGTTAATCTTTTGAAAGTGAAATCCCATATTCGACTGATATCGAATTGCACACTTGAAAAACTCACATTACAGTCGTATGCATCAAATCAGGAATACCTGATTTAAATCAATTGATCTCTCTATAGTTCAGGTAAGTTATGCCTCATTTGGATGCTTACTCGGGAAGAAAAAATGAAAAAAATTCTAGGAATTGCACTGGGTTTATCTGTTGTTTTAACAGGTTGTAGTAAACCTGAAGCACCTGCAACAGATGCAGCTAAAAAGGATGCAGCAACCACGGCTGAGCAAACGGTAACAATTGCATCGACAGGGTCTGATGCGGACATTTGGCGCTATATTGCAACTTTGCCAGAAACCAAAGAAGCAGGTTTAAAATTAGACATTAAAAACTTCACTGACTATGTTGCAATGAACACCGCTGTTGCAAACAATGAAGTCGATGTCAACGCATTCCAATCTTATGCTTATCTGGTTGCCTACAACGAAGCAAACACAGCGAAGATTGCTCCGCTTTCTACCACCTACCTAGAGCCAATGGGTATTTACTCAAGCAAAGTAAAAACACTGGCTGAGTTTAAAACAGGTGCAACGATTGCTATTCCAAATGACGGTGCGAACGAATCACGTGCATTGTTATTATTACAATCTGCAGGTCTAGTGAAGTTAAAAAATGACTTTGACTTTGTGAAAGGTACTTCTAAAGATATCGTTGAAAATAACAAAGCACTCGTAATCAAGCCTATTCAAATGGCAACAGCTGTTCGTGTGAAAGACGAAGTAGATGCAATTGTTTTAGGAAATACCCTTGCAATGGAAGGTGGTTTAAACGTATTGAAAGATGCGATTTACTATGAGCCAATCGACCAAACCACAAAAATGAACGTCAACGTTCTTGCTGTGGCTGAAGCACGTCAAAACGACCCAGTACTGAAAAAAGTCGGGGAACTTTACCATGTCGCTGCAGTTGGCAAATATGTTCAAGAACATTTTGGCGGCACAAAAATTGATGTGAACAAGCCAGTAAGCTACCTTACTCAAGCTAAATAGTAATATAATCAAGTCAACGAAACAGGCAAAGTCTCTTTGCCTGTTTTTTCATTTTTGTGTAGTTTTTGACGATATGATTCAATTTAAAAACATTTCAAAGCACTATCAGCTGAAAGGCCAAACCATTCCTGCACTGGACCAAATCAATTTGGACATTCCAGAAGGCAGTATTTTTGGCATTATTGGCTATAGTGGTGCAGGTAAAAGTACCCTCATTCGATTGATCAATTTACTTGAACGCCCAACACAAGGCCAAGTGATTATCAATCAAAAAGACTTTACTGCATTAGATGCAAAAGCATTACGTCAAGAACGTGCAAATATTGGCATGATTTTCCAGCATTTTAATTTACTGCAAACCAAAACTGTTGCAGCCAATATTGAAATGCCAATGAAACTTTTAGGTTATAGCAAAGCTGAACGTGAAAAACGTTTAAATGAGCTACTTGAGTTTATTGACCTCAAGCATAAAAAAGAAGCTTATCCAGACGAGCTCTCGGGTGGTCAAAAACAACGTGTGGGTATTGCTCGTGCGCTTGCCAACCATCCTAAAATTTTACTTTGTGATGAAGCAACTTCTGCACTAGACCCACAAACTACCAAGTCGGTCTTAGAATTGCTCAAAAAAATCAATCAAGAGCAAGGCATTACCATCGTCATGGTGACGCATGAGATGGATGTGATTCAAAGCATCTGCTCCCATGTAGCCGTGATGGAACTCGGCAAAGTAGTTGAAACAGGCAAAACGGTGGACTTATTTAGTCGCCCGCAACACGCAACAACACAGAATTTTATTCAAACGATTTTGCATCAACAGTTACCGATTAAACTGCTGAATAATTTGGAGCATAAGCACCATCACAGTATTTATCGCTTACAGTTCCTTGGTCAGTCTGCACATGAAACCGTGATCCAAAATTTAATTAAACAGTTTGATATTAGTCTCAATATCCTGTTTGCAAACATGATTGAAATTGATGGCAATGTGATTGGCCAAATGTTTGTTCAGTTATTAGGGGATGAAACTTTAATTACTGAAGCAGTGGAGTTTTTGAAACAGCATGGTGTGGCTGTTGAGCAATCAGGAGAACTGGCATGAGAGATTTAATTGTCCAGTGGTTAACTCAAATTACTGCGCCGTTTTGGAAAAGCTCTTTATCTATTGATCAGTTCATTACCGCTTTGCAAGAAACCTTTCATATGGTGTTTTTTGCAATGCTGTTTGGCTGTATTTGGGGCTTTATTCAGGCTATCATTTTATTGGTCACACGTCCTGATGGTATTTTACCCAACAAAGCGATTTATCACATTCTTAACCCGATTGTGAATGCCCTGCGCTCTCTGCCTTTTATTATTTTGTTGATTGCAGTTCTACCTTTAACCAAACTCATCGTCGGTACATCTATTGGCACGTGGGCTGCAATTGTTCCACTCACCATTTATGTTGGACCATACATTGGTCGTTTGGTCGAAACGTCATTGCTTGAAGTGAATGAAGGCATTATCGAATCTGCTCAAGCCATGGGCGCAACACCGCTACAAATCATTTTTAAGTTTATTTTACCTGAAGCACGTAGTTCACTGATTTTGAACTTAACCACAGCCACGATTAGCTTAATTGGTGCAACCGCGATGGCTGGTGCTGTGGGTGCAGGTGGTATTGGTGATCTTGCTATTTCTTATGGTTATCAACGTTTTGACACCAGTGTCGTGATACTTACGGTGATTGTGTTGTTGATCATGGTGCAAATTGTACAATCCGTTGGGGATTGGCTGTCTAAACTACGCTAACAAAATCAAGCTCTCAATATTGAGAGCTTTTTTTCAGATTTAAATTTTATATAATGACAACACAAAAAATTCAAAATTACGACTTTAAAATCACCACCATGAAAACACCCATTTTATTTCTAAGTATAAGTCTTTTGCCGATACTCAGTCATGCAGTGTCAAATACTTATGACTACGTCACCAGTGTGAAAGTGAATCAGGTCGAACTGAATGCCCCTGTAACAGCACATCAAGTCAGTCAATTGCTCACTCAATCGAATGGAAAAGTCAGCAAAGAATATGCCGAATGTACAGGTAACTATGAATACAGTACCGCAAATGCCCAATACAAAACCCTAAAGTTTGAAATTTTTAACGAAGATAATCCCAAGATTCAGGCCGAAAAATTCTATAAAGACAAAGCGAATTTCAAACAACTCGGTCAAACCAAAGGCCGTGTTTGGCTTAACTGGAAAAGTACTCAAGGCATGAGCGAAAACATACGCGTGCAAAATATTCAGATCACACCCAATTATACTTTGCAGCAATTTAAACAAGACTTTAAATACAGTGCGCAAGATATTGCAGCATCAGGTCAAGCCCAAGTCCTGCTCTTGCAGCCCAATGAAATCAAAGCCTTTCTGAAAGAAACGCAAAACTTTGCCCCACCCTACACGGCTTATCTCAACTTCGGTTTTAAAAATGGACGGCTAAACAGTTTTGCCATTCAGCAAGCAGTGGCCTGTTAAAATCTTTTTATGCAAAGAACAAGGACTGACATTGCCTTTTCTAAGTCATTTTAAAGTTACTGATAATAAAATGTACAGTCCAAACACTACATGCTATTAAATTTTGCCAATTCATTTGAATCGCACTCAGAATGAAGGCAGAGCATGTTAAACTATTTAGCGGTTTTTGCAGGGACTCACTTATGCACTTTGTACATCTTGGTATTCATACAGAATTTTCAATCACAGAATCAATTGTACGTATACCTGATTTAGTCAAAGCTGCTAAGGCAGAAGGTATGCCAGCCCTTGCCATTACTGACCTATCTAACTTACATGCTGCTGTAAAATTTTATGGTAAATGCTTAGATAATGGCATCAAACCAATTATGGGTTCAGAAGTTCGTTTGAACGATGCTGAACATCGCGTAACTTTATTGGCGATGAGCAATGTTGGCTGGCGTAATCTGACTGAACTGGTTTCAGAAGGTTTTATCCGTGGTCAACAGCTTGATATTCCTTGCGTTGCAAAAGACTGGATTTTAGAGCAAAACCACGACCTGATTGCTCTACTTGGCATGCAATCTGATGTCGGCAAAATGCTCTGTACATCAAATCCGCAAAAAGCTGAACCTTTACTCGAAGAATGGATTGCAAAGTTCGGCAATCGTGTTTATTTGGCTTTATGCCGAACAGGCCGTTCAGGCGAAGATGACTTCAACTATGAAGCTTTAAAATTAGCTAAAAAATATAACATAGGTGTGGTTGCGCACAACGATGTGCATTTCATGAAAGAAATGGACTTTGAAGCACACGAAGCCCGGGTCTGTATTGCCGATGGTTATGTACTAGGGGATAACCGCCGACCAAAAAATTACTCTCCAGAGCAATATTTTAAATCTGGCCAACAAATGGCGGAATTATTTGCAGACATTCCCTCTGCAATTGAAAATACTTATCAAATTGCTAAACGTTGTAACGTTACCCTGCAATTAGGTAAATACTTCCTGCCTGACTACCCTATTCCTGAAGGCCATACCATTGACACCTACTTTGCGCATTTGTCCAAAGTAGGTTTAGAAGAACGTTTAGACTTTTTATATCCGCCAGAAACGCGTGATGAATACTGGCCTGAAAAACGTAAAGAATATGATGATCGTTTAGAGTATGAAATCGGGACCATTCTTAAAATGGGTTTCCCGGGCTACTTCTTGATTGTCATGGACTTTATCCAATGGTCCAAAGGTAATGGCGTGCCCGTTGGTCCAGGCCGTGGTTCAGGTGCAGGTTCGTTGGTTGCCTACAGCTTAAAAATTACAGATCTCGACCCTCTCCCATACGGGCTACTTTTTGAACGCTTCTTAAACCCAGAACGTGTTTCAATGCCCGACTTTGACGTCGATTTCTGTATTGCTGGTCGTGACCGTGTCATTGACTATGTGGCGCGCACCTATGGACGCGATGCAGTATCACAAATTGCCACTTTCGGTACCATGGCAGCCAAAGGTGCTATTCGTGATGTGGCACGTGTCTTGGGTAAATCCTATGGTTTGGCTGACCGAATCTCAAAAATGATTCCGACCAAACCTTTAGGTTTAAGCCTTGAAGAGTCGATTGAAGCAGAGCCACAACTTAAAGACATTGTCACCAATCCATCCAACCCAGACAATGACGATGCGGCTGAAATTTGGGAAATGGCATTAAAACTCGAAGGCATTACCCGTAACACAGGTAAACACGCAGGTGGCGTGGTCATTTCCCCAACTAAAATTACCGACTTTTCTGCCGTCTTATGTGACGCAGATGGTACAGGCCGTGTTGCGCAATACGATAAAGACGACGTTGAATCTGCAGGTCTGGTGAAGTTCGACTTCTTGGGTCTACGTAACTTAACGGTTATTGAAGATGCCGTGAAGAATATCAATAAGCGCATTAAGCTAGATGTACCTTTAGACATTGCCTTCATTCCACTTGACGACAAAGATGCATACCTCATCTTTGCCAATGCCAACACCACAGCGGTCTTCCAGTTTGAATCCGTGGGCATGAAAAAAATGCTCAAGGAAGCACGCCCAAGCAAATTTGAAGAAATTATCGCCTTCGTATCCCTTTACCGTCCAGGCCCGATGGACCTGATTCCGGACTTTATCCACCGTATGCATGGTGGTGAGTTTGAATATCTCCATCCCCTGCTTGAAGGTGTACTTGAACCGACTTACGGCATTATGGTTTACCAAGAACAGGTGATGCAGGCAGCACAGTATTGTGCGGGCTATAGCTTAGGTGGTGCGGACTTACTTCGTCGTGCGATGGGTAAGAAAAAGCCCGAAGAAATGGTCAAACAGCGCCAAATTTTCACGGAAGGTGCAGCCAAAAAAGACATTGATGAAGCCACTGCCAACCATATCTTTGACTATATGGAAAAGTTCGCAGGATATGGTTTTAACAAATCGCATGCCGCAGCCTATGCCCTTGTAGCTTATCAAACTGCATGGCTCAAAGCGCATTATCCAGCTGAATTCTTAGCGGCGGTGATGTCATCGGAAATGCAAAACACCGATAACGTGGTGTTTTTGATTGATGACTGTCGACACAATGATATAGAAGTATTGCCACCTTCGGTCAATATGTCTATCTATCAATTCCATGCTTCGGACGACAAAACGATCGTCTATGGACTCGGTGCAATTAAAGGCGTCGGTGAAGCTGCGATGCAGTCAGTCATTGACTCGCGTATTCAAGATGGGCCGTATCGTGACTTGTTTGATTTCTGCCACCGTATTGATCTGAAAAAAATCAATAAACGGACTTTGGAAGCCTTGATTCGCTCAGGTGCGTTGGACTGTCTTGGCATTGAGCGCTCCAGTTTAATGGCGCAACTTCCAGAAGCAGTACAGGCGGCGGAGCAAGCTCGTTCAAACCGTGAAACAGGCATCATGGACTTGTTCGGTGAAGTTGAAGAAGTACAGCGTAAACCTGCCAAACCAGTAAAACCGTGGTCAGATGAAGTCCGTCTCAAAGGTGAAAAAGACACCTTAGGTTTGTATTTAACTGGTCACCCAATTGATGTATACCGTGCAGAGCTGAAAGCATTTATTCCAAATAAAATCAATGAACTCACCCCTACACGCCGTGGGGTAACCACTGTTTTTGCTGGTCTTGTGGTCGATGTAGCCAACTTTCCAAACCGAATGATGGTCACCTTAGATGATGGGACCTCACGAATTGAAGTCTCTGCGAATCATGAACGCTTTATGCGTTTTAAAGACATCATTCAAAATGAAAAAGTGGTAGTGATTGAAGGTGAAATTTACGAGCGTGAAGGCTTTGACCGTCCAATGGGACGCTTGACCAAAGCATTTACCCTAAATGAAATTCGCCAAAAACGTGCCAACTGTATTCAAATTCGCCTTGACCCAACGCATAGTACGAAAGCACTGAACCAAGATTTGAAAAATATGCTTACACCCTTCTGTAATGTCGATATGTGTAATCACATTCCGCTACAATTACTGTTGGACTACCCGTATGCCACGGCTGAATTGCACTTAGGGATCAATTGGAAAGTGGCACCGCTAGATGAACTGCTGTCTAAACTTCGTGACTATTTTGGTAAAGAAAATCTTTATGTGGAATATCAAGTCAAATCTAAAGCTGCCAAAGCGGTCAGCTATGAAGAAGCCAAACCCGTAGATGTACCACCGCCACCTGCGGATATGAGCATGGATGATGCCATGGACTTATATCAGGCTGAGGTCGGTCAGTTCTCTTAATTATTTAAAGTTTAAAGATTCATTGGAAAAATCATGAGCCAATTTGACAATGCCGCTGTTTCAGCGCATCTCTCCCATGTGCGTATTGTCATGGTCAATACCACACTCCCTGCAAACATTGGTAGCGCACTGCGTGCTATGAAAACAATGGGACTCTCAAAACTAGTTTTGGTTGCACCAAAAACCTATCCACATCCCGATATTGATGCTTTGGCTGCGGGTGCAACGGATTTAATCGCGCAGATTGAAATTGTTGAAACCCTTGCCGACGCCATCAAAGATTGCCATTTAGTGTTTGGAACCAGCGCGCGTAGTCGTACCATTCCTTGGCCTTTGCTAGACGCACGTCCTGCGGCTGAAAAATCAATTTCAGCAGTAGTGAATGATCAACAAGAGGTTGCTGTGGTATTTGGCCGTGAAGATCGCGGACTGACCAACGAAGAACTGGCCTTGGCCAACTATCATGTCACCATTCCTGTAAATACAGACTATGGTGTACTGAATGTGGCTCAAGCGATTCAAGTGATTTGTTATGAAATGCGTATGGCAACCTTAGCTGTTGTAGAAAGTGGTGCAGATGAAGCTGCAACTATGCCTGTAACAGATACTGAGACTATGCAATGGGATGAGCCTTTGGTCACACATGAGCAAATGGAACAGTTCTATCCACACATTGAAAAAATGTTGGCCGAGATTGAGTTTTTAGATCCAAAAAATCCTCGATTACTGCCTTTACGCTTGCGTCGTCTTTTTGGACGTATACAATTAGATCGTATGGAATATCATTTACTTCGTGGTATTTTTAGTCGTGTACAAGCCTTAAATAATGGCACATGGAAAAAGTCAAATACGGACCAAACAGAGGATCAATCTAATGCTTAAACAGCTCAAAGAAGATGTACAAGCTGTATTCGCGCGCGATCCTGCGGCACGAAACACTTTAGAAGTTCTAACCACATACCCAGGTATCCACGCCTTGATCATGCACCGTATGGCTCATGAGTTATGGAAAAAAGAATGTAAAGGCTCAGCTCGTTTATTGTCTTCTTTTAGCCGTTTTGCAACAGGTATTGAAATTCACCCAGGTGCAAAAATTGGTCGTCGTTTTTTTATTGACCATGGCATGGGTGTCGTGATTGGTGAAACCGCTGAAATTGGTGATGATGTGACCCTATATCATGGTGTCACTTTAGGTGGAACCACGTGGAATAAAGGTAAACGCCATCCGACCTTAGAAGACGGTGTAGTTGTTGGTGCAGGCGCTAAAATTTTAGGCCCCTTTACTGTCGGTAAAAATGCCAAAGTCGGCTCAAATGCAGTTGTGACCAAAGCTGTTCCAGCCGACACCACCGCAGTTGGCAACCCAGCGCGTTTCATATCAAAAGATAAACCTAAAGATGAGGCTGAAACACATCGTCGTGATTATGCAGAAAGTATCGGCTTCCAAGCTTACGCTGCAACGCAAGACCAGTCAGACCCTATTCTTGAAGGCATGCGCATCCTGCTCGACCGTATTCAGTTGAATGAAAAACGTATGAATACCTTATGCCAACGTTTATCTTTACTTGACCCAACCTTTAAAAAACAGCAACAAAATGAACAACCCTTTAGTGCTGAAGAACTGAAAATTTTGGAAGATGTACGCCGCGAATGTGAAGCCCAAAGCCTCCCATCCAATGACTAAACATGAAAAGTGTTAGTTTTTGAAAACCTGCCTATAGCAAACCTTGCATGTTCATCAGAGTTTTTTTAGACTGACGAACATGCCTTTTATACTACTTCTTAAAATAATGAATGGATGAACCTTATGATGCTTAAACCCTTAGCGGTTGCTGTTCTTGCTGTCTCTTTTTTAACAGCATGTAGCTCAAACCCGACGAAGAATAATAACGATACCATCGTTTTTACAGAGCCTGAATTAACTGCACCATTTTATGCACTCAATCCATTTAATTATGATGCACCACCTCCATTTGAAATTAACTTAAAAAAAGCAGCAGCTCAACCTGTAACCCAAATGGAAGTGACCCGTTCTGACGATCCATCGAAGAAATTGGTTTTAGATACTAACAAGCTGATTATCCCGACTGTTAACAGCAAAGACCGTCAGTTAAAGTTTGCTGTACTGGCAAGTGACAATGAAGTCGATATTACTGAAATTGATGACTTTTTACAGTTGGTTGAAGGCAAGGCACGTCACTACCCACCCCGCTTCACAGAACGCCAAGAACGTAAAGGTTTTGAGTTAAAACTAAAAGAAGTGACACAACAACTCGATACGTTAGCATCAAAAGACAATGCTTCATTTGATGTACTGATTCGTGCATTCAAAGCCAGTGTTATGGCACGTAATTTAGACTTAGGTTCAGTCTACACCACCAAGTCTTTAGCTTATGCCCAGCGTATTTTAAAAATTAACCAAGAAGACCCTGAAGCAAACTTCTGGTTTGGTTTTGCTTTGTCTGAAGGTGGTGGTCAACGCGAAGCAATGCCATATCTTGATAAAGCAATGAAATTTGGTGTTCAGGAAGCCTATTTAGCGACCGCAAATAACTACATCGCTATGGAACAAAAGAAAAATGCAGTGCAAACTTTGAAAAACTACAAGCTGAAATATCCGCAAGAAGCTGAAGTTGCGGATCGCTTAATTAATGAAATTGAAAAACAAGGTCGATGGAATGTTTGGCAAGTTCTAAATACTGCAAAATAAACTGTACTGATGAGTTCATTTAAGCTCAATAGACCGATTTTTCGGTCTATTTTTATTTTAGGCGAATTGATAAATCCAAGAATTATCGTATGATTTAAAAAATTCAAAAGAATAAACGGTAGTCGACGCCTTTTATGCCTAAATACATCCGTAGCACCTTGATGGTAACCACCCTATTTTCGCTCTTGAGTGGTTGCCAAGTGGTCAGTGTAAAAAATCAATCACTGAACGTCACGATTACCAACGAACGTGAAAGTATTTTAACGCGGGATAAACTCAGTGAAGCGAGTCTAAACGTACTGTCTATGACAGGTCGAGAAGCCAAAATCTGTTCAGAGCAACCTGAAGAATGTGTCAGTGAACTCAGACAAATTCCACAAATTCAGGATGAACAGCTCCTCTCTACTGCCAGCGAACTCTATCTCGCTAAAGCAATTTCCTTAGAAAAATCATCTGCCTGTAAAGTGAGTATTTTAGCCAAGACCCAGTCTGAAGAAAAAAAAGCGCTACAAAAACAAAACTACCAAAGCTGCCTAGATCAGCAACTCGGTATGCTAGATAAAAGCATTCGCTACAGTTATGCCTACATGTTTAACACCAAACGTGGCCCTCAAGATCGTATTTTTGATAACCGACAAGTCCAACTCCGTGACTTTTATAACCAAGCAATCGCTAAACTTGTACATAGTTATGGACTACGCCATGGGCCATCTGAAGTCGGTAATCAAATAAAAGTGGGGCAAAGTATTTACCGTATTAATTATGAAAACTACCCACTTCTAAAAAACCGTCAAGTTGAACAACTGATGTCAACTTACAATATGAACTTTTCAGGTCTGCGCTCTATCACACGACGTGATGGTTTTGGTTCAGAGTTTCTGATTGTCCTCCCACCCGAGCACAACGACACCTCACCTGAAAAAGCCAAATATATTGTCGATCCACTACATTATCAGTACACCAATGGTCGTAATCCCAACATTCACAATGCCCGTTATTTAGCGGCAACCATTACCGCACAGCCACGCTCTGCATCCAGTATCGATGAGATCTTAAATAATCCTGAGTTTGAAATCTCAGCTTATGATCCTTATAAGTTTGAATCTGCAACAATTGCAGGCAAAAGCTATCCTCTAGCTGCGAACTTTTCTGCGCCTTATGGCTTATGGTTAGCACAAAACAACTTAGGCAAAGCCGCATATTTATCACTGATTGATCGTGATGCACGTCTCACCATGCCTCACCTATACATGCTTGAGCCGTATAATCCAAATAAAAAAGTGGTGGTGCTCGTTCACGGTCTAGCCAGTAGTCCAGAGGCCTGGATTCGTCTGACAAATGATGTAATGGGCGATCCCGTATTACGTGAGCACTATCAAGTTTGGCAAGTGTTCTACTCGACCAATATGCCAATTTTAGAAAGTCGTTTTCAAATCTACGCGATCATTCAACAAAGTTTTAATTTGGTCGATAGCAAAGCTCCTGCCAAAAAGGATGCCGTGCTCGTGGGACATAGTATGGGCGGCATTATTGCGCGGCTTTTGGTGAGCGATGCTGACTTAACTCCTGCTGCAATGAAACTACTACCCAATCGACGTGTGAAACAATTTAAAAATGACCCTCTGTTTAAATCACGCCTCGACATTCAACCCATTCCAAACTTTGGCCGGGCTATTTTCTTGGCTGCACCACATCGTGGGACAGAATTTGCTGACCGTTGGTTTACCCTTGCAGCACGTAAAGTCATTCGTCTACCAGGTGCATTTTTAGGGGCGCTGACAGACGTTATACAAAGCAGTGACCCTGACCTACAAGAATTCATTAAAGATGTAGATAATGGACTCATTCAAAATGGACCAAGTGATCTTAGCAAGAACTCTAACTTTACTCGGTTAACTAAAAATGTCGTTCCATACAAAGGCATGAAATTCCATAGCATTATGGGGAATGCGACCAAAAGTAATGACCTCAATATTATTACAGACGATGTTGTGCCTTATACGAGTGCCCATCTTGAAGGTGCATTGTCTGAGAAGATTATTAAAGGTGGACACTCTATTCAAGAAACGCCTGAAGCCGTTTTAGAGTTACGGCGTATCCTGCGGTTACACCTGACTGAACTCGGTTTATATAAGCCTTAAACCTTAAAAAGCCTAAACAGATGTTTAGGCTTTTTTATTTCTGCTTTATGCCTAACTCCTACAGCAATAGTCACTTGGCTGTTTAACAACTGTTCGCTTTATAGATGATTTATTGTTTAGTCGTTTTCAATTTTGCTAAGATATTGCCATTCATACAATAGCTGTTCATAGCGCATAAATACACACGGTAAGCGGTGTCGCTCGGTCTATTTTTATATTGTGTATTTTCAAAGAATTAAGGATTTCACCTACATGAGCAATTCGGGAATCATAACTGATTTGTCCACACTCACTCCCATGATGCAACAGTACATGGGCGTCAAAATGCAACATCCGCACTCTTTGATGTTCTATCGTATGGGAGACTTTTACGAGCTATTTTTTGAAGATGCACATAAGGCCGCTAAACTTCTCGGAATTACCCTGACCCATCGTGGCAAAGCCAATGGTGAACCCATCCCTATGGCAGGTGTTCCTTACCATGCCGCCGAAGGCTACCTTGCACGCTTAGTGAAAAAGGGCGAAACTGTCGTTATCTGCGAGCAGATTGGTGAAGTTACAGGTAAGGCCCCTGTGGAACGTGGTGTTGTTAGAATTATTACCCCAGGTACATTAACAGATGACGCCTTGCTTACTGCACATCAAAGTTCAAACCTTGTGGCGCTTTGCGTACAACAAAACGAAATTGGTATTGCGCTGTTAGATTTGAGTGCAGGTTTATTCAAAGTTCAGCAACAAGAGTTTCAACTTGAGCAACTCGGTATTGAACTGTCTCGCCTCATGCCAAGTGAAATTTTGGTCGATGAAAATATTGTCGACCCCAACATTATTGAACACATTAAAAAGCTGCTCGACTGCCCAGTAACACGCCGCCCGAATGTCGACTTTAACCTAAACAACGCACAAAAAACTTTATGCGATCAGTTTGCTGTATCGACTTTAGCAGGTTTCGGTATTGACCATTTGCCACTTGCCAAAGCGGCAGCAGCATCGCTGATTCATTATGCCAAAGAAACGCAAAAGACAGCCTTACCGCATATTCGCTCTATTCAACTGGAACAAAGCAGTGATTTCATTGCACTTGATCCTGTGACACGTAGAAACTTAGAGTTGGTTGAACCTCTGTTTGAACACGGCACGTCATTGTTCCAACTCATCAATGACTGTCAAACAGCCATGGGTGGACGTTTACTTAGCCGTACGCTAATGCAACCATTACGTGACACCAAGCTCTTAGACGCACGTTTAGACGCGACTAAAAGTCTTGTAGATGGCTACCATGAATCACCAGTCCGTTTAATATTAAAAGAAATTGGAGACATCGAACGTGTCCTCAGTCGCGTGGCTTTAGGCAGTGCCCGTCCACGAGACTTAGTGCAACTGCGCCAAGCCTGTGCGCAAATCCCTTATTTACGTCATGCCATTCAACCCGTGATTCAAAGCAAAAAGTCTGTACTCATTACCCAATTGAATGAAGAATTGGGTGATTTCCATGGCTTACATCAACGTTTAATGTCCGCCATTGTTGAACATCCACCTGTGCTTTTACGGGATGGAAATGTAATAGCTGAAGGCTTCGATCATGAACTGGATGAACTCCGTAAAATCCGCGATCATGCAGGACAGTACTTGATCGACCTTGAAATTCAAGAACGTCAAAATACTGGAATTTCGACCTTAAAAATTGGCTATAACCGTGTCAGTGGGTACTACATTGAACTGACCCGTGCACAAGCCGAGCAAGCGCCTGATCACTACATTCGTCGTCAAACCTTGAAAAATGCTGAGCGTTATATCACGCCTGAGCTGAAAACCTTTGAAGACAAGGTACTTTCGAGTGAGTCCCGTGCATTAGCCCGCGAAAAAATGCTGTTCGAAATGCTTTTAGATGAACTCCGTGCCGATATTGGTCATTTACAAATGATGAGCAGCGCTATTGCGCAGATCGACCTCTTAGCTAACTTTGCACATCAGGCTCGCTTACGCAATTGGTCACGTCCTGAGTATAGTCCAGAAATTGGGGTTAAAATTATTGCGGGACGTCATCCAGTGGTTGAAGCATTGAACAAAGCTACATTTACACCGAATGACACGACACTTGATTTCAACCACCGTATGGCCATTATTACTGGTCCTAATATGGGGGGTAAATCAACCTTTATGCGTCAAACAGCTCTAATTAGCTTATTGGCCTATTGTGGCTCCTATGTCCCTGCTCAATCGGCAGTATTAGGTCCTATTGATCGAATCTTTACCCGTATTGGTTCTGCCGATGACCTATCTACAGGCAAATCGACCTTTATGGTGGAAATGACTGAGACCTCGCAAATCCTACATCATGCAACCAATCAGTCGCTGGTTCTGATGGATGAAGTTGGTCGTGGTACCAGTACCTATGATGGTCTATCTTTGGCATGGGCTTGCGTACTCGACTTAACCAAACGTATTAAATGTTTATGTCTATTTGCCACCCACTACTTTGAACTAACTGAACTGGCCAAAGAAACTGCTATTGATAACTACCATGTCACCGCAAAAGAACTCAATGGCAACTTGATTTTGTTACATAAAGTCCAACATGGGCCAGCGAGCCAAAGTCACGGCTTACAAGTGGCAAAATTGGCGGGTATTCCTGCCAGTGTGATCAAAGAAGCACAAAATCGTCTGAAAATTTTAGAGAAGCAACAGCTACAAAAACCTAAAGTCGTTCAAAATGATCTGTTTGCTGCAATAGAAGCACCTAAAATTGAAACAATTGAACGTGTGGTCGAAATTGAGAAACCGTCTGCTGCACTTGAACTACTTAAAAGCATTGATGTCGATAATTTAAGCCCACGTGAAGCTTTACAACAGCTTTATGCATTGAAAGATCAGTTACATTCATAGTGGTTTTCTATTTTTGTCACCCATTTAGACCGTCAAAATGGCGGTCTTTTTTATTCTCAAAAGCAGTTTTAAGTAGAATGTTCAGTTTTTATCAAATTTAACAGCCGTGCATATAACAAATATCAATAAAAGCAATTGTTAGTTGGTGCCGTTTTTGCCTAAAATACACATTAGTTATTAGAACCATATTTTTAGGTAGCCTTCGCCATGACCTTTGTTGTCACTGAAAATTGTATTAAATGTAAATATCAAGACTGCGTTGAAGTTTGTCCAGTAGACTGTTTCTATGAAGGTCCAAACTTTCTAGTGATCAATCCAGATGAGTGTATTGATTGTGCACTGTGTGAACCTGAATGTCCTGCAAATGCAATTTTCTCTGAAGATGAACTGCCAGAAGGTCAAGAAGTCTTTATCGAACTGAATGCTGAATTATCACAAACTTGGCCGAACATTACCCAGATTGGTGACCAACCTGCTGACCGTGAAGAATGGAATGGTAAAGCAGATAAGTTACAATACTTAGAAAAGTAAGCCAGAAAAAGATCAGCATAAGCTGATCTTTTTTTATACCTAAAACACACATTTGATTGCAATATTTCCAATTTTTCCTCACAAATTTGGATTAAAATAATAGGCGTATTTTTTAAATATTTGATTTCTATAATGAAGAAATTTTTAAAGGGATTATTTGCGGTTAGCATAATCCCCTTAGTGATGATTGGCTGTACGACGTCATCTCACAAAGGCCAGACCATCACAACTCCTGATGGAAAACGTATTTTTATCCCACAAGAGAAAATTAGTTTTGACCGCCCTGCTCCACCTAAAATTATTCCTTATACCTACAATGCTTGGATGTCTGTCGGTGACACGCTTGCACGCGTACGTGAGTATGAAGTTTTTCTTGAACGTAATGATGTGGGAAATATCATCCCAAGCTTTGAACTGCTCAGAACAGCACGCGACTGGCAAAAATGTGGTCGCTCACAATATATGATTCCCAACCGTGAGCTTTGGAAAAACCAAATTGCGACTCTAAAAGTGTTTAAATATTTGGTTGCAGCCAAAGTACTGACTGATTTTGAAGTTACTTCAGTTTATCGTGATCTACCTTTAAACCAATGTGCAGGTGGTGCCAACTCATCCCGCCACTTATTCAATTCTGCTATCGATTTTCGAATCGGACCTGAAAACCCGCAGCCACAAGATTATGCATATATTGAAAATACAAAATATCGTCTATGCCAATTTTGGACTCAACACGGACAAAGTTTAAACATGGGCTTAGGTTTATATGCCTCTGGTCAGATTCACATTGATACCCAAGGATATCGTACATGGGGCCCAGACCTCAGTCGCAATTCTTCAATGTGTAATTACTAGTTTTTAAAAATGAAAAGAGGTCAATATGACCTCTTTTTTGGACATCAATTTCAACAAATATGATCGGATAAATTGCACTCTGAAAATAAAAGTTTAAAATGCTCCACATCGCAACCAAGGTGAACATGCTATGCAACAAATGTGGACAGAGATTGATAACTATATCGATGCACATTTAATTCCTGAAGATCCCATTCTACTGCAAACTTTAGAAAATACAGAGAAGCATGGTTTTCCAGATCACTTAGCTGTTGCACCCAACCAAGGTATGCTTTTACAGATGTTGATTCAAATGAATCAATGTAAGCGTGTGCTAGAGCTCGGCACTTTTGCCGCCTATAGCACCATGTGGTTAGCGCGCAGTTTACCTGAAGACGGCTATATTTTAACGATTGAGGGGCGGGATACGCACGCTGCGATGGGTCAAGAAAATATCGACAAAGCTCAGCTCAAACAAACCGTTGAACTCAAATGTGGACGTGCAGCAGATATCCTTAAATCACTGCCTGCAGACATTGAACCTTTCGACTTTATTTTTATTGATGCCGATAAACAAAGCTACCCAGAGTATTTGGAATTAAGCCTGAATTTATCTCATTCAGGTACTTTGATTTTCCTCGATAACGTGATTCGTGCAGGCGATATTATCAATCCTGAAAATCATAAACCTAGTATTGAAGGGATTCGAGATATGTTTAAAGCGATGCAAAACCATCCGAAAATTTTGTCGTGCACTGCACTTCAAACGGTCGGTAGCAAAGGACATGATGGATTTGCCTTAGCCATTGTAAAATAAGTTAAAACTTAGATTAAAAAACAATCGATCAATTTAAGCTTATATAAATTATAAACTTACATTTACTGTCCATATAGTTATCCACAATTAATGCGGATAACTATGGATAAAACAGTTCCAGTTTAGATAAATCACTCTAAATTAACGAGCCACTAGTAAGGGAACTTTGGCATTCCTAAAAATGGTGGTTGCAATGCTGCCCAAGAAGAACTGATGAATTTTACTGTGACTAAATGCACCGAGCACAATCAGCTGTATACCATGTTCCTTTTGGTATTCCAGAATATTCTCAGCCACGTCACCATAACGATATTCTGTAATCACATCCAAATTTGCATCTTTCAAATACTGTTCAGGCTCTCTTAAAATTTCAGGGTGGTCACCCACATAGACCAAATGGCATTGTAAGAGGCGCAGTAGATCACTTTGCGCAATCCGCTTCATCATCTTCACACACGTCGGTGAATATTCGTAGGCAAAGATAAAGCGCGTAGGTGGCTTAAAGCTATCACCTACCGTCATGACGGTACAGTTTGCACCGCGGATAAAGTTCTCGACATTACTGCCCAATGGTTTATTGCGTTCAGCCGATTTCTCACCCACTCGGCCAATCACCACAATGTCATCTTCATGCAATAAGTTAAAACTTTGCTCTAGAAAGTCACCCTTCTCTTGAATATGCGTCGTATGTAGGCCATGCATTTCGAGAATGAGTTTCGAAATATGATCGAGTAAATTATTGCTATAACTGAGCGCAAGTTCACTTTGCTTTTGCTCTAATTCAGCCAGCTCTTTGAGCAACATTGCATTGCTTTCAAATCCAATTACCCCGCTAATTTCACCTAAGTGATAACTTGCTGGATAATAATCCAAAACTTGTAAAAGCACCAATTCCCGCCCCGTCTGTTTTGCAATCCACGCCGCAGCTTCTGCTAGGGCATTGATACAAGGGGAAGAATCAATACATGCAATGACTCGTTTCATTATCGCCTCTCATTACACCGCATTTGGTATAAGGTCTCATTGTTGTTCTAAACTTAGCATATCTTTTTTTTTGATGGCAGGTTTTTATGTAATTAAGTATTGATAAATGTTCAATATTCTTTGATATCTTAATCACGTAAACGAATAAACTGTGCAGGATTTCCCGCAACAATCGATTGCTCGGCGATATCCTTGGTCACCATACTATTCATACCCACCACAGCATGTGCACCAATTTTCACTCCATCTTTCACGCCCACATGTGCCCCCAACCAAACATCTCGACCAATTTCTATCCCTTGTGAACGCACAGGTTGTTGATAAATCGGATCACTGAGTGCCATGCCATGATCAAAAGCATATAAGTGACAATAGGCTGCAATACGCACTTGGTCATGTAACTTAATCCCCACACGACCACCATCTAAAATACAATGATGATTAATCGCAACTTCACTGCCAATCTCTATAGGCCCATGCAAAGTACAATCGGCAGCAATAAAAGTGTTGTCCCCAATGACAATTTTACGACCAGGCTCTGCAAATATGTGTGCTAATGGAGAAATAAAACAGTTTTGACCAATTTCAACGGTTTCCATTTCCATTAAATAAGCTTGGTATTCTTGCTGCCATGCTTCAGCCCACACACGGTTTTTAGGCTTGAGTGACCAATATAACCAAGGCATATAGTTTAAGCGATGCTTATGCTGCTCACGATATTTTAATAAGGGATCAGTCATGATGGTCATCCACAATTTTTAACGCTTCACGCCCACGGGTTAGGTCTTGTATTTTAAGTCTGAGCGCATCAATCTGATGCACTTGCAATAATGCCTTCACAAGCACGCCATCCGCAGTATATTGCTCATTAAACTCAATCTGCTGGCTATTCAGCTCATACTGGAAAATCGCCCATTCATTAAATTGGCAGGCAAAATGCACTTTTTTCTTCTCAATGAGCTCTATTTTTTCAGCCAACAGTAAACACTGTCCTGCTGTTCCACCATAAGCACGTACCAGCCCGCCTGTGCCTAGTTTGACACCACCATACCAACGATTGACCAAAACCAAAACATTGGTCAGTTCATTTCCTTCAATGGTCGCCAAAATAGGGCGGCCTGCAGTACCTGAGGGTTCACCGTCATCATTAAAACGGACATTGTGGCCAATTTTCCATGCCCAGCACTGATGTGTGGTGCTGATATCTTTATATTGCTCTAGAAAATCTTTAACAGCTTGTTCATTTTCTACAGGCACAGCAAATGCTTGAAAACGACTTTTCTTAATGTCTTCTTCATAGCTCACTAAACTAGAGATGGTAAATGGCATAGCGTAATTTTTTTTAAATTTAACAAAAAATTATAACGTATTTTCAATCAGCTATCGTATGAAAATGGCTTTTCGCTTTAAGCCCACACAAAATATAGAGATATGCATACTCTGTAGCATGCTGAAAAATCGATTTCAAAATAATGGTAGAGTGCACAGTTTGAATATAAACGAATGTCCTGTTATTAATTCAATGCAAAGCGATGGATTAAACATATGGGAGGGAAATCTGCGCCAATTATTTTCATTGACGCAGAAAATGCTTAAACAGTGAAGTCATCACCCAGATAGACTTGACGAACGGTTTCATTGGCTAAGATTTCATCTGGAGAACCTTCAGCAATCACTGCACCTTCACTCACGATATAAGCACGTTCACAAATCGCCAAAGTCTCACGGACGTTATGGTCTGTAATGAGAACGCCAATACCACGGTCTTTTAAGGTGCGAATAATGTCTTTAATGTCCCCCACTGAAATTGGGTCAACCCCAGCAAAAGGCTCATCAAGTAACATAAATTTTGGATCGGCTGCCAGTGCACGTGCAATTTCAGCACGACGACGTTCACCACCAGACACACTCATACCCAATGAATCTTTAATATGACTAATTTTGAAATCAGCTAGCAATTCATGCAGACGCTGTTTACGTTGTTCTTTGTTCAGGTCTTTACGCGTTTCCAAAATCGACATAATATTTTCAGAAATGGTGAGTTTTCTAAAAATTGAGGCTTCTTGAGGTAAGTAACCAATACCTTTACGTGCGCGTTCATGCATGGCCAAATCAGACATGTCTAGGTCATCAAGATGAATTTCACCTTTATCCATACGCACCAGTCCAACCACCATATAGAAACTGGTGGTTTTCCCTGCACCATTGGGTCCAAGCAAACCTACGATTTGTCCGCTTTGCATGCTAAACGATACATCTTTCACTACCCAACGTTTGCTGTAGTTTTTCGCGAGATGCTTAATACATAGGGTTTGTGGCTGATTGAGAGTTTGCTCCATTAGTCACGCGCTCCTGGGAAGGATTGAGAACTTGAAGGTGGAATAACAATTTGAACACGACCACTCGATGAACCACTGTTGTTTGGTGTGCCAATCGCCTCGATGTCACCTTTGTTCATACTATAACGCAATGTATTACCGCGAATACTAGCACCATCTTGTTCTAGAAGTGCACTGCCCGATAAGGTAATAATGCCTGTTTCTGCATTATAAATAATCTTTTGCGCCTGACCTTTAGCAATACCTTTATTGGTACTAACTTGCTGCTGGAAACGTGCAGGCTTACCATTGGCCGTAATAGTACTAATTTGACGGGTTTGATTTAAATTGGCAACAATTGAATCTGCTTGTAGTTTCATCGTGCCCTGTTCGATGATGACATTGCCTGTGTATGTCGTAACACCCGTTTTTTCATTAAACGTTGCTCGATCTGCCACCAACGAAATTGCTTTACTACGGTCACTTGGCAATGCCAAAGCAAAAGTTGAAACTGCTACACCTAAACTCAGTGCAAGTGTTTGCTTGAGGAAAGTTTTCGAAATAGAAAATTTTGGATTATGGTTCATACTTCCCTCGAATATGGAAAAAGTCATATTGACCCGTATTTAAATTCGCTTTTAAGCCCTGACTGACAAATTCTGCTTGTGGTGTGGTAACAACCACTTGATGCTGAGATTCCAATTCACGTGTCTGTGGAAACGCTGTCAACTCTGCAGTATCAAACTGCATCTGACCTTGATCCAACATTTTCTTTGCAACCACATGGTTTGTCAGCACGACTTTTTCGTTGTCGTTGATGCCATTGGCTTGCTTGGCATAGAAAGTCGCATCCACTTTTCCATCTTTATACATCTCAGCATTTAAGTTCTCTAACTTAGAGGTCTTCTTTTGCATGTCTTGCTCAAGACGATCTACTTTTGCGCGGACGTATAAATTACCCTGCTCATCTGTTTGAGTCAGTTGGATCTGTTCAGCAGAATAGGTCATGCTTTGCGCACCATCGACCTCGAGCTTATGCCCTTTTCCGCTGTAATAGTAATAACCACTACTGATAGCCGCAATGGCTACAGCAGTGATATATAAAACTTTAGTATCCATAAATGTTAACTAAACTCTCATGCATGCATACAGATTAATGCGGGACTGCGGTGTACTTTTCAAGTAAAGTTTCGTATGCACCTTTGGCTTGTAAAATCATATCGCAGATTTCGCGTACAGCGCCACGCCCACCCATCGCTTGAGTGACTAAATCCGCACGACGACGAACCTCTAAGTGACCATTTGGTACAGTTACTTTCATGCCTGCAATGGCAAATGCAGAGAGGTCTGGCCAGTCATCACCCATGTATAAACAGTCTTCTGGTGAAATACCAAATTTTGCACAAGCCTCGCGCAGTGCAACACCTTTGTCTTCACGGCCTTGATAAACAAGGTCTACGCCCAAATCAGACATACGTTTTTCAACAATCTGACTTTTACGCCCCGTGATGATAATCACTTTTACACCAGCTTGCTGAACCAATTTCATGCCTAAACCATCACGGATATCGAAAGATTTGATTTCGTCTCCCGAGTTGGTCAAAGTCACAAAACCATCACTTAAAATACCATCAACATCCAAAACTAGAGCTTCTACATAACGCGCTTGTTCTAACAAAATATAAGAAGCCATTTTTTAATTTACCCCAGCTTGAATCAGGTCATGCATACTCAAAACACCAATGACTTTATTGCTCTCATCAACGACAACAAATTGGTTAATTTTCTTTTCATTCATTCGCTCTAATGCTTCAACAGCACGTGCTTCAGGTGAAATAGTAAGCGGGCTCTTAATCATCACATCAGATACTGCCAAATTCACATCAAAACCTTGTTGTTTATCAATCAAACGGCGTAAGTCACCATCCGTAAAAATCCCTAATAGACGGTCATTTTCATCTACAATTGTGGTTAAACCTAGGCGTTTGTTAGAGATTTCGTACAGAACTTTGTTCATTGCTGTATCTGGAGACACTTTCGGCAACTCTTCCCCAGTGTGCATTAAATGCTTCACATGTAATAACAGACGTTTACCCAAAGCACCCGCAGGATGCGAGCGCGCAAAGTCATCGGAAGTAAACCCGCGGGCATCTAATAATGCAACAGCCAATGCATCACCCAAAGCTAAAGTCGCTGTTGTACTCGATGTTGGTGCTAGACCTAAGGGACACGCTTCTTGGATATCACCTAAGGTCAGCGCCACATCAGCATTTTGTGGCATTGGTCCACGTTCATCACCACTGATGGTAATTAAAGGCACACCTAAATATTTAATCAAAGGCATCAGCATCATAATTTCATCACTCTTGCCCGAGTTTGAAATCGCAATCAATACATCGCCTGCAACCAACATACCCAAATCACCATGCCCTGCTTCACCTGGATGCATAAAGAATGATGGTGTACCTGTAGAAGCAAATGTGGCTGCCATTTTTCGGCCAATATGCCCTGATTTACCCATACCCGTAATGACTAAGCGCCCTTTGCACTTTAGGATAATTTCACAAGCACGGCTAAAACGATCATCGATTTGCTGAGCAAGTACCGAGAGTGCCTGACGCTCTATCTCTAGTGTTTCTAAAGCAACCTTTTGGAAATCAATGGGATTTGACATATTTTCAGAATTCAACGTTGTTTTACCTGAACCGTGTGACGAAATGAAACGTCAGCACATAAAAAATAATTTTCACAATTTTATCATATCTCTGTAGACAACTAGCGCGGAAATCTTTGGATTTTCACAACATATCTACAAATGTGTTTTGCTGATGATGGAAGACCTTTGCTTCAAGTGCATATAGCTGCTACCTTTTATTATTTTTTTCTTCCGGTAATGTGTGACTGCACAACTTTCACGCTGAGAGGCTATTATTGATTCCGTAACTTAAGTTAAATAAAATACAGCAAACACAAAACTCAATAATGTGGCTAATTCAATTATTTCAATACTTGCCCCGATGGTATCGCCTGTCACTCCCCCGATGCGCTGTATAAATTTACACCGTAAATACCACAGCACCAGATAAAAAGTGGCAATCACCACAGCACCAGCCGATGCCCAATACAAAGCCACCAAAGGTATCAGCAGTAAAAGTGCTATTGCGATTGGTCGAGCTAAATGTTGACTTAACAAGCTGCCGAGTCCTTTATCACGCACATAGCGCGTGCTTAAAAAGAAAAATAGCGGCACGAGACGTCCTAACAGAGGAAAGAGGATCAACGCTGTATATAGCTGTTTTTGTAATAACACATACAATGCCGACCATTTTAATATACAGACAATGACAAGACTGAGTACACCTATCGGCCCACAACTCGGATCTCTCATGATCTCAAGTGTGCGTGCTTTATCGCCAAAACCACCAACCCAAGCATCGGCAGTATCGGCCAAACCATCCAGATGCAAACCACCTGTCAGCCAAATCCACAACACCAGAATTACACTGCTTAACAGCACAACTGGCAAAGCCTGCAAGAACAGAGCAATCCCATACAGAATGCCGCCTATGAGCAAACCTACCACAGGATAAAACAACAATGCCTGCGCATTTTGCTGAGGCGTTGGCATTGCGCTTAAGCGAACTGGAAACGTCGTTAAAAACTGTAATGCAATCCAAAAAGGTGTCATTACACGTCCTCACTTTGAATAAACTGAAGCTGCCCTTGAATAAAAACAAAGCAGTTCAACTGCCCCAACTCTGCTGACATTTTTAAAAGATCGTTATCATTTTGTTTCAGCGCTTGGCATTTTAAGAGTTTAATCACTCCCGCATGGGAAATAATCAATGCACGTGTCCAGCCCTGCGCATGCATTTGTTGGGTCAACCTCTCTACAGACTTTAGAACGCGGCTTTTAAATACCAATAGGCTTTCTGCCTGAGGCGGGGTAAAGCTTAACGGTGTTTGCCAAAATTGAGCCAACTCATCTGGAAAGAGTTGATAAAGTCGCTCAGTCGGCTGAGCTTCCCATTCTCCAAAATCCATTTCTTGCAAATTCGGTTCTATAAACAAAGGAAGCTGTTTTTGCTCGGCCCATTGCTCTGCAAATAAACGGCAGCGCTGTAGCGGTGAGCTATAAATGACATCCCACGCCGGTCTAACCTGCTCAGCCTGCGTGAGGGTAGACTGCATTTGCACCCAACCTTTCGCCGTCAAAGCATCATCCGTTTTACCCCGTAGGGTATGACTTAATCTGGTTTCGCCATGGCGCAGAAAATCTAAATACAACATCTTTAAACTTTCTCACCAATCACTGCTGCTTCAGCAAATGTTGCCATTTCATTATGTAAACGACAGGCGAGTTTGATCAACCCCAGTGCAGCTCCTGCACCACTGCCTTCTCCCAACCGTAGGTTCAGCTTCAATAAAGGCACCGCTTTAAGTTCTTGCAACAAACGCACATGACCATACTCAGCCGACTGATGTCCAAAAAGCATCCAAGCGCGAACCTGTGGATTTAAACGTACTGCCAGCAAAGCCGAAACAGTACTGATAAACCCATCCACCACCATCGGCAGACCCAATTGCGCACAACGAATATACGCGCCTGTCATAGCCGCGATTTCAAGTCCACCCACGGCACATAAGGCTTTAAGTGGATCGTTCCCGACATATTGCACATGCAGTGCAAGTGCTTGGTCGATCACCTGTTTTTTATGTATCAATTGTTCAGTACGGATACCCGTTCCAACACCCGTGAGCTTGTCAGCGGGTTCAGCCAATAAAAAACAAGCGACTGCAGAGGCTGAACAGGTATTTCCAATGCCCATCTCACCCGCGACATAGATATCTGCCCCATAAGCGATGGCATCTTCCACACTTTTCCGACCCAAAGCAAAAGCAGCTTTACATTCAGCCTCAGTCATGGCTTGGGTTTGAGCAAAGTTCGCCGTTCCCGCACGGATACAATGGCGTTCAACTCCGACATATTCATAAGCTTCACCAACTGAACCACAGTCGATGACTTGTAATTTGGCTTGATACTCTTTGGCAATCACACTAATACACGCCCCACCTGTTGCGAAGTTCTGCAACATTTGACGTGTCACCGCTTGTGGATAGGCAGAAATATTTTCCTCCATCACTCCATGATCACCTGCAAAAATTGTAATCCATGGGCGGTCAATCTTAGGTTTTACAGCGTTTTGCAAACTGGCTAAGGTTACAGCAACCGATTCAAGCTCCGACAACGAGCCCGTCGGTTTGGTCAACTGTGACTGGCGTGCTAGGGCTTGAGCCAATACTGACTCATTCGGACTTTGACATGCTTCTAACCACCAATTCACACCTATTCTCCTTTTAAAATCATGGGAAATCCTGCCACGCAGAACACCACTTTTGTTGCGATTTGACCTAACTGCTGATGCAATCGCCCTGTTTCATCGACAAAGCGACGGCTGATTTGTCCCATTGGAACCACACCTAAGCCTGTTTCATTGCTCACTAAAATTAGCTCAGACTGTAAATTTCCTACAACATCTAACAGCTTCTGGCATTCTTGAACTTGTAAGTTTGGGTCAGTCTGCATCAGTAAATTACTCATCCATAAGGTCAGACAATCGACCAAAATGGTTTGGTTTGGGCGGTCTAATTTGAGCAACTGCTCGGCAAGATAAATGGGTTCTTCACACAGCCCCCAATCTTCGGGTCGTTGCTGCTGATGGTGTTGAATACGCTCTTGCATCTCTCCATCCAAGGCTTGTGCTGTAGCAACATAGACCACAGGCTGCGCTAGCTGTTGTGCAACCTGCTCTGCCAAGCGGCTTTTCCCCGAACGTGCACCACCTAAAATCAGTTGCATTGTGCATTTCCCAACTTAATTTGTGTATGTGAAAACAATGGCCCCTGTAAAACATCTGCCTGATAAAAACCAAACGTGAGCTTTGAGATGTTTAAGCTATAGTTGATGTCTTCAATTTCAGCCATACGTGTCAATACATGATCACTACTCACCGCTTCACGGTATAGACCTAATGTAATATGTGGACAATAACTTAATGCCGCGACTTCTTGCGATGTATGCAACAATGTTTTTCTAATTTTATCCAACACGCCTGCGGTGTCATCCACTTTTAAAAATAAAGCACTTTCAAAACTATTTAATGCACCCATCTTTAACTGAAAAGATTCTAGCTTTAAATTTTTAAGATGTTCAAGCTGCTGAGTCAGTTGTGCTCGAACAAAGTCATCTGAATGTATTGCCTGCTCTACCCAAAAACCTGCAACAAATAAAGTGATATGAAACTGCCGTTGGTTTGATTGATAAAGCAAATCTGAGAACTGCTCACGAAGCTGTGTTAAATAGCTGATCAAAATGGGATCATCCACTTCAATATACCAAAGTGCATAGCGTTCTCGTCCCAAATGCCATTCAGGATAGTCTCGATCTTCGGTCGGTATAACAGTGCTATTGGGTTGAAGGAACACAATTTTTTTCACAAATGAAGATGAATGATTTAAGCATATTTTTGTCAAAATTATGGGCTGAAACGCCGAGATAATTTCACATTTAAATGAATTATTTTCAACACACTCAAATTACAGACATAAAAAAAACCTCAAGCTAAACTTGAGGTTTTTTTAAATTTTGGAGCGGGAAACGAGACTCGAACTCGCGACCCCAACCTTGGCAAGGTTGTGCTCTACCAACTGAGCTATTCCCGCAATATGGATGTGCATTATAGAGAGTTTCATCAAACTGTCAACAGTCTATAATGCAATTGCTGAATTAATCAACACGGCGCCAAATTGTCCCTTGACGCGTGTCTTCCAAAACCACACCCTGATCTAACAAGGACTGACGAATTTCATCCGCTTTGGCAAACTCTTTGGCTTTTTTCGCATCTTGACGTTGCTGAATCAAATCTTCAATTTGCTCTTCAGACAAAGCCAAAGCCTCTTGCCCAATGTCAGACTTCAGGAACTCTTCAACATTGTGCTGAACCAAACCTAGAATATTGGTTAAATGACGCAAAGTTGCATAGTAAATCGCTGCTTGTTCCGCTTGCTGCTCCTTCACGGTACGGTTCAATTCTTTGTTCACTTCAAACAATACCGCAATGGCTTCAGCAGTATTGAAGTCATCACGCATGGCACTGTTGAAACGCTCAAGCAATATTTCATCTAAGGTATGGATTTGTGTATCGCCATAGGCTTGTTGATAAGCCTTGAATGAATGATAGAAGCGAGACAGTGCTGTTTTTGCTTCTTTTAAAGCAACATCAGAGAAGTTCACAGGGCTACGATAGTGTGATGACACAATGAAGTAGCGAATCACTTCAGGGTGGAACTTATCCATCACATCACGAATGGTAAAGAAATTGCCCAATGACTTCGACATTTTCTCGCCGTCAACGTTGATGAAACCGACATGCATCCAGTAGTTGACATATTGCTCGCCAGTTGAAGCCTCAGACTGTGCAATTTCATTTTCATGGTGCGGGAACATCAAGTCCGAACCACCACCATGAATGTCAAAATGGTTACCTAGGCAGCAAGTCGACATCGCAGAACATTCAATATGCCAGCCCGGACGACCTTTGCCCCACGGCGAAGCCCATGCAGGTTCATTTTCTTTGGCATGTTTCCAAAGTACAAAGTCAAAGGGATGTTTTTTTTCAACTTCAACATCGACACGCTCAGATGCACCCGCTTGCATATCTTCGAGTTTTCGACCTGAAAGACGACCATACTTGGCGAATTTTTCCACTTGGAAATACACATCACCATTGGCAGATGGATAAGCTGTACCCTTTTCAACCAAATTACCAATCATGCTTTGCATTTGATCAATATAATCCGTTGCACGCGGTGCTTCATCTGGATGTAGGCAGCCTAGATTTTCAGCATCTTCATTCATGGCTTGAATAAAGCGGTCTGTCAGCTGTGTAATCGACTCGCCATTTTCATTAGCGCGTTTAATGATTTTGTCGTCAATGTCGGTAATGTTACGTACATATTTAACGCTCCAACCTTGGCTACGCAGGAAGCGAATAATATAGTCAAATGCAACCATCACGCGCGCATGTCCAATATGACAGTAGTCATACACCGTCATACCGCAGACATACATATCAATATGCCCCTCAACACGAGGTACGAATTCTACTTTTTTGCGTTGCTCTGAGTTATATAGAACAAATGGTTGCATAGCGATTCAAAAGACTTCAAATATAAGAATGGATCATCTTAACCTAAGCATTATTTTTCATAAAGTTTTCAGAAGATTTTTCTTTCAATTATCTCGCCATTTTTCATTTATACTCAACTATTTCTAAATTTCCATTATCCAAATCTTAAATGGATTACTGGTAAATATTGGTACTACATGATGCACTGTGCTAAGGATGAACATGTGCATGCCCGCAATGCTCATGGCTATGAAGTTTTGGCGCCTCATGATCTGTTCGAATACAGCAACCCTCTACATACTGACTGGTACCGTCTACATAAAATTCCTCTTTCCAGACAGGAACTTCATGTTTTACCCGTTCTACCGCTTCCTCACACGCTTGAAAAGCTTCACGACGGTGCGCAGCGTAAGCTATCGCAATAATGGCAGTATCGCCAATATCTAAAGCACCAATGCGATGCACCACCCGCACATAAGACACACCATATTTTAATTGGATTTCTTGTTCAATTTGACGAATCATTTTTTCAGCCACAGGTGCATAAGCGGTATATTTTAACGCTTTTACAGCTTTACCTTGATGATGATTCCGCACCGTACCAATGAATATGCCAATGCCACCACACTCAGGAAAATGTTGGATGCCATCAAAGTCATTTTGGGTAAAAGCCACTATTTGAATCCGCGAAAATTGTTTCAACGCCATCTCAACCTCCTGCTACAGGGGACAACAACACCAAAGTACAATCTCGGCTTAAGATGGTCTGCCGTGGAATAATATCTTCACCGATTGCACAGGCACAGCGCTCCAATAATGTGTGGACAGCTGGGTATTGAGCAACGACATCCTTTAAAACCATCGTCACTGATGAATCAGGCTCACATTGCAGCATTAAATTAGGTGGCAACTGGCGTTCTATCGCACCAAAAGCTTCAATCTTTACCCTAATCATGTTGTTTAATTCCTGAGTCATCCTAACCTCCAATCATATGCATACTGATTTTTCGCACAGGTTGATGCAACTGCTGTTTTTGAATAGCATGAAAGCCTTGCTCTTTATGCCAAACATAAGTTGAAAGTTTACTTTCTAAAATAAAGGGTTCGTACTGATTGGGCAGAGTAAGTTGCTGAATGTCTGACTTTAAATTTAAGCCTTGCTTGGCAAAAAGACAATTATAAAACTCACCCTGTGCATTCAACCGGAGTCGATCACACTCCCCACAAAACGAGTTGCTAATGGTGGAGATAATCCCAATGTTCGCACCATCCACTCGATAACTACGTGCTGGATTGGCGCCTTGTCCTTCAAGCACTTGCACCGTAAATTGCGAGCTAAGTTGGGACAAAATCTCCTGCTCAGTGACGACATCGGCTTGTGACCAACTTTGATCTCCATCTAAAGGCATAAACTCAATAAAACGCAGTTCTACCTTTTGCTGTTTTGCCCACTGTACCAAAGGAACAATTTGATCATCATTGATACCTTTCATCAGCACGGTATTGATTTTGATGTTAAAACCAAGCTTTTGTGCAGCCTGAATGCCTTCCAGCACTGTATGTAGTTGTTTTTTTGTGAGGTGTTGAAATTGTTCGGCATCTAGACTATCTAGACTAATATTTAAATCATCCAGCCCTGCTTGCTTTAAAGCAGCGGCATATTGTTTTAAATAATGACCATTGGTGGTCATAGAAATACGCTTCAGCCCCTGTTTTTTTAGGCTTTGTAACTGTTCGATAAAATGCACCACACCTTGACGCATCAACGGTTCACCACCCGTGATACGAATTTGCTTAATGCCATGCTGCACCATAAATTTACAAAAATGGTAGAGTTCTTCAAAACTGAGCAAGTCGTGTTTTTTCATCCATTCAGGATGTTCGGGCATGCAATAGACACATTTAAAATTACAACGATCCGTCACCGAGATTCTTAGTTTGCGCTTTTCACGTCCAAACTGATCTTGGAATACTCTAACTGCGGATACATTGGTCATGCTGTTCATCTGTCTTGCCTATGCGTCCTTCGAGCTGTGTGGGTGCAGTTCATATTTCACGCCCTATTTTCTGAAGTATAAAATGCAATAACTGTTCCAACTTTGTGCACTTTATACATTTTTTGAATATTTTCAGTTCAATGCGCATTGAGTGATCACTGCTACATTCGTTCATAATCTAAATAAAATAACAATCCCCCCTAAAGTTATCTCAATTTTTGTTTTTATAAAAAATTAAAAATCAATATAGATACTTATTTTGTTCTTTTATAGATTTTTATTTAAACAGTCAAATCAGTTTATAGCAACATCTTTTGCTCTCAACACACGCTCCCATTCTCCGTATCTGAGATATTTATAAAAAATTGAGTTGCCGATGCTGTTGTAACTCATCCAACGAATTAATACTGTGAAAAAACAGTGCATGATTTTTAAATCGTGCCACTTGTGAGTGCAAATCTGCAAAACACTGCCTTAAGCTGCGCTGATTTTGCTCAAGGTGCTGAATCAATGTCGGTAGACTGCTACGTTTTAACAAACAAAATGGATATAACGCACGGCCATTGATTTCAACAATAACAACACCACAGTTAGGGTCTTGTTGCATCGTCTGATGTAACCGTGAAAACACTTTTTTAGGAATAAAAGTCACATCACAGGGTACGAACAGCACATAGTCTGACTGCACATGCGCCCATGCACTTTTCATTCCCATCAAAGGTCCTTGAAAGCCTGTTGCCTCATCTTCAAAAAAGCCAATTGACGGAATCAACCGCTCATAAATAGAATGGTCCCGATGGCTGTTGACCCATACCTTGGTTGCACGTGATTTTAGCTGCTGATGGATTTTGATGAGCTGAATTTCATCATCAAATTTTTGCAAAAGTTTATTCATGCCATTCATACGGCGCGCCTGACCGCCCGCCAAAATGACAACTTCAGTTTCTGGGTAGCTCACGGGTTTGAATATTTTTCTTTTCATTCTACCACCTCCGTTTGACAAGCTTTGATCAGACCTCGAATTTCAGGTAAGCAAGAACCGCAATTGCCTCCAGCCTTTAAGCATGCAGTCACTTGTTTCTCATGGGTGATATTTTTTTCTTTAATCGCATTGATAATACGATTTTTTCCAACTTTAAAGCAACTACAGACCAGTGGGCCATCGCTATTGGTGATCGATATTGCTTGTCCTGCCAATAAAGCCTTCCGATGCATGGCACTTAAGCGCTCGCGCTTAAACAGGCTTGCCACCCAGTCCCGATCGGGCAATAACATTTTAGGCGCAATATATAGACTCGCAATGAGGTGTCCATCTTGTAATACCACGCTATGACTGATATGGGCCGTTTGATCTTCTAAATTGAGCCATTCAAAACTTTCATCATCAAAAGGCAACAAAGCTTTGAGTTGTTCAGTCGTTTCCGTAAAACGTCGACGATCAGCCAACTCATAACGAATCGCTTTGGCTGTTTTGATTTTTGTCCACCAAACGCTTTGTTCAATGCTTTGTTGCACCAAATGTTCAAAGCCCGTTCTGACATAGAATACGCCCTGCCATTGCGTATAAAATGGATGCATCATCACAGGGGTATGTTTGAACTCAGGTTCTCCTGAAATAGTATCTACAACAGGATTCACCACTTTGCCAATCCGTGCGTCAGATGCGAATTGATCACTCCAGTGAATCGGTGCAAAAATCTGTCCACGGCGGATATTGTCACTGATTGTAGCCCGCAGCACGCAATTTCCCCAAGCTGATTTGATCTCCACCAGTTCGCCATCTTTTAAACCATATTTCAGGGCATCATTTGGATGAATCTCGCAATAAGGCTCTGCTTTATGGGTACTTAAATTAGCGGATAAACCTGTACGCGTCATAGTATGCCATTGATCGCGGATACGTCCTGTATTCAGCACCAATGGATACTCGCTGCTAATTGGATTCACCGCACCAACTGCTGTTGTTGCAATAAACTTGGCTTTACCATCTTGGTGACTAAACTGACCATCTTTAAATAATTGGGCAAAAGTGTTTGGTTTGGTTTGCCCACTTTTCAAAGGTGCGAGCACAGGCCACTGCGTCGGTTCAAGTTTTTGGTAGTCATCAAATGAGAGATCCGTCAAACCTGCCAAATTGAAATAGCGGAATGTTTCCGTCGATGAACGTAAATCGATTTCTGCATTTTGATAAGCTGAAAGTTGTGCATGTTCTTTGAAAATGTCATGACTACTTTCAAAGTCAAAACCCTGAAACCCTAATTTTTTCGCAACTTCTGAAACTGACCACCAATCCGCTTGTGCTTGGGCTGGACGTTCTAAAAAGGCACGCTGTCTGGAAATCCGGCGTTCAGAATTAGTGACTGTGCCATCTTTTTCCCCCCAACCCAACGCAGGCAGTAACACATCGGCATATTGCGTGGTATCTGTATCTAGACAAATGTCTGATACCACCACAAACTCACATTTCTCTAGTGCACGTTTCACCTGATCAGCATTGGGTAAACTCACCACAGGATTAGTCGCCATAATCCAAATGGCTTTAATTTTTCCAGCTTCGACCGCTTCAAAAAGGTCGACGGCTTTTAAACCCACTTGCTTTGCAATGGTTGGACTGTGCCAAAACTGCTGTACCAATTGTTGATGCTTGGGATTATCCAAATCCATATGGGCAGCCAACATATTAGCAAGACCACCCACTTCGCGCCCACCCATTGCATTCGGTTGACCCGTCATCGAAAAAGGTGCAGCACCCAATTTCCCAATTTTGCCAGTCAACAAATGACAGTTGGTAATGCTATTGGCTTTGTCTACCCCACGTGAAGACTGGTTCACCCCCATTGAAAATAAGCTCATCACTTTTTCTGTTTGTGCAAATTTTTCAAAAAAGAGGGCTAATTTTTCAACAGAAATCCCCGTTCGTTCGCTCACACTCGCTATGGATGCTTCAGAAGCACTACTTGCCAGCGCTTGCTCTAGCCCTTGTGTATACTTTGCAATAAAATCGGTATCGGTATAATGATTGGTTGCTAAATACTGTAATAGACCATTGAACAGCGCGACATCTTGACCCGGTAAAATCGGCAAGTGTAAATCAGCCGCCTCACAGGTGGCAGTAAAACGCGGGTCAATCACGACGACAAAAAGGTCTCGCTCCTCTTTGGCTTTCATGATGCGTTGATACAGCACAGGATGACACCAAGCTGTATTGGAACCGACCAAAACCACCATATCGGTATGTTCAAAATCGCTATAACTGGCTGGAACTAAGTCTTCCCCAAAAGCGCGTTTATGCGCAGCAACGGCTGAAGACATACACAACCGTGAATTGGTGTCTATATTGGCCGTACCCAAGTAACCTTTAACAAATTTATTGACCACATAATAATCTTCAGTCAGCAGTTGGCCTGAGACATAAAAAGCAATACTTTCAGGCCCATATTGATCAATATAATGTTGAAATTTATTGGCGATTAAATCTGTTGTAGTATTCCATGAACTTATCTCACGTTGCGGTTTACGCCCCAACATGGGATGTAAAACACGAGTTTCTAAACCTATGGTATCGGCTAAATTACTGCCTTTAATGCACAACTTTCCATAATTAGATGGATGTTGAGCATCACCCACTACAGAGACTTTTTGGCCTAAAGCCGTTTCTTCAACAGTTGCTGTTACCCCACACCCCACCCCACAGTAGGGGCAGGTGGTTTGCGTGGTTGTCATCATTTTTTCTGTGGAGCTATGCAGTTCCATTACAGGGATACTATTCATTTCTGCTTCGCTCCTATTTGCCTTTCATTTATTTTGAATCACTCACAACGGCGTCTTTTCTGTTGTGTTTAGATTTAGAATTAACCTTCGGTTCGACCTGAGAGGTATTAGCTCGCAAGGCTTTCGGGATGAGCCATGTATGGCATAAGGAAAAACCACTATCATTCACAAAACTCGTCCCATACCACCTTCATCCCAACGTATTCGCAGAAACATTAATTTTCATAAGTAACCCTGCCTCAAACAAGTTGTGAATGACGTTTCCGCGTATCAGATTAACTATTAGAAAATCTATCCCTTCCTGTTAAGAGGAGGTTTTACCCTGCTTTTTTTAAAGCAAAATCTTTACCAAATAACAATTTATTTCGAATTGACGAAATTGGCGTTTGATCCGAAATAAGTTCTGCATACCAGACACCATCTTCGGTATCACCAAACAATACCGCACCAACAACCTTATCCTTTTGAATAATAATGCGTTTATAAATCTGACGTTTTTCATCATTTAAAATAATGTCTTCAAAGTCATCCTTCGGTTCAAAATTACCCGCTGAGAACACATCACAGCCACTTACCTTTAACTGTGTTGGAACAGTTGGTGCTTTAAAGGTGAGGCTGCCATGCTCCGCCAAATGTGAGGCACAAATGAACGCCTGCCCCCAAAGTGGCTCAACCAAGCCAAAAGTCTGGCTACGATGTTCAATACACTCCCCCACGGCGTAAATACTTGGGTCAAAAGTCTGCATGGTGTCATTCACCAGCACACCGCGGTTACAGCGCAGTCCTGCACTTTGTGCAAGTGCCATGTTCGGACGAATACCAACTGCAAAAACCACAAGATCCGCATCTAAAACTGTACCGTCTTTCAAGCAAATTTGAGTGACATGACCATCTACACCCACCAATGCTTCAGTATTGGCCTCAGTTATAATGGAGATACCCTTTTGTTCAATACTATGACGTAGCATTTGGCTGGCTTTACTGTCTAATTGACGCTCCATAATGCGATCCATCAGATGTAAAACTGTAACATTCATCCCGCGTTGTTTGAGGCCATATGCAGCTTCAAGCCCCAACAAACCACCACCGATTACCACGGCGTTTTTCTTGGTCTTGCTGTAATCCAACATAGTGTTGATGTCGTAGATATCTCGGAAACTAATGACACCTTTCAAATCCGCTCCAGCAATTGGAGGAATGAACGGTTTCGAACCTGTCGCTAAAATTAAACGATCATAATCAACCACTTCACCTTTTTCGGTATAGACCTGCTTACGAGGACGGTCAATACGTACCGCAGGATCACCCGCAATAAAACGAATCCCTTTGTCGCTATACCATGCATGTGGATGCAACATGATGTCATCAATGGTTTTATCTCCTGATAATACAGGCGATAACATAATACGGTTGTAGTTGCCCCAAGGTTCTTCACCAATCACCGTCACGTCATAACGGTCTGGCGCCATGTCGAGCAAATCTTCCAAACAACGCATCCCCGCTAAACCATTACCAACCAGCACCAACTTCATTTTTTCCTGAGATACGCCTGTGTTGGTGATATAGGTTTTTTGTGGTGTGGGACTAATCCACACTCGACCATTTTCAATTTTGCTTGGAAAAACCAATAGTTTTTGATCTTTATCTTCCAAACAGCGGCCTGTCGCCAAGCTAAAATGCTGTTTATAAATGGGCGATGCCACCACACGCTCACCTTGTAAATCACCAATAATGCCGCGCGACATCACAAAAGCTTGGCTGAATGGGTCTTGATTGCTCAAGGCATACACCCGCTTTTCAGTACCGACACGAAAAATGGCAATTTGCTGATGCTCAATAAGTGCACCTACGCCTGTATTTGGCGTTACATCATCTAGCGCACAGACATCAACCCAATCCAACTCATTCATTTCTTTTAAAATTGTCATCATCTTTAATCCTTTTTAAACTTTTTCATTCATTTGCTCCCCTATCTTTGCTTTTGAGAGAGTTCTGAAAAAAGAAGTTTGAATACCCTAATTTGTTAAGCTTCAACCACTGGAATACGGCTACGATCTCGTTCAGCCTCAGTTTTAGGACGAATCTGTCCACGAACTTCTGCAAACTGAATATGCGGATCTTGTTGTTGCTCAGCTTTGGCATTGATGAAAGTCACGAAGCGTTTACGTACTTCTGGGTCTTCAACAGCTGTACGCCATTCATCTTGATAAGTCCCCACCACATGGCTCATACGACGTTCGAGTTCAGCAGCTAGACCTAAAGAATCATGCACAACCACATCTTTAAGGTAGTCCAAACCACCTTCCATGTTATCGCGCCACACCGAAGTTCGTTGTAAACGGTCTGCGGTTTGCACATAGAACATAAAGAATCGGTCAATGTATTTAATTAGTGTTTGAGTATCGAGATCCGAAGCCAATAACTCGGCATGGCGGGGTTTCATCCCCCCGTTACCGCAAACATACAGGTTCCAGCCTTTTTCAGTGGCAATTACCCCGACATCTTTACTTTGCGCTTCGGCACATTCACGGGTACAGCCTGAAACAGCCATTTTTAATTTGTGCGGTGAACGTAAGCCTTTGTAGCGGTTCTCTAGGAAAATGGCTAAACCAACCGAGTCATCCACACCGTAACGACACCATGTACTACCAACGCAAGACTTCACTGTACGCAGCGATTTCCCATAGGCATGACCTGACTCAAAGCCCGCAGCGATGAGCTTTTCCCAAATTTCAGGAAGTTGGTGAATTTGCGCGCCAAACATATCGACACGTTGCCCACCTGTCAGTTTGGTGTATAAACCATATTCTTTAGCAATTTGCCCCACAGCAATTAAGCCGTCAGGCGTCACTTCACCGCCTGCCATGCGTGGAACTACAGAATAAGAACCATCTTTTTGAATATTGCCTAGGTAGTAATCATTACTGTCTTGTAGACCTGCATGACTTGGTTTTAAAACAAAGTCATTCCAACACGACGCTAAAATATTGGCTGCAGTTGGCTTACAGATATCGCAGCCCAAACCATGACCATGTTGTTGGATCAGGTCATCAAAAGTTTTGATTTCATTGACCCGTACCAAGTGATACAACTCTTGACGTGAGTAAGCAAAGTGCTCACAAATATGGTTATTCACTGTCACGCCTTGGCGTTGTAATTCAGACTTCAGCACTTGAGTGACCAGTGGCGCACACCCACCACATGCTGTAGCTGCTTTAGTACATTTTTTTAGGGCACCTAGAGACGTTGAGCCCTCGGCGATTGCACTGCAAATATCGGCTTTAGATACGTTATTACATGAGCAAATGGTTGCACTATCTGGCAGTAAATCGACTCCACTACCGCCAGATTTACTAGAGGATTGTGCGTAACCCGGCATGATTAAGCTTTCAGGATTTTCTGGAAGCGCTAAACCATTCAGCATCATTTGTAGTAAGTCGTTGTACTCTTTTGCACAGCCCACTAAAACTGCGCCAAGTAACTTGGTCTTTTCGGCATTTACCACGATTTTTTTATAGACTTGTGTATCTTCATCGGCATAGAAATAACTGAGTGCATTCGGTGTCATCGCATGTGCATCACCGACGGAAGCAACATCAACGCCCATCAGTTTCAACTTGGTGCTCATGTCTGCGCCCGCAAATTCAGCACAAGCTTGTTCGGTGATGTGTTTTGCTGCAATACGTGCCATATCATAGCCTGGTGCCACCAGACCATAAATTTTGTTTTGCCACAGTGCACATTCACCAATAGCATAAATATCTGGATTTGACGTTTGGCAATAATCATTAATCATGATCCCACCACGCTCTCCAAGCGCTAAACCACTTTGACGCGCCAACTCATCACGTGGGCGAATACCCGCCGAGAACAAAATAATGTCTGTTTCAAGCTCAGAACCATCACCAAATTTCATCACATGCTTCGTCGTTGCACCCTCCTCAATTGATGAAGTCGCTTTTTGAGTATGGACTTTTACGCCTAAGTTTTCAATTTTTGCACGTAGAACCTTTCCACCCAAGTCATCAATTTGAACCGCCATGAGACGTGGTGCAAACTCAACCACGTGTGTTTCTAAGTTCAGATCCCGTAGTGCCTTAGCGGCTTCTAGGCCCAGTAAACCGCCACCAATTACCACACCTGATTTCGCATTGAGACTCGCAGCACGAATCGCATCTAAGTCTTCAATAGTTCGGTAGACAAAGCAGTTTTCACGGTCATTACCCGAAATAGGCGGAACAAAAGCATATGAACCTGTTGCCAAGATTAGCTTGTCAAAACTAAGAACATCACCATGATTCGTCGTCACCGTTTTATGGCTTTGATCAACTGCAACCGCTTTGGTGTTTAAACGTAAATCTATGCCATAAGCATCAGCAAAATCTGCACGGCAAAGGGTTAAATCCTTTGCTGATTTACCACTGAAATATTCAGTCAAATGTACGCGGTCATAAGCCAAGCGCGGTTCTTCGGCCAAGATGGTAATTTCAACATCATCACCCACATGTTCAAGTACTGATTCGATAAACTTGTGGCCAACCATGCCATGACCAATCATGATGATTTTCATATTCTTTCTCCGCAATATTTCATTTGTTCTGCCTGAGCCTTGAGGCTTGGGTTTAATCTCTTTATTTAGTTTTGCGCTTCAGCAATGCTACGATCATGTACCGCTTGTTCAAATAAGCGCTGTTCCTTTTCTTTATGCTCAACAGAGAAGCGAATCATGAGAACAAAACTTGCAGCGATGACCACCAAGCCGCCTAAAATCATGAGTGTAGTTTGAATATCCAACATACCTTTGAGTAGGAAACCTGCTGCCACTGCCCCCACGTTACCCCCTGCGCCAATAATGCCTGCCACACCGCCTAAGGCATCACGATCAATAAAAGGTACCAAAGCATAAGTTGCACCACATGCCATGTGTGTGAACAATGCGAAGACTGTCATTGCGAGAATCGCAAAGATTGGAGTATTCATTTGAGAGAATAGGACGAGGAAGATACCTTCTAGCAGAATCATGCCAAACAACACTTTGGTACGACCATCAAGCCCTTTTTTGGTTGCGACTTTGTCTGACACAATGCCACCTAGAGCGCGAGCAAAGAGTGCCAGTAAACCAAAAATACCGGCTGCCATCCCTGCTTCTTTTAAACCAAAGCTAAAATGGTCGACGTAGTACATCGCGACAATGTTGTGAATAAAGATTTCAATCCCGAAACACGCAGCATAGGCACCAAATAGAATCCAAACACGGTAGTTTTTCGCAGCATGCATCAGAATCGCTACACCACCTTTCTTATCGGAACCGACACTCACACCCTCTGCACGAAGTTCTTTAAAGTTGCCTTGTGGACAATCTTGGGTAAATTTCCAATACATTAAACCCACGATCAGCATCAGGACACCTGGAACGATCAGTGCAATTCTCCAGCCCATTGCTTGCTCTACACCAAACATTACCAAGGCACCGAGCATCAATGGCATAAGCACTTGTGTTGCACCACCGCCTGCATTGCCCCAACCCGCTGTCGCTGCGTTTGCAGTCCCGACAACGTTTGGCGCAAACATAATGCTAGTGTGATACTGAGTGATGACAAAGCTTGCCCCAATCGCACCAATCAATAGACGGAAGAACAAGAAGGATTCATAGCTATTTGCAGACGCTACCCCAAAGACTGGAATGCTACCGAGTACAAGAAGTGCGGTATAGGTTTTACGTGGCCCGTATTTATCACACAGCGGCCCGACAATAAGACGAACTAAAATGGTGATGGCTACAGCAGCAATATTAATATTAGCAATTTGATCTTTGGTTAAATGAAATTCACCCGCAATCACAGGCATCAACGGCGCACAAGCAAACCAAGCAAAGAAGCAGACAAAAAAGGCGAGCCAACTCATGTGGAAGGCTCTCATTGCTGCGCCGTTAAAACTGAAAAGACTTATTTTTGTTGCTTTCTTAGCATGTAAATTTGAAGACATAACCTTCTCCAGACTGAACTGAGCGTATAGTTTTTCTACAGCACAAACACTTGGGATGTAGAAGCGATCAGAACGGACGTCGTTGGCCGTCTTACAAATTTGATTTAGAGTCGTCTTTGACTCATTAGGAGTATAGCAATGAGTGTGCCAACATTTAATATTTAATTTTAATTTATTGTTTTTTATTTATTTTTTGTAAAAAAAATCCCATATTAAGATATAAGCAGCTCTTTTTATTTTTAAAGCATAACAATTAATTTTTCCGACTTTTTAAAACCCTGCCACCTCTTGGTGCATTTTGCATTATCGATGAGCATCTGTATTCTCAAATAAGCGACATTGCTTTGTTCTAAGCACACCTCTAGAGATTCGCTCTTATAAATAAAAATCTGCGGAGAACATCAACACTTCAATTTACCAAACCTATATTCCTAGACGTCCTCATTAGAACTCCAAACCAAGATACATACTTTGTCTATAATCGCGACCATAAAGATTGACTGCCTAATCCGAGATAAAGCTGGCATTTGTTAAGTTTGGCATTTAAATTGCTTGCACACTTTTAGATCTCTTTTTTCAGGTTTTCCTGAGCACTGTACAGTATGCCTAAACTGAAAATTGCATTAATTGATGACAATCAAGAACGCGCACAATATATTCGAAGTTCCCTCATCGAACATGATTTCGATGTGGTTGCCTGTCTGATTATCGATCACATCAATATTAGCCGTCTTGAACAATTAAGTGCGGACGTCATTTTGTTAGATATGGACCATCCGCAACGTGACATTATTGAAAGTTGTGTAAGTCAATTTAACTTACCCACTGTTTTATTTACTAAAAATAGCCATAAAGACACCATTAAAAGTGCCATAGATGCTGGGGTAACGGCCTATATTGTGGATGGAATAGATCCATCAAAATTAGAAAATATTTTAGAAATCTCGATTGAGCAGTTTCGTAAACACAAAAAGTTGCTCACAGACTTACAGGACACCAAAAATAAACTCGCCGATCGTAAAGATGTGGAGCGTGCGAAAGTCTTACTAATGCAATTACATGGGCTATCTGAAGATGATGCCTTTCAATTACTGCGTAAAAATGCCATGAGCCATCGTATGACCATCGGTGAAATGGCAAGACGTCTGTTAGATGCCCAACAGCTTTTACAATCTCAACTCAAGGACTAAGTCATGGCTCAACTCGAAAAGTCACAACTTCATCTGGGCTATATTCCACTTTTAGACTGTGTTGCTTTACTGTGGGCTAAACAGCGCGGTTTTTTTGAAGAAGTAGGCTTAGACGTGAACTTAGTCAAAGAAGCATCTTGGGCAAGTTTAAGAGATCGCTTGGCTTTTGGTTTTCTAGACGCAGCGCATTGTTTATCTGCCATGTTGCCTGCTGCCGCACTCGCTCAAGATCAACTCGGTATTCCGCTACAAACCCCTCTCGCCTTAAGCCATAACAGTGCATTTATCAGCTTAAGCCAAAAACTATGTTATGCACTCGATATCAAAAAAACTGACGATGCAGCTACCACTGCACAGAAATTTTTTAGCGTCATGCAGCATGAACAGTATCTTCCGATTGCCCATGTGTTTAAGCAATCTATTCATCATTATTGTTTACGTGAGTGGCTGGCGTTGGCCAATCCTGAATTTGCCAAATATGTACATCTTCGTACTTTACCACCAGCCTATATGGTGGAAGCCATTTCAAACCAATTGATCGATGGTTTTTGTGTAGGAGAACCTTGGAACACACAAGCGGAAATTCAAGGCTATAGCCAAATCATTGCGACTGGCTCAGACATTATTCCTCGTGTTGCAGACAAAGTACTAGCCGTGACCCAAGAATGGGCTATGTCCAATCCCAATACGCTTGCAGCCCTCGTCCAAGCCATCCAAAAAGCACAAGTTGAACTTAGACAAATGCATGATCTTGAGCCAGTTTGGCAAGTCTTGGTTGATTACAACATCATTCGCTTTGCGTGTTCGGCAAATGTTCATGTCGAAAAGTATCACCTGATTCAGAACATTATTCGCGGTTTTATTCCAGAACAAACACAACCTCAAGTTTCGGATTTTGTTTGGCTCACACAGCAAATGCAAAAATGGGATGATATAAATTTAGAGAGTGATAGAGTTGTCAATATTAGTGAAAATTGCGTCATTCAAGCAAATACTTGATTTTTAAATTATTACTATATGTTACTTAACACCTCATTACGCACTATCTTGAGACCATTATTCTGAATAATATTATGAAGTAAATCTGTGATCTAACTTTACTGCCACTTTATTCGGCATTTTTTTTAGCTTCCATTTATCTGAGCACGCTATTTACTCATGTGAAAAGCACACTAAAATCTTTTAAAACATGAAAACAATAGATAAATAATCTTCTTCACAGCTTCTTTTTTGAACGTCAAACTAACCCAAGGACAGCGGGGTGTATTATGTTTACCGAGGAAAATCGACATGTTTCTTTATTACATGCGATTAACAAAATACTGATTAAAGACTGGGATCCCCTAGGCATTTATCGCAATCCTGCACTACAAGATGAATATGAGGAATACTTACCCAGTTTATTTCGATTTATTTGTGAACAAGCCAGCGAAACTGAAATTTTTGAATATTTATGGTGGGTAGAAAATAAGGTCATGGAAGTCAAAGGGAATAAGACCCATACTTTAAGAATTGCACATTTGTTGAAAGATTTACAGGAAGACTAAGCAAGTTTTACTCATGTAAATGTTCAATCAAAACGGTCACCATGTTGCTGTTGACGCAATACTCTTAAGTCTGCAAGCCCAGTATAAATTTCTGCTGCAATTTGGTCTCGGAATTGCTGTAACTGTTCTAGGTTTTCAATATGCATCAAACTTTGTCTGGGCATAAACTTAAAATAAAAAGGTAAACGTTTCGGAATCAAATGTTTCGGCAAAGATGGTACCACATCCCCTTTACGCAGCAAGCGATTTAACTGCGGCACTTGTAGCAATTCTTGAAAATATTGGTGCTGAACGACTTTATTAGCATCAAAACCAATATCAAAGACTTCATCTCCGCCCAAAGCAGAAAATGGCACAATGTCATAACCAAATTCTTGAGCGAGCTTTAAAAAGCCGTAACGCTGTTTCCAAATCAGTTGATACTGTTCGCCCTCACGTTTTAAAACTTCGCGTCCGCCACCAGGAAAAACCAAAATAGAATAACCTTGTTGCATGGCTTCACGCACATAGGCTGGAACACCATCGACTGCACCAAATTTTTTCACCACACTGCGCCACAGTGGCAAATAAAAATGGCTATGATCAGCAATACTGACCACAGCCACTTGATGCTCATTGTAGAGATAATCAATCAACATAGGTGAATCGAGCACACCATATAAGGAATGATTTCCTACGTACATTGCAGGTTGTGATGCATCTAACTGTTCAGCACCGATAAATGTCGGTGTGAAGTAAACTTTGGATAAAGCACTCAGGCGTTTAATCCATTTTGCATCATGCTCAACCTGCAACATATGGTCTTATGCGACGTGTTTTTTCACAAGTACAGCACCAACAGAGTAACCTGCACCAAATGAACACAACACACCGTATTCACCGTCATTGACTTGGTCTGCTGTACGATGCAACGCAATGATGACACCTGCTGAAGAGGTATTTGCAAATTCATCTAAAATGATCGGTACCAAATCAGGCTGAGCATTTTCTTTGCCTACGACCAATTTCAGAATCAGTTCATTCATGCTGGCATTAGCTTGGTGTAACCAGAAACGCTTCACATCGGTCGGTGCAATGTTGTTTTTCTCAAGTTGCGATGTAATCATTTTGGCAACCAGCGGACAAACTTCTTTGAACACTTTACGACCGTCTTGAGCGAAACGATTGTTTTCAATGTCTGCATCCACTTCACTTAAGTTTAGGAAACCAAAGTTATTGCGGATGTTGTTTGAAAACTGTGTGAATAAGTTAATGTCTTCAATTTCAAAACCCGTTTTGCTGTCGGTTTCTTCAATGATTGAAGCTGTTGCCACATCACCAAAGATAAAATGGCAGTCCCGTGAACGGTAGTCGGTATGACCAGAGGTGATTTCAACATTTACCAATAATACACGGCGTCCGCCTGCTTTGATTGCATCATAGGCTTGTTTAATGCCAAAAGTTGCTGCCGAACATGCCACGTTCATGTCGTATGCATAGCCTTGAATACCAAGTGCTGTTTGGATTTCAATTGCCACAGCAGGATAAGCACGCTGTAAATTAGAACACGATAAAATTACGACATCGATATCTTCTGCAGTCACGCCCGCATTTTCCATCGCTTGTTTCGCTGCGATCACGCCCCATTCGGCTTGAATCGAGAGTTCATCATTTGAACGCTCATGCAACAATGGACGTAAACGCTTCGGATCTAAGATCCCTGTCTTCTCAACCACATAACGACGTTTTACACCAGATGCTTTTTCAATGAACTCTGCGCTTGACCCACGACGGGCTTCCAATTCGCCCGAAGTAATTTTGTCCGCATTGTCTAGGTTATACTGTTCCACATAAGCATTTAAACTTTCAACTAACTCTTCATTGGTAATGATGTCTTCAGGATGATAAAGACCCGTACCTGTAATGCGGATGCCCATGTAAAACTCCTTCTTTAAATTACCTATATCTTAACTGATTCCAAGCTTTTCCCATACTTTTTGCAAGCGAGTCGGAGAAATGGGCATCTTTGTCTTCATCGGTTGAGAGAATAAAGAAATCCGAAACTCCTCAACCATGAAATACAATTCTTTAAGGCGAGTGTCATTTTTAAACTTAAATAATTTTTCCATCCACGGGTCAACTTGATCAATGGCAGAATTATCCCTCTGTAGGTTATTGGGCAGGCGCTCCAAACGCAAGACCAATGCTTTCAAATAACGAGGAAATTCAAGCCAAATATCGGAAGATTTCACATAAACAAAGTTTGATAAGCACATCAAATCTAGCTGATCTTCAACATCATCAATATTTTTTCCAAACACCGCATCATCTAAAACCAACAACTTTCGACGTATATCCTGCCATTGGATATAGATCTCTGTCACATCTGCCAGTGCTTTTTGCCCATGAGTCAGAAAAGTTTTTTTGACATTTGCAACTAAGCTTTCAAACTCTTGTGCATTGACCGGCAGTTCATGAATTGACATTTGTAGTGTGGCATAAACCAACATTTGCTCTAGTTGTGCCTTATCACCCAAAGGTGAATACGCCAATGCCAACGGTTTAGAAATTTGCTTTTTCAACTGACGGACCAAATCTCCCAGTTGTATATGCACCAAACGAAGTACACCCTCGCGGTGCTGTTTAGTTGCTTCAGCTTGATCATTAAAAGTCTGAATCACGACACCAGACTCATCCTTTTGTTCCAATGCTGCAAATGTCTTGGTCGGAACCAAAGCTTGATACTGCTTCACCACCACGCCCGTCACTTTTTGGGACGCTTCAAACACAAAACTTTCAGGGAAAGTTTGGAACTCTCCTTTGAGTTGTTTGACTGGGCTATGGGTTTCCGTTCGGCAGCGCGCTTTTAACTCAGCTAAATCACGACCTTGTTCAATCACACGGCCTTTGTCGTCAATGACTTTAATCAGTGGCAACAAATACTGTTCAACCCGCTCAAAACTAAAGTCTTTTTCAGTAATTTGTTCTCCACGTAACTGGAAGGCTAAGAAACTAAAAATATGTTGTTGCAAATGCATGGCATCCACTTTCGCCATTAACTTTGCAGCCGTATCAGGGATAGGCACCAAGTGACGACGTTTATCTTTAGGTAGTGCTTTGAGTAAGGCTTCCATTAAGTCCTGACGCCAGCCAGGTATGCCCCACGACCACAAGTTTTCATCCACCTGTGGCAAGGCTTGCAACGGGATTTTCACCGTTGCACCATCTTCGTCATGGCTTGGATCAAAACGGTAACTGGCCGCAAAGCGCAGTTCACCATTACGTAAAAAATCGGGAAATTGCTGTGTGGTTGGACGGTCATTCATCCACAGCGAATCATCATCAATAAATAAATAGCGTGGGTTTTGTGGTTCAACCGTTGCGCGCCAGTCTTCAAAACTACGACGACTTGCCACCTCTTCAGGAACTTTAGCCGCATAAAACTGGTAAATGGTTTCTTCATCCACCACCAAATCACGGCGACGTAGCTTATCTTCGACCCGCTCTACCTCTTCAAGTTTAAGCAAGTTGTGTTTTAAAAATGGTGGCGTAATGCCCAAGTGTCCTGTCGTCAGTGCATCTCGAAGGAAAATTTCATGCGCTGCAACATGATCGACTTTTTCATAGTTGATCTGACGTTTTGGTTCAATAATTAAGCCAAATAGTGAAATTTGGTCATAGGCATTAACCACGCCGGCTTTTTTCGACCAGTGCGGCTCAAAATAGTGGTGCTTCAGCAAATCACCTGCCGCAAGCAAAATCCACTCAGGTTCAATTTTTGCCAGTGTCCGAATATAGACCTGTGAGGTTTCCACCATCTCAAAAGCCATGACCCAAGGCGTATTGGTTTTGTGCAAGGTAGATGCTGGAAAAATGCGGGCCTTTTGCTGACGCACCGCCATAAACACATTACGTTCATCGGTTTTATTGGCAATAAAAGACAGCAGACCTGTTAAAAGCGCACGGTGTAAATTTTCATAATTGGCTTTTTTCTCATTAAAAGACAGCTTTAAGCCCTTTGCCAAATCAACCAATTGCTCATGAGTTTTCTTCCACTCACGTAAACGCAACCAGCTTAGAAAGTGATTACGCGCAAAAGTACGACGTTTGTTTTCACTCATGTCTCGGTTGGCAACCAGTGCTTCCCAAAGTTTAAGATAAAACAAAAAGTCAGAGTCAGCTTCACGGAACAAAGCATGTTTCTGATCCGCCTGCATTTGTTTATCCGCAGGGCGTTCACGAGGGTCTTGTACGGCCAAAGCGGCAACGATCACCAAGACTTCATTCAACACACCAAAATGTGCTCCGCCTAAAATCATACGGGCCAAACGTGGGTCAATTGGCATTTTGGCCATCTGTTGACCGATCTTGGTTAATCCGCTACTTAGAAGTCCTCCTTTATTAAAGGAGGATTTAGGAAGATTTGTATTTGATTTTTCTTCATTAGCCTGACTCGATTCTGTTAAATCTCCCCTAACCTCTCTTTGTAAAACAGGGGCTTTACCTTTCTCAGTCATTGCCCCAAGTTCAACCAACAACTTACGGCCATCGTTAACTAAACGATGATCTGGCGGCTCAATGAAATCAAAATCTTCTAACGCACCCAGCCCTAAACTTTGCATCTGTAAAATAACCGAAGCTAAGTTCGTTCGCTTAATTTCTGGTTCGGTAAACTCTGGGCGACTTTGAAAATCTTCCTCAGAATACAAACGAATACATACACCTGGGGCAATACGTCCACAACGACCTTTACGCTGATTTGCCGCTGCTTGCGAAACAGCTTCAATCGGTAAACGCTGTACACGTGAACGATAGTTATAGCGAGAAATACGCGCAAAACCACTGTCAATCACATAACGAATATTCGGTACAGTCAACGCTGTTTCTGCAACGTTGGTGGCGATAATAATGCGTCGCCCGCCACCCGAAGGATTAAAGATTTTTTGTTGCTCAGCCAAGGCCAAACGCGCATATAAAGGTAAAATTTCTGTATGCCGCGGCCCATGCTTTTGCAAAGTTTCTTGTAGCTCACGAATCTCTTGTTCGGTACTGGCAAAAATAAGAGTATCTGCATGTTCAGGATGGCCTTTTTCTTGTGCATCCCGAAAACACTCCTCCACAGCTTGTACGACAGCACGAGGTAGGTTTTCTTCAAAGTCATCAAACTCATCATCATCACTACCGCCAATGCTCATTTCAGACACAGGACGGTAACGTAGCTCGACTGGAAAACTACGACCTTCTACTTCAAAAATAGGCGCATTGTTAAAGTACTGACTAAAACGGTTTACATCTAAAGTTGCGGAGGTAATGATGACTTTTAAATCTTTACGGCGAGGCAAAAGCTGTTTGAGATACCCCATGATAAAGTCGATATTGAGAGAACGCTCATGTGCTTCATCAATAATAATAGTGTCGTACTTATTGAGATAGCGGTCATTGGCTAACTCTGCCAGCAAAATACCATCGGTCATTAAACGGACAATGGAGTCCTGCGATCCTTGTTCATTAAAACGAACTTTAAAGGAAATCGACTCGCCAAGTTTTTCACCAACTTCTTCCGCAATACGCTGTGAAACACTACGCGCAGCCAAACGACGTGGCTGTGTATGACCAATCAAACCCGTTAAACCACGACCCGCCAACATCGCAATTTGCGGTAGCTGCGTCGTTTTACCCGAACCCGTCTCCCCTGCAACGATAATCACTTGGTGCTCTTGAATGGCACCAATTAATTTATCTGCATACTGCGTAACAGGCAGGTCTTGGTTCAGTTTAATATTTGGAATGCGTTCAATACGCTCTAGAACTTTTAAATGCGACTGTTCAAATAATGCTTGATATTGCTTTTCATTGGCATCTTTTCCTTTTTTGAGTCGGTTTAAACGATGACGGTCTTTGACCATCACCAATTGCTCTATATTTAAAGGACGCTGCACAGAAAAAACACCTACATCAAAAACATCAATCGCTTAGTTTACGTGGTAATACAGCGAAGCGAAAGTACAGCATAATTTTTTAATTTTAACTTTTTTTCAAATATCCCCTTGAATTTTAAACCTAGGGACATCATGTCTGTAGACGAGTTGCGGAATAGATGATTTTGTCATTTAGTCATCATATTTATCATGCTAAATGAACAGAATGATCACATTCGCTGAAATAGCCTGGAGTAAGATTCGGTTTTTCCGATTCTTGTAATGTAAAAATACTGTTTCAGCAATAACAAAAATTTCGATACCCTATTCAACATTAAATACAAACCCCAATCATGGAGACAATGATGAGCTTGATTAATACTGAAGTAAAACCATTTGCAGCTACTGCATATCACAACGGTCAATTTGTTGACGTAACTGAAGCAGATCTTAAAGGCAAATGGTCTGTAGTATTCTTCTACCCAGCTGACTTCACTTTCGTTTGCCCAACTGAACTTGGTGACCTTGCTGACAACTACGCTGAATTCCAAAAATTAGGCGTGGAAATCTACGGTGTTTCTACTGACACTCACTTCACTCACAAAGCTTGGCACGACACTTCTGAAGTTATTGGTAAAATCCAATACCCATTAATCGGCGACCCAACTTGGACTCTTTCTAAAAACTTCGACGTTCTAATCGAAGCCGCTGGTCTTGCTGACCGTGGTACTTTCGTAATCGATCCAGAAGGTAAAATCCAAATCGTTGAAATCAACGCTGGTGGTATTGGTCGTGATGCTCAAGAATTACTTCGTAAAGTTAAAGCAGCTCAATACGTTCACGCTCACCCAGGTGAAGTTTGCCCAGCTAAATGGAAAGAAGGCGAAGCAACTCTTGCTCCTTCAATCGACCTAGTAGGTAAAATCTAATCTAAATTAGATTGAACACATAAAAAACCACGCTTTTTAGCGTGGTTTTTTATGGCTAAGATAACAGCACAATATGACAAAAAAGAGAAAAGTCCAGAACAATAGACACCTATCCTCTATGCGCTATACATAATTCATGACTGGAATTCAGGGCTTGTACCCGCTACATTAGAATGAATATATGCAGCTCTTTGAAGAAGAAAAATGACTTATCAAGTTCATATCATTGATGTCAAAAACCAACTCCAAAACTATATTTGGCTGCTGGAACACACCTCATCAAAGCAAGTCGTGGTGGTTGACCCCACTGAAGCAGGATTAGTTGAAAACTATTGCACTGAACATGGCCTAAGTATTGCTCAAATTTGGCTGACTCATTGGCATAAAGACCATATTGGTGGTGTCGCTGACCTGATTGCAAGTCGAAATATTCCTGTGTATGGACCACGTGAGGAATTATCAAAAATTCCTTTCATCACCCATGCATTAATGGATGATGAATATTTCTCATTTCATGATTTACAGGTTGACGTTTTAGCCGTTCCTGGCCACACACTGGGCCATATTGTGTACTTTATCGAATCCATCCAGACTTTATTTTGCGGTGACACCCTGTTTGCAATGGGCTGTGGGCGAGTGTTTGAGGGCACACATGAGCAGATGTACCATTCGCTCAACCGTTTAGCGGCTTTGCCTGCCGAAACCAAAGTCTATTGTACGCACGAATACACGCTTTCCAACGCGAAGTTTGCCAGCCATGTTGAACCAGACAATATTGCCATTCAAGAACGTTTAGACCGTGTGGAAACCATGCGCTATTTGGGTGAATGTACGCTTCCAAGCAGTATTGAAATCGAACTCGAAACCAATCCTTTTTTACGTACAGAAAATGTTGAAGAGTTTAAACGGTTGCGTGATCTGAAGGATCAGTTTTAATTGGTCTCTTTCCTTTATAGAGGCTGCTAAATAATGCAGTCTCCCATTCATGCCACATGTTCTCTTACTTGAGGTAATTAAAACGATCAGTTGGAGCTTCTACACTTAGCGTTTAAGCTCTCCAAATTTCAACCAATGCAGTTAAACCCACACGATGCCAGAATAGAATAATCACGAGCGAGGCTAGATGGTAAGACTGCCTCAAAGCACCCAGACTCTGAAAAAAATCATTACATTTCTATTTACTACAAAATATTTCTCCACAACGAAGGCACTTAATTCTAAAGTATTAAAACTCACCTCAAAATATTATTATTTTTCATCATGATAAAATTATTTTAAACAATAAAATACTCTCGCTTATGCTTTCTACACGCTTTCATCTTCGTTTAAATTGCTTTAAAAAGAGACAAAAATAAAAATATATAAAAAACCCCCTTTAAAAAAGCGTGAAATATCCCTATTAATAATTTATCAGTGAAAAAGGAATATCCTCGTGAAAAAAGTAGTGAAAGCAAAAAATCTCATCGCCTTCCGTATTTGGTTAGAGAAATTAGGTTATTCAGTCAAAACCTTAGCAGACAACCGTGGCTTTACTTTTAGCTTTAAGAAAGAATATGGACTTGTGACTTGTGACCTCGCGGGCAATAACTTAGCCATGCAGCTCGGTGAAGAATTCGAAGACCATTTGAAAGCCTAAAATTGCTCCACACTTACTTCGCGTGATGAATCAAAATTTAGCCCCTTAAAGGGGCTTTTTTTATATGAATCATCTATTAAATTTTAGGCAATAAAAAAGCAAGGCTTAATACCTTGCTTCATTACTGATGGTGGGGACGGAGAGACTCGAACTCTCACACCTTGCGGCGCTGGAACCTAAATCCAGTGCGTCTACCAATTTCGCCACGTCCCCATCAGGGTGCTAACTTTGCGTTAGACTTTAAGTTGGCAGAGGATCAAGGATTCGAACCTTGACGAACGGTTTTGGAGACCGTCATGCTACCATTACACCAATCCTCTATGGCCTTATAAATCATCTTAATTCAAATGATTTATGGTGGGGACGGAGAGACTCGAACTCTCACACCTTGCGGCGCTGGAACCTAAATCCAGTGCGTCTACCAATTTCGCCACGTCCCCAATGGCTGTGTATATTATAGCGATAGACACTATATGACAAGCGCTTTTATCAGCAATCACCCGCTTTTCTGTCATAAAATCGGCAGTTGAATCTATTTTTATACTCTATCTGTATAAAAAGGCTTTTCAGCTCTTCACTAAATTTTAGGCAATAAAAAAGCAAGGCTTAATACCTTGCTTCATTACTGATGGTGGGGACGGAGAGACTCGAACTCTCACACCTTGCGGCGCTGGAACCTAAATCCAGTGCGTCTACCAATTTCGCCACGTCCCCATCAGGGTGCTAACTTTGCGTTAGACTTTAAGTTGGCAGAGGATCAAGGATTCGAACCTTGACGAACGGTTTTGGAGACCGTCATGCTACCATTACACCAATCCTCTATGGCCTTATAAATCATCTTAATTCAAATGATTTATGGTGGGGACGGAGAGACTCGAACTCTCACACCTTGCGGCGCTGGAACCTAAATCCAGTGCGTCTACCAATTTCGCCACGTCCCCAATGGCTGTGTATACTATAGGGATCATTTTCGCATGACAAGCAATTTTTAAGAAAAACACACTCATTTGATTAAATAAGAAACAAAAACTTTATACTTGGCTTTTTCTCATTCAATTTCAGTCATTAAGCATCGTTTTGCGGTCATAACATTTTGCCATCTTTGGCTTTTTTGCTTAGCTAAAAGTCCCTTTAAAAGTGGACTAAAACACCAAAAAGGTTCAGGAAGCACTATATTCAAAGACTGACAGTGTAAGTACGCCCAATCTTGGTAGCTCGCTGCCTGCAAACGTTGATCAGTCAACCACTCAAGTAAAATGATCCCGAGTGCATACAGGTCGGTTTGTACTGTCTTTGCTTCACCATGAAATAACTCAGGTGCCATATAGCGTGGTGTCGCTGTTAGAGTCTTTTGACAGCTTATTTCACCAATTCTTTGGCTCTGCTCAAAATCAATTAACTTACATGTAGAGCCATCTAACAAAAAATGCGAAGGTTTTAAATCAGCATGAATCCAGCCCATCTGATGTAATTCTTCTACAGCATTCAACATTTTGAAGATGATATGAATAACATGATCTCGACTTAACTGACGGGAATTTGTCATAAGTAATGATTGAACATTTTTTAAGATGAGTGCGACTTTCACCCGCTCTAAGTGAAGCTGAAAATTTTCAAGGATTTGCACTTCAGGCAAGAACCTTGGCAGTTGCGGCATCGCAAGTACATGCTGATAAAAACTAAGTTCAGCATCAAATCCGTTGATTAGAACAATATGCTCTGATACCGACTGATACTTTAACCAATACCCCTGCCCTGCAACTTCAAAGCGATATAGCTTTCGCCCCCAACCCAAACGCTGAGTCTGAGTATGGAGCGACAACTCGAGCGTGTTCAATTCTTGACGATCAAACTGCCAAGAATTCGGATTCATTCATCTCTGCCGTATCTAATGCAGTTAAGACCTCTAAACAATGTTGAATGGTTTTCCCGACACGAGCATGTGTTTCAATCATTGAAATTTTTGGCCAAGTTGCACGTTCTCCTTCACGTTGTAAGAGTTTAAATAAATGTGGTCTTGGATTTTGCAGCATATAACTATAATGGCGCAGGCCATATTTCCCCACAATATTCACATCGCCATAATAACGCTGATCAACCACACCATAGCCATGATCCAGTAAACGACGGATCGGTGGAATCATCCCCACACGCTCACGGGCAAAGTCCATTACCCCTTTACTAATCACTTTACCTTGTCGGCGTACAATTCGTTCAGGCCAACTCAGCATATCTTTACGAAAACGTGCTTCATCCGACTGCATAAATGGCACCACATGCGGATTCACTTGACTAGCAATCGTATAGTTCAAATTGTATAAACGCGCCATTTTTTCTTGTGGAAAATCACTACGAACGCTGCCATCAACCCAACGCGTAGAAGACATATAGGGGGTATATAAGCCATCATGTCGTTTACTGGTGAGCTTGACTGGCGGAAATAGAATCGGCACTGCACAAGACGCGAGTACTGCACTCCATACCAATAAGTCAGGTGAAGTAAAGGTATTCATAATGCGCGGATTTTGTGAGGCGTCATAAGGTGCAACCGCGACATTGTTATACAAGCCTGACTGCTTAAAGGCCTCTTCAAAGGTAGCGTCACCCAAATTTGCAATTAAAAAGTTTTTTAGATGTTTCACATCCGCTAAGCCGCCATTGCCCTTTAGGACTTCACGGAAACCACGAAATTGAAAAGCATCTGTGAAAAAGTTTTCACCATTTAAAATGCTCAGCATTTCTGTAGGTGTTGCTCGTCCTAGCATCGCTGTCATAATAGCGCCTGCACTTGAACCAGACAGTACTTTTGGCATTAGGTCTTGCTCAAGCAAAGCCTTGCACACACCTGTATGGAACAATCCTAATGTCGCCCCCCCTGAAAACATCATGGCTGGTTGCCCAAAAGCCTTTTGGCAGTGCTGAAAAAATTCAATTTTTTGCTGCTTATCTAAACACTGGCAATCCGTAGATGCTACAAATGCTAAACCTTGACTGACTTCTTCAATATAGTCTTCAATAATTTTCTTGGTACCGACATAGGTTGCGGTAAACAGCATGGGGTGAGCAATATTAGCAATGTCATAACTCAGACCTTCACGTAGCAAGTACATCAAATCAGTCGTACGCTTTTGTTGACGATAACGCTTTAATAACCCCAAACGATGCGTAATCACTTCTGCATCAAAATAAGGTGAACAGTTGTCATACTTCCACTCTTGCGCACCTGACTCTTCATCAATTTTAAGCGCAATACTTTTCCACTCAGTATAGTTGTCTGCCTGAGCCAATTGGTTTTTCAGTTTTTTGATTCGATAGGCTTGGTGCGGGTTGATTTCCCGTGTGAAATCTTTAAACAACATACTCATCCTCACCCACTTTTTTGTATTTTCCTAAAATTTCACTAACACACTCATCCGCCAGTCTAACTAGCTATGTGCAAATTATGTGAGCATTACCATCGCCATTTCAACCCTAAAATTGGCAAATCTATACCACTTTAAGGGTTTGATGCGACTAGATCGAATGTTAAGATCGACGACAAGTGTAATTATAAGCTGATTAATCATGGCGACCATTAACCTACCAAACAATATCTTAGAAGCACTATCGACTGTACTCCAACAACTACAGCAAAGCCTACCAGAAGTTAAACAAGCACCTGATTTTTCAGCGATTGCCTTTAAATGGGAAAATGGCGAATTAAAAGCTATTCGCCAACTCAAACGAATTGAATTAAATGATTTAAAAGGCATTGAGCGTCAAAAAGAAAAAGTGCTGCAAAATACAGAACAATTTCTCAATGGTTTACCTGCCAATGACGTGCTGCTTACAGGTTCTCGTGGGACAGGTAAGTCCTCTATTGTGCGTGCTTTATTAACGGAATATGCAGAGCAAGGCTTAAGACTGATTGAAATTGAACGTGATGATTTATCCGAACTGCCTGAAATTCAAAAGCTGATCGCAGAGCGTCCTGAAAAGTTTATTGTGTATTGTGATGACTTGGCTTTTAACGCCGAAGATGAAAACTATCGCAGTTTAAAAAGTGTGCTAGATGGATCTTTGCAGTCAGGTTCAAGCAATTTTATTATCTATGCCACCAGTAACCGTCGTCATTTGCTGCCTGAGTTTATGCATGAAAACACGCCTGTGACTCGAGTCGACGTACCGCAGTACACTGAACTGCATCCACAAGAAGCGATTGAAGAAAAAATTTCACTCTCCGATCGTTTTGGGTTATGGCTGTCTTTTTATCCAATAGATCAAAATTTATATTTGGATATCGTGCAGCACTACTTAGCAAAAGCTCAAATCGTCATGGACGATACAGTGCGAGCCGAAGCACTTCGTTGGTGTCAGGCGCGTGGACAACGCTCTGGACGTGCAGCGTATCAATTTTCTAAACACTGGGTCGGTTCACAAAAATTAAAACAGCTTTAGATTCACAATACTGTTAAACACTTAAACGCATGAGCTATTTCAATTATTTTTGTATCTAATAGTTCAGTCTGATCAAAGAAATAACCCAAATTCTAATGCGGAATTTGGGTTATTTCATTTGAAAATATGAGGGATGAATATCAGTTCAAGTAGCTTTGATCTGATTATTGATATTTATCTAAGTGAGTTTCTGGCCCATCTCTAGAAATTTGTTGTGCTTTTGCATAACTCTCCATCAAACATTTATACTCTGGGCAGACATGATCTGACAGAATTTCAGCAAAACGCGAGCCTTCAGGACGGTTCCAAGTACGCATTAACTCTGCCACGATTGCAAATGTATCGGTTGGAATGGCTCCTGCTTGAGTAACGCGGGCAATTGATGTATCTGTAGCCATCTTGTTCCAATTTCCTGAAGCATCCACTACACAATAAACATTGTAACCCTCTTGGCGTGCACTCACCGCTGGAAATGCCATACATACACTGGTCAGGGTTCCTGCAATAATCAGTGTTTTCCTGCCCGTTTTTTTAACTTCATCTACAAATAAGGGATTGTCCCAAGTATTAATTTGTCCAGTCCGGGGTACATAAACTGCATGTGGTGCAAAGTGGTGAATTTCAGGAATTAAAGGACCATTGGGGCCATCAGGTACGGAAGCTGTGGTAATTACAGGTATATTTAATAAAGTTGCCACTTTTGCAATTGCAATCACATAATTGCGCAAGTCGGGTACAGGTACATCGCGTACGGTATTAAAAAGTCCACTTTGATGGTCTATCAATAAAATAACTGAATCATCTGGATCTAACATTCCATTAGTAGCCGCCATGGGTAACACCTCTAAATATTCTTCTAATTATGTACTTTCATTGTGGTAATGAAAGCTCCTAAGACAGACCGTCATAGCTTCGTGATTTATACGACTAAGATATTTTTAAGAAAATCTATATCTGCCTTTTATATATACTAATAAAAATTTTGCACTCAGAAAGCGAAATAGTGTTACATGTTGTGATTGACCTTCATGACTTTGAGTTTTATTCTCGCATAGCAATAAAAACTTAATAAAAATATAAATAATTATATTAATCAACATTTTAAAATCATATAAAATAAAAATTTTAATTAAATTCAGAAATGCTCATAGTTTTAATCTTTTGAAATGAATCAAAATCACAGCATACATACTTATCCCCAATTTCTATGGATAAACCTATGGGTAAATACTTTAAGCTTAGTGCTAACCTGCATTGAAGTGAGTTAAAAAATATTCTTAAAGTCTAAGCAGCGTTTTTTGGATAGCGCTGTAATAAAGACCTAAATGTAAAAAAAGCCCAACATTCAGTCGGGCTTTAAGCTTATCAAATGAGAGCCTTATACTTCACTGGGATTGGTCAACTCCGTCATTGGCCAGCGAGGTGTTGTCGTTACGGCCAAACCGTCATGCTGCCCAGCTTTTAAGCGCTGATAACCTGCAAAAGCAATCATAGCACCATTGTCCGTACAAAGTGCAGGTTCGGCATAGTAGACCTGAGCACGAATCTTGGCTAAATCTGCTTCCAAACGCTCACGCAAACGTTTATTGGCGCTGACACCACCAGCGATCACTAAACGTTTTAAACCTGTTTGCTTCAACGCTTTCACAGATTTTTTAACTAGAGTATCCACGATAGCTTCTTGGAAACTCGCTGCAATATCCGCATCACGGTTTTCGTCACCTAATTTTTTCATTTGCACAGATACGGCTGTTTTTAAACCACTAAATGAAAACTCCAAACCTTGATGCAGCATTGGACGCGGGAAGGCAAAGGCATTCGGATCACCTTGCTCCGCCAGTTTTGAAATATTTGGGCCACCTGGATACGGTAATCCCATCATTTTCGCAACCTTATCAAAGGCTTCACCTGCTGCATCATCAATCGACTCACCCAACAATTCATACTGCCCAATACCATAAGCAGCCATCAGTTGAGAATGTCCGCCTGAGACCAAAAGTGCTACAAATGGAAATTCTGGCGGCGTTTCCGATAAAAGTGGTGCCAACATATGCCCTTCCATATGATGCACACCAATTGCAGGTTTATTTAAAGCAAAAGCCAAAGTTCGGCCAAACAGTGCACCTGTCATCAGCGCACCCATCAGCCCTGGACCACGCGTATAGGCCACGGCTTCAATTTCAGATTTTTTTACACCACTTTCTTCAAGCAGTTGATTCATCAATGGAATCAGCTTACGCACATGGTCTCGCGATGCCAACTCTGGCACCACACCACCATACTCTGCATGCAGTTTAATTTGGCTGTACAGCACTTGCCCACGTAAACCCAACTCGCTGTCATAAAGGGCAAGTCCTGTTTCATCACAAGATGTTTCTAAGCCTAAAACGATCATTAAACTGCCTATAACCTGTATCAAATCTATTGCGTGAACCATTATAGACTTGTGGTATGAGATGTAAATGAGTAAAATACTGACCTTCACTTGTGATCAGGGCAATATCGCCCAGATCTTATCCATAACTTAATGAGGATTCTTCATGCCACAAGTTAAATTGAAAGAAGGCGAACCAGTAGACGTAGCTATCCGTCGTTTCAAGCGTTCATGCGAAAAAGCGGGTGTTTTAGCTGACGTTCGTAAGCGCGAATTCTACGAGAAACCAACTCAAGAACGTAAGCGCAAAAAAGCTGCTGCTGTTAAACGCTACCAAAAGAAATTGGCGCGTGAATCAGTACGTACTACTCGCCTTTACTAAGATTAATTTGTGATTGACTGCCTGGACTAAATAATGACTACTTTAAAAAGCCAAATAACTGAAGTTTTGAAAGCTACTATGCGTGCTAAAGAAATGGATAAGTTAACGGTAATTCGTAGTCTACAGGCGGCAATTAAGCAAATCGAAGTCGATGAGCGCAAAGAACTTGACGACGCTCAAGTTCTTGCGGTCATTGAAAAACAAATTAAACAACGTAAAGAATCGATCAAAGCCTTTGAAGGCGCTGGTCGAGAAGATTTAGCTAGTAAGGAACAAGCCGAACTTGAGGTTTTATCTCAATTTCTACCAGAAGCTATGACTGAGGAAGAACTTGATTCCATGATTGCGCAAACGATTGCAGCGCAAGAAGCTACTAGCATGAAAGATATGGGTAAGGTGATGAATTCTCTGCGTCCGCTCATAGCCGGGCGCGCCGATCCTTCTCAAGTTTCAGCAAAAATTAAAGCAAAACTGGCTTAATTTAAAAATCTTTAAATCGAATACGTTGAACTGACCTTAAAAAAAGGCAGTTCAAAGTTTTAGCCTCTATAAAAATTATTATTCGTCTTTTATTTTATCTATTCATTCTCAGCTTTAAAACAGATTCCGATTTGTCTCCGCTTATCCCTCTATTTACAATACCACTTCTCTACGCTCTAAATTGTCGATCTTTTTGCATTTGGGTTAAACGCATTTTAATCGTTGCAGACATTGCTTCATTATCTTTAGCTAAACGCTGAGCATGCAACAAAGATTTAATCGCCTCTTCTTCAAAGCCCGACCAAAACTGCACTTCAGCCCGATAGCGCAGAACATTAATGGTATGCATTGGCGACTTTTTATCTAAACTTGCCGCTTGCTGCATCAGTCTCCACGCATTAACATCACGCGGATTATTATTCAAAAAACGATTGAGTACAGGCTGCGCAAGCTCAGGTCGATTTTGACGAATATAAACTTCAGCCAATTTATAATTTAAAGCCCGATTTTCAGGCATGATGCTCGCAGGTGATTGGATTACAGCAAGAGCTTCATTCACCCGATTTTGTCCAAGCAAAATATCAGCTTGAATCAAGGTTTGTAGATTATGTAATTTCTGATGTGACTTAGCCTGATCTAACACTTGTTGAGCAAGCTTATAGTCACCTTGTTTAAGGTAAAAACTAGCCAAAGCAAGTTGTGCTGCATAACTATTACGACTCACCAACATCTGTAGTTGCTGTTCTGTCGCCTGATTCGAGATCACCATGGTATACAGCTTCAAGATCTCAAAATCTTCATCTCGCCAAGTAGATTTCACTTTAGGCAATTGATTCGCTCTGAGCCTTGCCTCACTCATTCGCTCAGTCGTGAGTGGGTGTGTGAACCAAAAGTCGGGTAAAAAACTCACTCGACTGGTTGCACGGTGCATCACTTCAAAAAAATCAGCCATACTTTGTGGATTGTAACCAGCGCTATACATGTATTGCATCCCTATACGGTCAGCTTCACGCTCTTGGTTACGACTATAAGACAGCTGCTTGTCCATGAGTGCGGCTTGCGTACCAACCATGACTGCTGAACCAACATCACCATCAGCTTGAGACGCAACCAAAGCACCAACCAAAATCCCTGCTAGCGCGAGTAAACCCTGCCCCTTAAACGCCTCTTGCGAACGACTGTAGTGTCGCTGTGTGACGTGTGCGATTTCATGCGCCATTACGCCAGCAACCTCATCCATATTATTGGCATTAGTAATCAAACCAGCATTTAATGCAAACAAACCACCCGGAACTGCAAAGGCATTAATTTGCGGGTCATTAATAACCACTAGACCAATCGGTTGACCAAGTTGGGTTTGACTCAAAATGCTTGAAAAAGCATTCATCAGTTGATCTTCTAGCCACGGATTTTGCGTAACAGGTAGCTGACGCTGTACTTCACGATAAACTTTTTCACCAATATAACGCTCATTATATTGATCAATAAAACCGATACCTGAACCAATCTCAGGCACATTGAACTGTGGAGCATTCGTAAGAAATTGACCTTCTGCAAAACCAACAGTCGAAATAAGACTTAAACTGCACGCACACAGAAAACGCTTCAACCCTCACCCCGACTTTATTTAAAGGAATCGAATGAATATAACATTGATAATTGAATGAAAATGCAATGAAGTGTTATCAATTTTTTATCTAAATTCAGGATTCACCAGATATTGAGGTTGACCGCCTTCCAACACTTTCACCAAGTTTTGGTAAGCTAACTCTGCCATTTTTCTACGTGTTACGGAGGTTGCTGAACCAATATGCGGCAATGTCACCACATTGTGAAGCTGGAACAGTGCTGAATCTTGCAACGGTTCTTTTTCATAAACATCCAGCCCTGCTGCAAAAATTTGCTTTTGCTCTAAGGCCTGAATAAGCGCCTGTTCATCTACCACAGCACCACGAGAAACATTTACAAAAACTGCATGAGATTGCATTTTCTTAAAAGCTTCCGCACCAATCAAGTGCTGCGTATGCGCGTTTTGATCAACCGCCACGACAATGAAGTCCGATTGCTCCAACAGCTTATCTAATTCGCAAAAACGTGCATTTAAGGGTTGTGCCAATTCTAATTTTTCTCGGCGCCCGTGATACAAAATATTCATATTGAAACCATGAAAGCCCCGTCGTGCAATTGCCGCACCAATATTTCCTAGGCCGATAATACCTAATGTTTGACCAAAAATTTCCTGACCAAATTGTGCCTGCCCAACAGTACGCGACCACTGACCTGTTTTGGTCCATTGATCTAAATATGGCACTTGGCGCGCCGCACTCATCAACAAAGTAAAGGCCAAATCGGCAGTCGTTTCAGTCAACACATGTGGGGTGTGGCTGAGCCAAATTTTTGCTTGGTTTAAGTAGTTCAAATCATAGTTGTCATAGCCAACACTGACACTAGAGATAATTTTGAGCTGTTTCGCAGTTTCTAGGTTTTTTTGATTAAGTAAACGCCCTGCACCAATCATGGCATCCGCATCCGTAACTTGCTCACGGATTTGCGTATTTACATCTCCTGCTTTCGGGTTGATGACCACCACGTGATAACGCTGCTCTAGGCGCTGTAATACCTCTGCATCAATTCGACTAAAAACAACGACTTTCTGCTTCATACCTATTCCATATTTTGTTGTTTTGCTCGCATCATGTGCCACAAGGATTTTTTAAGTAATGGCTGATCAAGCATTTCTTGTAAGCTTGCTGCTTGTGTGACTTTTATGCCATTAGCATTTGGTATAGAGCCCAATACAATAACAGTTTTACCCTGACTTAAACCATCAAAGAAACCTTGAATATAACTCTGAACACCGCGCCCATCTTGGAAATTCAACAAAGGAAAAGGCCAATTTAGCGCATACTTTTGCGCAGGTAAGGCTTGGACAATATTTTGCCAAAGCTGTTGCTGCTCCATGCTCAATTGTGTCGCTTCAATGACCAAGGCGCAGTGCTCCATGGCAACAGCTTGCAACTGAAAAGTCTCAACATGGATAGCCTCTTGGACAATCTCTTCTGTTAATGCTGTAACAGTTTCTTGTTCAATCGGTTGTTTTGCAATTTCAGCAACAGGCGCTGGATGTGGAAGCTTATTCTTTACAGGTGGATGTTTAGGAATACTTTGGATTTCAGGCTGAAACTGAGGTCGCACAATGTCAGAAATGATCTCAGTTGTACTTTGATCTCGCCAGATAGATGTGGCTACATTTTGTTGAGACGGCAAAAAATCTGGAACCCACAAATCAATTCCTAAACTCGCCAAAACCTCACGCTGATGCCCGATCATCTTTTACCTTCACACTTTATTCAGTGCATATTCTATCGAGAAATGTCTAGAGATGCTGTTCTTTTCACATTTTATTCGCATTAGACAGTATGCAAATACTGAGAACCTATGGAACGCTCACTTAAACAATCATCAAGCGATTTTTCTTTTGCATTTGCTCAACGATCTCCTCACTGTCAAAACCGAGACGCCAATAGAGCAACTCCAAAACATCCTGCTCATCTTGGGTAATAATACGGTCATTCCATAAACAAATTTCAGCCACACCCAAAATACTCAAACGATCCCGCAACAGCAGCCCTGCCATATCATTTAAAATTTCAGCCAAATCAATCGGCTCGTCTGAAATTTCCGCATACTGCTCCAACTCTTGCACAGTTAAAACTCGACGCAAGATTTTCTCTCGTACTTCCAACTGTGTTTCACTATTGATTTGTTGCACATGTAACAAAGCATCAATTAAACGCACAATCTGTGGTTTAACTTCATCTAGGGCAGCAGGTGTATGTACAGGCAACAGATTCAGCTCAAACTTAACCCGTTCAAGTAGCAGTGCATCCAACAGTCCAATTTCACCGTCTTCTTGAATAATCTTCGCCAACTTTAATAAAAACTGGCGTGCAATTGTCGCTGGCATGCCACCAATATTTCGGCATGCCTCATGGAAAATTGAAATATGAACACGGCCATCTAGGTTTAACAATGAATCAACAATGGCACGACTCACCTCAGCCTCAGCAGGAATAAATTCACGGAATTGACGAATCATGAGAATCGCGACCATCAGCTCGCGTGAACCTGTTGCGGTCTGTAAAGCTCGCTGAATTAACTCTGGACGTTCAATATGTGCACGTACTTCAGGGTTAAGTGGTTTAATCGCATCTTTAATGGCAAAACTAATCGGAGATAGTCGTAATAAGGGTAAAGGCTGCGGTGAAGTCCAAGGTGCTTGGAAATCCGCGTACTGCTCCTCTAAGGAGCGAAACAAACCAAATAGCGGACGGTTGCGCAGTTTTTCTAGGTTTTCCAACTGTATATCTTGAACCAAATTTGGATTCATTTCATAAATACGCTCTTCAATGCTTGGATGAATATTCATCCAACTTTGCGCACTTAATGAGTTGGCAAAACACATGTGTGCTATCGACTCAGAATATTCACTGTGAATTTGTGAACCTGCATGATGCACATAAATACGCATCAAGGTTTGAATATTGGCATCATTTTGCATCAGACGGCGTGTTTTCATATCATTTTTCAAAGTACGCCCCCCCAACGTCAGAAACTTAATGCAGCGGGTAACCAGCACTCCCAAGCTACCAATCAGCCAGATCACTCCACCTGTTGCGACAAAAGTAGTTTCAAAACTTTGTGACTTTTTATGATGAGTTGAAAACCCTAATTTAGCAATTTTACTGCCCCACTGACTAAAGGTCGTGAGAGCGCTATATAAAATCTTTAATCGTGTATTTTCAGCGGTCTCACCGGATAAAATTTGATTAAACTCATGGTTCAATAACCCTGTCAGCTCAAGTTCATCTAAGTTTTGCAGGGCACCCCACGTTAAAATAATCACAATATCCTTGGGATAAAAACCAGCGGTCAAGGCATTCACCCCCACTTCATCGGGCAAAACATAGACAGCAGGTGTTTCAATTAAAAAAGTATCCGCTAGTTTTTCTGTAATTTTCAGTGCAATACTTTCTTCTGGCGTACTTTCAATCAAACTTAAACGTCGTGCACGCAGCTGCTTGGCCAGACTATGTCCACCTGAACGGAACACATACAACTCATATACCACGGAATAACTCATCACCAAGAGCAATAAACCAATGATATAAATACTCAAACTATGCCAAAAAATGCTTTGACTCGAATCAAAATAAAAAACCAGCAGTCCAGCCACAGTATTTAAAATAAATAGTGACAAAAGCACCGCTAGCAAGCAGATACTTGCGGACCACAACATATTTTTATTCTTTATGATTGAATAACTTACACCCTTCAATGTAAATCCCTTTTCTTACATTGTTTGAATCAATCCATCATAAATGAAAAAAGCGGGAAACTCCCGCTTTTCTCAAATCTAAATCAATTAGACTTCTTTCACACCCGTCAAATCAACGGAAGCTGCATCAATATTGACATCAATATAGCTGTCTTTCTTTTTCGATGTTTCACGACGTTTTGCTTGTAATTCATCTAAATAAGCTTCATCAATACCGCCAGCAATATATTTACCATCAAATACCGAGCAATCAAACTCTTGTAAATCTGGCACTTTGCTCGTGCGCACAGCTGCTTTTAAGTCTTCCAAATCTTGGAAAATTAAACGATCTGCACCAATAATTTCACGAATTTCTTCAACTGTACGCTCAGATGCAATCAGCTCTTCTTTTGCTGGCATATCAATGCCATATACGTTTGGATATTTCACCATCGGTGCAGCAGAAGCAAAGAATACTTTTTTCGCACCCGCATCACGTGCCATTTGGATGATTTCGTTACACGTAGTACCACGTACAATCGAGTCATCCACCAAAAGTACATTTTTACCTTGGAACTCAAGTTCAACAGGATTCAACTTTTGACGGACAGATTTTTTACGCAATTGCTGACCTGGCATAATGAAAGTACGGCCAATGTAGCGATTCTTCATAAAGCCTTCGCGGAACTTCACGCCCAGCATATTTGCAAGTTCAAGTGCAGAGGTACGTGAGGTATCTGGAATTGGGATCACGACATCGATATCATGCTCTTCACTCCACTCCGTCAGGATTTTCTGAGCAAGTTTTTCACCCATTTTTAAACGTGCTTTGTAGACTGAAATACCATCAATGATTGCATCTGGACGCGCAAAGTAAACATATTCAAAAATGCATGGGCGGTATTCAGGCGCTTCAGCACACTGCTTAGTAAACATCTGCCCTGTTGAGTCGATAAAGATCGCTTCACCCGGTGCAATATCACGCTCAACTTTAAAGCCAAGAGCAGTAATAGCGACAGACTCAGATGCAATGATGTACTCCATACCTGCATCAGTTTCACGGGAACCGTAAATTAGAGGACGAATACCATTTGGATCACGGAAACCCACTAAGCCATGCCCAGTAAGCATCGCAACTACAGCATAACCGCCTTTACAGCGCTCATGTACTTTGCTGACTACATGAAAAATATCGTCTGCTGTAGGCATCAATTTGCCGCGTTTTTGCAACTCATGCGCAAACACGTTTAACAGTACTTCTGAGTCTGAATCCGTATTCATATGACGTAAGTCTGTTTTGAACAGATCGTCATGAATTTCTTCAGCATTGGTTAAGTTACCATTATGCGCTAACGTGATCCCGTAAGGTGAGTTCACATAGAAGGGCTGCGCTTCAGCACTACTCGATGAACCCGCCGTAGGATAACGCACATGCCCAATACCATAATTACCTTGTAATGCACGCATATGGCGAGTGTGGAACACATCACGAACCATACCATTGTCTTTACGTAAGAATAAACGACCTTCGTGGCAGGTTACTATCCCAGCTGCATCTTGCCCACGATGTTGTAACATCGTTAATGCATCAAACAACATTTGGTTAACAGCTGATTTACCAGCTATACCAACTACTCCACACATAGCAACCTCGCAGACAAGCTAGGATTAATAAAAAGGATTATTTGTTGACTCACCCTGTCCCTCAGCATTTTTCGAGGAAATTTTCGGTGAAGAATCTGAAGATACATGTGTATCTTTAGACTTGATATGTGACATCGCCTCGCTTGCAGCCTCTTTAGAAAGCTCCATCGCCCAAGGTGCGTAAGGCAAAAGTGTTTGGACAAACTTGGATTGCCTCCAATATGGAGAGCTTTCAACCCAAGAACCCACACCTTGCATCGTAATCAGAACAATTAACAACCCTTTTAATGAACCAAAAGCACCGCCGGCTAATCGATTCAAAGGCCCGAGTTTTAAACTCTTCAATATGTTATTCAGTAATGCAGTGACAATCCACGTCAAAACCACAATAACCAATACAATAAATGCAAAAGCTGCAATTTTTTGAACCACTGGATCTTCACTGAGTGAGACCATCGAAGGTGCTAGGACACTTGCGAATTTAGCACCAACAATCAGCGCTAAAATCCATCCTATCAAGTTCGCAAAGGCTTTAACAAATCCTTGACGCAAACCGTTGAGCCCTCCAATGAGCAATACAATCAATATGAAGATATCAATGGCATTCATGTTGTTTTCATTGCAGAGACGCAGTCTTGAATTAAGGTTGGTCCTGTATAGATAAGGCCACTATAAACTTGTACAAGGTTTGCCCCTGCATTTTGTTTTGCAAGTGCCTGTTCACCCGACAAAATCCCACCCACACCAATCAAAGGAATCTGACCTTTTAAAACCTCAGCAAAAGCTTTTAAACACGCTGTGCTTTTCTCAAACACAGGCGCACCAGATAAACCACCCGCTTCATCACCAAAAGGTAAGTTTTCCACCCCTTCACGAGACAAAGTCGTATTGGTCACAATCAGACCATCAATTTTAAACTGAAGCAGTTGTTTCGCAATAAATTGAATATCTTCCGCTTCCAAATCTGGTGCAACTTTTAGTACCAGTGGTACATAGTGCTGTTGCTCTTCAGCTAATTCTAACTGACGTTTTTTCAGTGTTTCTAGCAGTTCGGTTAAAGCATCGCCACTTTGCAAACTACGCAGGTTTTTAGTATTTGGAGAAGAAATGTTAACGGTAATATAAGACGCATAGTTATAGACTTTTTCTAAACAAATCAGATAGTCATCTACTGCTTTTTCGACTGGGGTATCCGCATTTTTGCCGATATTAATCCCTAAAACACCTTTAAACTTTGCTGCTTTGACATTTTCAATCAGTTGATCCACACCAGCGTTGTTAAAACCCATACGGTTAATAATTGCTTTAGCTTGTGGGATACGGAATAAACGCGGCAGAGGATTACCCTGCTGTGGACGTGGAGTAATGGTTCCAATTTCAATAAAACCAAACCCTAGACCTGCCAACGCATCAATATAAGCACCATTTTTATCTAGACCAGCAGCCAAACCTACAGGATTAGGGAACTCGATGCCCATACATGTCACCGGTTTAGCCGCTATATTTTGACGCATTAAGCCTAGCTTATGCGTTGATTTCAATAGCGATAGTGTTAGCTCATGTGCACGCTCTGGTGCTAAAGTAAACAACAAAGGGCGGGCAAGAGAATACAACATATCTGTAAAAGTCTACTGCTTTTTAAGTCGCCATATTATAGGCATAGCCTCGCTAAAACACCATGCTTCGTCTGGCTTTATTTTTAGCGATTATTTCACGCTAGCTGATAATTTAATCTGCCCTGCATCTGAGACCAACTCCATTTTTTCAATACTCAAGCCATTTTGCGTTAGTTGGGTCAAAAAGTTAGCCAACACCACATAGTTTGCATGGCTTACCACCAACTGAATTTGTTCAGCATTTTGCTGCGAAGCAACCGATAAGCCCTGCTGCTGTGCAATACGCTGGATCTGCTCCATCGAAGTCAGTTGACCATCTGAGCTCGACTTCATAGTGACTGCATTGCTCTGCATCCATGTCATGGTTTCTTTGAGCTGATTCACGCGTTTTTGCTGTTTTTCTGCCGCAGCATGGGTATACCAAAGTGCAGCCCCTATCGAGCTCACCAATACAAAAATAACCAAGAAAATAGCCAATATACGGTCGCGCGGTGTAAGACGATCAAAATAAGTGCTGATCAGCTCTAAACGTTGATCCAAAACAGTTTGTAAATTTTGTATGGCTTTCATTATTGTATTTTCACCATTCCAATTGCCCCACCCGTGGTCGGCTGAATATTGCCTAATTCAACCTGAAAACCTTGTTGATTAAGCTGCTGAGTGAGTGTTTGTAAAGCCTCTGCCGAGTTAGCTTTAAGTTGCATATTTAAGCTATTTGCTTCATACACCACCTGATTTGCCACAATTTGCTGTTGCATGAGCACAGGCCCAACACGACTTAATAGAGACAAAGCTTGAGCATCCGCTTGTTTATTCATATTGAGTTGATATTCAAACTGGCTCCGCAGCGTTTGTTCAGTCACAGGATAATTCGCACCAAACCAATATTTAAATTGATCGACCGCCTGAACAGCCACTTGCTCTGCAAGCTTTTTATTTTGATACCAACGCGTCGCATCGTAGGTCAGCTGGGTCACAATCAACGCAGCCAATACCGCTACGCAGGCTTTCCAATAGCCCGTTGCAACATGTTGCTCTTTCACCTTAGGCAAAAGATTCCATGGATGTTGTTTTGCTCTTGGCAATACCGCCCATTCATAATGAAAAGACTCAAGTTGCTCCTGTGTCACACTGGCGTTTATGCTATGCATGTGCGAAGCACTAAAGTTACAAATCTTATATTTTTGATTGGCTGTTTGATAATCTAAAAATACAGCAAGATCATCAATTGATCCGCCCAACCAAGCATTAGAGCGAAACAGAAGTCGTCCTTCAACATAACCCAAGACTACCTGTTCTGCGTCAGGTACAGGCAAAATCAGAAAATCAGGCAATAGACTGACCAGCTTCACAGGAATCAAACTCAAAGCATGCTGTAAAGTCTCTAAACGATGCTTTGAAATACCCAAAACAGTGAGTTGCTCAGGTGCTTGAAAGTGATGTAATACTTTCATCTGATCGATTGAGCTCAATATATATTCTTCCAGCAAATACTTCACACCTTCAGCCCCCAACTGCTTGTATTGGGCCTTAGGCATATTTTGCTGAATGATTTGCACATCACGGCTTGGAAAGAAAATAGTTGCTTCCTCACCATGATGCGCTTGTATATCTTGAATCAATTGCTCAAGTGTATAAGCAGATTGCCATCTTTCCCCTGTAGACCAGTGCCATGTTCCATCGGCTTCGGGCATCCAAATTTGCAACATGTATTATATTCTGCCGTTTTAATTGGTTTTTATATGCTAGGTATAAATGCTTTTGTTTGTGTCGACAAGCCTTCCGCGATAACCGCTTGCTCATAAATCCGTGCTTCAGCCAAAGCATAAGGATTGAATGATTCTTTCACCAATATCGAGGCCATATGCGCCACCACATTCATATGGCACACCACCACAATAGACTCATACGGCAAATGTGATAACCATTCCACAGCCGCTTTTGCATCATCATCTGGCTTAATGGTATTACAGATTACGACAGGCACATCAGCAAAGTGCTGTTTGATATGTGCCAATGTTTCCTGCGCACGCAGCAATGGACTAACCACAAAGACATCTGGTTGTATACGCGACTGTAAAAAATCAGCAGTTTGCTCTGCCTGCGCATGCCCGCGTTCGGTAAGTGGGCGTTTAGTGTCATTTCCCATGATCGGTGGCGCAGCTTCGCCATGACGTACCAAAGTCAGTTGCATAAAAAATCCTTATCCAAATCCTGATTATTTTAATTAATTTTTATGACAATTCAGTCACTATAGCCACTTAAGCACTCATTTTATTTCGGCTTTAAGCGACTTTAAACCTCATGATGCGGCAAAACAAACTCCACATCACTACGGTGTCCATTTTTCATTAAGGATAATGCAATTGTCATAGGCGGCGCATTTTCAAATATCACACTGTATAAGGCGCTAGTAATCGGCATATACACATCTAGCTCTTCAGAACGTGCTTTGACTTGTACAATGGTGTTAATACCTTCTGCTGTTTGTCCCAATTCCGTGGTCGCCTGTTCCAAACTCTTGCCTTGACCCAGTGCGAAACCGACTTGATAGTTGCGACTCAGTGGACTGCTACAGGTTGCAAATAAATCGCCCACACCAGACAAGCCCAAGAAGGTCAGTGGATTTGCTCCCAACTTCACAGCAAAACGACTCATTTCTGCTAAAGCACGGGTCAAAATCATACTTTTGGTATTTTCACCGACTTTGTATGCAGCAGCCATTCCCATTGCGACCGCATAAATGTTTTTAAGCGCACCGCCGAGTTCTACACCATGCACGTCATCACTAGCGAAAACACGGAACAAAGCACTATGCAAAGCTTGTTGTACAGCATAACGCACTAAGTCGGACTGGCTTGCAATAACCGTCCCAGCTGGTTGTCCTGCTACAATTTCTTTGGCTAAGTTTGGCCCAGATAATACGCCATAAGGCACTTCTGGTAGCTCTGAACGAATAATATCACTCATAAAACTAAAAGTATTCGCTTCGATACCCTTAGTCAAAGACACCACTGCTTGCGAAGTAATAAACGGTTTAATTTGTTTGAGTACATCACGGAAGGAATGACTAGGAATTGCCACCAAAATAATATCTCGATCACGAACAGCCTCTTCTATATTTGAAACTGCACGCAAACCATCTTCAAGTTTAAAATCGGGCAAATATCGTTTATTCACATGTGTCGCATTGATATCCGCTGCAACGGCTTCATCACGAATCCAAATCATGGTATCGCAGCCATTACGAACCGCAGTATTTGCCATGGCCGTTCCAAAACTACCACCACCCAAAACGGTAATGCGAAGTGCCGTTTTTTGATCTACTGCTACAGGCTCAACCAAATCTGAAAACTTTAACTCTGACATTATTTTTATATCCTAAAATGAAACTATTGGTTCCAATAACTTACATAATTTTCGGTTTGCATTTCGGCACGTGGCGGAATCGCTTTAAATGCCGTACCAATATATAAAATACCTGAGATCAAATCATCTGCGCTGAGGCCTAAAGCCTGTTTGAAATGTACCGATTCCACCACTGCCCCACTACGCCACATGCTCGAAAAACCTTGAGCTTGTAAAGATAAAATAAAATTCTGAATAGCAGCCCCAGTACTTAAAGTCTGCTCAAAATAAGGAACTTTCGGATGCGATTGAAATTTAGTCAGCGCCAAAACCAATAATGGGGCACGAAAAGGATGATTTTTAACACGCTCCAATTGTGCTGCTTCCGTTTCACCCAAATCAGCTAAGGCTTGTGACAATAACTCACCAAATGCCTCACGTTGATCTTCAAAAATCACGATAAAACGTGTCGGTTTTAAACGGTGATGATCTGGCGCAGTCAATGCGGCTTGAAATGCCCGCTCTAATTGTTCTGCATTTGGAGCAGGCTCGACCAAATGGCCAATCGATTGACGTTGATGCATATTCTGGTGAACGATATCTACCGTGAGTTCCGTCATTAGGCTCTTAATCTTTCAAATTAAACAATACGTTTTAGAGTAGCACACTCTGAAAAGTTTGCTCTAGCGCTTCAGTATGAAATACCCAGTTTCGGCAAAACTAATTTTAAAATTCTGAGCATTTTTTAAACCGTTCGATAAGACTGCATTTTTCATACATTTCTTACATGATTCATCCTACAAGCTATGTTCCAATAAACAATGATTTAATAAAACATGACTGGGGTATGAAATGAAAAAGAATATCGCTATAGCTGGAGCAGCGGCACTAACACTACTTCTAAGCGCTTGTGCGTCGACACCAAGCAACTCTTTAGCAGTCCAAAAAGCTGACAATCAATACGAAGTTACAGGTATTGGTAAAACTGCACTGATTGCAAAAAACAATGCAATTGAAGCAGCAGCTAAAACGTGTGGATCTAAAGCAACAGCGATTGTGAGTGATGAAAAAACCGAATATCAAGGTGCTTTAAAAGGCGTCGTGAGTGATGAAACTGGAAAAATGATCCAAGCTGCAGCTTCTGTACTGGGTTCTATTTCGGGTACAAACTCGGGTATTAACCAAGACAGTGATTATCAAACAGTCCTGACTTTTTCTTGTAAAGCAAAATAAAGATGCCATAAAAAACCGCTCAACTGAGCGGTTTTATTACACCAATCACTTCAAACGATTAGCAATAGCCATCTAAACGTGTTAGTGGTAGTTTTTGCCCAATGGCTTTTTCAATTTCTGGTAGATAGAATGCATCATCTTCAGACAAGAAACTGATACTCACACCACGCGTACCCGCACGACCCGTACGACCAATACGGTGTACATAGTCATCCGACTGTTCAGGTAAGGTGAAATTCACCACATGCGATACACCATCCACATGGATACCACGACCCGCAACGTCAGTTGCAATCATGATGTTATGTTGACCATTTTTAAATTGGTCTAACATTTTCAAACGTTTATCTTGTGCAATTTCACCTGACAACATCACCACCTTATAGCCATCACGCTTTAAGTTGTCATACAGCTTACGTACTTGATCGCGGCGATTTGCGAAAATCATCACTTTTTCAATGGGCTCATCACGCAGAATGTCTTGTAGCAATTTATATTTATCAGACTTTGCCACCATGTAGACACGTTGCTCAACGTCCGCATTGGTCTTCTTCTCTGGCTCAATTTCAACCGTTACAGGTTCAAACAGCCATTGCTGTGCAAGGTTTAAAACATCGTAACTAAACGTTGCAGAGAACATCAGAGTCTGACGTTGTTCCTTACGTGGAGAAAAACGGACAATTCGTTTTACAGAAGGAATAAAGCCCATATCCAATAAACGATCGGCTTCATCAATCACCAAAAACTCAATCTGGTCGAGCCAAACTTCTTTTTGTTCAACAAAGTCAATCAGACGACCTGGCGTCGCCACCATAATGTCGACAGGTTTTTTATCGAGTTGTGCTTTTTGTTTATCAAAGTCAACGCCGCCCAACAAAGTCACGACATTTAAATCGGAGAATTTCGTGAGTTCTTTTGCATCGCTTTCAATTTGTAGTGCAAGCTCTCGCGTAGGTGCCAAAATTAAAGCACGTGGTTCGCCACGGTAACGCTGCTCCTGAATTGGTTTATTCAGTAAGTCATTAATCACGCTTACCAAAAATGCCGCTGTTTTACCTGTCCCCGTTTGCGCACGACCAATTGCATCGTGTCCCGCCAAAGTGAATTTTAAAACCTTTTGCTGAATAGGCGTCATATCCTTAAAACCCAAAGCATCAATTGCTCGTTTAAGTTGAGGATGTAAATTTAAGGTTTCAAAACCTGATGACATATAAGTGCGCTCTGACGAAAAATCACGAAAATTGATCTGTAGTATAAACAAAAACGCCCCAATTTACATTGAGGCGTTTTAAAGTACGTTCAGACAATTAGTCTAAAGGTTGTACTTCTTCAGCTTGGAAGCCTTTTTGACCTTTTACAACGCTGAATTCAACGCGTTGGCCGTCACGTAGTGAACGGTGGCCGTCGCCTTGGATTGCACGGAAGTGAACGAATACATCGTCGCCGCCATTGCGTTGGATAAAGCCGAAGCCTTTAGTGTCGTTGAACCATTTAACTACGCCTTGTTCACGAGCTGTCATAAGTTAATCCTCATTGTATCTAAAAGAAGGACCACCCGGTGTTGCAAACAGCAGACCAAACAAGGTTTAAAAATATTTATTATTTCTAAGCTTGTAATCATTCTGTATAACTATTAACAAAATCCCGGTTACATCCATTTGTAAATTGGGCTTTAAAACAATTTATAGTTGTGTTAAATCCCAGTACGCGACGAGCTTAACATGGGTTAAAAACAATTCATACCCTTTTTTTTGATTAATCGTCTTTTTAATTCAGCATATTTTTTAACTAGTTATTTGTAATTTTAGATATAGCGACTATAGGCCTATAACACATGAAATATTTGGGTTTTGGCACTGAATTTGCTAATATTTCTACCCACCTAAATGTTGTGAAACCTGCCTTAGCTATATGAGTGATATCGAACAAAATACCAACATTATTGATGCAATGGGGCAACCCTGTCCTATGCCTCTGTTGTTGCTTAAACGCGCACTTAAAAAGAGTCCGGCGCAGCATTTTCTATTAAAATCGTCTGATCCGCACAGTCAGATCGATATCACCCGTTATTGCGAAATCCATCATTTAACTTGCGTTTTGAAACAAATTAATGAACATGAATTTCACTACTTCATTGAATCTTAATTCTTTTCAATTACACTAAGTCTATTCATATTTGCATAAAAGTTTACATTTCTATACCCAATTTTCCATTATTCAGCGGAAGATTGGATTAAGATAAATTCAATTGTTGGGTAAAAATGAAATCCCTAAGGAGAACGCATGAGTGACAGCAGCAATCAATTGATGCCCCTGTCATTATCAGCACCAGGTGTAAACTTGGGTGCTTATATTAGTACTGTCAACCAAATCCCGATTTTGACAGCGGAACAAGAAAAAGAGTTAGCTGAACGCTACTATTATGACCAAGACCTCGATGCTGCTAAACTTCTAGTCATGTCGCATCTGCGTTTTGTGGTCCATATTGCCCGTAGTTATGCAGGCTACGGCTTACCTCAAGGAGACCTTATTCAAGAAGGTAACTTGGGTTTAATGAAAGCTGTGAAACGCTTCGACCCAAATATGGGCGTACGCTTAGTCTCTTTTGCGGTGCATTGGATTAAAGCAGAAATTCACGAATATGTGATTCGTAACTGGCGTATTGTCAAAATCGCGACGACTAAAGCACAGCGCAAACTGTTCTTTAATTTGCGTAGTCTAAAAAAATCGTCTAAAAAGCTCACTCTAAAAGAAGCACAATCGATTGCAAATGACCTCAATGTGACACCTGAACAAGTGTTAGAAATGGAAGGTCGTTTAACTGCTTATGATGCAGCTTTTGAAGCTCAGGGCGATGATGACGATGAAGGTTCAACCCATGTTGCACCTGCGCTCTATCTTGAAGATAACCGCTACGACCCTGCGCGTTTGGCTGAAGAAGAAGATTACGAAGAACAAAGCACCAATGCTCTGCATGATGCGATGGAACAACTTGATGACCGTTCGCGAAATATTTTACAGCGTCGTTGGTTAGATGATGAAAAATCGACCTTACACGAACTGGCTGCTGAATATAATGTTTCGGCCGAACGTATTCGTCAGCTTGAAAAAAATGCCATGGAAAAAATTAAAGTGGCAATGTCATCGAACTAAGATGATACCAATACAGAAAAGGGCGAAATGCCCTTTTCTTTTTTGTAAATAAATGAGGCTTTTTGTCTTTTAACCTTTCTTTAAAATATGCTACTTTGTTGCGCACAGTGATATAAGTTAAGCATTGATATGTGGATTGCGATTTCAGCGCTGAATTTAGCGTTTGCCGTTATATTAGGTGCCTTTGGCGCACATGGTCTAAAAGCCCGTGCTAGTGAAGCTCAATTAGCTTGGTGGCAAACTGCAACTGATTACTTTTTTTACCATGCGCTTGGTTTACTGGCGCTCGGCATTTTGGCCAAAGTTATTCCTCAACTTCCCATCAAAACCAGCTTTTTACTGATCCAAGTCGGCATCTTCTTTTTCTGTGGTTCCCTCTATGTCATGGCATTGGGTTTACCGCGTGGCTTAGGTGCGATTACCCCTATTGGTGGGGCATTGATGATTGCAGGTTGGTTAGTTCTGGCATGGAATGCCATGAAATATACCAAGTAAACAACTAGAGATGAGCACGATGCAGATTTATTTAAACGGCGAACTAAAGCATACCGAATGTAAAACCCTGCTTGAGCTGGTGCAAACCTTTGCACTTGAAGGCAAACGTTTTGCTGTTGAGCAAAATGAAAACATTATTAGTAAAAGTAAATTGGAACACACCCCAATTTGTGCAATGGATCGAATTGAAATTATTCATGCCGTCGGTGGCGGTTAATACGGAGTTCACATGCAAGACAGCCCTCTCATCATTGGTTCTAGATCGTTTCAATCTCGTCTACTGGTGGGCACAGGTAAATATAAGGACCTGCAAGAAACCGATTTGGCCATTCAAGCTAGTGGCGCAGAAATCGTGACGGTTGCGATTCGTCGCGTCAATATTGGTCAGCATCCCGATCAACCAAACTTATTGTCCGTGGTTCCACCTGAAAAATACACCATTCTCCCGAATACAGCAGGCTGTTTTGATGCCAATAGTGCCGTGCGTACCTGTATGTTAGCGCGTGAATTATTAGACGGTCATAACTTGGTCAAGCTTGAGGTCCTCGGTGATGAAAAAACGCTGTATCCAAACATTACCGAAACATTGAAAGCTGCACGTACCTTGATTGACGATGGTTTTGAAATCATGGTCTATACTTCAGATGACCCAATTGTAGCGCAAGAGCTTGAAAGCATGGGCTGTGTTGCCATCATGCCTTTAGGCAGTTTGATTGGTTCGGGTTTAGGGATTTTGAATCCACACACAATTTCTATCATTAAAGAAAATGCCAAAGTGCCGGTGTTGGTGGATGCAGGTGTGGGAACTGCAAGCGATGCGGCCATTGCCATGGAACTGGGCTGTGATGGCGTGTTGATGAATACCGCGATTGCTGCCGCTCAACACCCCATTTTAATGGCTTCTGCAATGAAAAAAGCTGTTGAAGCGGGTCGAGAAGCGTTCCTCGCAGGTCGTATGCCTCGTAAGCGTATGGCGAATGCAAGCTCACCAGAAACAGGTTATTTCTTTAAATAATCTCTTGATCTGTATTAAGCAATCAAAAAGGATTCTTCGGAATCCTTTTTATTTATATCAACATAAAGTCAGTATTTTATGCTGACTGAGCTTGTAGGGACATTCCGCCACACGCTTTGATACACTCAATAATATCTATTTTCAAACATCTATAACCATATAAAAATGAGAGGAAACGATGTCCACACAAAAATGGATCAGACCGGCACTCATACTTAAGACCCTATTTTTCGTATCACTCACAAGCAGTGCTTGGGCCAAAGCAGAGGCAAAACCGACTCTCAAAACGAGCTACCAAGATTTTGTGCCAAAAAACTGGAAGGTTTTAGAAAAAGTCCAAGGCGATTTAAACCAAGATGGTCAAGCTGACATTGCCCTGATTATTGAAGATAGCAATCCCCAAAATCTCGTTAAAAATGATCGCTTAGGCAGTGATGTCCTCAATATCAATGAACGAAAGCTTTTGGTTTTATTGAAGCAAACGCATGGTTATCAACTTGTAGCGACTAATAGTACTTTGCCGACAGAAGGAGACCTAGAGTCCCCTTGCCTAGCAGATCCACTCGGTGAGACTGAAGCGTTAAGCATTCAAAAAGGCGTGCTCAAAGTTCATCTGCACTACTGGTTAAGCTGTGGTTCGTGGTATGTGACCAATCACACGTATACCTTTCGCTACCAAGACCGTACATTTAAACTGATTGGTTATGATGTCGATGATTTCCACCGTGCATCGGGCGACATCACGGCGCGAAGTATCAACTTTATGACAGGCAAAGTAAAAAATACGACAGGTGAAAATGAATTTGCTGAAAGCACTCAACCTGTCAAGGTTCAATGGTCAACACTCAAACAGCGCTACGCATTGAAACTCGAACAGGTTCCGTTCAATGAACCACTTGAGTTTAAATAGATAGAGCGAAGAAAAGCTTTATCAAACTCATATGCATCGCTTACTGCGCTTCTAAAATACGGATTTGCACCTGAGCAACTGCACCTTTGGTTGCTTGGGCATGTTGCTGCATATTGATACTGTGCATATGTGTTTCTAAATGCTGCATGCTTTCCCATTTTTCATACATCATGATTGAAAACGGTACTTTGGTCTGGAATGCACTCTCAACAGTAGGATGATCAATATGCACGTCATAGCCATGGCAACCAGGCTCTTGTATGACCTGCTCACGAATGTTGTTGAATGAATCAAGAACCGTTTTAAAATCTTGCGCTGAATGACAAATAATTTCAGCTATCACAGTTAACATCGTTGCTTCTCCGAATTAAGCAAAAACTTGCGTCAAATGGTCACGGTACTGAGCCATATAGGCTTCAACTTCGGGTGCTTTAATTACATCATTCACAATAAACGTCGGTAAGGTTTGCATTCCTAAAAACTGATTGGCTTTGTGAAAAGGTAAATAAACCCCGTCGACCCCAACTCCATGAAAAAATTGTTCAGTATCATTAAATGCATCCATCGGCGCATTCCATGTCAACGACAGCATATAGTTTTTATCGTGAATCAGACCACCTGAACCATATTTTTTTGAAGCATCTGCACGTGAGCGACCATCATTGGCATACAGACTACCGTGCCCTTCGGTAAAGACATCATCAATATACTTTTTCACAGTCCACGGTGCACCCATCCACCAACCTGGCATTTGGTAAATCACGGTGTCTGCCCACAGAAATTTCTCCACTTCAGCTTTTGCATCATATTCGCTGTCGGCACGGGTCACTTGAACCTGATGCCCTAAGCCTGACAAGACCTCTTGCGCAAGTTCAGTCAAGGTATCGTTTAACTGGCCATTCGAGTGTGCAAAGGTTTTTGCACCGTTAATTAATAAAATATTTTTCATTGGAAGAACCTAAAAGCCAAAATCTATATAGGCACTATAGATACTCTGTTCAGCGCTAAAAAGTAGTGAATCTGCAAAATATTATTGACTAAATATCAACAATAAATTTTAAAGTACAAAAAAAGCGCCTTTCGGCGCTTCTTCAATGCATCAAAATTAAGGAATTAGACCTTCATCTCGCATTGCAATTTGTACTGACTGACGTTCAGCCACTTTATTACGAATAAAGATAATATTTTTATACGGTGATAAATCATGTTCGATGCCATTTGACCAATTGGTGAGGACAAATAAATATGCATCCGCAGGGCCAAAATTATCATCGACCAAATAGTCATGATCCGACTCACCAATTTGTTTGTCAATATAACTGAGTAAACGATCAATCTCTGCATAGGCTTTTTCTTTGGCAGCAGCATCTAATGGCGCACCGAAGAAAACGGCATAAGCATCGTGCAATTCAGAGTTTAAATAACCTAGCCATTCTAAAACTTTGGCACGCCCTAAGCCTGATGGCGGAATAAGATCTTGTTTTGGATCATGTTGTGCTAAAAATGGCAAAATGGCTACATTTTCAGTCAGAATCAAACCTGGATTAATTTCTAAAGCGGGTACATATCCTTTTGGATTAATTTCGTAATAATCAGCACCTTTTTCTGTTTTATGTGTTTTTAAATCTACTCGGACTAAATCAAAGTCAACGTTAATCTCATTGAGGATAATGTGCGCCGCAAGTGAGCACGCACCCGGTGCATAATAAAGCTTCATATCTGATCCTTGTTATAACTCTATTCTCTGTTTTAAATGGCTTCTAACAAACTTTCAAGTGATCAAAACCTGTAAATTGCAAAAAAGCGTAAACGAAAAATCATTCGTTCGCCTATTGAATATTGTCTAATTCACAGTTTTTTTCAAGTGTAACAACACTGCAATTTGCAACACAGTTGTTTTAACATAGCCCCCTTGCCCCTAAAATGAATTTGATCTGTGATTAGCCTTAAAAAAGATGAATGGTTTTCTAACATTCGTACCGATGTTCTTGCTGGTTTAGTGGTAGGACTTGCTCTAATTCCTGAATCTATTGCTTTTTCAGCAATTGCAGGTGTAGACCCTCAAGTCGGACTGTATGCCTCCTTTTGTATCGCTGTGAGCATTGCTTTTTTTGGCGGCCGTCCAGCCATGATTTCAGCTGCAACAGGCGCGATGGCCCTACTCATGATCACGCTGGTCAAAGAGCATGGCCTACAATATTTACTGGCGGCAACCGTTCTCACAGGTGTTATTCAGATCATTGCGGGTTATTTTAAAGTCGCCAAACTGATGCGTTTTGTGTCGCAGTCAGTGGTGTATGGTTTTTTAAATGCACTGGCGATTTTAATTTTCATGGCGCAACTTCCAGAGCTCAGCCAAATGAATTACTGGGGCTATGCATTTGTCGCACTTGGCCTCGTTGTGATTTATCTGTTTCCTTATCTGCCTAAACTGGGAAAAACCATTCCCTCACCGCTTATTTGTATTCTTGTCCTGACCGCTTTGGCGCTATTTTTCGGCACGGATATGCGTATGGTCAGTGACTTAGGTCATTTCCCCGATACTTTACCTATTTTTTTACTGCCTGATATTCCACTGACCTTTGAAACTCTACAAATTGTCTTTCCTTACGCCATCACATTAGCGACCGTCGGTTTGCTTGAAAGCATGATGACCACTACAGTAGTGAACGAAGTCACAGGCACTGAAGGTGACCGTCATCAAGAATGTCGCGGACAAGGTATGGCAAATATTGTGAGCGGTTTTATGGGCGGTATGGCAGGTTGTGCCATGATTGGACAGTCTGTGATTAATGTCAGCTCAGGTGCACGTACTCGACTTTCAACCTTAGTGGCTGGTGTGTTTTTACTGTGTTTGGTGGTGTTTTTTAAAGACTGGCTGTCTTATATTCCAATGGCGGCGTTGGTTGCCATTATGATCATGGTGGCATTTACAACCTTTCAATGGGACTCGGTTAAAAACATCGCTAAACACCCGTTACAAAGTAATATGGTGATGTTGAGTGTCGTGATCATTGTCTTAGCCACACACAATCTTGCCTTGGGTGTCTTTGTCGGAGTTTTACTGTCCGCATTATTTTTCATCAATAAACTGGAAAGTACGGTTCATGTCCAGTCTGTACTGCATAACCATACCCGTCGCTATGTAGTGAGTGGTCAAATTTTCTTTAGCAGCTCAGAGAAATTCTTTCAGTTTTTTGACTTTAACGAACATATTCAGAAGGTTGAAATTGAACTCAGCCATGCACATATTTGGGATATGACTTCAGTCCATATGTTAAACGCTGTGGTTGAAAAGTTTGCAGCCCGCAGTGTAGTGGTCGAGGTGTTAGGCTTAAATGAAGCCAGCAGCACCCTCATTGACCGCATCAGCTCATAAAATTGAAATCCTAGATAAAATAAAAGGGCGATAACGCCCTTTTATTATTCTCCATAAAGAAGAGTTAAGGCTGATTCTTACGACGTCTTAGACTGCCATACAAGGCCAAACTGATTAACCCTAATGCGGACCATAGCCCTGTACTTCCCGCACTGGTTTTATCATCCTTATTAGCCACTGCATCGTTTAAGTCTAAATCCACAATCACAGGATCATGGTCAGAAGAGCGGTAAGCATCGTCTGCATAGAATGTAGCAATTTGCTCCTCAGTTTTATATTCTTCGTTATAGTCCAGTGCCGTCGGTTCATCCGCATTGATATGCCATGCAAATGCTTTTTTCACCAAAGGATAAAGTGCTGCATCCGCAATTGCATGATCTAAATTGCCTGCGCCACCATAACCTTGGGTATTACTGGCTACACCGAAGACATAGCTATAAGCTGCTTTCCCTTGACCAATTTTTTCATCATTCAACAAGACTTTATAGTTGGCTTGTTCAAGCGCCAAAATTGGGTCTTCTTTGGCATAACTATTCAGATCTCCCAATAGTAAGACATTTGGTTTACTGACCTGTGTTGGGTTTTTCGCGACCCATTGCATTAACGCTTGCACCGCTTTAACGCGAGTTGGATTCCAACAGCCTTGACCATCGCCCTGATCTGCCTCTATCGAAGTTTTATCATCTGGACAGCTCCCTTTAGACTTCAAATGGTTCGGAATAACTGTAAAAGTTTTCCCACCTGATAGGGCTTGAAAGGTTTGTGCCATCGTGACACGATTTTTCTGACTCTGATCATCAAAAACTGCGGCAGCATTGACTGGTTTGACCCGCTTAGCATTATAAATAATAGCAACAGCAATCGCATCGGTTCCGAGTTTGTCAACATTTGGAGGTGTTACATATTTCCAATCGCTCCCCAGCGCTTGGGCTAAATATGCAACTGCACTACGCTCGCCATAACCATTGTTGGCAATTTCCATCAGCCCATAAACATCTGCATCAATCGCTTTTAATGCACTGACAATTTTCTGATGTTGCTTTTTAAACTCAGCCTCAGAACTTGCACCACGTTCCGTCGGAAAGCCTTGCGCCAAACCATTGTCATAATTCAGTACGTTAAATGCAGCAACACGAACTTGTTGTGTAGCCTTTGCTGGAACGCTCGTACGTGGGTTTGGCGCGTCTAAGACTTGCGGCGCTGTTGCATCAGGCACAGGTTGAATTCGCCATTGGTTATAACGATATTCTAAAATGCCTTGTACATTTTGCAGTTGTGCACCTGTACGTAGGGTGTTTTTAGTACTAAAAGAAGTTGGCAACCACGGCGTTCTATTCTGATTGTTGTAACCATCATCCAAAATCAGTTTAGAACGTAAATTTTGTTGTGCAAGCGCTTTGGCTTCCGTTGAGTTGGCAGGATATAAATTGGTTGGAATATATAAACGCGCAGGGCTTAAAGCCAACTGACCATAACGCCCATAGTCATAGTTTTCACTGACTGTTAGGGTTTGAGGAATATTGACCAGCATACCCTGATAACGTTTTGGCGCATGGCCTGACATTTCAGTTAAATTATCAAAGGGCAAATTGATCGCCGTTGGCTTAACCAAGTCATGTGCCGAAGGATTACATACGTTAATATCGCTACTTAAATCTTGAAGCTGTAATTGGTTTTGATAGGTTTTCAGTTTGCCTTTGAAAATGACTTCCTGCCCCACTTGCCCACCTGTCACGCTACTTGAAGAAGGAACATAGACAAACACCGCGTTGCTGGTATTGGCTTGGGCTTGAGCATCTGGGGTTTGGATAAAGAAACCTGAGAAACCATTGTTATAACGATAATCAGCCGTGATTACGCCTTTCACTACATATTCCACATCTTGCGCTGCACTTTGCAATGTCGCAATTGGGGTCGCTGTCGTGCTACAGCTCAGGGTGGTCAATGGCGGTGCCACTGTATTTCCAGCAAGATAACTGGAAAATGCATTTCGGTCTGACCATTTTTCCCATGCCAATGCCAAATCAAACGGTGCGGTAACGTCAATCCCTGAATTGGAAACATGATTACTTAATAAGGTACGTTTAAAACTATTCGCTGTTGCAACACCACCCCATCCAGTGCTCGGTCTTTCCCCCACTATACCAAAGCGGTCAATCGCAACGCCATTATGATACAGCACCAAAGCGTCGTCACCATTGAAAGCTAAGTTCGCCTGCTGTTGTACTGTATCGCCCAGCGCTTCTTTTAAAGCAGAATGCCCGACCAGATAATGCCCCTTTGCTGCCAATTGCCCTGACAAACTCACTGTCAAATTTGCACTGGTACTGCCATTTGCAAACTGCTTGATCTGATATTCTGCCAAATTGACTGTCGTCGGATCTGGATTATAAATTTCTAATCCTTTCTTATTTGAAGTGCCATCTACATACTGACTAAATAATAGTTGTGCATATGCAGGAAAGGAACAACCCGCCAAAATCAGGCTCAGGCTTAATATCTGTGGCTTAAAATTCTTCATCATTTTTTATCAGTTGGTTAAATCAGATGGCAGGTTAATTTTTATTCGTTACATCGTGATTAATAAATGATGACAGTTTCTAGGCTGCACAAACTTAATGGTGCTGAATTTGATAAATTCTGAGTAAAAAATTTGACTTGTCCTGCTCAGGACTTACAATACCGCTTTCGAATTTCTACATCTGCCAAAATTATGACGAATGATCAATTAGACCAGCAAGTCGTCGAGCTAGACAACTTAAATGAACACCGCGAAATTGTGACATTTATGCGTCGTTCATCTCCGCTGAATACCTCGCAACGCACTGCGCTTGAACAATATGGTCACATGATTTTGGAATATCCTGTAGGTGACTTACGCCAACAGTTTGAACATCCAGAGCGTCCGCTCACAGTTGAAATTGGCTTTGGTATGGGACGTTCATTGGTCTTGATGGCGCAGGCCAACCCTGAACGTAACTATGTCGGGATTGAAGTGCATGTTCCGGGGATCGCACAATGTGTGTATGAAGCTGGAATTGCAGGTTTAACCAATCTTCGTCTGTTAGATGCCGATGCCATTCAAGTATTACGTGAAATGCCAGACAACAGCATCAACGCTGTGCAACTCTACTTCCCAGACCCATGGCAGAAAAAACGTCACTTCAAGCGTCGTTTCGTGTCGCATGACCGTATGCCACTGGTTGAGCAAAAGCTAGAAATGGGTGGAACATTCCACGCAGCGACAGACTGGGAACCGTATGCAGAGTGGATGATTGATGTACTCGATAACCGTCCAAATCTTGAAAATATGGCGGGTAAAGGCAACAGCTACCCTCGCCCAGACTGGCGTCCACAAACTAAATTTGAACGTCGTGGACTCGAAGAAGGCCATAAGATCAACGACTTCTTATTTAAGAAAATAAAATAATTTATATATTCAAAAAATAGGGCCGAGTGCCCTATTTTTTATGCTTAAAATGTTAGAACACATGCCGAATTTCAACCGTTGGATCATGTTCATCCAAACGTTTTGCCAAAATATGTAAACGTCGTGTCGGCACTGCGGGAAATAAATGATGCTCCACATGATAAAACATGTTGTAGGTTACGACCCGTTTAAACTCATTACGCACTGTGCGCGCCATATACACATGATCTTCAGTATCATGATGCACCGTCCACACCGCAAAAAAAGCCGTCATGCATTGTCCAATCAACATGGCACTGACATGGTATTTTAAAATACTGATATCCAAGATCACAAAAACCAAAAACAATACCATGACATTGGCAACCAGCTCAGCAGACATCCATTTTTTCTGGGTTTTAGTCCCAACCTCAAAGGCTTTTTTATGCAATATCCATGGAAAAATAGGGCCAAAAAGTAAAGCTTGCCACCACTTCATGGTTGCACTTTTCGCTTCAATATCTTCGTCCTGCATGCAATGCTGATGGTGTCGAAGATGATTAATTTGTACCGCATGCATCGAGCCGAGCATGATAATACTTAAGACAAACATGACCCAATGAGTCGCAGGTCGGCTAATCCCTAAGGCAAAATGAAAGGCATTATGCACTTGTCTCAGCCCAGTTAAGAAAAACATAAACGAGCAAAACAGCGCCAAGACATACCACTGTAAACTTGCAAAAATGAAAGAGACAATCAACCACGGTAAAGAAATAAATAACTCACTGATCACATCGGTACGGCCTAACTGAACGAGATCTTTCCACTGCACTTGTTCTAATAATGAATGTGAACGCATATACCCTCTATTTGTATTTATTTTAAGCAATACTGTACCGAATCTTAAGGCATAAAAAAAGCCACGTTTTCAGTGGCTTTGCTTGTTCTTTGTCACTCGCTTTTTCGTTTATTATTTTAAATGTTAACTGTGACGTTGACTGATCTGCTGACTCATTAAGGCATATACTTCAGCAAGATCCGCTCGTTGAGCTTGCGCAAGCATCTGTTGATGCATTTGTAGAATATTCTGATCCTGACGCATCGCAGGGCCAGTTTGCATCTGCTTCGGGTCATTCTGTGTGCTTTTCTGCGCGGTTTCTAAAATCAAGGGGTACAACAGACTAAAATCGACCTGCTCTGCATCCACCACTTGTTTCGCCATGTCATAACAATAATTACTAAAATTACAGGCAAAAACGGCTGCTAAATGCAAACTTAGACGCTGTGCGGAGCTGTAACTATACACGCGTTGGCTCAGGCTTTCTGCCAGTGTATGTAGTCTTTGAAGATCCGTATTTTCAGTGGCTTCTACAAACAACGGTGTATTTGACCAATCAATTTCACGTTCTAGGCTAAAGGTCTGTAAGGGGTAAAAAACTCCTGCACGTGCATGTTTCGTCGCCAAAACTGAAAGCGCTGTACTCCCCGAAGTATGTACAATCAAAACATTCGGCAGATATTCAGTCAATGCCGAAATTACACTCGGAATAGACTGATCACTTACCGCAATCATCACCAAATCAACATCAGCATTTAACTGCTTAAAATGACTGACCGCCTTTGCATGTGCGACTTGCGCTAAATCCGCAGCTTTGTCGAAGCTTCGGCTATAAATATTGATGATTTCATGCTGAGACATCAGGGCTTTGGCCAAATGATGAGCCACCCGCCCTGCTCCAATTAAACTGATCCGCATCTTGATTTCACTATTTTAAAGTGCCTACAGCATGCCAATAAAAAAAGGATGAAGCAATTCATCCTTTTCATTAGATTGACACTAACCCACTAAAACTTACGCAGAGTCAAAATCTGTTCACTACGGCCAAATGGCCCTTGCTCATCGTGTAAAACTGCACTGGTTAAGCCAATACCATCATCACCATATTGCTGAGTCGCTTCCAAACCTAACCATTTCCCTTGGGGTAAACGGTATAAATGCAGTTGCAAGTCTAAATTGGGAAAACCCCATCCAGATGCTGGATTTTGACGTGGCACAATACCGTTGGCTGTATCCACCATCCCCAGTAAGCGCACAAAACTTGATGTTTGCTGAGCTTCCACCATATCCAAATCATTATGTAACCAGACAATGCCTTTACCAGCACGGTGCCCTTCTGCCGCACGTGTCTCAATACTCTGGATATAGCCACCCGGCCAATATTTCATCCCATCCCAAACCGCCAAAGTTTCAGGATGTACAATGGATTGATCTTCCAGCCCTGCAATTGCACTGGTATCTTGCTTCATCATTTTCCAAGCACGAGCCACAATACAGGTCCTGCCGTTTGCCTGCATTTCCGCCTCAATCAGTTCAATGGTTTTTCCAGCACGAATGACACGGGTATGCACTGTAAACTCACCAAAAGCGATCAGTCCAAAAATATCTAAACTCACTCGTCCAATACGCATCTCATTGCGTGGTTGAAACTGCTCTAACTCTGCACACAAAACCCCTGTTGCAGGTGCCATATGCTGTTCATGCGGATTCCATGCGCCTTGTGCATGAATATTGGAAAGATAAGACGCCGTACAGCTCCCATCACTGTGCTGTTCACGATTTAAAAGTTGATAATAGGCTGCCATGTGTATTCCTTCATTCTTATCTTTAAAATGTATTTTTTACTGCCATTGGGTTTTATCTTTGTGCAAAAAAACCATAATAATTCAACAGTTGACTATAAGTTCGTACTTCATGAAATCCAACTTTACTCAGTAGCTCTCGCATCTGGTTGGCAGATATCAGGTAAAAATCTTGTTGTAGGCGCTCAATCATTTTTTCACTCTGTACCACCGTCAAACCATTGTTCTGACATAAGGTTTGTAAAACCTTGAGTTCAGTTTCATGACTAGAGCTCATCAGGTCATAGCTGAGTAAAATGGCTTGTGTTTTAAGACAGCGTAAAATATCGGCAAAGAAGAATGGCTTTGCTTCAAGTGGAATAAAATGCGCCACCAATATGGCTAATGCTGCATCAAACTGTGCACTTTCCTGTAATGCCGTCGTATCACCATGGACAAACCGAACCCGTGTTAAATCACTCTGGGTCGCGCTCAATAACTGTTGTGCTTTTTCAATCATGGTCAACGATGGATCAACAGCGGTAAAACTCCACGTCGGATGCTGCGCCAACAAATATGAAAGCTCATAGCCTGTGCCACAGCCCACAATTAATACATGCGCATGTTCTGATAAATGTGTTTTTAAAATGGCTTGAATTTGTAAATGAACCAATTCATAACCTGGAATGAGCTTACGAATATGTTCATCATAACCATCCACTACAGTTTGACTCTGAAAGTCTTTCGCCATTTTATTCTTCACTCATCTATTTTTAATCGTCGCCCTAAATCTACACTTTCATGACTGCATGTTCTAGCACTTAAGCCACAGCCATAGCATCGACCGTTAACTCAGCAAGTTGCGGTTTGGCTTTTTCTGCATGTAGACCCAGTTTTTGAAAGAGTTGTTGATCCTTCCCCTCAGCAATATTTGGCGTAGTCAACAATTTTTCACCTGAAAACAGTGAATTTGCACCTGCCATAAAAGCCAAAGCTTGATCGGCATCGGACAACGATTCACGTCCCGCAGACAGACGAATATAGCTTTTCGGCATAATGATGCGTGCTACCGCAATAGTGCGAATCCACTCGGTTACATCCAACTTTTCAACTTCTTCCAAAGGCGTGCCTTGCATTGGGACCAACATGTTGATCGGCACTGATTCAGGATGTATCGGTAAAGTCGCCAATTCAAACAATAACCCAATTCGATCTTTGGTCTCTTCACCTAAGCCAACAATCCCGCCACTACACACTTTTAAACCTGCTTCTCGAACATGACTTAAGGTATCTAGACGGTCGTCAAAACTTCGGGTACTAATCACATTTGGGTAGTATTCACGCGACGTGTCTAAGTTATGGTTGTAATACTCGAGTCCTGCACCCTTTAAACGTTCAGCTTGAGAGGCATTCAGCATGCCTAGCGTCATACAGGTTTCTAAACCCAGTGCTTTGACTTCACGCACCATATCCAAAACATAAGGCATATCCCGCTCATGTGGGTTTCGCCATGCCGCGCCCATACAAAACCGAGTAGAACCAGAGGCCTTCGCCTGCTGGGCTTCTCGAATCACCTTTTCAACCGCAATTCTTTTTTCAGCTTCAAGCTTTGAGTCATAACGCGCAGACTGTGAACAGTATTTGCAGTCTTCAGGGCATTTTCCTGTTTTGATCGACAGTAAAGTACTGACTTGAATCGCATTCGCGTCAAAGTACTGACGATGAATTTGCTGTGCTTGAAAGACCAAATCTAAAAAAGGCTGTTGGTAGAGTGCTTGTATTTCAGCGCGAGTCCAATCATTTCTCAAATGCATATGCTATTCCTTTTGCTTTTCACTTCGGACTTTCCTTTGGCTTAAACCCAGCAAAGGAAAGTCCGTCTTCAACCTTATGCGATTTCTTTCAAATCCAGTTCATTACGCATAAATTCCTGCAATTTAAACTTCTGCGCTTTGCCTGATGCCGTCATTGGGAACTCATTAAAGAACCGGACATAACGCGGGACTTTATTGTGTGAAATATGTTCCGCACAGTACTGACGGATCGACTCTTCAGTAATGTCATGATGCTCATGTAAAATAATACAAGCACATAATTCTTCACCATAACGTGCATCTGGCAGACCAATGACTTGGACATCGCTGACATCGGGATGGGTATATAAAAAGTCTTCGATTTCTTTCGGAAATAAATTTTCTCCGCCACGAATGACCACATCCTTAATTCGGCCTTTAATTTTCACAAAACCAGCTTCATCCATTTCTGCGATGTCGCCCGTATGCATCCAACGTGCTGAATCAATCACTTCTTGCGACTTTTCATGGTCTTCCCAATACCCCAACATTACCGAATAGCCACGTACACACAGTTCACCCAACTGACCACGTGGCACAACTTTGCCTTGTTCATCTACAATTTTAATTTCAAGATGTGGATGGACGCGCCCTACGGTCCCGACTCGTTGTTCAACTGAATCTGAAGTTGAACTTTGTGCACTCACAGGTGCCGTTTCAGTCATGCCATAGCAAATGGTAATTTCGGACATGTGCATACGGTCGATGACACGTTGCATAATTTCACGTGGGCACGGACTGCCCGCCATAATGCCTGTACGTAAACTGGAAAGATCAAAGTCATCAAACTGTTCATGCTCTAAAATAGCAATGAACATGGTCGGTACACCGTATGCAGCCGTACATTGTTCTTGCTGAATGGCTTTTAAGGTTTCTAAAGGATTGAACACCGCCGATGGATAGACCATGGTTGAACCATGTGTAATGCAGGCTAAATTACCCATCACCATACCGAAGCAGTGAAAAAGCGGTACAGAAATACAGACTCGATCGGCGGGACTTAAATGAATGGCTTCACCAACAAAATAACCATTATTTAAAATATTATTATGTGTCAGCATTGTGCCCTTCGGGTTTCCCGTGGTGCCCGAAGTAAACTGGATATTGATAGTTTCATCAAACTGCGACTCGCTTGTAACGAGCGCTAATTGATTGAGCTGTCTCTTGCTGGGGGGAGTGAGTAAGTCGCTAAAACGATGCAAACCCGTATGTTCTTCTTCATCAATTTTAATAATATATTTCAAATGCGGCAGTCGTTCTGCCTTTAACACTTTATTTTCAGCACCTTTAATTTCAGGTGCAATTTTCATTAAAATATCTTGGTAATTTGTACTTTTAAACTGCGATGCAATGACCAAGCCCTTACAAGAGACTTTATTCAATACATATTCGAGTTCACTACTCTTATATGCTGTGTTCAAGTTGACTAAAATGATGCCCGCTTTAAACGCAGCAAACTGAGTAATCGTCCATTCCACGCAGTTCGGTGACCAAATCGCAAGTCGATCGCCTTTTTTCAAGCCCAGTTTCAGTAAACTACAGGCAAATGCATTGACCTGCGTTTGTAATTCCTTATATGTGAGTCTGACATTTTGATGCAGGCTGACAACAGCATCTTGTTCCGCATACTGCTGACAAGCCTGATCAAATTGCTCACCAATTGTCATTCCCAATAGGGGCTGACTGCTCGTTCCATAGGCATAACTTAACCGTTCTTGTGTCATCGAATCGATCTCCTTGATTCATTATCATCTTGTTATTCAAATTTAATTTTCTATGACTACTTCCTTTCAAACACCAAACCTTTGTGTTCACACCTGCTACTATTTTTCCTCCTGAACATGAACCGCATTGACACAAAATTCGGCAATTTGTTTCACAAAGTAGTCTTTATAGTTTTGATCAAACATCACATTTCGAGACGGATTTAAAGGCTCAATCACCACAAAAGTCATAGCACCGACCACACAAAGTGCTGCGGTATTTAAATCTTCAAATCCAAACTCACCGTTAATTTTCCCTGCGGCCAGTATTTCTTTGATGCTCTGTTTAATCAGCTGTTTACTGCGAAAACGTTCATGCTCTAACTCAGCATCGACTGGTTCAAACATGAGTGAATACGCAAGTTGGGGGCTATTCATGGCACGCTTCACAAACGTGGTCACCGCTTTGTCTAATTTCTGTTTTGACGTTAGCTCATCACTTTCAGCAATGTGGTTCAAAATTTTCACCTCATGCTGAATGGCCTCAGACAAAACCTCAATTAACACTTGGCTTTTGTTATCGAAGTATCGATACACCAAGCCACTGGAAACACCTGCACGTTCAGCAATTGCTTGAATTTGCGCGTCTTTAATCCCCCCTTGAGCAATAAGTTCACGAGCGGATTGCAAAATCGCTTCCCGATTTTGTTCCATTCGCTCTTGCATCAACGATGATCTTTTATAACTCATAATTCTATTCTCAACCAGATAAAATGAATTGTAAATCAATTTGTGAATTTTAGTTCACTTTTTTAAAAATTCGATGTATTGTAAAAATCAAGCACAACAAAAATGCTTTATCAGGAACAATAAATACACTCATAGGACGAATGAAGAAATGACCCTAAAAAGCTTAAGTTTCGGTTTAGATGAAACACTCATTGCACTGCGTGATTCTGTTGCGGCTTTTTGTGCCAAAGAAATTACCCCGATTGCTCAACAAGTCGATCAAAACAACGAATTTCCAGCTCAGTTGTGGAAAAAGTTTGGTGATATGGGCTTACTCGGTTTGACCGTCGGTGAAGAATATGGCGGTACAGGCCTAGGTTATTTAGCGCATATCATTGCCATGCAAGAAATCTCACGTGCTTCAGCTTCGATAGGTCTTTCTTATGGTGCACATTCTAACCTATGTGTGAATCAAATTAACCGAAACGGCAGCGTGGAACAAAAACAACGTTATTTACCAAAGCTAATTTCAGGTGAATACGTCGGTGCACTTGCCATGTCTGAACCGAATGCAGGCTCAGACGTAGTCAGCATGAAACTCAAAGCTGAAGATTGTGGCGATCACTTTCTATTGAATGGTTCAAAAATGTGGATCACCAATGGTGGCGATGCCGATGTGCTTGTGGTGTATGCCAAAACGGATTTGCATGCAGGTGCTAAAGGCATGACGGCTTTCCTTGTAGAAAAAGGCATGGAAGGTTTTAGTCATGGCACACATTTAGACAAGTTGGGTATGCGAGGTTCGAACACTTACCCCTTGTTCTTTGACAATGTGAAAGTGCCAAAAGAAAACGTGATGGGCGGTGTAGGAAACGGCACGAAAGTGCTCATGAGCGGTTTAGACTACGAACGTGCTGTTTTAAGCGCAGGTCCTTTAGGCATTATGGATGCCTGCATGGATACCGTGATTCCGTATATCCATGACCGTAAACAATTCGGTCAAGCGCTCGGTGAATTCCAGCTAATGCAAGGTAAAATTGCCGACATGTATTCGACTTGGTTGGCGTGTAAAGCACTTGTCTATGCTGTGGGTGCTGAGTGCGACAAGGCTGACCATAGCCGTAGCCTACGTAAAGATGCAGCCAGTGCAATTTTATATGCTGCGGAAAAAGCCACTTGGATGGCAGGTGAAACCATTCAGACCTTGGGTGGAAATGGCTATATCAATGAATTTTCTGCAGGCCGTCTATGGCGCGATGCAAAACTCTATGAAATTGGCGCGGGAACTTCTGAAATTCGCCGTATGTTGATTGGCCGTGAACTGTTTAATGAAACAGCTTAATCCTCCACAACAATAAAAATGACAAGGATGTTCGTGATGAATCAATTACATAGCAAGATCAATATTCGAAGTGAAGACTTCAAAACCAACCAAACCGCGATGCAAAGCTTGGTCGATGACTTAAAGCAAAAAGCAGAACAAATTGCTTTAGGCGGCGGTGAAGCGGCACGACAAAAACATTTGGCACGCGGAAAACTGTTAGCACGTGATCGTATTGATCAGTTAATTGATGCAGGCACGGCATTTCTTGAAATTGGTCAATTGGCAGCACAAAACGTCTATGCAGACGATGTGCCTGCAGCAGGTGTCGTTGCGGGTGTAGGTCAGGTCAATGGTGTGACCTGCATGATCGTCGCCAATGATGCGACAGTGAAAGGTGGCACCTACTATCCGCTGACGGTAAAAAAACACTTACGCGCTCAAGAGATTGCAGAGCAAAACCATCTGCCATGTATTTATTTGGTTGACTCAGGCGGTGCCTATTTACCAATGCAGGACGAAGTTTTCCCTGACCGTGATCACTTTGGTCGTATTTTCTATAATCAAGCACGTATGTCCAGCATGGGAATTGCCCAAATTGCGGTGGTAATGGGGAGTTGTACAGCTGGGGGTGCATATGTACCCGCCATGTCTGATGAAACCATTATTGTGCGTAACCAAGGGACGATTTTCTTAGGTGGTCCACCACTGGTGAAAGCGGCAACAGGTGAAGTAGTCAGCAGTGAAGACTTAGGTGGTGGTGACGTCCACACTCGCCTGTCTGGTGTGGCCGATCATTTGGCGGAAAACGATGAACATGCAATTATCATTGCCCGCAACATCGTAGCCAACCTGAATAAAACACCACATACGTGTGCAACAGAAGTTGAAGAACCGTTATTTGATGCAACAGAACTGTATGGTGTTGTGCCCAGTGATGCACGCAAACCATTCGATATTCGTGAAGTGATTGCGCGCATTGTCGATGGTTCACGTTTTGATGAATTCAAAGCTCGCTTTGGCACCACCTTAGTCACTGGTTTTGCCAAAATCTATGGCATGCCTGTCGGCATCATGGCCAACAACGGTATTTTATTTTCAGAGTCTGCACAAAAAGGGGCTCACTTTATTGAACTCTGTACGCAGCGCAATATTCCCCTACTGTTCCTCCAAAACATCACTGGCTTTATGGTCGGTCGCCAATACGAAAATGAAGGAATTGCCAAAAATGGCGCCAAACTGGTCATGGCTGTTGCCACCGCAAATGTCCCAAAACTCACCCTTGTGATTGGTGGTTCATTTGGTGCAGGCAACTATGGTATGTGTGGTCGTGCCTATTCACCACGCTTCATGTGGACATGGCCGAACTCGCGTATTTCGGTGATGGGTGGTGAACAAGCGGCAAGTGTATTGTCGACCCTAAAACGAGACCAAATCGAAAAACGTGGCGAGTCTTGGTCTGCCGCAGAAGAAGATGATTTTAAACAACCCTTCCGTGACCAATTTGAACGTCAAGGCCATCCATATTATGCATCGGCTCGTTTGTGGGATGACGGTGTAATTGATCCTGCACAAAGCCGTCAGGTACTCGGTTTAAGTTTAGCCGCAGCCTTAAATGCACCCATTCAACCGACCAAATTCGGCGTGTTCCGTATGTAGGAGATGAGCGATGAGCTTTCAATATTTACAACTCGAACAACGCGACCAAGTGGTAACGGTATGGATTAATCGTGCAGAAATGCATAATGCTTTCAATACTCAAGTGATTGAAGAACTGCACCGTTGCTTTAGAGAACTCAATACGCGTGATGATGTCCGTGTCGTGATTTTAGCTGGACGTGGCAAAAGTTTCTCGGCGGGTGCTGACCTGAACTGGATGAAAGAAGCAGGACAAGCCTCACAGGCTGAAAATGAAGCCGATGCATTAAAACTGGCGAAAATGCTACAAAGTTTAGCAACATTAAAACAGCCGACCATCGCCCGCGTACAAGGCATTGCTTTTGGTGGTGGCATGGGACTGGCTTCTGCCTGTGATATTTGTGTTGCAAGCAGTGATGCTAAGTTCGCGACCTCTGAAGTGCGCTTAGGTTTAGCCCCTTCAACTATTAGCCCTTATGTGATTCGTGCCATTGGCGCACGTCAAGCTTCACGCTACTTTTTAACCGCAGAACGTATTTCTGCGGAACAAGCCTTACAGATTGGTCTAGCGCATGTGGTGGCCGATGCTGAACAGTTGGATGAAAAAGTCGCAGAAATGGTCGATGCCTTACTTTTGGGTGGGCCAGAAGCACAAACCGCTTCAAAACAACTTATCCAAATGGTCGACCAGCAAGTGTTAACCGAAGCATTGTTGTTACAAACCGCACAACATATTGCCCATGTACGCCAAGGATCAGAGGCGAAAAATGGCTTAAGTGCTTTTTTAAATAAACACAGTCCAGTCTGGATCAAGACGACGGCATAACAACAAGAAAGGATATCAATATGTTTAATAAAATCTTAATTGCAAACCGTGGTGAAATTGCTTGTCGTGTGATCCGAACTGCAAAAAAAATGGGCATTGCCACCGTTGCAGTCTATTCAGATGCTGACGCTCAGGCACAACATGTGCAACAAGCTGACGAAGCCATTTATATCGGTGAATCCCCAGCTGCACAAAGCTACCTACAAATTGAACGTATTATCCAAGCTGCATTAGATACAGGTGCAGAAGCAATTCATCCAGGTTATGGCTTTTTATCTGAAAATGACCAATTTGCCAATGCCTGCCAAAAAAACAACATTGTCTTTATTGGCCCACCTGTAGATGCCATTTTAGCCATGGGCCTCAAAGCCACTTCTAAATCGTTAATGGAAAAAGCAGGTGTACCGCTGACACCGGGCTATCATGGCACCAACCAAGACCCTGATTTTTTAAAACAACAAGCCGATGCCATTGGCTACCCTGTGCTGATTAAAGCCAGTGCTGGCGGTGGGGGTAAAGGCATGCGCTTGGTTGATCGTGGTGAAGACTTTTTAAGCCATTTGGCTTCTTGTAAAAGCGAAGCACGTTCAAGCTTTGGTAATGATGATGTACTGGTTGAACGCTACGTGGTACAACCCCGTCATATTGAAGTGCAAGTGTTTGGTGATACGCATGGTAACTATGTGCACCTATTTGAACGCGACTGTTCAGTGCAACGTCGCCATCAAAAAGTCTTAGAGGAAGCACCTGCACCTAAAATGGCAGAACCAAAACTCGAAGCCATGCGCCAAGCCGCTATTGATGCAGCACGTGCCGTGGATTATGTCGGTGCAGGTACGGTTGAATTTATTGTGGAGCAAGACGGCACGGCATATTTCATGGAAATGAATACCCGCTTGCAAGTTGAGCATCCTGTAACAGAGATGATTACAGGCCAAGATTTGGTGGAATGGCAACTACGTGTCGCTTTTGGTGAGCCGCTACCTAAAAAACAACACGAGCTCAGTATTCATGGTCATGCGCTGGAAGCACGTGTCTATGCGGAAGAACCTGAAAAAGGTTTCCTACCTGCTATTGGTAAAATTAACTACCTGCACTACCCTCAGCAAAATGAGCATGTCCGTGTAGACAGTGGCATTGTTGAAGGGGATGAAATTACGACTTTTTACGACCCAATGATTGCCAAATTAATTGTTTGGGCAAAAAATCGTGAAGCAGCACTCACCCAAATGCACCATGCACTCAGTCAGTTTCATGTCGATGGCTTGGGCAATAACATAGCATTCTTAGACCGTTTGGTCCGTTCAGAATCATTTAAGACCGCCAACCTAGACACCAACTTAATTCAACGTGAAGAAGCATTTTTACTGCAACACAATGAAACAGCCTCTTCAGAGCTCATCATCACGGCGGCATTGATTGAACTCTTGTCCCGCTTTGCTGGCAATAAAACAGCTACAAATCCTGTATGGCAAGCCGAGTCTCTATGGCGTTTAAATATTAGTGCCAACTATGCCATTAAACTGGCACTAAACGATGAAGAACATAAAGTCTATTTCAGCCCAGCGGCAAAAGGCTTTACAGCAAAGTACAATGGAAATAGCATTTTTATTCAGGGTGAATTGTTAGAGGCACATTTAGCTAAAATTGAATGTGCAACAAGCAAAAAGACCTATGCTTATAGTTCAAATGCACACGGCCTAACCCTGTATGCAGATGGTCAAAGCTATAAATTTGCACATATTCGGCCTAACTTTAATACTGAAGACGATGCTTCTGATGCCAACAACTTAAAAGCACCAATGCCAGGTGTGATCACACAAGTCTTAGTACAAAACAACAGCACAGTGAAAAAAGATGAGGTTCTCCTCACGCTTGAAGCGATGAAAATTGAATATTCAATTCGTGCTCCACATGACGGTATTGTGTCTGCAGCTTACTTCCAAGTCGGTGATCAGGTCAAAGCAGGCGATGAATTGGTTGAGTTTTCAAGCTTGGAAGGTGCCGCATGAATGAATTTGTCAGAATTGTCGAAGTCGGGCCGCGAGATGGTTTGCAAAATGAAAAGACACCGCTCACTTTGGATGACCGTCGTAAACTGATTTTAGATTTAATGCAGACAGGACTCAGTGCCATTGAAGTGGGTTCTTGTGTCTCTGCAAAGTGGGTTCCACAAATGGCACAGAGTGATGAACTCTTTGCCAGCTTACCCAACGATCCAAATATTAGTTTTAGTTTACTGACTCCGAACTTAAAAGGGTTTGAGTCTGCCTTGGCAGCTGGCTGTCAGGAGGTTGCTGTTTTTACCGCAGCGTCCGAAAGCTTTACCCAAAAAAACATCAATTGCTCTATTGATGAAAGCTTTGAAAAATTTGCAGACATCATGACTGCGGCGAAAGCCCATAACATCAAAGTGCGTGGCTATGTGTCTTGTATTGTCGACTGCCCCTATGAAGGCGCAATTGCACCGAGCAAAGTTGCACATGTCAGCCAACGTTTGCTGGAGATGGGCTGCTATGAAGTGTCCTTAGGTGAAACGATTGGCACGGCGACACCAAACCGCGTGAAAAAAGTCTGGCAGGCATGTTTAGCTGAAATGGACGCCGCGAGTTTAGCAGGACATTTTCATAATACTTATGGTATGGCTATTGCCAATATTTACCAGTCTTTAGAACAAGGCATTCGTGTATTTGACTCGTCCATTGCAGGTCTAGGTGGCTGCCCTTATGCCAAAGGTGCATCGGGCAATGTCTCCACAGAAGACCTTTACTACCTACTCTCCAACATGGGCTATGACACAGGGATTGATCTTGATGCACTGATGATTGCTAGCCAAAACATCAGCCAAGTATTACAACGCACCAATCCATCTAACTATGCCAATGCCTACTGGCAAAAGCGCTGTGCCTAAGCCATTTAATTTATAACGAGAACACTATGGTCAATAAAGTTTATTCAAGTGCAAAGGATGCACTGCAAGATGTGGTTCAAGATGGTCAAACCCTAGCGGTTGGTGGCTTTGGTTTATGCGGTATTCCAGAAAGTCTGATTGCAGCCTTAAAACAAACGGGCGTGAAAAACCTCACCTGTATTTCAAACAATGCAGGCGTCGATGGTTTCGGCTTAGGACTCTTATTAGAAAGCAAACAAATCAAAAAAATGATTGCCTCTTATGTAGGCGAAAACAAAGAGTTTGAACGTCAGTTCTTAAGTGGTGAGCTTGAAGTTGAACTCACCCCTCAAGGTACACTGGCTGAAAAACTTCGTGCTGGTGGTGCAGGCATCCCCGCTTTCTTTACCGCAACAGGTGTCGGCACACTCATTGCCGAAGGCAAAGAAGAGCGTGAGTTTAATGGTAAACCTTACATCCTAGAAAACTCGCTCACCGCTGACATTGCACTTGTCAAGGCATACAAGGCCGATACCACAGGTAACTTAATTTTCCGTAAAACCGCACAAAACTTTAACCCAGTATGCGCGATGGCTGGAAAAGTCTGCATTGTCGAAGTTGAGGAAATTGTTGAAATAGGTGCTTTAGACCCAGACCAGATTCACCTGCCGGGTATTTATGTCAATCGCATTGTACTGAATGCAAACCCTGAAAAACGTATCGAACAACTCACATTAAAAGAGGAGGCTTAACCCATGGCTTGGTCTCGTAATGAAATGGCACAACGTGCAGCGCTTGAGCTGGAAGATGGTTTTTATGTCAATTTGGGCATTGGTTTACCTACACTGGTGGCCAACTATATTCCTGAAAATGTCAACGTCTGGCTGCAGTCTGAAAATGGACTATTGGGTATTGGCGAATTTCCTACGGCAGAAACGGTCGATGCCGATTTAATCAATGCTGGAAAACAAACCGTTACCGCACGTCAGGGCGCCGCATTTTTCTCTAGTGCAGAGTCTTTTGCCATGATCCGTGGGGGGCATGTCAATATTGCAATTTTAGGGGCAATGGAGGTCTCACAAAATGGCGATTTGGCCAATTGGATGATTCCGGGTAAAAAAGTCAAAGGCATGGGCGGTGCGATGGATTTAGTTGCTGGAGTGCAAAAAGTGGTGGTACTTATGGAACACTCTGCAAAAGATGGCACACCGAAAATTGTCGAGCAGTGTAGCCTGCCGCTTACAGGCAAAAATGTCGTACATCGCGTGATTACTGACCTCGGTGTCATGGACATTACGCAGGAGGGTGTGAAATTGATTGAACTGGCGAAAGATGTCAGTTTTGAAGACATTCAGAAAGTGACAGGTGTTCCCCTCATCCGCTAATTCGACATCATTTATACAATAGAAAAAATAATCCAATGCCTTTAAAGCAGCGATCCTGTTTTAAAGGCATTTCTATCAGCACGGATAGGCTGAATCAAAAATTCATACCTCATAGATAAAAATGGAATCAATGCATGGAAAACTCTCAAAATATTTTGCAACGTTTTGCACTACGTGTCAGTGATTGGTCGGAGAAATGGTTTCCAGACTCTTATATTTTTGCCCTATTGGGTGTCGTAATCGTCGCAATTGCCTCAATCAGCATTGGCGCACCGGCCAAAGATGTCGCAGTTTCCTTTGGTGATGGTTTTTGGAGTCTAATCCCTTTTACCTTACAAATGTGTATGCTGATTGTGGTTGGTTACGTAGTTTCTGTTTCAAAGCCTGTAGAGCTGCTGATTCAAAAAATGGCCCGAATCCCCCATAGTGGACGTGGGGCAATTGTTCTTGTTGCAACGGTCAGTTTATTAATTTCGCTGATAAACTGGGCCATGAGTACAGTACTGACCGCCCTGCTGGTGATTGCTTTAGCTAAACGTAAAGAACTGAATATGGACTATCGTGCTGCTGCTGCCGCCGCGATTATTGGTATGGGTGCGACATGGGCCTTAGGTATTAGTTCTTCCGCGGCACAACTGCAAGCCAACAAAGCTAGCCTGCCTGAATCGATTTACAATCTAACCGGTGTGATTCCTTTCACCGAAACCATATTCTTGCCTCAGTCGATGATCATGACGGCTGTATTGATTATTGCCTCGATTGCTATTGCATTTTGGTCTGCACCCAAAGGACAAGACATTAAAACCATTGATCAATTCCCCATCCAGTTTGAGGAAGAAACTAAACCGACACCAACCACAAAACGCCCAGGAGACTGGTTAGAGAACTCGCCTTTATTGAGTATCTTGATTGTGCTCTTGGGTCTGGTTTGGATGTTCAATGAGTTCAGCAAAAGTAATCCGATCTTGGCCATTTCAAGCCTAAATACTTACAACTTTATTTTCCTGATGTTGGGTATTGCACTGCATGGTACGCCACGAAATTTCCTTAATGCCGTTACCAAAGCCGTGCCAGCTGTCTCAGGTGTTCTGATTCAGTTTCCACTTTATGGCAGTATCGCTTTCATGATGACACAAGCGTTAAACAGTCATGATTTATCACTATCACATTATATTGCTGAGTTTTTTGTTTCGATTGCCTCCAAAGAAACCTTTGCCATTGTGATGGGCTTATATTCTGCTATTTTAGGCTTTTTCATTCCTTCTGGCGGTGGTAAATGGATTATTGAAGCACCCTATGTCATGCAAGCTGCACACGATTTAAAAGTGCATTTAGGCTGGTCGGTGCAAATCTATAATGCTGCTGAAGCCTTGCCGAATTTAATCAACCCATTTTTTATGCTGCCCATGCTCGGCATTCTCAAATTAAAAGCCAAAGATGTGATCGGCTTTACCGTCACTCAATTGGTTTTCCACCTGCCTTTGGTGCTGTTCCTACTTTGGATTTTAGGCCGTAGCCTGACCTATATGCCACCTACCTTTTAAACCCAGAAAGAAAATACAATCTAAATAGAAAAGGACGAATCATATTCGTCCTTTTCTCATACTATAAATACTCAATAAAGCGTATTTTTAAGATAACCCAATTAATTAAACACATTATTTAAATACACAATGCGCTCATTGGTTTTTTGGTTAAAGCACTTGGTATATTGCAATTGTTGATCTTGGGCACGTAAAGCATCATCCCAATATTGTGACTGCTTTTGATAGGTTTCTTTTTCACTATCCGTCATTTGGTAGACACTTTTTTGGGAAATCACTTTACAGCCTACATCACGCTTTTCAAACCACTCCGTTTGGTCTTGTTGTAGCTGCTGTTTTTGCTCCTCAGTGAAATTGTCCCAAGTCTGGTTTAATCTTTCCACTACTTTGACTTGATCAGCATCCAGTTCCTTCTTACGAATATTCATGGCTTTCTGTGCCAGTTCCATCTGCGCAACTTCTTGCTCATTATATTGTTTTATATTCTTTTGTATTTCGGCATTTTCTTTTTCATACGCCGCAAACTGAACCGCATGCTGAGTTACCAAAACCACACCATCAATCACGCCATTTTGATTGGGTACATTAAGACTAATACCCTCTTTATCTGTTTTAATGATGTTATAGCTGAATGCACCTTGTAGTTGATCATTATCTAAGTTGAGTGAATATTCACCCTCTTCTAAGACATCACGCAAAGTACTTTGATAACCATCCTCACACTCTTCGCATGGACGCGCTAAAAACGCATTTTCGGCACGTTTCTGCAACCCTTTCGGGAAAATCACTAGCAACTGGCTTTCGCAATCCAATTGCTTTGCTGTATCAGGCTTTTCTGTGGTCGTTGAAACCCCTTTAATTTCAAAACGAATACCTTTATTGATCTGCGCTAATAATTTTTCATCGGCCTCATATTCACGACTATCACGTAAACGACGGTCTAAGGCTTTTAAATATTCCGTTTTTAAATGTGCTTGAATTTGTTCGACATTGGCAGGAGCCGTACAACTCCAATTTGACATTTCTTGCGATTCAGCAACCGTTTCTGTTTTATTCTCGGTTCGGTTACAAGCACTTAAAAATAAACTGCTCAAGAGTAGACTGGCAAAAATTGTTTTCTTCATCATTGTTATAAAACCATAAGGCTGTTGTTTTTCGCAGCGTATTTAACCAAAAAATAAGCTTTTATGCGAGTGGCTATATAAAAGAACCCTGCCGTAGCAGGGTTAAAACATCGCTTAATTAACCTTTTCAATACCACGATCATCTACTTCACGCACCACACCCGAGTCTGTATTTAAAACCTCAAATTCAATACGGCGGTTTTTAAACTTGCCTTCATCGGTTTGATTGTCTGCAATTGGCTTTTCTTGCCCATAACCAATCGCTCGCAACTGCGCAGGATCAACACCTTTAAAAATTAAATAATCCACCACCGCTTGCGCTCGATTTTGCGACAAGGTTTTATTGACTGCCGCATCTCCCGTTGCATCTGTATGCCCTATCACGGTCAATTTGACTTGCGGTGTTTTTTGCATCAGTGCTGCGGCCTGATCCAAAACCGACTTATTCACATCAGGTATCGCCGATGAAGCTGTATCAAAGTTAATAATTTGCAAATTCAATGCCGTGGCAACATCTAATGCTCGAACTTGCTCTGGATTAATTTCTGCCAGCGCACGCTCAGCATCACTAATACTGGTATCCACTGCACGGTTGACGTCCAATGGTTGCTGAGTCACAACTGTCATATTGCGTAGCAAAGGTTTAATTTGATCTGCTACTTTAAGTGCATTGGCTGGATCTTGCGATTGAATCGATAACTGATTGCCAAACCATGTTAAATTTACATTCGGCACACCCTTCAATACACTGATGACACTCGGTATTGCATCTTGGTCGATAAATTCAGTGTGATATATACTCTGCATATCTGCACCACAGCCAATGCTGTTATTAAAAATTTGCTTTACTTCTTTTTGTAAAATTTCAACATATGCAGCATTGGCTGAGAAAATTTGGCAAGTGACCAAGTCTCCTGTTGCCCCAGTTGAAATTTGAAATTTAGCAGGTTGGCTGGCATTCACATTTGAAGCAGGTGCTGTTTCAGTCGTGGCTTTGTCGGTACAAGCCTTAAAAATAAAAGCAAACAATGCCGCAAAAATAATTAATGCCAAAATGGGCAGTAAAAATGACCTTTTCTCTTCTACTTTTGTGGCATGTACGCTTGTAGGTGCGATGTGTGTCGCTTGTCCTTGTAAGGTACTTACCCCTAATCCAGCCAGTAATGCAGTTGCCCACTCTGGTAACGCACGGCTAATGCTATCCGTATTGACCTGTAGTAAATGGGAAATCGCTTCAGGTTCTGAAGAGCCTGCCTCTGTGGCTAAAAATGCTAATGCAGGTGTAATCGAACGGCTTAAGGTACTTTCAATTTCATCTGCGGATGCTGCCCCACGGACATGCTCCAAAAATTGTTGCTTGAGACTGACATTCGATGCAAATACATCATTGAGACGTGGATTCAACTGCTGCTGAAATGCAGGAATCAGTTCAGACTTTGACTTTAATATAGACAGTAAAATTGGTAAAAAGGACTGAATCGCTTGATTTTTTTCAAGTAAGTGTTGTGTATCACCCTCTAAAACAATTGCAGAGACATTTTGTTTTAGTAAATCCATAAAATCGACATTCATGAAGTCTTACCCCACTTTTTCTCATTGTTTTCATCGTCATTTTTTAGTTTATCTGTTCATTTTTTATACTTTGTAAAATATTGTATTTGCATCAGTTTTATTTAGGCCCAATAAAAAAGCCAGCCGAAGCTGACTTTTTAATCCACATTTAAAGCAATGTTTAAGCTGCAAAAGTTTTTAGAACTTTTCCTTTCACCACTTGATTGATCAAAGGTGTATTTTTACCTTGCGACAAAATATTGTCTTTATTCACAATCCAGTCTAGCTCAGGATCAACCAATACCCAGCCTGCTTCAGCAGTCCAACGTTCAAGCATATTGGCTACCGTGGCTGGTGCAATCGTGACTTTTTCGACCCATTCCAAAGGGTTAAATAAACCTTCACGTACCAATTGCACACCGAAAGCTACATAGGTATCAAAAGCGGTAATGCCTGGCTGTGTTTCAGCAAATGGTGCTAGCTTTGCAGAGCTGCTCAGCGGTTCGTGATGCGTACAAATCGCGTCGATCACGCCACTTTTCACACCTTGGCGAAGGTGCTCTTTATCCGACTCAGCACGTAACGGCGGGCGGACGTGTGCAAGTGAGTTAAAGCCATCAATCAGCTGATCTGTTAAGTGCAGCTGATGCATTGCCACATCGCATGTGACTGGCAGACCTTTATCTTTAGCGATCTTGATCAAATCGACAGAAGCACCTGTCGACAATAAACCAAAATGAGCACGAACACCCGTCGCTTCAATCATTAGCAAATATTTGGCAATCGCAATAGTTTCGGCAATCGCAGGGATGGTTGGTAAGCCTTGACGCGATGCCACAAAGCCCTCATGGACACAGCCGTCTTTGGCAATTTGCGGTTCTTCTGCATAAAACACCACCGTCATACCAAGGCCTGCTGCGTATTCTAAAGTGCGCAGCACCACATCGTCATCTGCAAAAGGCGCATTAGCATTTGAAACTGCTTTACAACCGCCCTTTTTGAGACCCGCCATATTTGCAGGTTGATTACCTTGTAGACCTTGGGTTTGAGCACCAATCACTTCAAGATAAATACCGCCATCCAACATCGCTTTTTCCATCAAACCATGGATCAAAGCACCATTATCTTGCACAATCGGTTTTGAATCTGGCGGTGTAAACACATGCAAAATACCATTTTCACGCGCAGCACGGCCTTCTGATTTTAATGTCCCGTGCTGTTGCTGACCTGGTTCACGTAGGCGTGCACATAAGTCCACCATGGTTGGCATCAACCACTTGCCTTGACCATCAATTGTTTCAGTGACATTGGCTGTTTCAGCAACCAACTTGCCATTTTCGATATATACCGTTTGAATCGTATCTGTTTGATGAATTGGGTCAAGAACACGTATATTTTCAATTTTTACAACAGTCATGACTTATTCCTTATACCGCAATCGCGTCTAACAAACCTTGCTCTTGCAGTTGACCTTGCATTGCAAGCGCCAAAACTGCCATACGTACAGCAATTCCGTTGGTCACCTGATTTAAAATCACAGACTGTGGACCATCGGCAATACTGGAATCAATTTCTACACCACGGTTCATTGGCCCTGGATGCATCACGATGCAATCAGGTTTTGCCATCGCAAGGCGCTCTTTATTTAAACCGTACATTTTGTAGAATTCAGCTTGAGATGACAACGCTGGTGAATCAATGCGTTCATTTTGAATACGTAAGGTAATAATTACATCGCAGTCTACAATCCCTGCTTCCATGTTATTAAATAAACGTACACCTTCACCATATTCATCAAAACCATATGGCAGTAGTGTATTCGGTGCAATTACGCGAATGTCCTTACACCCTAGTGTTTGTAATGCGGCAACATCTGAACGCGCCACGCGTGAGTGTTTAATATCACCAATGATGGCAATTGAAATATCTTCAAATTTCTTTTTGGTTTCACGGCGAATGGTTAGCATATCCAACATGGCTTGCGTTGGATGCGCATGACGGCCATCACCTGCATTAATAATTGCAACATGTGGACAAACGGTTTGTGCAATAAAATGTGCCGCACCCGAGGAAGAATGACGTACCACAAAAATATCCGCAGCCATCGCTTCTAAGTTCCACAGAGTGTCTCTGAGCGTCTCCCCTTTGGAAGTACTTGAACGTGCGATATCAATATTTAATACATTTGCAGAAAGACGTTTTGCCGCTGCTTCAAAAGTGGTACGAGTACGGGTTGAATTTTCAAAGAAAAGGTTCATTACCGTTCGACCTTCTAACAGGTTGTTGGTAATCAGCTGATTTTGGTCATTAAAAAAGGACTGCGCGGTGTCCAATATTTTTGTAAGAGTTTCTTTAGAAAGACCTTCGATGGTGAGGAAGTGTTTGAGATGACCATCTTGGTTGAGTTGAATCTGACTCGGAGTATGCAATGCTGCCAAGTGCATGAGAGATTCCTTGTACGTTAAGTTAACGCATTATACAGATTTTCTTTTTGATTTGGACCTCAGTTTAAAGCAATTGCCTTAATTATCATCGGCTTCAAAACTAAGATTATGAAATTCTTATCTATTATTTCAACCAGTTAAATTAAACCATTAAAGACCAAATTAGCCAAACTCAGGGGGCATCAAATTGCTATAAATATCAATTCTATAGAGTTTTTATCTCATTTATCCCAATTGGACATTTAGAAAAGCTCTCTTGCGAGAGCGATCCAACTTTAGCGATTTTTATCGTAAAGCGCCAATATAGTGATGTGACACTTGGGCACGATAGATTTCTTCTTCAGTGGCGTCTAACTCATGTCGTGTCGCGTCGACCTGTTTCGGTTTTTCGATCACAGCAGCTTCTTCATAGTTAAAAACATCCATGACACTGTCTAAACGGCTCACCAGACGAATCAGTTCAGCATCTTCCGTACTTAAAGCAAGCTCTGCCATTTGACGTGCATAACTTGGGTTTTCCACCAAATACATCACATCAATTACACGCCCCGATACACGGCGCAGACGTGCATAAAGTAAAGTTGCAATTGAAAAAGCATCAGCATGACTTACAACACCGCGATCTAACTTGGTCGACATATTCATCCCCTTTCAAGTGAAAAATATTTACTGACGATCTAGCAAAAATCAGTCAGCAAATTAAACTTGTAAGGATTTAGCAAAATACGTACCAAAAACGTTATTGTTCACATGGTGATTCATTTATTTTGATATTTCTCCTGAGCAGAGGCATATTAAAAAGACCATTCAGAGGCAAAATACGTTAAACTTTAGCAAGTTTATTTTGTTTTATTTTGGTCTCTCAAATTTATGAAAACCGCTTCGCGTTTAAGCAGCTATTGGGTTACGTGTGCCGATGGCTTAGAAACCTTACTCCAAGAAGAATTAGAAGGTTTAGGTGTTCAAAACATTGAACGTTTTCCTGGGCGTTTAGTTTTCAAAGGTACACTGGAACATGCCTATCGCATTTGTATGTGGTCGCGTCTTGCGTCACGTGTACTCACGCCGATCCATGTCCATGAGTTGGAATTTAGCCATGACGCACGTGATGTCGCTGAAGAGCTCTACGAAGGTGCAATTAACTTTGATTGGTCGCTGATTTTTGCACCACAAAGCACCTTCGCCGTTCGTTTACATATTGAACGTGAAATTAAAGTGAACAGCCAGTTTGCCACTCTACGTGTGAAAGACGGTATCGTCGATTCATTCATGGAAGCTGTGGGTAAGCGTCCAAGTATTGATATTAAGCAACCTGAAATTACCATTTATGCACTCGCAGGCAAAACTGAACACACCTATTGTTTAGACTTATCTGGGGATTCACTGCATAAACGTGGCTACCGTCGTTATATGACCGATGCCCCAATTAAAGAAAACTTAGCCGCTGCGATTTTACAAAAAGCCAAGCTCCTTGCTAAAAGACCCGATATTTTCCTTGATCCTATGTGTGGTTCAGGGACATTCATTATTGAAGCATTAATGATGTTGACTGACCGTGCACCGGGTTTAGTTCGTCGTTTTGGTTTTAATGGCTGGAATGGCCATGATCATGATCTGTGGATGAGCATTAAAGCGGAAGCAGCTGAACGTCATCAAATAGCTTTGGAGCAACCGCTCCCTAAATTTTATGCTTTTGATGCTGACTGGGAAGCAGTAAAAGCCACCAAACAAAACATCATCGCTGCTGGTTTTGAACGTGTACTTGAGCAGATCCAAATCGAAGAACGTACTTTGGCGGACTGGCCAAACTTTGAAGCCGAAGGAAAAACCGCCTTTATTGTGACCAACCCACCTTATGGTGAACGTTTAGGCGATAAGGCCTCTAACCGTGCTTTATATTTAGGCTTATCTGCTTTATTGCAAAAAAACTTCCCAAATCAAACTGCAGCAGTCATCGCCGCAGCCGTTGAGCAAGCCGATGTATTGGCGCTGAATGACGCGCAAACCATGCGCTTGATGAATGGTAAACTGCCAATTTATGTGCGTTCAGGTTGTGTTAAGCCTGTGGCAGTAGTTAAACCTTTCTTGGAAACGTGGCAGCCACAACAGTTTGAAGCAATTGAAGGCGCTGAAGACTTTGCTAACCGCTTACAAAAGAACATGCAAACTTTAAAGAAATGGGCAGTGAAAGAGAACATTCACTGTTTGCGTTTATATGATGCCGACCTTCCTGACTTTAACGTCGCAGTCGATTTGTATGGTGATCGTCTCCACGTCCAAGAGTACGCACCACCGAAAAAAATTGATCCTGAAAAAGCCAAGAAACGTTTCAATCTTGCTTTACAGGCGATTCGTGCGGTAACAGGTTTAGGTCGTGATGCGATCTTTATCAAAACACGTGCTCGTCAAGAAGGTAAAAACCAGTACACCAAACAAAGTACAGCTTCGAAACGTTTTATCGTACAAGAAGGCAAAGCAAAAATCTTAGTCAACTTAACCGATTACCTAGATACTGGCTTGTTCTTAGACCACCGTCAAATCCGTCTACGTATTGCACAAGAAGCGCGTGGTAAGCACTTCTTGAACTTGTACAGTTATACCTCTACAGCCAGCTTACATGCAGCTTTAGGTGGTGCAGCAAGTACAACCAGCGTCGATCTGTCAAACACCTATTTGAGTTGGTCTAAAGAAAACTTCGTCTTGAATGGCTTAACGGTCGATCATGCCGATGAACAACACCAGTTCTTTGCCAGCGACTGTTTTGAGTGGTTGAAAGAAGGTCATGAACAGTATGATCTGATCTTTATTGACCCGCCAACTTTCTCAAACTCAAAAAAATTCTACGGTACCTTTGATGTACAACGTGACCATTTATCATTGCTTAAACGCGCCATGAACCGTTTAACCACAGATGGTACTTTGTACTTTTCAAACAACTACCGTGGCTTTGAAATGGACGAAGAAATTTTGGCGTTCTTTGATGTCGAAGAAATCACCAGTGAAACCATTGGGCCTGATTTCAAACGTAATCAAAAAATCCACCGTGCGTGGAAAATCACCCATCCAAAAAATTAATGAACTGAAGATGAAATGCCCGCTGGCGTTTCATCTTACCTAAATTTTGCATTAGACAAATTTTCAGAAATATAAAAGGGACGAAATACGTCCCTTTTATATTTTAGTTTATCTTTTTTTGCATTATTCCTTTAAGAAATTGGTTTGCCCATATTTGTATTCAACTGACATTTTCATAGTATTCCCTTCACGTTTCACCTGTCCTGAATTCTGCATTGTCGAAAGCATGGTTTCGATCTCTTGATCCGACATGCTGATGCCACCTTTGTGCAGATAATTATTCATGATGCTCGAGATCATATTTTTATCAAACTGAACATCTGCTTTATATTCCATTAAACTTGGCATCATTTTCACCATACCCATCATCGTTGATTGATGACTCGGCATAATACGCCCCGTCACACTCGCTTGTGCAACCCCCTCCCCGATAGCAAATTGGTTCTCTTTGGATTCAAAACGGAAACCTTCATTGATCACGGCCAATAAAGCAGGTTCCATATCTTTTTCCATTGCCTCTTTTGCCAAACAACTGTTTTCACTTTTAGCAAAAATATCAAACAACATCTGTAATTTCTGTCGGTTTACATCGAGTACATTAAAATTAAATTGTACATTTTGTACGGTGGGCGCTGAAGGCATTTTCATTTCATCTAAACGCAACAACATTTCAGTATTTACAACTCGGTCTGTCAATTCACTTTGCGTTTCTATACTAAAATTCTTCAGTTCGGCATTGGTAGGTTTATTGATGTCTCGATCTGATATTTTCAGCAGATCCATCTGGATTTTGCTTTCACCCGCCTCAAGATATTCACCATTCAACCCTTGGTTACTTTCTAGCTTTAGCCCCACCATTTGCAAATGCATATTGGGATCAGTGACTGTTAAATTCGGAATTTCAAGCCGCAAATCCAGTATCTTTAACTGTTGTTCGATCGGTTTTGCCCGAAACTTTAGTGTCATCGGGTCTAATCTAGACTGAAGTTGAGCTTCATTGCGGATAATCACTGGTGTAGTCAATACACTATTCATAGTGCCTAACCAATTGACTTTCGTATCAACTTTGAGTGGTTCCTTCAACAAAGATTGGAGTGCGCCAGGTGCCTGAGTAATTTTAATATCCGACTGGATCGCATACCCATTCCAACTACGCTGAATATTATCTTGACCACTTAATTTAACTACGTCTTTGGGTTTACACGGATCTGGTACTAATTCGGCACTCCATTTCGCACTCCCTTTTAAAGCACCCATTTGGAATTGTTGATACTGCAAATTCAAATTATTCGATTGTTTAGAGCCCTGTTGATAATAAGCCTTTAGGCTTTTATCTGCATAAAGATTACCACCAACTGCGACCACAGCCAGCGTCAATACGCCCCCAACACCCCACTTTAATTGACTCATTTTCTCTATCTCAATTTATTTACTTTTTATTAAAATAAAGTATAAAGACAATTTATAAATAAAGATAATTATTTTGCAAATAAAGCACTTAGATGCCATATTCATCACATAAATGTGAAAACATACGTCACATTTATGCTTAAAAATGTCACCTTCTAACACTTCTATCCCGCCATAAAAAACCCAGCCGAAGCTGGGTTTTTTAATATCAACAAATAAAATTAATCATTTGAATGGTTAATTCATTTTTACTTTATCGAAGCTGAGTTGACCATCTTGCGCAGTGATCATAATATTGTCTCCAGCAACAAATTCTCCAGACAATATTTTTTGCGCTAAGCTGTTTTCAACCTGCTGTTGGATGGCACGTTTCAGTGGACGCGCACCATATACAGGGTCAAAACCAGCATCAATCAACAAATCAAAAGCATGATCATCGACTGTTAAACGCATGTCCTTTTCAACCAAACGAGCACGTAAACGATCCAACTGGATATCTGCGATACCTCGAATTTGTGCTTTTTTGAGTGAATGGAACACCACCAACTCATCAATACGGTTGATAAACTCTGGACGGAAATGTTGCGTCACGGCATTCATGACTACTGCTCGCACTTCTTCATCAGATGGATTATCACCCAACTCGCGTACATCACTTGAACCAAGATTAGATGTCATCACAATTACAGTATTTTTAAAGTCAACCACACGACCTTGCGAATCTGTTAAGCGACCATCATCCAACACTTGGAGCAAAATATTAAACACATCGGGATGTGCTTTTTCAACTTCATCAAATAACACCACACTATACGGTTTACGGCGTACAGCTTCGGTTAAGACACCACCTTCTTCATACCCCACATAACCTGGAGGCGCACCTACCAAACGGCTGACCGAGTGTTTTTCCATAAACTCGGACATGTCGATACGAATCATGGCATCGTCACTATCAAACAAGAAGTTTGCCAGTGCTTTGGTCAACTCTGTTTTACCAACACCTGTTGGACCTAAGAATAAGAACGAGCCACTTGGTCGGTTCGGATCAGATAAGCCAGCACGCGAACGACGAACCGCATTGGATACTGCAACTACAGCATCATCCTGCCCAACGACACGGTTATGTAGAAACTCTTCCATATGGAGAAGTTTCTCACGTTCACCTTGCATCATTTTAGCCACAGGAATACCCGTAGCAGCACTAACGACTTCTGCAATTTCATTGTCAGTGACTTTGTTGCGCAGTAGTTTTGGCTCTTCTTTTTCCTCAACGACTTCTTCTTCATTGAGACGTTTTTCCAGCTCTGGAATCACACCATACTGAAGACGCGACATTTCCCCCAAGTCGTTTTCACGCTGCGCTTTTTGCAACGCAATACGAGCCTGATCCAATTCAGCTTGAACTTGTTTGGTACCTTCAACTAAGGTTTTCTCCGCTTTCCAAACTTCTTCTAAATCATTGTATTCGCGTTGAACTTCGCTAATTTGCTTTTCAAGATGAGCGACTTCCGCACGACTGCCTGCATCTTCATCTTTTTTCACTGCTTCGAGTTGTAGTTTCAATTGAATCAAACGACGTTCAAGTTTATCCAGAGCTTCTGGCTTAGAGTCCAGCTCCATTTTGATACGAGAAGCAGCTTCATCAATCAAATCAATTGCTTTATCAGGCAATTGACGGTCAGTGATGTAACGATGTGACATTTTTGCTGCTGCAATAATGGCAGAGTCTAAAATTTTCACACCATGGTGCACTTCGTAGCGCTCTTTCAAACCACGTAAAATCGCAATGGTGTCTTCCACACTCGGCTCATCAACCAACACTTTTTGGAAACGACGCTCTAGCGCTGCATCTTTTTCAATGAATTGGCGATATTCATCTAATGTGGTTGCACCAACACAGCGTAGCTCACCACGTGCCAGAGCAGGTTTGAGCATATTGCCTGCATCCATCGCACCATCGCCCTTACCTGCACCCACTAAAGTGTGCAATTCATCGATAAACAAAATGACTTCACCATCTTGTTTAGACAAATCTTTCAGTACTGCTTTTAAGCGCTCTTCAAACTCGCCACGGTATTTGGCACCCGCAAGCAAAGAACCCAAATCTAAGGATAAAACACGTTTACCTTGTAAGCTTTCAGGTACTTCACGGTTAATAATCCGCTGTGCCAAGCCTTCAACAATGGCTGTTTTACCCACACCTGGTTCACCAATCAACACTGGGTTATTTTTGGTACGACGCGACAAAACTTGAATAGTGCGGCGAATTTCATCATCACGCCCAATCACAGGGTCTAACTTACCTGCCAGTGCGCGTTCAGTTAAATCAATGGTGTATTTATTCAGAGAATCACGTTGATCTTCATGATTGTTGCTCATGACTTTCTCATCACCTCGAATTTTTAAAATGACTTTGCGTAAGCTTTCTGCTTTCACGCCCACGCTGTTGAGTAGCGTTTTAGTTGCCCCCACTTCGGCTAAGGCTTGCATCACCCAGTCGGTAGACAAAAACTCATCACCTGCTTTTTGTGCGAAACTGTCGGCCAAGTTCAGCGCTTTGACTGCCTCTGAACTTAAGTTGACGTCCCCTGTAGGATTCGTCAATGTTGGCGCATCAGCTAGTGCTTGTTTTAATTTGGCTTGTAATTCAGGCAGATTAGCACCCGCTTGTTGCAACAAACTCAGATTGGAGGTTTCTTCTAACAATGTTGATAAAATATGAATACCTTCAATTGCGGTGTGGTCTTTCCCCACTGCAAGTGATTGAGCATCTGAGAGAGCTTGCTGTAAGCGGTTTGTGAATTTTTCAAATCGCATTCTTGTTTTCCTCACAACAAATTTCGAACTTGATGGATATATGGGAACAATTGCTCAGAATTCAATTCAAATTTAATTAATTTTTCTACATTTTGACTTATTTTTCATTAGTTTATGTTAACAATAAACCAATAAAACTTGGTTATAAGATGGGTCTTCTCTGACTTATTTTCAAGCGTCAGCCCACATTATTTATCTATTAAAGACCACGACTAGATATAAATCAGTGACAACTAAAATCATTTGATCAATTATCAACCAAACAAACAACTCATTTTACTATTTATTCGTGTGATGAATTGTGTACCAGTTTACGGAATCAAAACAAAAGCGTGAAGCATGAAAAAGGCCGATCACCAGATCAGCCTTAAATGACTTAAAAGTCAGCGTTTAATTTGCTTCAATAATCTCAAAATCATGAGTGATTTCAACCCCACCATCCATCAACATTTTGCTCGCAGAACAGTACTTTTCTGCCGATAATTCCACGGCTTTTGCGACTTGCTTTTCCTTCACTGCATGGCCCGTAATCACGAAATGTAAGTGGATTTTTGTGAACACTGCTGGGATGCTATCTGCCCGCTCCGCCTTGAGTTCACAGCGTACATCGGTAATTTCTTGGCGTGATTTTTTTAGTATGGTTACGATGTCAAAAGAAGCGCAACCACCCAGCCCAGTCAGGAGCAATTCCATTGGTCTTGGACCACGGTTTTCACCACCATATTCGGGTGATCCATCCATGATAACACTGTGACCACTTTGAGTTTTTGCTTCGAAAGCAACATTCTCTAACCAATGAACAGTTGTTTGCATTGCAAGTACCTAAAAAAAGCTATAGATTGACGAAGTGACTGTACACTAACATAAATTGAGTTGATAAGGAATTTCAGCTCTGACTGTGTGACAAGTTCACCCTAGGTCTGTGCGATCTATATTTTATCCATTTTCGGAACCGTTAGCATGACTTCAAGCTTTTCACAATTAAGCACTGATGCGCTGTCTCCAGGTCAACTCCCCGAGTCAGTCAAAGCATTATTAAAACGCGCATATATTAATCGTTATCCTAAGCGTACCACCATCGTAGATGCAGGCTCAGAATCTAAATCTTTATATTTGATTTTAAAAGGTTCGGTCTCCATTATTCTGCGTGAAGACGATGAACGTGAAATCGTGGTCGCTTATTTAAATGCGGGTGATTTTTTTGGGGAAATGGGGCTATTCGAAGCAAACTCACAACGTACAGCTGAAGTGCGTACACGTGATGTCTGCGAAATTGCTGAAGTGACTTATGAAAACTTCCATGAACTCAGCAAGCAATACCCTGACCTAAGCTATGCAGTATTTGCACAGCTTGTACGCCGTCTAAAAAATACCACTCGTAAAGTGACTGACCTTGCATTTATCGATGTTTCAGGTCGTATTGCACGTTGCCTAATCGACTTATCTTCGCAACCTGAAGCGATGATTTTGCCAAATGGACGTCAAATTCGTATTACCCGTCAAGAAATTGGACGTATTGTCGGTTGTTCACGTGAAATGGTCGGTCGTGTCTTAAAAACACTTGAAGAGCAAGGCATGATCGAAACTGATGGTAAAGCCATCTTAATTTTTGATGCCTCTTTAGAAGAGTCAAAAGCGAATGCTGATGACTATGAAGACGAAGAATAAGGCTTTTTTCTTGATAGCTGATACAGCCAAAAGCAAATCTTAGGATTTGCTTTTTTTTTGCCTTTAAATCTGCTTCTGCTTTGACAAAATCATGACAAACTTTGTAAAAATAGTGATTTAACCTAATAAGCATAACTGTGTAACCTAATTCCACCGAAAAAACGCAGTCCATAAAAGGAAATGTTGAATGCAATTTAAACCTTTAGCCAATACAGGCATTTTGGTTCCTGAAATTTGTCTCGGCACCATGACTTTTGGTGAGCAAAACACCCAAGCTGAAGCCTTTGAGCAACTTGACTATGCTTTGGCGCAAGGCATTAACTTTTGGGACACTGCGGAAATGTATCCTGTTCCTCCAAAACCTGAAACCCAAGGTGCAACCGAAAGCATTATTGGTCAATGGATTGCCCAGCGCGGCGGTCGAGACAAACTATTTTTAGCCTCTAAAATTGCGGGGCCGTCACAAGGTGGTAGTCATATTCGTGATGGACAGACTCGTTTTAATGCAAGTGACATTTCTTCGGCTCTAGATGGCAACCTAAAGCGTTTACAGACCGATTATATCGATTTATATCAGCTACACTGGCCACAACGTCCAACCAACTTTTTCGGCAAATTAGGCTATGAAAACAGTGAAGCTCATAACACGCAAACCGTGACCTCTTTGCAAGAGACACTACAAGCACTAGAAGTAGAGATTCAAAAAGGACGTATTCGTTATATTGGTTTATCTAATGAAACGCCATGGGGCACCATGAAGTTTCTGCAGATTGCAGAACAACTTGGCCTGTCTAAATTTGTCAGTGTACAAAATCCATATAACCTATTGAACCGTACTTATGAAATTGGTATGTCAGAAATTGCGAAATATGAAGGCATTGGTTTACTCGCCTACTCCCCACTCGCTTTTGGTTACCTCACGGGAAAATTCCGCAATGGTGCGCGCCCAGCGAATGCTCGAGTGACTCTTTTTAGTCGCTTTAGTCGTTATAGCAACCCTGAGAGTGAATGGGCAACGGAACAATATGCTCAACTGGCTGAACAACATGGTTTAACACCTACACAACTGGCTTTAGCCTTTATCAAGCAGCAGTTTTTTGTGACCAGTACGATTATTGGTGCGACTAACTTGCATCAGTTAAAAGAAAATATTCAAGCTTTTGAGATTGATTTATCGGAAGAAGTTTTACAGGGTATTCAAACTATCCATCAGCAACAACCCAACCCTGCGCCATAGATATTTCTCAAATAACTGTTCAGGTGGAGTATTGCCTCATCTGTCACAAATAATTTATGATTTTAAAATCCTGAACTGACATTAAAAAAGGACGCCTTAGCGTCCTTTTTTACACAAAAACAAATTAACGTCTTTGATTATAAACCGCTTGAGCAGCGGCTAAGTTCTTACGCATTGCTTCAATACGCTGACTATTTGATGGATGCGTCGACAGGAATGAAGAACCACCTGCTCCATCAAGCTTATTCATTTTTTCCCACAGACTAATTGCGGCTTGAGGGTTATAGCCTGCTTTAGCCATCAACATTAAGCCACCTTGGTCTGCACGACTTTCTAGGCTACGTGAGTATGGTAAGCCAATACCAATTTGACTACCTAGCTGTGCTGCTGCTGAACCCGTTTGACCTACACCTGCCGCACTTAGACCAATCCCCAAAGCCAAATCCGTTAATGCCTGAGCACCAACTTTACTCTTTGAGTGCTCTTCCAAAGCGTGCACCATCTCATGTCCCATCACCGCTGCAATTTCAGCATCGGTTAGGTTCAATTTATCTACAATACCTGTGTAGAACACCACCTTCCCACCAGGGGCAACATAGGCATTGACCTGATTTGACTTAAGCACTGCCAACTGCCAGTCAAATTTCGTTCCAGTTTGGTTCATTTGATCGGCATATGGCTTCAAGCGATTGAATACACCATAAATACGTTTATAGGTCGTAGATGAAGTATCTAAGGTCTTTGTGCTTCGTGCTTCATTCACTGTTTTGTTGAAGCCTTGGGTTGCTGCTGCATTTAATGTTGCCGTGTCCGCACCTGCCACTTCCGCAAAAGTTGCACAACCTGAAATGGTAACCACACTCGCTGCACACAAACTCATTAATATTTTATTTTTCATTATTGCTTAACTCCATCCATCTCAAAGCATTTTACATAATGTGCTGAATTATATTGAATAGATTTAAAGTGTTAAATATCATCACCGCGTTTTATCATAGCAATTATGTAAAAATATCTTCACAATTAAGCATAATAAGCCAAGTTCCAGCTGTAGAATCTTATCTACACACCACCTTAAACCGACTTACACAAACTGAATCAAAAGCCAATAAACCAAACAAAGAATATTTAAACCCAAATACAGATGGCTTAAAGGTTCGATTTTTTCTTCAAGGGTCGCACTTTTACGCTTTGCAAACAGAAATGCATTTTGGAGCAGTATCAGTGGCACCAAAATACAAGCAATAATCACAGACAATCCAATGAGCGCACTATAAATCACATCTGGATCGGTGGTTTGCCCTTGAATAATCATCATCGCGATTGTTGGCGCTCCCCCCATAGCAAAAAGTAGTGAATAAAAAATAGTTCCTGCGATATTCTTTTGCATCCAGCCTGCTCATCTGTTTATTGTGCATTTTATTCTAACAAGCACTTATGCATTATGTCGTGCTTATTCATGCAACTTTAGTCGGGAAAATCATTCCAGCTCAGCAGCTTAAATCAAAACCTGTCATGCTTATGTACAGATGTATCGCACAAACAAAAAACCCTGTACTAGACAGGGTTTTTTGTTCAATACTTCATCGCTTAAGCGTCAAATGGATGACGTAAAACAATCGTTTCTTCACGGTCTGGACCTGTAGAAATGATATCGATTGGGCATTCGATTAACTGTTCAATGCGTTTTACATAGTTGATCGCTGCTTGTGGCAATTGATCTATTGATTTCGCACCAAAGGTAGACTCAGACCAACCTGGCATTGTTTCGTAAATTGGTTTTAAAGTTTCAAATGCAAGCGCATCAGAAGAACCAACACAACCAGAATCTGCTGCTTCGTAACCTACACAGATTTTCACTTCTTCTAAACCATCAAGAACGTCAAGTTTCGTTAAGCAAATACCTGAAAGTGAGTTTACGTCTACAGAACGACGAAGGATTTCAGCATCGAACCAACCACAACGACGTTGACGCCCCGTAGAGGCACCGAATTCAGAACCTACAGTCCCTAAGTGCTTACCAATAGCATCACCTACGTCATTTGCAGCGTCATAAACCAACTCAGTTGGGAACGGACCTGCACCTACACGCGTTGTGTATGCTTTGGTAATACCCAATACATAGTCAAGATGTAATGGACCCAAACCAGAACCTGAGCTTACGCCACCAGCAGTCGTATTTGAAGACGTTACATACGGATATGTACCATGGTCAACATCTAGAAGTGAACCTTGAGCACCTTCAAACATGATGTTATCACCGTTTTTACGGTAATTATGCAGCTCTGTAGTGACATCAATCACAAGTGGTGCAACCACTTCACGCCATTGATCACACAGCGCAAGTACATCTTCTAATTTAACTGCTTCTACGCCGTAAAATTGGGTTAATTGGAAGTTATGGTATTCAAGAAGTTCCGTTAACTGCGCTTTAAGATGCTCGCCACCACGAACCAAATCTGCAACACGAATTGCACGGCGTGCAACTTTGTCTTCATACGCTGGGCCAATACCACGACCAGTGGTACCAATTTTCGCATTACCGCGCTTGATTTCACGCGCTTGGTCAAGTGCAATATGGTTTGGCAAAATCAGTGGACAATTCGGAGAAATACGTAGACGTTCTTTAACTGGCACGCCCTCTTTTTCAAGAATGTCCATCTCTTTGATGAGCGCTTCAGGAGAAAGCACCACACCATTACCAATTAAGCACAGTACGTTTTCACGTAAAATACCAGATGGAATGAGGTGTAATACAGTTTTCTTACCACCAACGACAAGTGTATGACCTGCGTTATGTCCGCCTTGATAACGAACGACCGCAGCCGCTTGATCTGTGAGCAGGTCGACGATTTTACCTTTACCTTCGTCGCCCCATTGGGTACCGAGTACCACAACATTCTTGCCCATAATAGCCTCATTGCATCATGCTGTTAAAATTGAAGAACTTCTCAGGTTTTAGCTTACCTAAAAAAGTGATTAAATTTGTTCTACAGTCCATTGACCTGCAACATTCACCAACTGGTGCGTTGCATATGGAAGCGTAGTTAAATCATCCTGCCCTAAAAGTTGAATCACGCTCATGCCTTGAGCACGTGCGTGTTCAATCGCTTGGATCAAATCTGTTTGGGTACCTTTGGGTGCAACCACAAGACTGTTTTGCTGAAAACGACCTGCACTAAGTGCATATAAGTCACAACTAAAGCCCGTTGCTGGACGCGCACGCCCAAAGTGCTCACCAATTCCGTCATAGCGTCCACCTTGTGCCAATGGCGCAGCACGGTTCGGTGCATAAACAGCATACATTAAGCCCGTATGGTAGTGATACGAACGTAGCTCAACCACATCAATACCCATCTGAAGATTTGGCCAACGCGCTTGAATCTCAGATTGTGTGGTTTTTAAAGCATCAAAAGCGTGCTTGAATTCAGCATCGGCAATGACTTCTGCACTTAAATGCGTTTGCAAGGCATCTAAGTCACTTGCATAACGACCTAAAGTATAAAAGTCTGCACCAAAGTTCAAATCTTGAGTAAATTCAGCCAACTCTGGCAATGCTTTACGTTGATATAAATCAGAGAGTTGGCGTTCAGTCGCTTTGTTTAAACCCGCAACCTTCACCATACTACGGAATAAGCCCACATGGCCTAAATCTAAATGGATACCGTCTGCAAAACCTGTTTTTTCAAGCAGACTAATCATCACATCAATCAGTTCAACATCAGCATCAATACTATCTGAACCAAATAGCTCAGCACCTAATTGTAAAGGCGCACGTGTGGTATTAAAGCCTTGTGGTTTGGTATGTAGGACTGTTCCTGCATAGCAATAGCGAGCAACGCCTTCAACTGGATGTACATGCGCATCAATACGAGCCACTTGTGGTGTCATATCGGCACGCACACCAAGTAAACGACCAGAAAGCTGATCAATCACTTTAAAAGTGGCTAAGTCTAAATCTTGATTCGATTCTGAAAGAGAAGATAACGATTCGATGTATTCAATGAATGGCGTGTACACCAACTGATAACCTCGAGTTGCGAGGAAATCTAATGCTTGACGACGCAAAGTTTCAATCACTTGCGCCTGTTCTGGTAGTACATCAGCTACACCATCAGGTAATAACCATGTCTCTGAAATGGGCATGTTGTAAACCTAAAATCTTGTCTGCGCGGAACGAATCCGCATAAAAAAATCGGGGCACACCCGATTTCTCTTAGTCTATCACGATACAATGTGCTGTGCATTAGACAATTTCGGAAAATTTAATTTATCGTTTCAACTTTAACAACCAGCACGCTATAAAATCTGTCGTTTTTGAATCATTCATTTTTAACTAGATTTTAAATCATTTCAAAATCGCAACCCAAACGGCTGCTGACTATACCAAAGCATATCACACATTGAAAAAAATCATTTAAAACATTGTTTTATATTTTATTTCCCATTAACAGACTGCTTGCTAAAAAAACAAGTTATTTTATACTCCTGCTCAATTCAACAGCAAGAATAAATACAACACCACATTATATAGACCATTTTAATCACAGTATTTTCACTTGGGGAACGTTTGATGGAATTGCACAGCAACTTATATTACAAGCATGCAAATGCTCAAATCATGGCAAAATTAGACCGGATGTTTCAAGAACATCGGGGTGATGCAGACCAATTTACGACTTTAGCCTGTGACATTAACCCTGAACATGGTGTTGAACTGGCTAAAGATATTTTAAATACCGTCGATAATATCGAGTTTGACTTGGGCCCTGAATCGCTATACTCCTTTGCGGGTTATTCCATTGCGCACTTTGTACATGGTTCATCGGGCGATGAGTTCATTGAAGCTATTTTATTCTTCCTGAAAGCCTTGCTTCCTGACATTCATGCACAAGCATGGGGCTGCGGTGATGATGATCCGTGGGAGTTTTGGTTTAAGTTCGATGGAGACGAGCTTGTCCGCGAAGATGATGAACCGTTCAATGATCCGGAAGAAGATGAAGAGATTAAAGCCAGTATTTATGCATGGTGGCACGCAGATCTGCCTAAAGAAATTAAAGAAGGCTTTTTAAACGAAGAGTAAGTTGCCGAGGCAAAAGTACACGTCCAATCACTTGTGTACTTTTGCCTCAACATCGCAACTCAAATCTAAGAATTATGAGTTTAAATACTCATCTACTGACACCACCGTCGCAAACATTTGAAATGCTGCTAAACATGCAGTCTGTACATCCTCTGCTTGCACAGTTTTATTGGCATAACTCAAATCACGTGTTGCTGTTGCATCTGCAATAACCACTGGATCATAGCCAAACTCCGCGGCAGCACGGGAAGTTGCATCTACACACATATGCGTCATCATGCCGCTAATCACTAATTTTTCAACACCAAACTGATCCAACACCGTCTTTAGATTGGTTTCAAAAAAACTATTCGGATAATGTTTTTCAACCACGATTGAGTCTGCTGTCAATTGCAAGCCTGAATGTAATTCAACACCAAACGTGCCCGCTTCAAAAAATGGGGCATTAGGTTGATTAAAAATATGCTGAATATAGATAATTGGCTGTTTATTTTTCAAAAATGCGTCTTCCAAAAGATTAATCTGCTTTAATGCTAGCTCAGCCTGATATAGCTCCATCTTAGCCTGTGGAAAATAATCATTTTGAACATCAATAATAATTAGTGCTGTTTTATTCATTTAAATCACCCTCTCATCTTCATTTCAGTCTGATGTATCAATGCCATAGAATAAGTAAAATAAACCAGCTCTTGCAGTTGAATATGAAAGAATGTATCTATAAATGTTTTCAGAGTGAAAGAACGATCATCTATGCTGTCAAATCAAGATCCAATTGACTTAAAAATCTTAAAGATTCTTAAAAATGACTCCCGATTAAGTCATAAAGACATTGGTGAATTGGTTCATCGCACAGGTCAAGCGGTAGGAAATCGTATTGCAAAAATGCAAAACGAAGGTCTCATTCAAAAATATACGGTTGATTTAAATTATGAGACGACCCAATTTATTCGAATCATGATGGAAAATAATCAATTTGGACAGTTTGAAACTTTTTTAGCACAGTTTGATCAAATTGAATATGCATATAAAGTTTGTGGCTCCGCATGCTATATGCTGACCTGCCACTTTCATCAAAGACAATTGAATGACTTTATTGAACAGCTCTCCGCATGGGGACAATATTCCGTAGACAGCGTAGTCAAAACGATTGAGCTATAAACTTAACTCACAACTCATCCTTTCACGTAAAAGCCCACAGAGTAGTGATCAAGTTTGCCAAGCGGAAAATCGCCTTTGATTTGCAGAACAGGTCTTTAATCACGCTTGCACTCAACTTGGATAATATACATCACGACTAAACCCGTTAAGCTAAGGGTAATTCAGTCGTTTGTTTAATATTTTGCAGCGGAATTTCTGTTTTTATACTTTGTATATTGGGAATTTTATTCAGACGGTGAATTTGAAACTGTCGATAGGCATCCAAATCTGCAACCACGATACGTAAGAAAAAGTCGCAATCCCCTGCCATTAAATGACATTCAACCACTTCTGGAACTTCACGAATCGACTCGACAAATTGGTTCACAGTTTGCGGATCCTGACTTTTGAGCCAAATCCGTGCAAATACGGTCAATCGCAAATTCACCTTGGCAGGATCAACCAACGCTACATAAGCCCGAATAATCCCATCTTCTTCTAGCTGCTTTACTCGTCTTAAACACGGTGAGGCAGACAGTCCAATACGCTGAGCCAACTCATTATTTTGAAGTTTTCCATCGACTTGTAGTACTTGTAATATGCGCTTATCTGTTTGATCCATAAACTCCACCCCTAAAGCATAATTTTGCTCATATTTAACCAATTACAGCATATTATGCTAAATAACTCTAATATTAAGCTAAATAAAGTAAAAAATATCTTCAGAAAAACCCTAAAATTATTCACCTACCGCACCAAAACATAGCACGTATAGGCGATTTAAAATGCTCTCCTTTAGAAATACGACTCAGGAACTTAATGATTCCAGCGATTATGTCGAATTTAAACGTGGAATTAAAACATCTATCCCCATGCTGCTGGGCATTATTCCTTTTGCTTTGGTCTTAGGAACACAAGCCACTCAAAAAGGCTTTAGCCATTTAGAAGTTCCACTCTTTACTGGCCTAAACTTTGCGGGCGGTTCCGAATTTGCCGTGCTAGAGGTCTGGACCAACCCACCAAATTTTCTCGTTTTAATTTTCATTACTTTTCTAGTCAACAGCCGTCATTTACTCATGGGTGCAAGTCTCGTGCCCTATTTACGCCATTTGCCCAATCGACAGGTTTTCCCTGCTCTGTTTTTCATGTGTGATGAAAGTTGGGCAGCAGCTCTTGCCGATGCAGAACAAAAGAAAAAATTTGGGCTACAACAGGCCTTTAGCATGTCTTACTACGCAGGCATCTGTTTTGCTCTGTACTTGATGTGGGTCAGTTTTACCAGTTTAGGTGCCATTCTTGGTCCTTTACTTGGAGATGTACACAGTTACGGTTTTGATATGGCCTTTGCTGCAGTATTTCTGGTTTTATTGCGTGGCATGTGGAAAGGCTTCAGCGCGGCACGCCCTTGGCTTATCAGTCTCATCAGTGCAGCCATTGCTTATTTATATTTACCGACGGGTTGGTATGTGCCTATTGGTGCAATCTGTGGCATTGCCTCTGCTTTCATATTTATTCAGGAGGATGAGCTATGATCCACAGCACGACTCTTGTTGCAATTCTATTGGTTGCAGCCACCACTTATCTGACACGTATATTGGGCTATGTTTTGCTGAAAAATAAAACTTTAAGCAACAAACAACGAAAGATTTTGGAAGTTGTTCCGGGCTGCGTACTGATTTCAGTAATTGCACCTTATTTTGTCAAAGACAATGTCGCAGATCTACTCGCCATTGCCATCACTTTAATTGCAGCTTCACGCTTTTCACTCTTACCAACCGTTGTGATTAGTATGCTGAGCGCGGCATTATTACGTACCGTGCTCATCTAAACTTAACTTTTAACGTTCTGGTTGTACGGCTTTAGCAAGAATATTCACTAACTCAGCGTTTTGTAGCTCAACCTTTTGCAACTTAGACGTGGTCTGCTCGATCACTTCCTGTTGCACATGCATCTTTTTTGCAAGATCTTGCATAATTTCCAAGGTCTTTTTTAAGTTTTCTTCAAGATGGTGTACTTTTTCTTGCAGTTGATTCTGCTCTACGCTTGGATCAGTTTTATCTGCCTGATTTTTAAATTGAAACCAAATTAAAAATACGACAGCAACCGCCAACAGCAAAATAAATCCCCAAATTAAGATCAACATAAGCACCACTCTACATTATTTTCGTTTATAAATTCATGATAACCACAAGTCTGTATTCGGTCTATGCCTATCATCTTGTTTTCAGAGTAAAAGATGCTTAAAAATAAAGACCTTTAGGTAGTTGACGCACTAAAAGATTCACACAAATCCAATAAGCGGTTTGCATAGCCCCATTCATTGTCATACCACGCAAAGACTTTGGCTTGGTGCCCTACCACCATGGTTTGCGTTAAATCTACAATAAGTGAATACGGTGAATGGTTAAAATCCGAAGACACCAAGGGTTCATCGGTCACATCCATAATTTCACGGTAGTCTGACTTCGCCGCCTGAATCAACACTTCATTTATTTTATGGTCGGTAATCGGTGTTTGCGAAATAAAGGTCAAATCAATTGCCGCCACATTAATGGTCGGTACGCGGATGGAATAACCATCAATACGATCGGCCATTTTTGGCATGACTTGTTTTAAAGCACCTAACGCAGACGATGTAGTCGGGATAATGTTTTGACCTGAAGCACGGGCACGTCTTAAATCCCGATGCGCATGATCTAATACAGACTGATCGGCAGTGACCGCATGAATTTCCGTCATGAGCGCAGTATCAATACCAAAAGCATCATCAATGATTTTAACCAAAGGCACTAAGGCCTGCGTGGTACATGACACACTGGAAATGATTTGGTCACTGGCTTTCACCTCATGGTGATTCACCCCATACACAATTGCGGCATCAACCGAGTCAAAAGGTGCTGCGCCAATAATGACCCGTTTTGCACCTGCATGAATATGCTCTGTTGCTGCTTCACGCGAGCGAAATAAACCTGTGCACTCTAGAACTACGTCTACATGGAGACTGGCCCAAGGTAGATCTTGCGGGTTTGCCTGACACAATACTTCAACCTTGAGCTGCACTTGATCTTTAGAAAGATGCAAATAAATATGCTCATTTTCATAACTTAGATCAACTTTCCCCGGAAAGCGCCCGTGAGTCGTGTCATATTTAAATAAATGCAATAAGGTTTCTACATCTGCTACATCATTTACCGCGACGATTTCAAACTGAAAGTTCTTTGGATTTTCAAACCAAGCACGTAATACATTACGTCCGATTCGACCAAATCCATTTATCGCCACTCGTTGCATGACTTGCCCTTATTTATAAAATGATGAAAGATAAAGCAGGCCTATATTAATGGATTTATATAGATTTGGTTAAGCTTTCTTTTTCTATGATTCATCAGTGAAGATGATGAATATGAACCCTTAAGTCACAAATTGACCTGCCTGACTAGATCTATCAACCTGCTTTATTTCTACGAAATGATATAAATATCCAACATTAACCCGCAAAATCAAAGAACGATTGAATACATAGAAATGTCATCAATTCGCCTTAAAGTGATTGGTGCAACATCCTTTTTCCGTTATAATTTGGCGTTTTAAAATTTTTAAGCCAGTATCTGAAGTTAGCGTATTTAGAATAAGACTTTCTTCAGCTACTATTAGCCAAATCGAAACTATGGAGTGACTTGGTTGTGAGTACTCGTTTTATGACATCAGCTGAAATTCGCGAAGCTTTTTTAAGCTACTTTGAATCGCAAGGGCATACACGTGTCGCGTCGAGTTCTCTAGTTCCCGCCAACGACCCTACTTTGTTGTTTACCAACGCGGGTATGAACCAATTTAAAGATTGTTTCTTAGGCCTAGAAAAACGTGATTATGTACGTGCCGTGTCCTCACAAAAGTGTGTCCGCGCAGGTGGTAAGCACAACGACTTAGATAATGTCGGTTATACCGCACGTCACCATACCTTCTTTGAAATGTTAGGTAACTTCTCATTTGGCGACTATTTCAAACGTGATGCGATCAAATTTGCGTGGGATTTTCTCACTGGTGAAGCTTGGTTGGCACTGCCTAAAGACAAACTTTATGCAACGGTTTACCACACTGACGATGAAGCATTTGACATCTGGAACAAAGAAATTGGTTTAGACGCTAGTCGTATTATCCGTATTGGTGACAACAAAGGTGGTCAATACGCATCAGATAACTTCTGGGCTATGGGTGATACAGGTCCATGTGGCCCATGTTCTGAAATCTTCTTTGACCACGGTGACCATATTTGGGGTGGCTTACCGGGCACACCAGAAGAAGACGGCGACCGTTTCATCGAAATCTGGAACAACGTATTCATGCAGTTCAACCGTACTGCGGATGGCGTATTGCACCCTCTTCCAGCACCTTCTGTAGACACAGGCATGGGCTTGGAGCGTATTTCTGCTGTACTACAGCATGTGAATTCAAACTACGAAATTGACTTATTCCAGCACCTGTTAAAAGCAGCTGCGGAAATTATTGGTTTAGATACCACTGCGCTTGAAGCTGAAGCCAAAGCGAATGGTACACCTGTACAATACCCTGCTTCACTTAAAGTTGTTGCCGACCATGCACGTTCATGCTGCTTCTTGATTGCTGATGGTGTTAACCCATCGAATGAAGGTCGCGGCTATGTACTGCGTCGTATTATCCGTCGCGCGGTTCGCCACGGTAACAAGCTTGGTGCAACAGGTTCTTTCTTCCATAAAATGTTGCAACCGTTAATCGAAGCAATGGGTGCTGCCTACCCAGAACTTGAGGCACAGAAAGTCCGTATCGAAGCACAATTACTGAAAGAAGAAGAACAATTTGCTAAAACCTTAGAGCAAGGTTTGAAACTGCTTGAAGGTGAATTAGCACAACTTAAAGGTTCAGTCATTCCAGGTGAAGTTGTCTTCAAACTTTACGACACCTACGGCTTCCCAACAGACTTAACAGCAGACATCGCACGCGAACGTGATTTAACCATTGATGAAGCTGGCTTTGAAGTAGAAATGGCAGCACAACGTCAACGTGCACGTGATGCTGGTAAATTCGCGATTGACTATAACAGCGTGGTTAAAGTTGAAGGTGAAACTCAATTTGACGGTTATGATGCAACTGCGGGTCAAGGTCAAATCATTGCTTTATACAAAGACGGTGAACAAGTTGATGAAGTAGTTGAAGGCGATGAGGCTTTAATCGTACTGAATCAAACACCTTTCTATGCTGAAAGCGGTGGTCAAATTGGTGATACGGGTATTTTCAAAAATGACACAGGTATTTTTGAAGTCCAAGACACCAAAAAATCAGGCGGTGCATTTGTTCATCAAGGTATTGTCACTGTAGGCAGCCTTAAAGTATCGCAAAACGTCGATGCGATTGTTAAAGCAGATATTCGAGCTGCCACAGCACGCAATCACTCTGCAACTCACCTTCTACACGCTGCGTTACGCCAAATTTTAGGTTCACACGTTCAGCAAAAAGGTTCATTGGTTGCAAGTGATATCTTACGTTTTGACTTTGCCAATGACCAACCAGTATCTTTTGAACAATTACAACAGATTGAGCGCTTAGTAAATGCTGAAGTGCTTGCGAATACAGCCGTAACTACAGAATTACTTGATATTGAATCTGCAAAAGCCAAAGGTGCAATGATGCTGTTTGGTGAGAAGTATGGTGATGAAGTACGTGTACTATCTATGGGTTCAATCATTGAAGAAAAGAACTTCTCAATTGAGCTGTGTGGTGGTATTCACGTTAAACGCACGGGCGACATCGGCTTGTTCAAAATCACTTCTGAAGGTGGTGTAGCTGCAGGCGTACGTCGTATTGAAGCGGTTACAGGCACTAAAGCATTAGAAGTTGTACAAAAAGCTGAAGCCGACATTGTACATATCAATGGTTTATTGAAAGCACAAAAAGATCAAACTGTTGAAAAAGTTGAAGCAGTAGTAGATACAGCTTCTGCTTTGCAAAAGCAGATTGATCAACTCAATCAAAAGCTTGCGAGCTTACAAGCCGCTGAACTTCTAAGCCAAGTTCAAATGCTTGCGGGTCGTCAAACGCTGATCACGACTGTTCAAAACATGGATGCGAAATCACTTCGCAATCTACATGACGGTGTGAAATCAAAATTAGAAAATGCAGTCATCGTACTTGCTGGTGTTGAAGGTGACAAAGTTAGCCTGATTGCATCTGTAGCAAAAGACTTTACTGCTTCTATTAAAGCAGGTGACATCATCAAACATCTAGCAACTGAGCTTGGTGGTAAAGGTGGTGGTAAACCTGACTTAGCACAAGGTGGCGCGCCACTAAACGAGAAGTTTGCAACAGTGATGGCAGATTTAACTGCTTGGCTTGAAGCGAAATAAAACTTCACCTTTTGTGTAACTGATCCTGAATGATGCATTCAGGGTCATGGTTTATATGGAACAACTATGGCATTAATCGTTCAAAAATATGGCGGTACCTCTATGGGTACTCCAGAGCGCATTTTAAATGTTGCTCGTCGTGTAAAGCGTTGGCATGACCACGGCCACAAGGTTGTAGTGGTTGTATCAGCTATGAGTGGCGAAACCAATCGTCTACTTGCTTTAGCGAAAGCCATTACCGAAACCCCTGACCCACGAGAATTAGACCAAATGGTTTCTACGGGCGAACAGGTAACGATTTCCATGTTAGCGATGGCGCTCAATTCTATTGGCGTTGAAGCTAAGTCACTCACTGGTCGCCAAGTCGGTATTAAAACGGACAGCGCGTTTACTAAAGCTCGTATTGAGTCGATTGATACTGACGTGATGACTGAGCACTTAGATGCAGGTCGCGTTATTGTTGTTGCTGGCTTCCAAGGCTTTGATGTAAATGGCAACACAACAACACTTGGTCGCGGTGGTTCAGATACTTCAGGTGTAGCCTTAGCTGCTGCATTAAAGGCAGATGAATGCCAAATCTACACAGACGTAGATGGTGTTTATACCACTGACCCTCGCGTTGCACCAAAAGCGAAAAAAGTTGACCGTATCTCTTTTGAAGAAATGCTAGAAATGGCATCTTTAGGCTCAAAAGTTTTACAAATACGCTCTGTTGAATTCGCTGGTAAATATCAAGTTCCACTGCGCGTATTATCAAGTTTTGATAATGACGATGATGGTGCATTTGATGAAGATTTCAAACAAAACGTAGGCACATTAATTACGACTGAGGCAGAAGACGATATGGAACAACCTATCATTGCAGGTATTGCATTTAACCGCGACGAAGCAAAACTTACTATTTTGGGTGTTCCTGATGAACCAGGCATTGCATCTAAAATCTTATCGCCTATTAGCAATGCCAATATCGAAGTGGATATGATTATCCAGAACGTAGAAGAAGACGGTACGACAGACTTTACGTTTACCGTAAACCGTACAGACTTGGCAAAAGCAAAAGCAATTTTAGAACAAACAGCGAGCAGTATTGAAGGCTGTGAAGTTGTAACTCGTGATGATATCGTTAAAGTTTCAATCGTTGGTGTAGGCATGCGTTCGCACGCGGGTGTTGCAAGCAAAATGTTCACTGCATTAGCAGATGAAAGCATCAATATTTTAATGATTTCTACTTCAGAAATTAAAATTTCTGTACTGATTGAAGAAAACTATTTAGAGCTTGCTGTACGCACTCTACACACTGCTTTCGGTTTAGACCGTGAACATGGTGAATCAAGCGCACGTGCTTAAGCAATCTTGCGAAAAACTTGTCATTGTCTGACAGTTTTTGCAAAAGACTACAAAAATCAGGGGCCACTATAGTTTTTTCTATAGTGGCTCTGTTATATTAAGCCCGAGGCTTTCTTAAATTTAGATGAATGTTATACCTAATGTCGCTAGATATCTAAAAATCCAAGTGTCATGTGGTTGTATTAAACATTTGTTTAAATTTTTTTAAATACAAAAAATTATGTATTTTACTTTAGTACAACTGCAGGTTTAGCGTTTTGCAAGGAGATAAACATGCTGATTTTGACCCGACGCGTCGGTGAAACATTAATGATTGGGGATCAAGTAAGTGTTACTGTACTTGGTGTCAAAGGCAACCAAGTTCGTATTGGTGTCAATGCTCCCAAAGAAGTATCTGTACATCGTGAAGAGATTTATCAACGCATTCAGCATGAACGTGCAATGCATGAACATCTTCAACATCTTGATCAGGACTACCAGCCTGCATTTGAAGATGAAGGTGCACAGCAGAATAATTTTAATCGTTAAGATTGAAACATTCAGATATAAAGCGGCCCGATTGGCCGCTTTAAATTTTTATACAGTCTCTTTTTGCTCAAGCGCCTCAATCACTTTCTTTACAGGCCCAAAACTACGGCGATGCTCGTCGATGACCCCATGCTCAGCAATCGCTTCAAAGTGCGCTTTGGTTGGGTAACCTTTATGCTTAGCAAAACCAAACTGAGGATATTTTCGATCCATCTCAATCATTTGATGGTCACGTGTCACCTTAGCCAGAATACTCGCCGCTGAGATTTCGGCATGTAAAGCATCGCCCCCCACAATTGCCTCACAGCTCATACTCAAGCCTTGTGGAATTTTATTACCATCAACCAATACATGTTCAGGCTGTATCGTGAGCTGTTCAACCGCACGGCGCATAGCAAGCAACGATGCTTGCAAAATATTAATCTCATCGATTTCAGCAGCACTTGCCTCAGCAATCGCCCATGCCAATGCTTTTTCCTGAATTTCGACAAAAAGTTTTTCACGTTTTTTTTCAGTCAGTTTTTTAGAATCATTCAGCCCTTGTATCGGGTTATTCGGATCTAAAATTACCGCAGCAGCGACCACTGACCCCACCAAAGGGCCACGCCCTGCCTCATCTGCACCTGCAATTTGCATTTTTTACTCTCATAAAAAATGGCTGATCAACAGCCATTTTAAAAATTTAACAATTCATTCGGTTTAGTTTAGCATTTCAGAGGCGCATGTGGCTGTTGTTTTTGTTGCTGCTAAAGCGCTATAGGTTGCCTTTGCTTTGGGATCAATGGCAGCCAAAGCCAACTGCTCTTTAGATAACACCTTCGGCGAATTTTCCCCGACACAGTTACATACTTCACGTTTTTTCTTCTGTCTTTGGTCTTCAGATAACAGTTTACTACTCACAATCCATGTCGGATTAGTTTCGATTTCATCCATACATTTTGCATGTGACGCCATTTTAATGGCCGAGATTCCATCATCATCTGAGCCAGACAAAGGATTCGACGCACAGGCAGAAAGCATAAGCGATCCAAGCAAACAAAGTATTAACTTATCATTTTTCATACAGACACACCCTTTGTTGTAAAAGAAATAAGGCTTCAAGTGTTGTTATTCAGATTAATATAAAAGATAAATGCCAAAAAGTACAAAAAAACTGAAAAGAAGCGAGGCATGACCCCGCTACTTTGAGGTATTAGAACTTAGTTAACCGCTTCAGCCACACAGGCATTGATGGTTTTGGTTACGGCATTGCTAATAATGGTTGTTCGCGCTGCAGGGTCAAGCGTCGCTGTTGCCACATCGACAGCTGTAATATTTTGTGGAGCTTTCTCACTTACGCAACCACAAATTTCTGTTTGAATATCAGTCTTTTGGTCAGTCGTCATAAATTTGGTTGCCGTTTTCCATGCCGGTAGATTATTCAACTCAGTCGTACATTTTGCATTAATAGCAATTTTAAGCGCTGTTGTACCGAGTTGTTGCGTGGTTGTCGTAGTGTTCGTTGCCATATCTGTAGTGGTGCAAGCCGAAAGAATCAAAGCCACAGGAGCAAGCACTGCTATCATTTTTTTCACGGATTTATCCATTTACAACAGTTAAAGTACGCGTATTTTGCCGAAACTTTACTGTTTACGGAAACACTATTTCCAGACCTTTTTAATATCTTTTGCTTATTGCACAGTTTTAGATCAGACATTCACCACTGCTCGGTACAGCGTTGCAGAATATCAACGCTATGTTGCACCTGACATATTTTTGGCATAGATATAATTCTATAAAATAGCGCAACATAAAAATGGATGTAAATCTAATGAACTCGGCAAATACTCATTACACGCGTACTGCTCAAATCCTGCATTGGCTTATGGCGATTATCTTTATTGCTGCTTGGCTGATTGGTTTTTATAGTGGAAATTTCTTAAGTTATGATGCTGATGGTAGCTTTAAAGGCGATGTGATTACCCTACATAAAAACATTGCAACCACGATTATTTTTCTGGTGGTGATTCGGATCTTTTGGCGCTATACCCACCCTGCACCTAAACTTCCAGACAGTATGTCACCGTTAATGCAAAAAATGGCACACCTCGGTCATTTAGCTTTATATTTCATTTTGCTGGCTTTGCCCATTACAGGCTGTTTATTTAGCTGGAGTGCTGGGCACCCTGCACCTGTATTATACCTTTTTGAAATTCCCCGTTTAGTACAAGATAACCCTGAGCTACTTGCAATCGTAAAACCTTTACATATTTGGATTTCATGGGCTGCAGGATTGCTGTTAGTGGGTCATATTGCAGCTGCGCTGAAACACCACTTTATTGATAAAGATAATGTGTTAAATAGCATGACCAAGCAAGCAAAGTAAGATATAGATAAATGACCTAAAAGCATCAATCTGTTGCTTTTAGGACCTCATCCACCACACATCCTTTCAGTGTATTCAACACGCCCTGTTGTACTACCTGTTTTTTGACTTGCTCATCAACCACTGCATATAATAAGGTTGTTGCGGGAATATCCTTTAATGCATTTTCACCCACGCAGCCACAGATTTGTGTTTGAAGTTGATTCTTTTTTTCTTCACCGATCAATGCTGTACTGACTTTCCATAAACGTGTCGACTCCAACTCTACACCGCACTGATATACCACCACTGGCTTTAATATCTTTTGAGTTAACCCTGTATCTGTTTTAAGTAAATAAACTGCAAAAAGTGCAAAAATAACCACAAGCCATACAATGATTTTTTTCATATCGACCTCACATAAAAAAGACAGAGCGAACTCTGTCTTTAAAGCAACATTAGATTAAGCAATGGCTGCAATTTCAGCCGCCCATTTTTGCTTCTCTTCTGTCGAAATAAACGATGCTTCAAACGAGTTCAGCGCCAATTGTTTTAGTTCAGTTGCTGTTAAGTCTAACGCATCTGTAATCGCAATAAAGTTGTCATTCATATAACCACCAAAGTACGATGGATCATCTGAATTTACTGTTACTTGCACACCTTGTTGTAACAAGCGGCGGATATTGTGCTGTACCATATCATCAACGACACATAACTTTAAGTTACTGAGCGGACAAACTGTCAGTGGCATTTTCTCTGCAATCAAACGCTGCATTAATACAGGATCTTCTTCAGAACGCACACCGTGGTCGATACGGTTTACTTTAAGTAAATCCAAAGCTTCCCACACATATTCTGCTGGGCCTTCTTCACCTGCATGCGCAACCACTAAAAAGCCCGCTTCACGCGCTTTAGCAAAGACACGTTCAAACTTTGCAGGAGGATGCCCAACTTCGCTTGAGTCCAAACCCACACCAATGATTTGATCTTTATAAGGCAATGCCTGCGCTAAAGTTTCAAATGCAGCTTCTTCACTTAAATGACGTAAGAAACACATAATCAAATGCGAACTAATGTTAAATTTTGCCTGAGCATCATCACATGCTCGTTGTAAACCATTGATCACGGTTTCAAATGCAATACCACGGTCTGTATGCGTTTGTGGGTCAAAGAACATTTCGGTATGCACGACACGATCTTCGGCACATTTTTCAAAATACGCCCAAGCCAAGTCGTAGAAATCTTGCTCATGAATCAGTACATTTGCGCCAGCATAATAGATGTCTAAAAACGATTGTAAATTGTGAAAATTATAAGCCTGTTTTACTTCTTCAACCGACTTATAAGGAATATCTATTTGATTACGCTGTGCGATTGCAAACATGAGTTCTGGCTCAAATGTCCCTTCAATATGCACATGTAATTCAGCTTTTGGTAAAGCACGAATGAGCTCCAATTGACTCATATCTTTTCCTCTTTAAAAATAAAAAAGGGCGTAAACTGAGTTTACACCCTTATCACTATTTGATGAATCAGCCACCAAATAACGCGAATTTTAATGCCCAAAGCACAGCCACAATCCACACCATGTACGGTACGGTTGCCGCTTTCCCTGTGAACAATTTAACCAATGCATAGCTAATAAAGCCCATCGCAATACCATCTGCAATTGAGTAGGTAAAAGGCATAAAGACAATGGTTAAGAATGCAGGTACGGCTTCAGTAATATCATCCCAATCAATATGAGTAATCCCCTGAATCATCAACACACCAACAAATAACAGTGCTGGAGCTGTTGCAAAACCAGGTACAGATTGAGCTAAAGGTGCTAAAAATAAACACAATATAAATAACACACCGACCACAACTGCGGTTAAACCTGTACGGCCACCAGCAGCAACACCCGCAGACGATTCAATATATGGTGTCGTTGAAGATGTACCTAATGCTGCACCTGCAACAATTGCAGTTGAGTCTGCAAATAATGCTTTTTTCAAACGGGGAAGTTTGCCATCTTTCAGCAAGCCTGCACGGTGTGACACTCCAACCAATGTACCTGTTGAATCAAATAAATCGACCAAAAAGAATACAAAAATGACACCCACTAAGCTTGCTGTAAATAAACCTTCAAAATCCATTTGCATGAATGTTGGAGCAATTGATGGAATTTCACCAACAACACCTTTGAACTCGCTTAAGCCCATAACTGTTGAAATTGCAGTTAAAGCCAAGATGCTGATAATAATGGCACCACGTACTTTAAAGTGATGCAGTACAACCACCATCAAGAAGCCAAATAAAGCCAAAAGAACCGTCGGTTGCTTTAAGTCCCCCAATCCAACCAAAGTCGCTGGATTGTCCACAATAACGCCTGCATTTTTTAAAGCAATCAACGCAAGGAATAAACCAATTCCGCCGCCAATTGCAAGCTTAAGCGACATTGGAATTGCATTCACAATGGCCTCACGGATCTTAAACATACTGATCGCAATGAATACCAAACCTGATACAAACACTGCAGCTAAAGCAGTCTGCCAAGGCACACCCATACCCATACACACTGAATAGGTAAAGTAAGCGTTTAAGCCCATACCTGGTGCTAATGCAATTGGATAATTTGCAACAATACCCATAACCAAACAGCCAATTGCGGCTGCAAGACAAGTCGCTACAAAGACAGCACCATGATCCATCCCCGTTTCGGATAAAATCATTGGATTCACAATAATGATGTAACACATGGTTAAGAATGTTGTTACACCTGCAAGAAGCTCTGTACGAAAACTGGTTTTATTTTCACTCAGTTTGAATATACGCTCGAGCATATTTTCTGAAGATGGATTAGGAGTCGTCATGACCTAGCCCCTGTAAATAAACTTTTAAAACTGTATAACTGCCAAAAAATTCCGACACTCAGTACGATGAAAATCTGATTAAATTTCTGGAAGTTAAAGCAATGAATATGCCAAATTTCCTCAATTCAGGAAAAGTTTATTTAGCCATGAATGATTCAAACGTAGGGTCGAACCATATATACCTAAACAAAAAAGCCGCATAAACCGTATGCAGCTTTCAACAAAAACGTCATTTTAGACTCAAAATCTAAAATTCAATATATCTCGGCGCGAATTATAACACACTGATTTTTAATTGTTTTAAATTTATTTTTAATTAAAATTCAACATGATAAGTCATTTATACATGATTTTATTCTATCTTAAGCTTCAAATTACTTTAATAGAAACTGAATCGATTATTGCTTCAGCATCACTTTGAAACGAGCTATTCACTTTTTCAGGCACGACCTTTGCCTTTGAGAGAGGACTCAACTTTTGCACTTTAGGCTCAGTACTGTTCATGAGTTGATTCAACTGTTGCTGTTTTTTCGTTTCTGTATCCTGAAAAACAACAAACCCAAGCAAACAAACAGCAGCCACAAAAATAGGGATTAGAATTTTTTTCATGACATTCACAATATCCACAACTGCTTTAGCATGATTACAAATCATAACAAATAATACAAAGGGCCACACATTTATCAGATAAAAAGCATCTTCACACTTTATAGTTTTTTCTGATTTAATTATTTCAATAACATAAGATTAAGTTAAACGTGTGAGAAAAAAATATGATCAAAGTGCTCAATTTTGTAATATTTTATATTTCAAAAAATTACAGTTGATTAACCTTTTATGAACATAATTTGGTTTAGACAAGATCTTCGCATACACGACCATGCCGCACTTTGGCATGCAAGCCAACATGGACCTATGCTGGCTTTAGTGATCCTATCACCACAACAGTGGTTATTACATCATGACGCGGCTGTAAAAATTGATTTATATGTCAGACAATTGCACGATTTAAAACAGAGCCTTGCTCAGTTGAATGTTCCTTTGCTCATTCTAAATATTCCGCTGTGGCAAGATATTCCACTTCAGCTTTCATCTTTATGTCATACACTGCAAGTACAACAGATCTTTGCAAATATCGAAATGGGTGTGAATGAGCTTAAGCGAGATGCGGAAGTTCAACAGTGCTTAAATCAGCAACAAGTTGAATTTACGCTCTTCCAAGATCGAACCCTCTTTCCCTTAAACAGTATTCGTAACCAATCGGGTAAGCCCTATCAAGTCTTTGGTGCTTTTAAAAAAAACTGTTATGAACGCTTAAATATTGGCTTACCGCAGTGCTACCCTCTTCCTTCTATACAGCAGACTGTAGAGCTTGCCGCCGATTTAAATACAACCATTCCACTCATTGAATCGCTGATTGATGTGAATACAAATGAGTTAAATCAAATTAAAGCCTACTGGCCTGAAACGGAAGCATATGCACTTTCAGTGCTTGATGATTTCATTGATCACAAAGTTAGTGACTATCAAAAAGAGAGAGACTTTCCTTTTTTAAATAGCACCAGCCAACTTTCAACTTATTTAAATCTCGGGATCGTGTCGATTCGACAGTGTCTCAATGCCCTGTTTCGTGCTCAACACGGTCAATTTATGATTGATAACATAGGCCAACAAACTTGGTTAGATGAATTATTATGGAGAGAGTTTTATCAACATATTTTATTTGATTTTCCGCATGTCTCTAAACATCTGCCATTTAAAGCCAACACACAGCGTATTGTATGGCGAGATTCGCCTGAAGATTTAAACGCATGGCAACAAGGTCATACTGGTATTCCAATTGTGGATGCAGGTATGCGGCAACTACTTGCGACTGGTTGGATGCACAATCGTGTCCGTATGATTGTTGCAATGTTCTTAACTAAAAACTTGTTGATTGATTGGAGACTGGGCGAGCAATGGTTTATGCAACATTTGGCAGATGGTGACTTAGCCGCCAATAATGGTGGATGGCAGTGGTGTGCCTCCACGGGCACCGATGCTGTGCCTTACTTCCGAGTCTTTAACCCTGTGAGCCAGTCTCAGAAGTTTGATAGCAATGGTGACTATATTCGACAGTGGCTACCAGAGCTTGCACATTTAGATGCCAAAAGCATTCATGAGCCTTATGCTCGGCAGCCGAATATGGAACTAGACTATCCCAAACCAATCGTCGATATAAAATCAAGCCGTGTGCGTGCCATCGAAGCGTTTAAAGGGCTCTAAACACTTAAAATTTGGGCTAAGTTCTGCTTAGCCAGTCGCTCATAGCGCTTTTGGAAAAGTGGTGTTTGATACAGAGGCTGCATTTCTAAAAAGTGCCTTAACACTTGCTGGCGCTTCTGCACATAAAGTGCGGGCTCAACCCAAGCATACTCTTGCTGAATTTGGCGTTCATATTCAACAAAACGCATAGGATCACTGGCTAAAATAGCCAGATCAATATCCAATAGATAAGCCAAATCAGCGTCAGCTGTCGGTGCATGTGTTTTGGTTGCCAAAATCCATGCATAGATCTTTGCAACTTGCTTAGCTCCTAGCACATTTTTAAGCATCTGTTGCATGCAGTCGGCGCTTTGCTGCTCATTGTCATTTGCTTGCGGGTTATAGATGACATCATGAAACCAAATGGCCAACTCAACGGACAAGGCATCGTCTAAGTGGGTTTTGATCTGATGAAAGTGCTCTAAACATTCAACAATATGTTGAATGCTATGATAATGTCGCTGTACTTCACCATAGGCGTCATACAGCGACGCATAGAAATTTTGAGTGGTATCGTCATCCAAACTCAATTGCTTTGCAGTGAGCGTCCAATAGTCCTGAAATTGTTTTGTATATTGCACCATTGGAATGCCCATGCATTATGCAGCCTGTTCATCTCGTTTAAAGACCAACTCACCTTTTAATGAGCTATCTGCATCAAAATAATAACCATCTGTCTGGAATGATTTTAAACCTTCAATTTGATCGATTTGGTTTTCAATCATGTAACGCGCCATCAATCCACGTGCTTTTTTGGCATAGAAACTAATGACTTTATATTTGCCATTTTTCTGATCTAAAAACACAGGTTTAATAATGTCTGCTTGGATTTTGCTTTCTTTCACAGATTTGTAGTATTCATCCGACGCAATATTCAGCAAAATTTTCGAACCTGCTTGTGCTAAATCTTGATTAATTAAATCGGTAATGTGATTACCCCAAAACTCATACAAATTATGTCCGCGTGGGTTAGCCAGCTTGGTTCCCATCTCTAAACGATACGGCATCATTAAGTCCAATGGACGTAGCAAACCATATAAACCAGAGAGCATTCTTAAATGTTGCTGTGCATACTGAATGTTCGACTCTGACAAATGATAAGCATCTAAACCAGTATAAACATCGCCTTTAAAAGCAAACATAGCTTGTCGCGCATTGGCAAAGCTGAATTCTAGCTGCCAATCGCGAAAACGATCAGCGTTTAAGGTGGCAATTTTTTCACTGACACTCATTAAGCTTGCAATTTCACTTGCTGACAATTTGCGACTAACTTTGATCAATTCTTGGGAATGTTGCAACAATCTGGGTTGTGTATACGTATCAGTAGGTAAAGGAGTTTGGTAATCTAAAGTTTTGGCAGGAGAAACAAGGGCAAGCATAGATAACCTGATTAAAAAACAATTAAACAGACTATATCAGTAGACTTATTTTATTGCCAATCTGTGTTTTTAATAAGCATAAACGGTTAAACTAGCCCATTCTCCTGTTATATGTATCGATTCTCTATGTCTGAGCAGATGTTCATTCAAGGTCCAGTTGGGCAAATTGAAGTTTTTGTAGATTATCCACAGGGTGAAGTGAAAGGATTCGCGGTAGTTACTCACCCCCATCCACTCCAAGGTGGTACGCCTCAACACAAGGTTCCAGCATTGCTTGCGCAAATGTTCTTAGAACGTGGTTGTATTGTGTACCGTCCAAGTTTCCGTGGCTCAGGTCAAAGTGTTGGTCTACACGACGAAGGTCATGGCGAAACTGATGATGTTCTTGAAGTGATTAAGCATGCTCGTGCAGCACATACAACTTTACCCTTCTATGCAGGTGGTTTTAGTTTTGGTGCGCATGTCATGGCAAAATGCTATGATGCTTTACAAGAAGAAATTCGACCAAAACAAACCATTTTATGTGGTCTACCAACGGCAACGGTCGCCGGTGTGCGCCACTATGTAACACCACAGCTTAAAGGTGACATCTTATTCATCCATGGCGAAGCCGATGAAGTGACCTTATTGTCTGACATGATTACATGGGCTAAACCGCAGCGCCATTTAGTGACGGTATTACCTGGTGCAAACCACTTCTTTACTGGTTACTTAAAACAGTTACGTATTGCGATTACCCGTTTCTTGTGGATTTAACACATCACTCAGTTCAGGAAAGAAATGACTGTCTTTAATGTTAGATCTTTTCTTTCTTGAACTTTTTATTTTTAATCTAACCCTATCTCTTTTTCTATTCAGATGCTTTATAAGCCATTTTAAGCAGCTTCATTCGCCGGCCCTTATACCACCTCTCTTCCCCAATAATTTTAAGCTTAGCTTTGAGCGCTAAACACAATCAACACTATCCCCCCTCAAATGCCTATTTTAAAAATATGTAAGTGCTTAACCCTACTAATGGTAGTTTATGCAACAATCTACGCTTGAACTTGATATATTCTGCACATCATTATTCAAATAATAAGTTATACAATCAATATCTTAGCTCGTTACAGCTATTCATTTAAATAATTTTTAAAATATTCAGGGATTTTATGAAAACAATTCTCGGGGCAGTTTTATTCACTATCGCATGCACATCAGCCTGTGCTCAGGACATTATAGGAACTTGGCGTTATATCGATGATAAAACTGGAGAAGCTAAAGGTCTGGTGAAAATTGAAAAGCAAACCAATGGGACTTATGCTGGAACTGCACTAAAAGCAACGCCTCGTCCGGGTTATACCGCTAAAGAGTTCTGCACCAACTGCCCTGCTCCCTACACCAATAAGCCTATTATTGGTATGCAAGTGATTACAGGTTTAAAAACTGAAAATAATATTAATTATACGCATGGCAAAATCATTGATCCCGTTTCAGGCAAGCTGTATAGCCTAAAAGGCAAAATTAGCCCAAATGGGAAAAAACTATTCTTAAGAGGGTATTTAGGTGTTTCTGCTGTGGGACGCAGCCAGACTTGGTTACGTGTGGAGTAGGTCTTATAGCACATCATGCAATAGACGCATTGACCTATTAAAATATTAAACTTGTTCTGTCCTAGAAAATGCTGAATGATAAAATATTCAGCATTTTTTTCCCCATTAGGCTAACTATTTTTCCACTCAAACTCAGTAAAACTTTTATCTGTTTTTAATGTATTTTCCACTGCTTGAGCAAGTTGATTCAATAAGCTACGCTCCGCAATACGGTCTACCCAGTCCTGTTCTTCATCAGGATAAGAAGCAATTTCACATACCAAGTTTCCTTCTTTGTCATGACCTTGGCATGTAATAGACAGAGGCAATGTATGATGATCTACACTCACAGCCACCTGATCACCACTTTGTGGCAATGTTTCAAAACCAAATTGGCCTAACTTTTGAACCAGCAGGTCTTGTACTTGCTTCTGTACTACACCGCTTTCATTTACATCCTGCTGCTGCCCATGCTGTGCTGTAAATTGTAATTTTCTCATTGATCATCCCAAAGGCTTTTTTGTTATATGGGTTTAGCATAATGGCTTAACACAAAACAGCCAAGCAAAAGCTTGGCTGTTCTCACACAAAATATCTAAGCTTTAGTCTTATTCAGTGACTTGGATCGCTAAACCAGCTTGATTGCTTAATTGGGTAAAGGTCGGAAAACTCGTAGCAACCGTTTCAGTACCAATGATTTTAATTTCAGCAGAGGTGCGTAAACCTGCCATTGAGAAACTCATCGCAATACGGTGATCGTGATGTGATTCAATTTCCCCACCAGTGAAAATCGCGCCCCACTCACCTGAACGACCCTTGCCTTCAATGATGATGCCATCGTCAGTCGGCGTACAATTGATACCCATGGTTTTTAAACCATCTGCCATCACTTGAATACGGTCTGATTCTTTCACACGCAGCTCAGCAGCACCTGTTAATACGGTTTGCCCTTCAGCACATGCAGCTGCAATGAACAATGCAGGGAATTCATCAATCGCCAATGGAACTTGATCTTCAGGCATATGAATACCTTTGAGTGTACGTGTACCTTGAATACGAATGTCCGCAATGGGCTCACCACCTGCAATACGTTCATTTTCAACCGTAATGTCTGCACCCATTTGCTTCAAAATCTCGATCACACCTGTACGCGTTGGGTTAATGCCCACGGCTTCTAAGGTAACATCTGAACCTTCGGTAATCGCAGCACCCACCATAAAGAAAGCAGCCGATGAAATATCTGATGGCACTTGAATCTCTGTACCAACCAACTTACCTCCACCTTGCAGTGAAATACGGTTACCTTCTGTTTTCACGTCATAACCGAATGCACGTAGCATGCGTTCAGTATGGTCACGTGTAGGTTCAGGTTCTGTGACTGATGTTTCACCTGCCGCCCACAAACCTGCCAATAAAATTCCAGATTTCACCTGCGCAGATGCCATTGGCAAATCATAATGAATGCCATGTAAAGCTTGGTTTCCAGTAATCGAAACAGGAGGTGTGCCACGTTCACCTGTGGTTTGAATCTGTGCACCCATTTCACGTAATGGTTTAGCAATACGTTCCATTGGACGCTTCGACAGTGATGCATCACCCGTCATTACAGAGTCAAATTTCTGTGCAGAGAGCATGCCTGAAAGCAGACGCATCGACGTCCCCGAGTTACCCATGTAAAGTGCACTTGCTGGCGCTTTAAGGCCATTTACGCCTACACCATGAATCGTCACTTCACCATTTTTAGGACCTTCAATGCTCACGCCCATATCACGGAAAGCTTGTAAGGTTGCTAACGCATCTTCACCTTCCAAGAAACCTGTCACATGCGTCGTTCCTTCTGCAATTGCACCAAACATGATTGAACGGTGTGACACAGATTTATCACCTGGCACGCTAAACTTACCTTGGAAACTCTTTTTACCCGGTAATATGGTGAATTGCTGTGTTGTCACTTTATTGTTCTCCATGAAAGGTTTTTGAGCGAGCATATGGTTAAAATGCTGGCGTGCTGCTTGCGCATGTCCAAGCAAGCCCATTAAAGCATGTGAATCTTCATCTTCAATGAGTTTACGAATTGTTGCCAGTTGGTTCTCAAAACCATCTACGGCATTTAAAATGGCTTTTTTATTGGCAAAAAAGATGTCATGCCACATTTGTGGGTCACTTGCTGCAATTCGAGAAAAATCACGGAATCCCCCCGCAGCATAGCGAAAAATGTCTAAATTATCTTCACGGTTTGCCAATTGTTCAACCAGGTTAAAGGCCATCAAATGTGGAAGATGACTGGTATGCGCCAAGACTTCATCATGCTTGGCCACATCCATACAAATCACTTCTGCTTTCGCAGCTTGCCACAATTGAATTAGTTTCTCTACGGCCCAATCAGCACTGGTTGGTAACGGTGTCAAAATCACTTTATGGTTTGCAAATAAATCGACCTTACCTGCATGCACACCCGTGTGTTCTGCCCCCGCAATGGGATGCCCCGGTACAAACCCAGCAGGCAATGCCTCACCATACACGGCTTTGGCCGCGTCGACCACATTGCCTTTGGTACTGCCTACATCGGTAATAATCGTATGTTCATGCAAATAGGGTTTGATGGTTTCTAAGACTTTTTGCGTTGCACGAACAGGTAAGGCTAAAACCACCAAATCCGCACCTTGAACCGCCTGCACAGGATCGCTATACCCCTGTTGGATTAAACCCAAAGCTTTAGCATCCTGTAAGGTTTTTTCCGAACGTGTAGAGGCTACAATATTTTGGGTTAAACCTTCAGCAATCATTACTCGTGCAAGGCTCGAACCAATCAGTCCAAGACCAATAAATGCAACTTTTTCAAACAGTGGCGCAGACATAATTTAAGCGTTCGCCTCTAAACCTAGTACATTGGCCAAAGCCGTTAAAAATTTCATATTTTCAGCTTCAGTTCCAATCGATACTCGTAAATGATTGGCGATGCCCACAGGACGAACGATCACCCCTTCTTTTAATAAAGCATTAAAAGTTTGTGCAGGATCGGCTTGTATATCGACCAAAATGAAGTTAGCACGAGAAGGCTCGTAGTTGAGGCCTAGCGCTTTAAAACCAGTTTCAAGTTGCACCATGCCTGCTTTATTGACCACACGTGATTTCTCAATGAACTCCTCATCTTTCAGTGCAGCAACCGCTCCAACCATGGCTAAATGGTTGACGTTAAACGGCTGACGTATACGATTTAAGAAATCTGTCACTTCTGCCGACGCTAAAGCAAAACCGACACGTAATGCCGCTAAACCAAAGCACTTCGACATAGTACGGCTAACAATCAGATTCGGATACTGTGCTAAAAACTTTAAGCTGTTAAAGTTTTCTGGGAAATATTCCACATAAGCTTCATCCAAAACCACGATCACATGACTCGGTACTTTTTGCATGAAGCGCTCAAACTCAGCTTCTTCAAACCAAGTTCCTGTCGGATTATTGGGATTTGCAATAAACACCAATTTGGTATTGTCTTTAATTGCCGCCGCCATCGCGTCAAGATCATGCGAAAAACCTTGGGCAGGCACTTCAATCGCTTCGGCATTGATGGCTTGTGTGACCAATGCATAGACTGCAAATGCGTGTTGGCTATATACCACTGAGTCTTTTTCTGAAACAAAAGCACGAGCAAAAATTTCTAGCAGATCGTTTGAACCATTACCTAAAGTAATACAATCATGTGCTATACCAAACTGTGCATGAACTTGATCCTTCAAGATAAAACCACCACCGTCTGGATATCGTCCAATTTCTGCCAATTCAGCAGCAACTGCTTCTTTTACTTTGTCCGAACACCCCAAAGGGTTTTCATTTGAGGCAAGTTTAACAATATCGGTCATCCCCAATTCACGCTCTAATTCGCTGATTGGCTTACCTGGTTGATATGGTTTTAACTTCGCAATACCTTCATTGGCTGGAGCAAACGACATGTGGCCTTTCCATTCTTACAAGTGGTGTACATGGTTGAGTTTGGAACAAACCCAACCACCTTAGAGATTACAATACTGCAATCGGGTATGAACCCAATACTCGAACTTCTTTCACGAGTGGACGAATCTCTTCAATCGCCGCTTTAACATTGTCTTGTTCCACATGACCTTCTAAGTCGATGAAGAAGACATAAGCCCATTTTTCGGGCAGTGCAGGACGCGTTTCGATACTGGTCAAACTAATGTTGTGCTTTGCAAATGGTGCAAGGATTTCCAATAATGCACCTGCACGATCATGTGCAGAAATCAGCAATGACGTTTTATCATTACCACTTTGCGGGATTCTTTCACGACCAATCACCAAGAAACGCGTGGTGTTCTCAGGATTATCTTCAATATTGCTGTGCAAAATTTCTAAATCATAGATACCTGCTGCAACATCAGATGCAATAGCAGCCGAATGCCATTCCGTACGAATACGTCGTGCCGCTTCAGCATTCGAGCTTAAAGCTACACGTTCCACGCCTGGATAGTGCGCGTCCAACCATGCACGGCACTGCGCCAAAGTTTGCTGATGCGCATAAATTTGTTTAATGCTGTCTTTACGCGTGTTTTCAGACACAAGAAACTGGTGATGAATACGCAATTCAACTTCACCAATCACATTTAAATGTGAGGCTTTAAAACAATCTAAAGTATGGTTGACCACTCCTTCTGATGAGTTTTCTACCGGTACCAAACCATAGTGGGCACTGCCTGCTTCGACTTCACGGAACACTTCATCAATGGTCGGTAAAGGGCGAACAACAGCATCATGTCCAAAATGCTTCAAAACCGCAGAGTGCGTATAAGTACCGACAGGACCTAAAAATGCAATACTTTGCGGTGCTTCTAAAGCCAAACATGCAGACATGATTTCACGGAACAAACGTGCCATGGTCACATCAGACAAAGGGCCTTCATTACGCTCCATAACATTCCGTAAAACTTGCGCTTCACGTTCTGGACGGTAAAACATTGGATTCTCTTCAGAAGCAAATTTTGCCTTTGCAACAGCTTCCGCCAGTTTCGCTCGACGGTTAATAAGTTGTTGAATCTGCTGATCAACAGAGTCGATATCCTGACGGATTTGATTGAGGTCAAGAGAAGTCGTTGTGTTTTGATCGTCTTGGATCATTGTTATGTCGCCCTTCATAAACATTGTGCAAACAGTATAACAATAGTTAGCTTTGAAATCTTGCGCAATAAGACTTTGCATGTTTCAGTGCTAAAAACATACAGTTGATTTAATCATCAAGTTTATCAATAAACTGCCCCAATAATAGACATCAATAAAACCACTGAGCTTCACATTTTTTCGTCTTAGCGTTATACATAGAACATGACTCAACCAAAACACTAAGTCGATGCTATTTGGGTCTTAACTCAGCACTTTTAAGCTACGTCTAGGCTTTGAAAAATTTTGCTACACCTTCATAAAAATCACCATTCATCCGTATTTCAGTGCGTTAGAATATCTTTTAAAATATGCTTTACTTAAGTTGACGTATTCATAACAAAGAGAGTATGCAGCAGTAGCGAATGCTCTATAGTCTCAATAAAACAAAACAATAATGAACTGTAGGTACTGTCATGCACAAAAAAATTGCAGTCTTGGTCACCTATGACTTTGAAGATGCCGAATATGCTGAGCCCGTAGAAGCATTTCGAGCAGCTCGGCATAGCATTATTAACCTTGAAAGTCAGGCTGGCAAAATCATTTATGGCAAAAAGCGTAAAGCTTTTGTCACCATCGACCAAAGTATTGATGATGCCTCCGTGCATGACTTCGATGCCTTACTCATCCCTGGTGGTTTTTCACCAGATAACCTGTGCCAAGATGAACGCTATGTCTTATTTGTCAGACACTTTGCAAACACACAAAAGCCTATTTTATGCAGTGCTGATGCACCCAAAATTTTAATGTACGCGGGAGTCGTGAAAGGCAGGCGTATGACGTGCATCCACCACCTTCATCAGGACTTAGAAAATGCAGGTGCTGTGCTGTATGACACAGGTGTTGTGAATGACAATAATTTATATATTTCATCACAAACCCAATATGATCTCCCCGCCTTTATACAAGAGAGTTTATTGGTACTGAACCGATAAAAAAAGAGCCTATTTGAGGCTCTTTTTAGACACATGTTTATATCCGCACCTAAGGCTTAACGCCCAAGTAAGCTACGCGCGACTATTTCTTTCATAATTTCATTGGTTCCACCGTAGATGCGTTGAATGCGTGCATCGACAAAGAAACGTGAAATTGGATATTCACTCATATAGCCATAGCCACCAAAGAGCTGCAATAAATTATCTGCCACTTTCATTTGCATATCCGTTGAAAAGCTTTTTAGCGCTGCTGCGGTTTCGACATCTAACTTGCCTTGCATATAAAGCTCAACGTTTTGATTATAAAAAGCAGCTGTGGCTTGTTCATCAATCTTGGCTTGAGCCAAAACAAAACGTGTATTTTGGAACTGCGAAATATGTTGACCAAAAGCTTGACGCTCTTTGACGTATTGAATGGTGACATCAATTGAACCGCGAATTGCGCCTATAGCCGTTGCAGCAATTGCTGTACGCTCACGTGGCAGCTCTTGCATCAAATAAGTAAAACCTTGACCTGCTTGTCCCAACAATTGATCTTTGGGGACTTTCACATTGTCATAAAATAACTCAGAAGTGTCTTGTGAATGTAGCCCAATTTTGTCGAGGTTGGTGCCTTTTTTAAACCCATCCAAGTGGGTATCGACCAACATTAGTGAAACGCCCTTTGCGCGGGCTTGAGGATCAGTTTTTACTGCCAACACCACAAGGTCGGCATGCTGCCCATTTGAAATAAAGGTTTTAGAACCATTTAAAATATAATGCTCCCCTTGCAAAATGGCATTACTTCGCATAGCTTGTAAGTCTGAACCCGCACCCGGCTCCGTCATCCCTATCGCACCAACCACTTCGCCTGATACCATTTTCGGTAACCAGTACTGTTTCTGTGCTTCACTTCCAATGTGCAAAATATAAGGTGCTGCAATTTCAGAGTGACAAGAAATACCTGTCGATAAAGCACTAAAACCTGCACGTGCCGACTCTTCAACCAACATCAGTGAATAATGCGTTGGAACACCATAACCTCCGTATTCCTCAGGAACATCAACACATAAGAAACCATTTTCACCTAAGGCATTCCAGACTGAGCGTGGCATTAAGCCTTCTCGTTCCCATTGTTCATAGTGTGGTGCAATGTGTTCATTCATAAAACGGCGAAAGTTATCGCGAAATAGTTCTAGGTCTGCATCGTAATTCAACATATTTCTTCCTTGTAGTGATGTTGCTTTATTATTCAGCTCACATGCTAGCCATTTTTAATGCAACTGTCATGACCGCATCAGGCCATTTTTTATGCCCATAAAAAAGGAAGCCCTTAGGCTTCCTGTTTAAGATGAACTAAAATTATGCGTGAGCATTTTCTTCAACAGCCATTTGGCGGTCTACTTCATCTGGATTTGCTAGTGCAAAATGTAGTTTTTCTTGGTCTAACTGACCCACCCATTTCGCAACAACAATCGTTGCCAATGAGTTACCTACTAGGTTGGTTAAGGCACGTGCTTCAGACATGAAACGGTCAATACCTAAAATGAGCGCAAGACCCGCCACTGGAATATGACCAACAGCTGACAAAGTCGCTGCCATCACAATAAAGCCCGAACCCGTCACACCCGCAGCACCTTTCGATGAAATCAATAACACACCCAGTAAAGTTACTTGGTGCATAAGATCGAGCTGAGTATTGGTCGCTTGTGCAATGAAGATTGCTGCCATTGTCAGATAGATTGAGGTACCGTCTAAGTTAAATGAATAGCCTGTTGGAATCACCAAACCAACCACTGACTTTTCACAACCCGCAATCTCAAGCTTTTTCAACATACGCGGTAAAACCGACTCTGAAGATGACGTACCCAGTACAATCAATAACTCTTCGCGAATCATGCGAATCATTTTCAAAATGCTGAAGCCACAAAGACGTGAAATTGTGCCTAGAACCAAGAAAATGAAAAGTAAACAGGTAATGTAGAAACAAATAATCAGCTGAGCAAGTTGTGCCAAGCTACCAATACCATATTTACCAATGGTATATGCCATTGCACCAAACGCACCAATTGGAGCAAGCTTCATGATCATATTTACGATGTTAAAGAACACATGCGAAATTTGATCGATGAACTTCAATACAGGTTTACCTGCATCACCCAACTTATGTAATGCAAAACCAAACATTAAGGCAAAGAGTAGCACTTGCAGTATTTCACCTTCAGCAAATGCACCAACCACGGTGTTTGGAATAATATGCATGAAGAAGTCGACAGTTGTTTGCTGCTGACCAGATTCAACAAACTTTGAGATACCTGAAGTATCTAGTGTTGAAGGGTCAACGTTCATACCCACACCTGGCTTCCAGATGTTAATGACCAGCAAACCGATCAATAGTGCAATCGTCGATACAATTTCAAAGTAAAGTAGCGCAACACCGCCTGTTTTACCTACAGACTTCATACTTTCCATACCCGCAATACCACTCACGACGGTACAGAAAATTACTGGCGCAATAATCATCTTGATCAGCTTAATAAAGCCTTGACCTAGAGGATAAAAAAGCTCGCCCCAGCCAGGTACATATTTTTCAACGCCATTGATAACTTGCGTACCACTAGGGAAAAAATGTCCTACTAAGATACCCGCAATAATCGCGACAATAACTTGAAAATATAGTGACTTATAGATTGGTTTCTTAGTCATAACGAATACTTCTGTAAATCAAAAGACTGAAAAAATCGGTATACCTATACTTCCTCATAGGTAGTTGGCTTTCTGATAAACACAAAAAAGCCCACAGTTTGGACCGCATCCAAACACCGGGTAAAAAATCATGGTGTACAAACAACAGAACTGTGACAAAAATCACAGTTCATTCACATTTACTGCAATGGGAGAGACTAAAAACTAGCGAGTCACAATTATTGGGTAAATTTTACCTAACATTCTTTAATCAAAGTAAACTGATTTCAATCATAATGTATAAAATCTAAACAATATGCCTCATACTTTAGTCTAATGGTGGAAAATTTATTTAAAATTAAAAGTACTGATTTTTTTGATTGTTCCACTAAAATAACACAACACAGCTTTCACTTACTTTGGTTTTTTCATGAACAACAAAAGAAATATTTATAAAGATGCTGAGCACCCATTTGCCCAATTTGTTCGTATTATTGGCAAAGGGAAAAATGGGGCACGCTCACTCAGTTATGAAGAAGCTTACCAAGCCTTTGATATGATCTTGAAAGACCAAGTGTTAGATGTGCAGCTCGGTGCATTCCTAATGCTACTTCGTGTTAAGGAAGAGTCTGTAGATGAACTAGCAGGTTTTGTTCAAGCCACACGAGATCAACTGCCGTTTACACCTTTAGAGGTCGATTTAGACTGGTCTTCTTATGCAGGCAAGCGTAAACACTATCCATGGTTTCTCTTAGCGGCACTGACTTTAGCCAAAGCAGGCTATAAGGTCGTGATGCACGGTGCATCAGGTCATACCATTAACCGTATTTATACTGAACAGGTATTAGAGTATCTCGACTTTAATATTTGCCAAACTCAAGCAGATGTGGAACAAGAATTAGCAACGCGTAATTTTGCGTATCTACCGCTACACACCATCTCTCCGATTTTAAGTGAACTAATTTCTCTACGAAATGTTATGGGTCTTCGTTCACCTATTCATACTCTTGCACGCTTAATCAATCCGTTTAATGCCAAAGCGACCTTGCAAGCGATCTTCCACCCAGCTTATCGTGGTTCGCATCAGCAAGCAGCTTTTAAACTGGGTTATCAAAATAGTGCTGTCATTAAAGGTGAAGGCGGAGAATTTGAACGCAATCCAGATGCAAAAACACTCATCTGTGGCATCAAAAATGGTGAACTTTACGAACATGAACTCCCTAAACTCACCGACAACCGAAGCCCAACCGAAGACGAGCTGGATTTGACTGAGTTTAAAGCCGTTTGGCTGGGTGAAAAACAACATGAATATGGTGAAATGGCAGTGACTGAAACCATTGGTATTGCGCTATATACCATGGGCGTCTGCGATACATATAGCGATGCCATGCAACAAGCCAAGCAGCTTTGGTGCACTCGTTTCTAAGCCGAAGGAACAAACAAAAGCGTGAACCTTATTCGTCACGCTTTTCGATCCAGTAAAAGTTAGTCCAGTAAGGATAACTCTTTCCTGAAGAATGAATATTTCTGAGTTTCAACTGATCACCAATATGAATGTCGATTTTTTGAGATCGATAAGAGCCAGATAAATAAACATCTTTTTGTTCTCCAATGAGGCTTGAACAATAAAACTGATGGCTTTTTAACTTTTTCGATGCTTCGCCTGCATGGGCGTCATGGATCTTTATTCCAATCAACAGCATTGGATAACCATCATTTTTCATTGATGTGTATTGTGTGATGGGATTTTGAAAATTTTGACTCGGTAACACAGAAATATCTAATAAACATTCAATTTTTCTTGCATCACTTGCTGTCTCAGAAAATACATGGGTCGAAATTGCAATAATGAAGAATAAACTGTGTCGAGTGAGCTTTATTATTTTTATAAGCATAATGATTGAAACAGTTTTGCAGGTTATTGTTTTTAAATTGAGTTGTTGAATCACCCAGCATCTGTTGCTGAGCGATTCAACGTATTTTTAATCAATTAAATAAAGCGAATAGGTTTAAATTCTGGTTCAGGCACATGAGAATCACATTCCTCACCTTCTTCCTTATGCCCTTTATCGATATAACCCGTACGTTCTTTTTCAGGCGTATTCTGATGCTCCCAAGCAATCACGGCTTGCATACAAGTTTGACGTTGTTCAGCAGTCAACGCAATTCCATTTGGCCATTTACCAATTTCTACAGCTGTTTTTAAACGCTCAACAATATCGGCATCTAAAATAGAAAGCATCTGTTCAATATTCATGGTTTAATCCTGTTGAAAAGAGTCAAAATCTTGGTTCCAACCGAGTTTAGTACGGCATGACATATAAAAATCATAACCCGGTGGATGCAATAAATTCAGTTTAAAGGGGTGCTTACGAATATGTAAGCTATCACCCACATTGAGCGAGACACTGTGTTGACCATCTGCACTGACCATCGGCAAAACACGGTTTTCACGAATCAGAAGCTTAATTTCACTGTGTCCACCCACCACAATAGGACGTGAAGACAAGGTATGTGGATGCATCGGTACCAAAGCAATCGCATCCATCCCCGGATGCACGATTGGGCCTCCACCTGACAACGAATAAGCTGTTGAACCCGTTGGCGTCGATACAATCAAACCATCACTATGTTGACGGTAGACATATTGGCCATCAATATTGAGTTCGAAGTCAATCATATGCACCGACTTACCCGAGTGTAATACCACATCGTTTAGCGCAATTGCATCATAAATCGTCTCACCCTTTGAGCGAATTTCCATTTCCAATAAGAAACGACGATCTAACTGAAACTCACCTTTTAAGACTTGATCGAGCTTAAAAATTACTTCAGTCGGCTTGATGTCGGTTAAAAAACCCAAACGCCCTCGGTTTACACCCATGACAGGGGTATTAAATTTGACCAAGGCACGTGCAGCATGCAGAAGTGAGCCATCCCCGCCCACCACAATCACCAAATCGACCACTTCACCCAGAAGTGCACGACTCACCGTTTGTGTGTTTTTATAAGGAACAAGTTCAGCGGTTTGCGCATCAAAAACGGGATGTAACCCTAAGCTGAGTAGATGATCATGAATAAGACATAAGGTTTCGACAACTGAAGACTTATCTGGACGTCCAATTAAGCCTATGTTTCGAAATGTTTTATGTGAAATTTGCACCTGCAACATCGCTCCGCTACGATTCCTGCCTATCATAACATTATTTATTTAAATTGATTCAAAAACTAAAGTGACTGCTTATACACATGGAATTATCTCCATATTTCAGTTTGTTCACAGTTTAATTATTGCAAATTAGCGAAAAGCTTCGCATGATTAGCACAATTTCTCAGGATCTTATTCGTATTTATGAAGTCAGAACGTGGCATAGGTTTAATTGCACTGATCTTCTGCATCTTAGTCATTGCAGCATTCTTGGTGTTTAGTATTTATTTAATAAGACTCGACTCCGTTGTACGTGACAAGTTTGAAGGCAAGCGCTGGGACATTCCTGCAAAGGTATTCGCGCGTCCACTCGAAGTGTATACCAATGCCCCTGTCAGTCAGGCTGACTTCACTCAAGAGTTAAAACTTTTGGGCTATAAATCCTCAGAAAACTATACCAAATCAGGGAACTTTGTCAGTTCTGGCAATGAACTATATGTACACACCCGTGGCTTTGACTTCGGTGATAGTGTCGAGCCAGAACAAGTGCTTAAAGTCACTTTTGCTGATGACCAAGTGGCTGAAGTCAGTGCAACTAAACCTTCCTCTACAGGGATTGCACGTTTGGAGCCTATGCTGATTGGCGGGATTTATCCACAACACAACGAAGACCGTGTCCTGATTAAACTCGACAAAGTCCCTAAGCCTTTAATTGAGGCTTTAATTGCAACCGAAGATCGTAATTTCTATAGTCACCACGGCGTTTCAATTCGTGGTACAGCACGTGCGATTGTGAGTAATGTCACTGGTGGAAAACGTCAAGGCGGTTCAACACTGACCCAACAGCTGGTGAAAAACTTCTACCTCACCCCTGAAAAAACCATTAAGCGTAAAGTCAATGAAGCATTTATGGCTTTATTGGTCGAATTTCACTATGACAAAGATGAAATTTTAGAAGCCTATCTTAATGAAGTGAACCTCGGGCAAAACGGCAACTATTCTATTAATGGTTATGGTTTGGCTTCGCAGTTTTACTTCGGGATGCCTTTACGTGAGCTAAATATTGCGCAACAAGCTTATTTGGTAGGTTTGGTACAAGGTCCAACCTTATATAACCCTTGGCGTAACCCAGAAGCTGCGAAAAAGCGTCGTAATATTGTTTTAAACAACATGTTGGTCATGGGCTATCTGACCCAAGAACAATATGCAACTGAAACGGCTCGTCCTTTAAATGTAATTGCCAAACCAACACTCGGCCCTTCACGTTTCCCAGATTTCTTAGACATTGTGCGTCGTCAGTTACGTACTGAATACCAAGAAGGTGATTTGACCAATCAAGGGTTGCGCATCTTTACAACACTCGATCCAATTGCCCAAACCAAAATTCAAGATGCGTTTAAATCGACTGTTGGTCGCTTAAGCCGTGGCTCAAGCCGTCTAAAAGAGCTGCAAGGGGCGGTATTGGTTGCACATCCTGAAAATGGTGAATTGGTCGCAGCTGTTGGTTCAACCCAAGACTTTACAGGTTTTAACCGTGCACTTGATGCCAAACGTCAAGTCGGCTCACTGCTTAAACCTGTGATTTATCTCAGTGCAATTCAATCGGGACGTTACAACTGGGCCAGCCCAATTGAAGATAGCAGCATTAGTATTCAATCCAATGGTAAAGCATGGACACCCAAGAACTATAGTGGTGGCGAACATGGCGTTGTACCGATGGTACAGGCGCTGTCGAATTCATATAACTTATCAGCTGTTCGACTTGGTCAAGAGTTTGGTTTATCGACATTTAACAATCACCTAAAACGTTTTGGTGTAACCAGTAATATTCCAACCTATCCATCCATTTTCTTGGGTGCGGTAGACATGTCTCCGATGGAAATGCTCAGCATTTATGGCAACTTTGCCACAGGAGGTTTTAAGTATCCGACTAAATCCATTCGTACTGTTGTCGATCAAAACGGTCGCTTGCTGACCCGTTATGGTTTAAATGTCCAACAAACCATTGACCCTGCTTCGGCCTATGTCCTGAATTATGGTCTACAACAAGTGATGACCTCAGGTACAGGTCGTTCAGCTTATAACACTTTACCGAACTCGCTTCAGCTTGCAGGCAAATCTGGAACCACCAATGACACCCGTGACTCATGGTTCGCAGGTTACTCGGGCAATTATGTTTCTGTGGTTTGGCTAGGTTTAGATGACAACAAACAAACTGGCTTAACAGGTTCTTCAGGCGCGTTGCCAGTGTGGACCAATGTGATGAGCCAGCTACGTCAAAAACCAGTCAACTTACGTCAACCAGATGATGTGCAATGGCACTGGATTGATCGTGGCACGGGTTATCTTGCTGCTCAAGGTTGTGAGGGCGCAATGTATATTCCTCTCTTGCGAAACACCGTACCGCGCAAAGCAACTGCATGTGGCTTACCGCATTATCAAGTTGAACCCACTTACAATCCTGAAACAGATGGTTACCAAGCTACACCTGAACAAGGCGACAGCATAGACAACTATATTCGTGAAAGTGAATCGAACATGCAGCGTAACTTAGAAGATGAGACGCAAGTCATTTCGAGTGGTAGCTATCAACCTGAATAAATAGGACGGATTTAAATTTTGATGTGGTTTAAACGTTTAAGTATCTTAGCAACCATCGTGACTGTGGCAGGCTGTCAAAGCCTCCCACAGCCATCTGAAAAAAAGACACCTGAAAAGCCGACACAGTCGGATAAAGAGCAGAAAACACCTTCAGGTGTCACAATTCACCCTTATGACCGCGAAGAAATTCAACGTCAGAAGATTGTGATTCCTGAACAAAAAAGCAAACAACAGTTTGATGATGGACGACAGCTTCCTGCTTTTAAAAGCCTGATGCAAAAAACACAAACGGCCTATCGCCAAGGTCAGTGGAGCCAAGCACAAAGCTACGCCATGCAAGCACAGCGTTTAGCACCACAGTCGAGTGAGACCTTTTTGTATTTAGCTTTAATTGCCAATCAACAAAAACAACCTGCAAATGCGGAATCGCTTGCACGTCGCGGCTTAAGTTATGCTCAAAGTAATGCCATGAAAAAGCAACTTTGGAGCGTTATCTTAAAAGCAGGTCAAATCCAGAAGAATCAGAAAACCATTCAACAAGCGCAAACGGCAATCAAAAGTCTGTCTTAAAAGCACGCTCCATTAAATGGAGCGCTGGCCTGCTATACCATAAGCGCCATAACTTTGTGCCTTGGCCAAATCAACTAACTGTAAGCCACCTAGGGCAAAAATTGGGATGTGAATCTTTTGAGCAATCAGACTAAACTGCTCCCAGCCCAAAGTGTCACTATTCGGATGGCTTAAAGTTTCAAGTACAGGGCTAAGTAAAATGGCATCACAGCCAATATTCTGCGCATGTTCTGCACTTTCTGTGTCATGACAGGCCGCAATATAACGCTGCCCAACATTCAGTTCCCCTTTACTCAGTTGCATGAGTTGAGATTGCTTCAGGTGCACGGCCGCAACTGCCTGCTGTTGTAGTGGATTTAAACCTTTCCATAGTTCTATATTTATAATCACTCGTGCTAATTGTTCTACACTCAGTTCTGCAATTTTTAAAATATGCTCAGGACTAGCAGGCACACGCCAATACAGTACTTGTTGTTCAGGCAAATTCTTCAACAAATCGATTTGATCTGAAATTTTAATCACAGGTGCGGCATAAAGTCGCTTTAATATGGCCTGATTGGCTTTTGGAAAGTTAAGATCTTGTAATTCAGCACGCTTGAACCACGCCCATGGTGAGTGAATGTCTGCCAATAGATGATTTGATACTACAGCATGAAATAAATGCAAATTGACAATCACATCGTCATATTCAAACTGGATACAATCAAAAGCATGCCAATCTTGTATATTAACTCCAACTTCCTCTAACACCTCACGGCGACAGGCTTGCTCAGGCGTTTCACCTGCTTCCACCTTCCCTCCAGGAAATTCGTGCTTGTTGCCCTGATGCTGTTCCGCCTGGCGCCAGCCCACCAACACTTTGCCTTGGTGTAAGAGTATGGCTATAGCAACTTGAACCAAAGGTTTTGACATAATCAGATTCCATTTCAGATGTGTAGTGTATTGAGTGATTGCATGTAACGATATTGAAGTTTTTTATATTTTCAGCGAGAAAATGTTGACAGCCTCATTCGATAATGATTATCATTTAAATCGTTCAATATATACCACGGAGTCGCCAGAATGAACGCACCATTTAGCTTATTTACTCGTAACGAAACAGCCCATTCACTACCAATGCTACACTCAAACAACTTATTTGCCCTAGGCCGTGAAATTCGCATTATGCATGCTGGAGAAGAGTATCGTCTACGACTCACTCGCAATAATCGACTCATTCTTACCAAATAAGAACTATAAAAACCCAATAACAATAATCGTGGAAACAAGCAGTATGTCAGCGCGTACTGCTTTTTAATCTCTTTAAGTTTGATCATTTATACTATTTTTATAACAAATCACAATCTACATATCTAAACCTCAAGCATATTTAACAGCAGCTCCACTTTTAAACCGCCTAAGTCTGATGGACTAAAGAACAACTGCCCTGCATGTAAATCGACAATTTTCTGACAAATTGATAAGCCTAAACCTGAACCTTGTGTTTTTGTACCTAAAGCCCGATAAAAGCGTTCCCCCAAACGCTGAATAATTCCAGCATCGACACCATTTCCACTATTTTCAATACTTAATCTTAACTGCTCTTTTTCGATCGTGAGGTTGATAAAAACTTGTGCCTGCTCGGGGCTATAGCGAATCGCGTTATCGAGCAAATTACGAAGTGCGCTAAATAAGAGCTGCTCATTGGCCCATACATAAGTCTGCTCTGCAAGCACCATATTAATTTCAACCTGTTTTGAGTCCGCAAACGGCTGTAAAGCTTTAATCACATCCCGCATTAAGTGACTTAAATCAAACTTAGCCTTAGCCAAGCTTTCCCTTTGCTCAGGGTCTAGCCGCGCCAGTAACAACAAATTATCCAACACCTGTACCCCACGACTGACATCTTGTTGGATTGGTTTTAACTCACTTTCAAGTTCAGGAAACTTGCGCTTGAGCACCTGAAGTCGCATTTGTATCGCAGACAATGGAGAGCGTAGCTCATGTGAAGCGTCTGCTGTGAAGCGTTGCTCCGCCACTAAAGATTGATCTAAACGCGCCAATAATGCATTCAGTTGAGACAGCATCGGTTGTAACTCAATCAACTCAGGTTCAGGCGTAGAAATAGCTGCTAAATCATTGACCGATTTATTTGAAATTTGCTCTGAAACTTGGCGTATCACTCGAAATTTACGTCGAATGGCAAAATGCATCAACAGCCACTGTACACACCAGACTAAAAACAACACACCGCTAAAAACGAGGATGCTTTGCCAAAAGGCATGAAAACGTTCGGACATCGACTGGGTCACTTGAACCTGTAAACCGTGATTATCCTGTGCTGTATAAATACGCCAAAGTTTCTGCTCTGACCAATAAAAACCATAAGGTTCATCTGAAACCAAACTCAAATGATCCACGGTAATTTTTTCAGGCGCATCTTCGGATGCTGTTAACAGTTGCTGTGCATTATCGAGTCGATAGCGAATCTCGAATTCATCACTGAGCTCAGCCAAGGCCTGACCATTGCTGACCGTTAAATCATCTGCCAACAACATATCGGCCATTTCATCCATGATTTCATCTTGCATAGACATGGTCTGATAAACCGACACCCCAATAAACATCAGCAATGCCAAAAGCCCCGCTAGTATCGAACTGAGGAGCGAACTTTTAACAAGCTGACGCTGTAATGAAATTGGCTGAGCCATTATGTGTCCTGATTCATTCTGTAGCCCAAACCACGTATGGTTTTAATACAGTGACTACCGAGTTTTTTTCGCAATTGATAAATAAAAACCTCAATCGCATTACTTTCAATTTCATCGCCCCATGCATAAAGACTTTCTTCGAGTTGTTGTCGCGTAACTACATATTCGGGCTTGAGCATCAATTTATGCAAAATTTGAAACTCTTTGGCAGTTAAATTAACCGCTTGACCATTTTGAGTCACACTTTTGGCTTGTGGGTCGAGTTGGATATTGGCATAGCTCAATACCTGCGAGCTGTTATGCTGTTGCTGTCGAAGTTGTAAGCGAATTCGAGCAGATAATTCCTCCAAACTAAAGGGTTTAACCAAATAGTCGTTGGCACCCAAGTCTAGCCCTTCGACCCGATCTCGAATACTGTCACGCGCCGTTAAAAAAATTACAGGCGTCGAGAGGGTCTTGCCACGGACTTTTAGCAAAATGTCATCGCCTGTGGCATGCGGCAAACCACGATCTAAAAGCACACAGTCATACTGATGCTGTTCAATGGCTAAAATGGCATGGTCGCCCCGCTCCACCCAATCGACACTATAGCCATCCATTTCAAGCCAAGTTTTAATGCTCTCAGCTTGTGAGACATCATCTTCTGCTAATAATATCCGCACTGCTAAACCTGCCTTATCCCTATTGTTTAAATCATGCCGTGAAATGACGCAAAATACAAAACCACATGGCTAGGATCAAATCTAAGCCATGTGGTTTTTTAAGAAAACCCAATCAAAATTGGATTGAGCTTGGACCAGACTGTTTAGAATTTCACTTGATCTACATCAATTTCAACGCGTTTTGCTGGTTTGTAATCAATATCCACTTCACCGATAATGGTTACAGGTGTTTTAGCTGAAATCGCTTTACCCCCCCATAGTTCATCATCAATGTCGACAGTGATTGAACCTGTTTGGTCACGGAATTCATATTTTTCATCACCAATAGCTTTGACCACATAACCTTTTAACTGCACATGGCTATCATCTTTTAATGTTAAAGCATGCTTAACCGTAGTTGGTGTTGAAGCAGCAACAGCCGCTTGATTCACTGCGGTGTTTGCTACAGCTACAGTGGTTGAACCAATAACACCAGCAACCAATAACGCTTTCATCATCATATTCATATCCAGTACCTCTGTTTAATTGTTCACCTATTCGATGAAGCTATTAAAGCAAAGCTAGATGAGCTGAATCTTAAGAAAGCGTTAAGTAAAGCATTAAAGGTTTAGTTGAGTGGGACGACACGTAACACTTCTTCTAGCGTGGTGACACCTTCTAAAACTTTACGTGCACCCGCAATTCTTAAAGGTTCAATGCCTTCTTTTTTGGCTTGTTGACGCAATGCGGTCAAGTCACCATTGGCACCAATCAGTTGCTTGGCCTCTAAACTCACAGGCATAAATTCATAAATACCGACTCGTCCTTTATAACCCGTTTGCCGACACTCTTCACATCCTACTGCAGTAAAGACTTTTTCAGGCATTTCCATAACGTAATCAAAAGTCAGATGTTCCCACTCTTGGCTGTTGATTTGCTTTTCAACTTTACAATGTGGACACAGACGACGTACGAGACGCTGTGCCAATACCCCTAAAATGGTTGCCGCAGTTAAGAACGGTTGTACGCCTAAATCATGCAAACGCGTTAGACTGGAAGGTGCATCATTAGTATGCAGAGTTGACAGTACCAAATGCCCTGTGAGTGCCGCTTGAATCGCCATATTGGCCGTATCATGGTCACGAATCTCACCGACCATAATAATGTCAGGGTCTTGACGCATCAGTGCACGAACACCATCAGCAAAACCAAGATCAATGCTTGTATTCACCTGCATTTGGTTAAAACTCGGTTCTAACATTTCAATCGGGTCTTCAATGGTACAGACGTTCACCTGTTCGGTGGCCAATTGTTTCAAAGAAGAATAAAGCGTGGTGGTTTTGCCTGAACCTGTTGGCCCTGTCACCAAAATAATGCCGTGACTATGTGAGGTCAGCGCTTGCCAATCACTGAGCAAATGCCCTTCAAAACCCAACTGCTGAAAACTGCGCACTAAAACTTCAGGGTCAAAAATACGCATCACCAACTTTTCACCAAATGCAGTCGGTAAAGTCGAAAGACGCAGTTCTGTTTCTTGCCCTTTCGGTGTCCGTGTTTTTAAACGTCCATCTTGTGGTTTACGTTTCTCTGCCACGTTCATTCGACCTAAAATTTTAGGTGGTGTTTCAAAAAGTATGCTGGCGTTAAACAAATCCGTTATTAAGGTAAAAGAAAGTCAAATCAAAGGCTTTAAAATGATTTTCGAGCTTTTTAGAAAAGTTGCAACTTCTCCTAAATCCACGCCTGATTCGATGACGAATTCTACAATTGTTACCTTCAATACCGACGGTAAAAAACTTACCGATCACTTGCTTGCAACATTGAAATGCTGTGATAAAACTATCCCAGTCATCACTCGCAATTCGAGCATATTGAACCCCAAGCTTTTTAAGTCTAGCTTTAAGACGTTGAACCGTTGCTAAATCCCGCTTACCCCAAACATAAGCAACAATTTCTCCAGATTCTCGATGGTAGGCATAAATAAGCCATTGTTTATTTTTCTTATTCCCTACAAAAGTCCAAAGTTCATCGACTTCAAGACATTCGTAGTGGCTTTGTTTAGGCTGAATCTGATAGATCGATTCACTTAAGGTTCGTAATACCTTGCCAATGCTGATACGCTCGACTTCAGCAATATCTCTTACACCGCTTCCTCTGACCATTAAATGTAATATCTTGCCGGTAATACCTGAGTTACACCCTTGATAGCTTAATGCATGATCACCAATAAATTGACGTTTGCAATCTTTGCACTGATGGTTTTGTTTCCCATCTACTTTGATGCCATTTCTCTTTATATTGTTACTTAGACAGGTAGGACATTTGATTTGTAGCGTTATTTTCATACCTCTATTTTATCAAAAGCCATATTGTTTTTTTCAGCATACTTTTTGAAACACCACCAAATTTTAATCCGCGAAATCACCGCGGTTAAAGTATTGGCTGGCATGTTATAAATCGTATGCAGCACCCCATCAATACGGAAACGCACTTTACCGTTGTCTTTACGTGGTTCTAAGTGAATATCACTGGCCCCTTGCTCAAAAGCAAACTGTAAAACCCAGTCGACTAATTTAACAATGTGTTGGTCATTGGCATCTGGATTTTGGCTATCACCCAGCTGTAAGAGTGCCTCAACACCTTTATTATCACGGTCATAGCTCCCAGACTTCTGGGAGTTACTGACAGCACGGCTCACCTGATAATACTCGACCATATAGCGCTGTAATTGCTCAGGGCTGAGCAATACACGCTGGATTTTTTTTGGTGCAACATTGTGCTCCAAATTTGCAATCCAATCTTTCATATACGGCTGATCTGTTGCAATCAACACTTGATTGGCCTGAACTTCAACTGCCAAGATTTTATTACGGAAGGCGAATTCTTGAGACATCACCGAAGTCAAAGCTTGCACATCAGCTTTGAGCGGATCAATCACATAAAACGGTAATTGGGTCTTTTCGGCTAACCACTGACAGAGTCGATTTAATGTCAGTCTCGACTGCAGATGCGACTGATCCACCAAATTAAAATGAGCAATCCACTGTAAAGGATGCCACTTTAATTGATCGCGTTGACGGTGCGTGGTTTGTACTAGATTTTTTTCTTTTTCAGTAATTCGCCCATCTTTAAAGAGTTGATCTAAGCACCAAGTGGTATCAATTTCAAAATTAAAATTCATTGTTATACATCCCCAAACATAACCCCACTATAGCAAGATTTTCTGTATTCATTCGCACAAAGCACAAGCAAATCCTACAAATGTCGAGGAATAGCCTAGTTCATAAATATAATCACGAATTCACTTAGGATTCTTGCACTTTCAACTTGAATCCACATCCAGCATTCGCCTATATTTTAGACAGATCATTAGCTTTTGTGAGATAGGCTTGGACTTCAACGCAATTTCCATCAACAGCTTGGCTTTATCTGATGTCCTTATTACTTTGGCTTCGGCATTGGGCTGTGGACTGTTGATTGGTCTAGAACGTGAACGAAGTAAACAACGTGAAAATCAACAGAGCTTTGCAGGACTACGCTCTTTTGCCATTTGTGCCCTTATCGGCGCTATTTGTTTTTTATTTGGTTTTAGTATTGGTATTGTCGGTGCGCTGATCATCGGCGGTATAGTTATATTCTCAATGAAAAACCAAACAGAAGATTTGGGTTCAACCACTGAACTTGCATTTGTCATGACCTATTTTATTGGGGCCATGTGCCTGTGGAATACCTCTTTAGCGGCAGGTTTAGCCGTGCTACTGACCATTATTTTAATGACCAAACATTCTATGCACAGCATTGCTGGAAAATGGATTACTGAAGCTGAGTTTAAAGACGGTATCTTTCTCCTAGCGCTGATTTTAATTGCCCTGCCTTTAACGCCGAATACGCCTTTATGGGGTGCTGTACTGAATCCCTACATTATTTTAAAATTAGTCACGCTCATCCTTGCTGTTCAAGCGCTTGCACATATTGCCAAACGACTGCTGAGCACTAAAAATGCCATGATTTTATCGGCGATCGCTTCAGGATTTGTATCGAGTACAGCGACTGTTGCCAGCTTAGGTATGGAGGTACGTGCAGGCCGAGCACTGGCTAAACCTAATGCAGGTGCTGCACTTATGTCCTGTATTGCAACTTTGTTGCAACTGCTGATTATCGTCGCTGGTGTAAGTATGCTTTGGCTCAAGACCATTCTGCTTCCAACCCTTGTGGCAAGTGTCCTTTTAGGGATCTGTGCCTACATGTTGGTACGATCTGCGCCCGCACAAGAACAACATCAACCCAATGATTCACGCATGTTTAGCTTAAAAGAGGCAGGCATTATTGCCCTGACTTTGACGCTCATCCAAGCGGTTGTGTATGGACTCAACCTTTGGCTGGGAGATGCAGGTTTAATCGCTGGGACTTTGTTGGCTTCTTTATTTGAAATTCATGCAGCGATGGCAACAGTGGTCATGCAAGGAACACCGGCAGACACGGCAGCAATGTCTGCATTTATCTTAGGTTTGGCTGCACACGCTGTTGCTAAATCCGTTAATGCCGCCTTAACAGGTGGTCAACAATACTTTATTGCTTTTGCCCCAATTCAGATTTTGCATATGGTGGTTTTGATTGGGCTGTTGTATTGGAGCTTCTCTCTTTAAGACTCTCATTCTACCGCCGTGATATTCACTGTAGTTTCACCCACTGTAAAGGAGATATCAACAGTAGCAAATTTCATTTTATATACCCTCGCTTCATCATCCTGATACGCTGGTCTGGGATCTAAAGATAAAACGGCTTCAAGCTCTTGTGCGGTCTGTACAGACAATTTTCCATTCGTCAAAAGCTGTTGCTTCTGTTCGATCGCCCGATCCGACCATATCACAGACTTACGTTTAGGTTCATCTTGCGCATAGCCACTTTCCGCATCTATAACGGCATCTGAGTATTGTATATAGGGTTTGATATCGACTATCGGGGTGCCATCTAGCAAATCACTTCCTGTGACATACACTCGAACTGACTTCCCTTCTTTTTTGACACACTTGAGCCTCACCACCGATAGACCAATCGGTGAAGGACGATACATGCTGCGAGTAGCAAACACCCCTATTTTTTTATTTCCTCCTAAACGTGGCGGACGAACTTGCGGGCGGAACTGGGTTTTTTCTGAATTTTTATTCTCATGAAACTGCCACACCAACCATAAATGACTAAATGCCTCAATCCCTTCAAAGGCCAGAACATCATTATAGGGCGATAACATTTCAATATACGATTCCACTTGAACCAAGTTAGGCTGACGAGGAATACCAAACTTCTCCTTATAAGAAGAGTGCATGTAGCCAATAATTGGCAAGGTTAACTCAGTCATCATCACTTTTTCTAATAAGCTCAATTAAATATATTCAGTTTATCGAGAATGATTTTAGATTAGAATAGCAACCTGTTCTAATTTGATAATTTATTGAGACCTTTAATGGCTGCTTTCAACGTCGAAAAGATTACTCACGTCCACCATTGGAATGATACTTTATTCTCTTTTAAAACGACGCGCGACACTGCACTACGTTTTAAAAACGGTCAATTTGTGATGATCGGCCTTGAAGTAAATGGCAAACCGTTAATGCGTGCTTACTCTATTGCTAGTGCTAACTACGAAGAAGAACTCGAGTTTTTCTCAATTAAAGTTCCTAATGGTCCATTAACCTCTATTTTACAAAAAGTTAAAGTAGGCGACGAAATTTTGGTATCTAAAAAGCCGACTGGAACTTTAGTACTTGATGACTTAAACCCAGGTAAAAATCTATACCTACTTTCTTCTGGTACAGGCCTTGCACCATTCTTAGCAACCATTCGCGACCCTGAAACGTATGAACGTTTTGAGAAAGTGATTGTGGTTCATGGTACACGCTTCATTTCTGAATTGGCTTACCAAGACCTTATTTTAGACGAACTTCCGAACAATGAGTTCTTTGAAGAGCTAGGCATTAAAGACAAATTGGTTTACTACCCAACGGTTACTCGTGAAGAGTATCCAAACCAAGGTCGTGTCACAACAGTTATTGAAACTGGCGAGATTTTTGAGAAGATCGGTTTACCACGTTTCAACCCAGAAACTGACCGTGCAATGCTTTGCGGCAGTCCTGCATTCCTCGATGACGTTGCTGCACTTCTAGACCAACATGGTTTAAAAGAGTCGCCACGTATGGGTGTGCTTGGTGACTACGTGATTGAACGTGCATTCGTTGAAAAATAAGATAGTATAAAGATATTAAAAACCGAAGCTTAGGCTTCGGTTTTTTATTTACTCTACGTATAGTTTTATCTAATATTAAAAAAATAACAAATATAGAATATAAACCAATGACCTTTCCAGAACTCAACTTTAAAGACTATTTACATCCAAAACCCAAGCCCAGCGGTCTTGATGTAGCGTGTAAACTCCAGCATTTTGCCCTCATTACTTATGCCATCGACCCAGCGCGGTTTAAAGAAATCATTCCAGCACGGTTTAAGTTAGACACGGTACAGTACCAAGGCAAACAACATGCACTGATGTCGGTAGTCCCCTTCATCGATGTCGATTTCAGTTCTGCGGTTTATCCTTTTCCAAAATTCACTATGGGGCAAACCAACTATCGAGTCTACGTGATTGATCAGGAGACGCAGGAACGTTGTGTTTGGTTTTTAGGAACGACTCTGGACTCTTGGACGCTGATCGTTCCTCGCTATGTTTGGCAACTACCGTGGCATCCTGCACAAATTGAGTTTGATTGTCAGCAAGATGTAGAAGGCCGATATACACAATATAAAATGCGTACTCAATCGGCATGGGCCACTTCAGATGTGCATTTGTCTCAGTCCGAACATGACCAATGGTTTTTTGAAGGCTTTCCTAATTTAGAAAGCTATCAGGTCTTCTTAACTCATCCTTTAGCAGGATTTTACCATCGCCGCGATGGAAAACTCGGCAGCTATCGCGTGTGGCATGGTCGCTTAAATCCGAAACCCGCAACGCTGCATTACGCTCGCTTAGAGCTTTTAGCAAGGCTCAATCTTGTATGCTATGAAGATCAGCTCAAACCCTATAGTGTTCTGATTGAACCAATCAATGAATTTACCATTTATTTGCCCCCAAAGTGCCTTAATCATTCGGCTGAATAGCATAATAAATAATGAATACCCTACATTTTTTAAGGAATATTAAACATGATGAATAAATTTCAGCCAAAATAAAGGACAGACTGGTTGTTTTTCTCCACAAAGTCTCTATAATTCAACAAAACAGACAAGTCTGTCTATTTTTGCTGAAATACTGAATGACCGAAAACATTCAGAGGGTACAAAAAATATAAGAAGGCACTTTAAGTTGCTCATATCCATATCATGCATTATTGTCAAATAATGTGCGATATGGAACATAATCATTATCAGCAAAGCGCGATAACCTAACCGTTATCGCGCTTATTTATTTGTAAGTGATTTATTTTAAGTGCATTTAAGCCATCAATATAATGTGTATCGGGTTAACTTTGAGATTAAATTTTATACATTAGGCGACAAAGAGTTCCATTTGGATTAAAGTATTTACACGCTTCCAATAATCTTCCAAATGCACTTGGTCTGGATCGATTTGTGCTTGTATGGTCATACCATCCAAAATACTCGATAAAAATGCCGCCAACTGTTCATCCTGCTTTACACCTAGACGATTCAAAGCCTGACATAGCTTGCCTTTCAACCATTCTTTATAATCAATTGCAGGCTGTAGCGAAGAAGGATAAAGTTTTGAAATTTCTTCAACTGCCTTTTGGAACATACATCCATTAAAATCCGCAGTATGAAACCAAGCATGGTACCATTCAAAAATTGCACGGATATGGGAGAGATAATCACTTGGGTCACATGCCGCAATCGTCGATTCAAGTGACTGCTGTAAATTTTGGTTTCTGGTCACTAAGCATTCTTCAATTAATTTAGCTTTAGATGGAAAATATTTGTAAAACGTCATTTTAGCAACGCCAGACTCGCTAATAATCCGATCCACACCGATAGAGTTATAACTATGTGAGTTAAAGAGATTAAGCGCTGTGTTAATGATGTCTTCTTTTTTTGACATTTATTTTACCTGATGCACAAAACTTTAAAATTAAGCCATTAACCCAAAAGAACAGCACATGAAAACGAAATACATCGATTGAAGACGATATTATATATCAAATTTAGAGCCACACCGTTTTTTTATAAAAAACAATACCAGCATTAATTCAAGCATTTGAAATATAAAGTTTTTAAAATAAATAAAACACTAGAAGAGTCGGATCTTTTTCACTATGATTAAAAGGATGACAATTAAAATTTACCTCGTATATGAATGCTCTCTCCTTCACCCAGTCCGAACATACCCGCGCAGAAGTTTTGCGTTTTATTGAACGATCCTTAAGCTCAGCGTCATGGGCAACCAATACTCAAGCGATCATCCGCTTGAAACAAACGACAGCCGAACATATTTTATTTCAACATCCTATACTGACTCGGCTACATCAATGCCAACTGAGCCTTGAACAACTGAAATTTATTCATCTGAATTATTTTACTGCCATTGTCAAAATTTTCACTGATGCTTTGAGTATGGCTATGTATCAAGCGCTACAACTTGAGCACGACAGCAATATCGTGGAGCAAGACCGCATTGCAGCCAAAATATATGCACGTTATTTGTTGTCACTCAATCTTCTAGATGAATTAGGTTTTAATACCCACCAACTTGAGAAAAGCTCACCCTCTAAATCGCATTTGGTCTATTTCCTTCAACTGATGCAGCAACTTGAACTCAATGTCGCCGATCAAAAACAGACCGAACCTGAAGCATTTGCAATCGCACAATTTATTCAAGAACATATTCATTCTTATGCCGACTTGCTGCTCATTTTGGCGTGTACTGAATTACAAGTGATTAAGTTTAGTGAAGCACTCAGAACTAATCTCGCAGCTTATGATCCTTCATTTACCCAAGGCTACTATGCATGTCATGGCCTTGCAGAAACATGTGATACAACCCTTGCTAACGATGACAATCACGAAGACGATATTTGGTTGCTATTCACTCAATGCTATCAACCTGAACAGGCTATGTATTTTCAGCAACTTCAAACTGAATATTTAGGTCTATGGTATAACTTTTGGAGCAAGATGCATTTGGTATTACGCTAAACATTAACCTAGATTTTGTTCAGAATGGCAAATTAAGGTTTGAAAATCATTCAATTCATACGGCTTTGTTGTATAAAGCCTTTGAAGGTAAAGTTTTCCTAAGTTGCTAAAATTTAGGTTACAACTTGGGTATGAGTTCTGCCTAATTCTGTGAATTTATTTAATACGGCTACACGTGCATAGATCTCATTCACTTGGCTGTCAAAATTCCTTGAGCAGAGTTTATCGCCTGAGAAGCACTGCTTCGTATGATTTGATGTAATGCATCTTGGTTTCGACCAAACTTCGCCGATGATAACCAGACCACTTTTTCCAAAGGACTCTTCCTAGGTGCTTAACTGTTTCTAGTAATTCATTTCGCTCTTGCGAATGAACTTTTGTATCTTTCCAAGGCTTTGCATTTTTTCTGGGTGGAATCACTGCATTTGCTTGTCGATCTGCAATGACCTGACGGCATTGTTTTGTGTCATAAGCCCCGTCTGTATAAACTGAATCAATCTGTTCATCCAGCGGAATTTGATCAAGTAAATCCCCAAGGACTTGTGAATCACTGACATTATTCGTTGTGAGCTGAACTGCTCATATTTTTAGGGTTTCCGCATCTATACCAATATGTAGTTTACGCCATTGTCGACGATATTCAGGCTGAGGTTTCTTGCGTTTCCATTCGCCTTCACCTAAAAATTTCAAGCCAGTGGAGTCTACGAGTAGATACAGTCCATCACTACTTTTTTGATAACAAATCGAAATATCAATATACCTTTGTCTTCTACAAATGGTGGAATACGAATATCACTGATATTCGGAGCAGTCCAATCTAAACCACAAAGATTAATGAGGCTTTGCACAAAGCCAGTGACCATACGTAAAGACAGACGGAATAAGGATTTAATCATTAAGCAGCATTGGATGGCTGTATCGGAATAGGTTTGATTTCTTCCATGTTTGCTTTTTGGTTGAGCATATCATTTAGTCTGAGGATCGAACCAAATGGCAATATTCCCACGATTAATGAGAACTCGGTTGTATGTGGACCAATTGGTTGTACAGTAGATTTTAGGGGTAGGCTTCTCCATTTGGAAATTATCTTGATGAAGAAGCCTTTAAGAATAGCTTTGTGCAACAAAGCCTTCTTATTATGTAAACAACAAAATGCCCCGAGCAACTGCGGAGCATTTTTATGGAAAATAATTTCACTTTGATTAAGAAGTGTAGCTTTTCTCTTAATTCTCTAGCTGTAATCTACGCTCAGATAATGCTTTGCTCACCACTTGATAACCCGCAGTCATACCTAAAGTCGCCATAATACCTGCCACGATTATGTCAGGCCACAGACTGCCTGTACCAAACACCCCAATCGCAGCAAAAATAACCGCCACATTCCCAATCGCATCATTTCGACTACAGAGCCAGACCGATTGCATATTAGAGTCACCTTCTCTAAAGGCATATAAAATCACAGCACAAACCACATTCGCAAGCAAAGCAATCACACCAATCACGCCCATAGTCATTGCTTCAGGCGGAATCCCTAGCACATAAGCATAAATCACTTTGCCTATCACAACTAAGCCAAACAGTGCCATGGTTATACCTTTCAGCAAGGCTACTGTCGCTCGCCAATATAAACTCGCACCAAGCACCGCTAGTGAAATACCATAGTTGACTGCATCACCAAAGAAATCTAAAGAATCAGCCCATAAGGATGATGAATGTGCATAAGCTCCACCAATAAGCTCCACCACAAACATAGCTAAATTAATAAATAAGGCAATCCACAATGCCATTCTAAACTTACTATTTGGCTTTTGTGGTGCGGGTGCACAACTGCAAGAAGAACATGCCATATACATAACCCCTATCCGGACGTAATCATTTTCTATTATGATTAAAAACTATGGAGTCACTCAAAGGTCAAGCAAAATGAATCAACAAAACTCTTCTCCTGTTTATTTGATGAAAGACTTAGTCCATAAAACAGGATTAAGTGCCGATACCATTCGTTTTTATGAAAAGAAAAATTTATTAGAACCCTCTTTTCGCGGGGACAACAACTATCGCTATTATCAAGATGAGGCGCTTAAACGACTCATTTTTATTAAACGTTGCCGTGCGCTGGATATCTCACTCAAAGAAATTGAATATCTCATCCAATTGGAGCAGAACCCACAACAGGACTGTAGCGCGGTCAATCAATTGATCGATGCGCATTTAAAACAAGTCGAGCAAAAAATAGTTGAACTAAAAAAATTCCAAATTCAGTTGCAACAACTGCGTCAATCCTGTGCCACGCTATCAACAATTGATGATTGTCAAATTTTAAGGCAACTTGAAGCGGAAACTTCTGACGAATAGCGGAACCTCAACATGCCTGATGGCTTAACTTCACTTTTATGCCTAGTCTTCACTTTCTTTCATCTAAATATGCAAAGACTCGTATAAAATTTTTAACTTTTCTTTTTCAAATCACTCTGAATTTTATATGAGGCACTTTATTTTTTAAATTTCTATCTTTATAAAGACATCATTCTTCACTAAAAGAAGTATTATTTATTATTTAAAATTAAAGCCTTGAATAAAAATTTATGATACTCACTAACAGTTAAATTCCGAGTTTTTTACTAGGTTGAATCTATTTTTTAAAGCACTACAATAAAACCATATTTTTTTTATGCCTTAGTTTAATCATGAGCATTCATCACGTTACTGAACTTCTTTCCCCTGCAGGTTCGCTTAAAAATATGCGTTATGCCTTTGCCTATGGTGCAGATGCAGTCTATGCCGGACAACCTCGTTACAGTTTACGTGTGCGCAATAATGAATTTGATCATGACAATTTAGCTATCGGTATTCAAGAAGCACATGACTTAGGCAAAAAGTTTTATGTGGTCGTCAACATTCAACCCCATAACTCAAAGCTCAAAAACTTTATTCGTGACCTCACACCTGTGGTTGCGATGCAACCCGATGCCCTGATCATGTCGGATCCAGGCCTGATTATGATGGTACGCGAGCATTTTCCAGACATGGATGTGCATCTTTCTGTTCAAGCCAATGCTGTCAACTGGGCTACTGTGAAATTTTGGAAAAACATGGGACTGACTCGGGTCATTTTGTCCCGTGAATTATCCATTGATGAAATTGAAGAAATTAAGCAGCAAGTGCCAGACATGGAAATTGAAGTTTTTGTACATGGTGCGTTATGCATGGCGTACTCAGGACGTTGCATGCTTTCAGGCTATATGAATAAACGTGATGCCAATCAAGGGGCATGTACCAATGCTTGTCGTTGGGAATACAAAGTCCATCAGACTAAGCAAGATGAAAATGGCGATGTGATCCCCGTTCAAAATCTGAATACAAGCTCCAACTGTTGTTCAAACACTGATGCTGATGAACTGCATATGCAAGCGCAGCATCAGTTCGATGAACCCGTATTATTACAACGTCATGATGAAGACATGTTTGCTGCTGAAGAAGACGAACATGGTACTTACTTTATGAACTCAAAAGACTTGCGCGCGGTGCAACATGTTGAGCGCTTAACCCATATAGGCATCCATTCTTTAAAAATTGAAGGACGTACCAAGTCTTATTTTTACTGTGCGCGTACTGCTCAAATTTATCGCAAAGCCATAGATGATGCGCTCGCAGGTAAGCCTTTTGACCCATCACTCATAACACAACTCGAAGGTCTGGCGAATCGTGGTTATACCGAAGGTTTTTTACGTCGCCACGTACATAGCGAATATCAAAACTATGCAAATGGCTCATCTAGTTTTGACCATCAACAATACTGCGGTGAAATTTTAGAGCGAAATGGTGATTATCTGAAAGTCGATGTCAAAAACCGTTTTGTGGTGGGCGATGTACTTGAACTCATGACCACGTCAGGCAATATCACTTTTGAGTTGACAGAAATTCTCGATAAAAAAGGTAATCCAATACTTGAAGCGAAAGGCTCAGGACATGTAGTTGAAATACCTGTTCCTGCTGATGTTGACATGCGTTATGCCCTACTCATTCGTAACTTACCGCATTCAAGCACTGATATTTCAGCGCCTGCATTGGCTTATGTTGCAAGCTGACTGAGGGATAATGCCATGGCACTACGAATAACAGATGCATGTATTAACTGTGATATGTGCCTTCCTGAATGTCCCAATACTGCTATTTTTGAAGGTGACAAGATTTATGAAATAGACGTCAGCCGTTGTACGGAGTGTGTTGGTTTTTATGACACCCAAACCTGTGTCGATGTTTGCCCAATTGCCTGTATCGAGCCACATCCAGAATACATGGAAACTCAGCAACAACTGTTAGAAAAATTTAAAGGATTGAACTTATTTAGCGTCTAACCTTGGGGAAAGTAGAAAAGAAACCGAGTACTGACCACACTCAGAGTTTCAAAACAAAAACTGGGCAAAGAATAACAATAAACAACAACTAAATGAAAAAGCCAAAGTGATCTGGGGAACACTTTGGCTTTTTCTTTGCCCGAAATCATCATTCCAAAAAAAAGGAACTCAGGCTGTTAGCGACCAGAGTTCCTATAAAATTACAACTAGAGCTTAGTCACACAACATAAAGGGAAAAAGCCAACGTAGATTTTGGGAGAGCATTGGCTTTTTCATTTCACACTTACAGCCCAGAACGAATAATATAATCAAAAGCAGACAGAGATGCTTTCGCGCCTTCACCTGTGGCAATGATAATTTGCTTGTAAGGCACTGTCGTACAGTCACCTGCGGCAAATACACCTTTGACATTGGTTTCGTTGCGATCGTTAATCACAATTTCATTACGGTTTGAAAGCTCAACAGCAGTTTCTTTTAAGAAATCAGTATTTGGCAATAAACCAATTTGTACAAAGATTCCTGCAAGCTCAACTGTATGTTCTACATCGGTTGCACGGTCTTTATATTTCAATGCCGTCACTTGCTTACCATCACCCACAACTTCGGTTGAGAGTGCATTTAGGATGACTGTGGTGTTAGGCAAGCTATGCAATTTATCTTGCAACACTTGGTCAGCACGTAGTTTGGTATCAAACTCAACCAAAGTCACATGTTCTACAATCCCAGCAAGATCAATTGCCGCTTCGACACCTGAGTTCCCCCCGCCAATTACGGCAACACGTTTGCCTTTAAACAGTGGGCCATCACAGTGTGGACAGTAAGCAACACCACGGGTACGGTATTCTGCTTCACCCGGCACATTCATCTCTCTCCAACGTGCGCCTGTAGAAAGGATGACTGTTTTAGATTCAAGCTTCGCACCATTTTCTAAAGTGACTTCAACCAAACCATTCGCTGTCTCATCTGCACCTTTGATGTGAGAAACACGTTGTAAGTTCATGATGTCCACACCGTACTCACGTACATGTGCTTCCATTTCAGCAGCAAACTTTGGCCCTTGGGTCTTTTGAATCGAGGTATAGTTTTCAATGTCCATGGTATCCATGACTTGACCACCCATACGTTCAGCTACGATCCCCGTTTTAATGCCTTTACGCGCGGCATAAATGGCAGAGGTATTTCCTGCAGGACCACCACCAATCACGAGAACATCAAAAGCATCTTTGGCATTGAGTTTTTCAGCTTCTTTGGCTGCTGAATTGGTATCCAGTTTGGCAATAATCTCTTCCAAAGTCATACGACCTTGACCGATATGGGTGTTGTCTTGGAACACCATTGGTACAGCCATGATTTTGCGTTCTTCAACTTCGTCTTGGAAGAATGCACCATCAATCATGGTGGCTGTCGTACCTGGGTTGTAAATGGCAATCAGGTTCAATGCTTGCACCACGTCTGGACAGTTATGACAGCTTAAAGAGACAAATACGTCAAAGTTAGACTGGATCGCTAAACCTTTGATTGAAGCCAAAACTTCATCCGAGACTTTGGGTGCATAACCTGAAGTTTGTAACAATGCCAAGATCAAAGAGGTAAACTCATGTCCCATCGGTAAACCCGCAAAGAAGACACGAGGCTCTTCACCCGCTTTTGCTACACCAAAGCTAGGTGCACGTGAGTTTTGACCATCAAAACGTGCAGTCACCAGTGGAGACAGTGCTGCAACTTCTTCAACCAATTCTTTGATTTTGTCTGATTTCTCAGAACCGTTCAAAGTCGCAATCAATTCAATCGGACCTTCAAGGCGTTCAAGAAGTGTTTTTAATTGAGCTGAAGTATTTTGATCTAACATGGTTAAGCTCTCCAAAGCAGTCTGTAAAATTATTTGATAAAAGAATCATAGAGTAAATCTAAAAATAGATAAAACAGTTTGTTTTTATTTTAATAATCGGTTTTATAGATTTTAAGATATTCTTCATAAATAGTCCCACTCCACAAAGGACGTTAAATGAAGTCAATACTTAGGATTTACTCTGTATCCGCTGTTCAATTCTTAGCGTTCTGGCCTTTAACTGACGTGTCAAACCAAACAACACAGTACTAATTACTGCCATGATTAGCACCAAGATAAGCGAGAAGAATTGCATGACCGTAGTGAACTGCGTAGCTTGCTGAGCTTGTTTTTCTACACTTGCAGCCATCGGCGTGAGTGTTTTTCCATACAGTTGGTGTTGCATCGTCCATAGCTGTTCAGGCTTAAACCCATAGTCAATAAAATGTGAATCATTTTTTTCTGCTTGTACAAGAGCAAGCACATGCGGAATGGCTGCATTTTTATCGACAGGTTGGTGTAACAATGCTGTCTGTGCAAGCAAATAATGTTTTACGGGGAGCTGAATGTCTGACTCTTGCAAATAATGCGCGAGTTCGCTTTGTTGAATATTTTTATCGTAATATACAATTTTCTGGAAAGCTTCATGCTCATCATCTTTTAAATCATATTGCACATAGGTCAGTCCAGACCACAGTAAAATAAATGCGATCAGCCAAGCCACAAACTTCAGTATAAAAGACTGAAAACGCACATAGAAAAAGTGAACTTTCCGTGCATAGTGTACCAATACGAATGCCCCAACAAAAGACACCATAATCTTGAGCACAAGCCAACCAAACCATGACAGCAAATTCAGAAAATAATCTGGCTGTTGTCCAAGTGATGCGAGATTTTCATCGACACTCATGGGCATATGTAGCTGCTGTATTTCAGTCGTGAGCCCAAAAAAGCTATAGACAAAATCCTGCTGTAGGAAATAACTCACGCCAGAAACGACCAGCAGAATTACACTCACCATACACCATAAGCTCAGTTTACGCTGACGCTGTTTGAGTGTAGCTACACCTTGTTCAAGGTGCTGAGGCTGAACAACATACTCATCTAAAGAAGGCAAACATTTCTCCTCTATCGACCACCCAACTTAGCATTAAGATGGTGTCGTACGATTAGAACTCGAGTCTATAACCAATTGATTCAAATTGTCCTGCAAACTACGCAAACGTGTGGTTGCTTCAGCACGTTTCTGCATCCCTTCTTTTTGTATTTGAATCACATCATTTACTGTTTTAATGAGGGTGTTTTGTACATGTTCAAGCGTCTCAATATCAATCACCGAACGTTGATTGGCTTTTGCTGTATCTACTGAGTTTTGATGTAACAAATCGGCATTGCGCTTTAATAAATCATTGGTCGCATCGTCAATGGTATTGGCCAACTGCACACTGTTCTTCTGCTCATTTAAAGAAATCGCCAAACTAATTTGATTTTTCCATGCAGGCAATGTGATGTTTTTAATTGCATAAAACTTATCGACCAACATCAAATTATTAGACTGGATAATACGAATCATCGGCAATGTTTGCATGGCTGATTGTTGTAAAACCTGCAAATCACTCACACGTTTTTCCAGATTATTGGCTAAATGATTGAGATCGTAAACTCTCTGCGTCGTGGTTTGGTCTTGCGCCTGTGCAGTCAGTGTTGAGATTTCCTGCTGAATTTCATCCTGTTTCAACTTACCCGCTGCGATATACACACCGAGCTGTTTATATTCACTTTGTACACCATGAAACATCCGATCTAGCGTATCAACACGTGCTTTTAAACCAGACTGCGATTTTTCAATTTCTTTCACCAAAGTATCAATCTGTTCTTTAGTGGTATTAAAGTGCATATCAATATTATTCTTTGCGCCTTTAATTTTGCTCATCAAGCCACCGAAGAAACCTGAATTTTTCTTTTTATTTAAAATACTTGAGGTATTGAGCTGTTGTGCAACTTGTACTACCTGATTCAGCTTTTGCCCAGTTTCATCCAAGTCTTTATTTTGAACCAGATTTAACAACTCATCAGTATATCCTGAGGTTTGTGTCGCAATATTTTTACCATACTCCGCCACGGCGTTATGGTTGATTTCTGCCAACTCTTTCCGCGCTGCCAAAACTGCATTGAAGTCATCTTGTTGCAAGCCAATTTCTTGCAAATTTAACTGTTGAAACTTATGTTCAATCACTTCGGTGGTTGGCTCTACCACAAGACTGTTTTGTTCTGAGTTGGTCATAATTCACCTAATCTATTTCTTAAAGTGTTGGTTTCTGTAGTGATTTTTTTAAGGTATGAATCAATTTTTCACGGCTATTATCGAGCTTTTCCAGTTCACTTGTCGAGCTTGATTGCTGGGATTGTTTGACATGATATTGCCATGCTGGGATCAAAACCTGCTGTGCCTCTTTATATCGGTCTAACAAACTCAATGAAAGCTGCTGTGACAACTGCATTTGCGTAATCGCAATATCATTACTGCTTTGCAAAGTTTGCAAGCTGTTTATTTTCTTGGACAAACGTTCTGCAAAATTATCTAAAGGATGTGCATTCTTCACAAATTTAGGATATTCCATTAAAAATGCTTCAGCCGCAGATATATATTTAGCCATTTGCTCACGTAAACCAGTAAGCTGCTGATAACGTGCTTGCGATTTTTGAATTTCGATTTGTAATTTTTGACTGAGATGATTGGCTTGATCCAGTAATTGATCCAGTTTTTTATAGTATTCAACTTGAGTCGAACCATATTCAATATCAATTCCCAGCCACTTTTGCAGCCCATTAAATTTTCGCTTTTTCAGGTATTTTTTTGAGTCAGCCAGTGACTGGATCAGTTGCTCAATGGTTTGACTCAGCTGCAAGGTTAGCTGCGGGTCTATCCCGTTAAGTAGCACAGACTGTGCTTGAATGACACTATCTGCATAATGATTGAGACGATATTGATCGTTCAGCAATGGAACCAAATCATTACGCTGGATACTTAAAAGTTCATCTGAATTGACAGGTATATCCCTTAAAGGAACAAGAACGTCAATTTGTGCCATAGTGTTTTAACCCAATAAAGAAATTGAATAAAATCATTTTTATAGTACAGCTTTTATATTAAATAACATGTAGATTTTTGCAAAAACGCTGTGAAAACCTTTTATCTTGATCTGGCTAATCATTACTTCTGCTTCCAATAAAATGATATCTATTTAAAATTATGATCATTCGTCTTCAGCACGTCATTCGTTATAGTTTAGGCTTCTGCATTGCATTAACCTTATTTATTGGTATTGGTGCGCACTATAAAGCAAAACACATCCACGAAACATTTTTAGAGCATGATCCGAGCCAATTGCAACAAGTGAGTGGCACACTGCTAGGCAATGAAACAGCTATTCAACTTTATCAAAAAAATCTAGCACCCTATAATTCACACAGCTTGGGGAAAGCGCAATTTTTGGTCGGTTTCTTTAGCCAGAATCAGGGCCGAATTCAAACGGTTTGGTGTGATCGTTGGCTAGACTCACCTTTTAAGACCACCTCCTACACTGGCCCGAAAAATCCAATGAAAAAAATGAATTTACCTATTCGCTATTTTCATACGTGCCAATGGCTATTCGATGCAATGCGGTTAACTTTAGATATTCCTGCTTGGAGAGGTCAATCCATCACTTATCTAAAGACCCCTCATGATATTTTGTATGCACTACATGTGAATGGAAAAATGATTTTCGGCTATGAACAAGCCTATCAAAAATATAACCAACTCTATCTAGATGAAATAAAAAATCGAAATCAATCAGCACTCTACTTTTTTGTTTTCTTTTTCATTACTGTCTTTCATTATAGAAAGCACATATTCAACGTCATAAAAAAGCCATGATCAACATGGCTTTAAAATTGAGTATTTCGATATTATAAATAATCACCTTCACGCTCAGGTTGATAAAGCACTTTTTCAATTTTGACTTTCATCATTTGACCGTCTGGCTGTGGCCATTCAATTTCTTGACCTTCAGCTAAGCCCAGAATTGCTGCGCCAATTGGAGCAACCACATTGACCTGCCCTTTCTCCCCTTTAAAGTCATGCGGATAAACCAAGGTAATTTCAGATGCTTCTGTAGATGGTGCAATGGTCAGTAAAACTTTTGCATTCATCGTTACCACATTGGCAGGCATATCTTGTGGCGCAACAACATCGGCACGGGCCAATTCTTCTTCAAGCAACTGCATAGTCGGTGTAAGTTTAGGCTGATGCTCTAGCATCGTTTCTAAACGATGAAGATCCTGCTCAGAAATAATAATTGCTGGATTTGCCATGTGCTGCATCCCTATTTGAATACGATATGAATAAAATTCTTATTAAAAATAATTTATTAGACTATAACTTCTGTTATATCAGAAATGCAGTCTAAATTACATTTCAACTGATTTTGAATTTTTAATGCCATAAAAAAAGCCCCCTTGAGGGGGCTTTCTCAAGTCAAACTTAGTTCGCGTAAACTGGGAATTTCGCGCAAACCGTTTCAACTTTCGCTTTAACAGCGTTAATTACAGCTTCGTCACCTTTGCTGTCTAGGATGTCTGCGATCCAACCAGCAAGTTCACGAACTTCAGCCTCACCAAAACCACGAGTCGTCACAGCAGGTGTACCGATACGGATACCTGAAGTCACAAATGGTGAACGTGGGTCATTTGGTACAGAGTTTTTGTTCACAGTAATGTGAGCTGCACCTAACCATGCATCTGCTTCTTTACCTGTTACATCTTGCTTAATAAGAGATAACAAGAACAAATGGTTTTCTGTACCGCCAGAAACGATGTCATAACCACGAGCAATGAGAACTTCAGCCATAGCTTGAGCGTTCTTCACCACTTGTTGTTGGTAAACTTTATATTCAGGAGCCATTGCTTCTTTAAAGCAAATTGCTTTAGCCGCTACAGCATGAACCAAAGGACCACCTTGGTTACCAGGGAATACAGCAGATTGTAATTTTTTCTCGATTTCTTCGTTTGCTTTCGCAAGGATTAAACCTGAACGTGGGCCACGAAGTGTTTTGTGAGTAGTTGTTGTTGTTACGTCAGCAATCTGAACTGGGCTTGGGTAAACACCAGCAGCAACTAGACCAGCAACGTGAGCCATATCTACAAATAGGTAAGCGCCAACTTTATCCGCGATGTCACGGAAACGCTGCCAGTCTACAATTTGGCTATAAGCAGAGAAACCAGCAACGATCATACGTGGCTTATGCTCAATTGCTAAACGTTCAACTTCTTCGTAGTCGATCTCGCCAGTTTCAGGGTTTAAACCGTACTGAATTGCGTTATATGTTTTGCCAGAGAAACTCACTTTTGCGCCGTGAGTCAAGTGACCGCCATGAGCCAAGCTCATACCCAAAACAGTGTCGCCTGGGTTAAGAAGGGCTAAGTAAACAGCAGAGTTTGCTTGTGAACCCGCATGTGGTTGAACGTTTGCGTAATCTGCACCGAAAAGCTCTTTAGCACGGTCAATCGCTAATTGTTCAATCACGTCTACATATTCACAACCGCCGTAGTAGCGTTTGCCTGGGTAGCCTTCAGCATATTTGTTTGTAAGTTTTGAACCTTGCGCTTCCATTACTGCTGGAGAGCAATAGTTTTCAGAAGCAATCAGTTCAATGTGCGCTTCTTGGCGAGCATCTTCATTTGTGATTGCTTGCGCGATTTCTGGATCAAATTCAGCAATTGAGATATTGGCAAACATTAGCGAGGTCCTATGAAATTAGGGCTTTTAAGCCGTGCTAAGATTGGCGCGTATTGTAGCATGAAGTTTATAAATTTCGAGAACGAACTTTACGCTGTTTGAAATAAAAATCGCCCATGCAGTAAAACCACATGAGCGATTTGGGTCAAAGCAAATTATTGAATTGGCATGAGAGTTTTGACATCGGTCAGAATATTAGGAATATTTAACACATAAGCTGAACCATGATCCCATGTTGCCTCTGTTATATAGGTAATTGGTGAGTTTTTAGCAGCCTCTGTACTCAATAAAAGATCTGTTGCCTGAATTGGAACTGTAGCATCTGCCGCACCTTGATAAATAATGATAGGCGTGCTGATTTTAGTTTTTAAAGGCTGAGAACCATTGGCTAGAAAATCTTTGACTGTAGGAATACTGGTCATAAAATCAGGTTGAGTCCTAGGATAACCATTAATAGAATTATTATTTAAGAGGGCATATTGCCCCATTGCCAAGCCAAATTTATTCCCTAAAACAGTATAACAATCTGATTCAGCATTCTCTGCAATTTGATTCGTGGGTGTTTTAAACACTTGGAAATACTGTAAATTTGGATTCTGATTACGTAAACCTGCTGTAATTAATGCGGTAAAGGTATCTAAAGATGCAAGCGTTTCAATCTTATCGTTTACATCAGGCTGGGCTGCTGCTTGCATTTCCCCTGCTGTTAAAATAAAAGATAAATTCGAAGCAGGTGCAACAGCGACTGTACCTTTATAGTCCAATTGAGCTCTAGACTGATATTGTGCAGCGCCCAGTGCCGCATGCCCACCTTGTGAGTGGCCAACCGTCATCCATTGATTAGATACTTTAGCGCCTAAATAGTTACGCGTAGCAACCACTGCATCCGTAATTGAAAAGGCCTCACTTTTGACATTTAAGAATGGATGTAATTGATCAGCTGTAGGCTCACCCAAGCCTTCGTAATCAGGAGCAACAACCACATAACCAGACGCTAAGAAGCCATCTATCATCGCTTTGATATAAGGATTTAATGAACTACGGCTTGGTGCACAGGCATCAGCAACACCAGTAGTACCATGTGCCCAAACTACAATTGGCCAACCTTTGGCAGGAACTGGAGTTTTAGGAGTAAAAACCAAAGCTGTCGTTTGTACTTCCCGATTATGGACACCTAACATCTTATAAGTCATGACTACGCTTTCACCAGCCGTAGCCGACATATCTGTAGCTGTATAAGCTGTTGGCGTAGTTACGACTGGATTAACAATATTGTTTTTTGGAATCCCATCATCTACACCAACAGAAGTTGAACCGCCATCCCCTCCTCCACAGGCTGTTAAAACAAGCACAGAACTACTGACGAACACGGCCAATATATGTTTTTTCATCTTAAAATTCCTTAATAACATTTTTTCTTGTTGTAACGATTCAAATCACTTGAATACATTAATGATTTACGCCTCAAAATGACGTGTGGCAAGACCATTTACGAGAATGATACAAAGTGAACATTGTCTGCAAATGCATACCTACCATTGTTATAAAAACTAGTAATTTGAAGTTTAAAATAAATCTTGCGTACAGCTAAATGCAGGCGCCGAACACTCTTTAATCGTTGTTTGAGCCGGATTCCAAAAGAATTATTTTAATTTTAAGCAATCATCTTCCTTTCAACCTGCCTAAATAAATAGATCAATCCAGTCCTGACTTTTCCCTTGCTCAATAAAGCCTGAGCTCTAATCACCTGGGTTCACTAGATGATTTAAATAACATCTCCCCACAAAATAAGCGAATAAACCACAAATCCAGCTGTCGTGGGCTGTCTTGATACTCTTGAAAATGATAAATTTATTCAGCTTTTAATTTTCGGATATGCACATGCAAGCCATTATTCTCGACACAGAAACCCATACCCTAAATGGTCAACCCATTGAGATTGCATACGCACCGATTGAAATTGCAAATGGCAAATTAAGCCTAGACAAAAGCCAAGTCTTTGATCAGCTCTATACGGTCAATGAACCGATTTCTTTTGCTGCTATGGCTGTACACCATATTTTAGAGTCAGATTTAGTGGGCCAACCCCACTACACGACATTCAAGCTACCAGATGAGACCCAATATATTATTGGTCATAATATTGACTATGATATTCGTGCAATCGAAAAATGTGGTGTCGATACGTCTCATATTAAAGCAATTTGTACACTGGCACTTGCTCGTTTGGTTTGGCCTGATGCTGAAGCCCACAATATTTCAGCACTCATTTATATGATTTCAAAAGGCAGTGAAAAAGCCCGTGAAATGATTAAAAAGGCCCATCGTGCCGATATGGATATTATTTTAACAGCCAATATTCTAATGCATGTGGTGCATCATTTAAAAATAAACAGTATGGAACAATTATTTGCTACCTCTGAAGATGCTCGTATTCCACGTGTCATTAATTTTGGTAAGCATCGTGGAACAGCGATTGCCGAACTCCCTGCTGACTATATTCAGTGGTTAATGCGTCAAGATGAACTCGATCCATACTTACGTAAAGCTTTAGAAAATGCGAGCATTAAAACGCTCTAAAATGTATTGTCATAAATTCTTAATATTGCTGTAATTTTCACCCTGTATGTTCAGCCTTAATTTATTTTTTCGGGGGAGTAAATTAAGGTATGAATCATTATCAAAAAACAGCATTGGGTTTGGATGCCTTACAACAACGTCATATCCCACTAAATGCGCGTCAAAGACGACTATTGGTTTTAATTGGTACAGAAGATTTTGAACAATTGTCTGACCAGTTCAAACAACGTATCGCAACGCCTGAAATACTCGAACAATTAATTGAATTAGGCTTAATTCATTCCACACAAACATCTCACGTCTCTAGCCCAATACAGCCTCCATCGGAACATCAATCCTCTACATCTGTACAAGAAAATAGTCAAAGTAAAGTCAATCCAATAAATTTAGCCAGTACAGTGCAAACTCCGACACCAACTATTCCTGCACCAGCACCAGCACCAGCACCAGCACCAGCACCAGCACCAGCACCAGCACCAGCATTCAAAGCGTACAATTTTGAAGAAACTCGTGAGTTGATGATGAGTTTATTACAACGTTATTGTGGATTAATGGCAAAACAACTCATTCTCCAAATTCAATCGGCGAAAGACTTACACAGTCTAAAACGCTGCCAAATGCAATGGATTACGACTTTACAGGAGAGTCGAATCGAACCCACAGCACTTAACCAACACTTACAGCAGATTAATCATTCACTGATGCGTTTGCAGGCAGTTTAAAGAACCCTTGTTTTATATTTTACTCAGGTAATAAATCTTCACGTCTTTAATCAACTATTTAAGACGTCGGCACAATGGATATTCAAACCATTCATCAAATTGCTTGATAAATATGAGTATAGGAAGTGATCCTGACTTTATTTCATAACATTCAAAATAATCGTTCAAAAAAAATTATGCCTTATATTCTGCAATGGTATAACTTAGCCCCACATAGATCTCCCATAAAAAAGCCCATGTAAACATGAGCTTTCTTCAATAGAGTTAATCAACAACTCGGTATATATTCTCTGTTTGTCGACTTTCAAATAACAATTCAATACTAGGTAGAATCACTTCACCATCAACAACGATATGTTCAATTCGTTTAAACAGATCCAGACGTTCTGCTTCGGAGTTTTCAGGGACTTGCCTCAATTGAGCCTTCACATTATAGGTTTGACTGTACTGGTCCTTTACCTTTACATCTACAAGCTGTGTCATGATCATTTTCCTTTTCTTTTTTTAGCTCTGCTTAATCTTATAGCACAGGTTTTTTCCAGCACCGCCATTAGAGTTGTTAGAATTTATCGCAATGTTAATTTATATAAATATTTCCAAAATCATAACCATAAATCATAAACTTAAATCAAATATGCTTAACAACTGATATACATACTCATATTTTTTCACATAAAAAAAGCTCGCATTTCTGCGAGCTTTTCTATGTTGGAAGGCTAGTGCTGATTTATTGTTTGAACATTTCGTATCAAACTCAACGAGCTGTCATTGATCCGTCCAACTACATCGTAGCGTCTTAGTTATCGACCTACTGTAAGTACAATATAAAAGCATTTTTCACTCTAGACAAGGGCTTATGACATTTCGAAACAACTGTCCAAATAAAAGCCAATTGATATTTTTAAAAAATGAGAGATCATACTGTGAGGCTAAATCTAGATAACAGCTCTGCATCAAATCAAGTAAATCACACATTCAGCTTATGAGTTCTTTTCCATCTTAGTTCAATGCATTTTGAGTGATTTATTGGTAGTGTCGCAATACAACACTAAATTCATTTCTCAAAACTGATTTTCTTTACCACTGTTCTTAACTTTAGCGATTGGTTACGTCCTTCTTCTTGAAAAGCATAGTCAGAACTGGCCTAACCTATTGTAGTTTAATCGATTGGTGCAAATGGAAGTTATCAGGTCGCTGTAATTGGCGTCAATGTATATATTAGCTAAATATCTGTATTATCAGTCATGTTAAATTTAGCGATAATATCGCCATCGGTGCAGACAATGTGCTTACCCAAATATTCCTAATAAAACAAAAGTTGTAAGCAATTATAAAAAATTCAAGCATAATAATAATGCTGAAATTCAATAAAAAACACTGGATAAACCACAACCAAAACCAAATAAAATCTATTTAATACGGTATAAAAAACAAATTATGACATTTTTTATACTTCGTAAATTTTAATACATAATATGTTACTGTTATATTTAAAATATCCATGGATATGAAAAATTAGGTTAGGGTAAATCTTCGCTTTATTCTATGAATAAGATAGAGGTACATCATGACCACGATTAATATTTCGGACATTAAAGAACACTCTAGTGTAATTGCTGTATGTGGAACTAAAGTTGGAGATGTTGACCACATTGAAGGTAAACAGATCAAACTCACCAAACATGGAGATGGGAAGCACCATCTTATTCCGAGTGCATGGGTGAGAGAGATTCGAGAGAATCAGGTCATATTAAATAGAGATGCTCAAGAAATTAAAGATAATTGGATTGAAGCCTAGATTAAAGAATTGAAAATCTACCAGCCTTTGGGCTGGTAGTTCATAAGATATACATACTGAATAGATACAAAGAACATAATTCTATCCAGTCCAATTAATATTCCTTATGGCGAAGGTATAAAATTAACTCAATTACAACATTCTTAATCTTTAAAAGGATTTGAAAATTTATCTTTAAGACTTAACCAAACCAAAAAGGCCATAATAAATATAAGTAATCCAATCACAAAAAATGTTTCGCCCACAGCAAAACCTGTAATGAGTGCCCCTAAGCCGATTAATGATAATACAATGATCAATCCGATGCCTAAGACATTCATGTTGTTCTCCAATGACCGAAATAATAAAGGTCTCATTATTACGGTTAAGCATGTCAATTTAATGTTGTTTTCATTAAACTTTAATAGTACTTTTGATTGATTACGCGATTTTGTGTACTATTCATATTATCTTAATGAAAACTAATGTAATTTTTATAGAAAAATTACATATATATTAGTCTGAAGTTTCTCTATACTTATAAAATACCAGCAAGCAAATTAGATCAATTTTCGTACACATTAGTTTCAATCATGAGAGTTGAGTTTCTATAAGCAGCACTACAAAACTTTAAAAAATCTGTTCTTGTCTTGGGGGCATAAGTGATCAAGAAATCTGTTTTTCATAGTCTAGATTTACAAAAACTTATTTTGATTTTAATTATAGGCTGTGTTTCAAGCTTGTTTCTAATTTCAATTTTTGTATTGAACTATGTCATCAAAGAACAGTTGACCGAAAACTCTTTGGCTGCCAATCAACGCTATGCCTCAAAAATTGCATTTAGTACCGATAAATATTTTGAAAGTATGTTGAGTGAGCTACGCTATAGTGCTCAAATTGTTGGTCAAGATTTTTCGAATCGACAGGTTTTAAAAGCCGAAGTTACTCGCCTTAAAAATCAATCACAAAAATTCAATTCGATCACAATTGTAGATAAGAATGCTTTTATTTTGGAACATTCGCCTCAGACCATACATGTCGATCCAAAAAAACAATATAAAACTTCAGGTATTACCGAAGCATTAAAACTAAAGAAAACCTATATTTCCTCTCCATACAAAGGCTTGTCAAACAATTTAATTGTACTCATTGCTCAGCCTATTTTTAATCCTCAAAATGAATTTCTAGGTATAGTGACGGGCACAATCTATTTAAACAAAGAAAATTTGGTAAGTGAACTGTTAGCGACGACTTATTCTTATAAAAAGAGCTACACCTATGTTGTTGATAATAAAAATAAAATAATATTCCATCCAGATAAATCACGCATAGGAGATTCATTAAAAAATAATACAGGAATGCAATATATTAGATCACACTCCACTGGGAAAATTGCACTGGTCAATAGTAAAGGTATCGAAAACCTAGCGGGCTTTGCAGCAATTCCAAGTGTGAATTGGATTGTTGTTTCGCAACAACCAACGTTAGAATTATTAAGCCAAGCAAACTCGATCATCGTTAAAGTAACACTGGCTATGCTCGGTTTCTATTTGCTTTTGTTCATTTTTGTGTGGAAGCTCTCATACTTGATTTCATCACCACTCAATAAGCTTGCGCAAATGGCCAGCATGCTGACTCGCCCAAATATTGATCAAGACATTAAAAACATAGACCCATGGTATTTTGAGGCTTTGCGCTTTCGCACCGCTCTCTTGCTTAGCTCCAAACATTTTAAAGATGAAATTGCAGAGCTAAAACAACACGTGAATACCGATCCACTGACGGGGCTTTATAACCGCCGCGGTATGAAACTTTTTTTAAATGAATTAGAAGCAACCAATACACCTTTTTCAGTACTTACATTGGACATAGATCACTTTAAAGCAGTGAATGATAGTTATGGACATGATCAAGGCGATCACGTATTGAAAAAGTTAGCTTCTCATATGAAAAGTAACTTTCGTCAACATGATGTGTGCTGCCGTGTCGGTGGAGAAGAATTTATTGTCTTTGTAGTACACGAAGATCCAAAGATTGCCTATATAGCAGCTGAACGACTTCGTAAAACAGTAGCACAAAGCTACATTGACCCAATTGGCACGATCACTGTTTCAATTGGCATTGCCTCTTGGCCCCAAGACTCAGAAAATACTCAAGATGTAATTAAATTGGCAGATCAAAAACTCTATCAAGCCAAGAATGATGGTCGAAATTGTATCCGTTCGACATCATCGGACTGATACAAATTTCGTTCAATATAAAATTAGACCAAATCATGCAGTGCTATCAGATCCATCTGTTCAAAAATGAAAAGGCCTAATATAGACCTTTTCATACAAGATGATAAAAATCATACTTTAATTTCTATCATCCACCTCACTCATTTTTTTCTAGTTCTGCATTATTTAATAACTGCCCTGTATGTTGTGGCTTAATCAATGGTGCAGTCGGACGCGGGTTGCGCTGCGTATATTGTATACCTATGCCCGCTTTGACATCATCAGCTGCAACTTCGGTTTCAAAACGTTGCTGATCTAAAGCTCGGATATCCTCACTCACCTGCTGAATTTCATCCTGACTGGCACCCAGTTGCTGCAAGGCCATTTGACCTAGAGCCAATGCAGACTCAAAGGTTTCTCGAACCATCAAACTGACATTTTTCTTCGACAGATACAGTGCGTGTTCGCGGTCATAGGAACGGACGATCAGCTTAGCCAAAGGAAATTCAGCATTCACCAATTCTACAATTTTATTAACCGTTTCTTTGTGGTCAACACAGACTAAAATTGCTTCTGCGGTATCTGCTCCTGAAGCATGTAAAATATCTAAACGACATCCATCGCCATAGTAGACATCAAAACCAAACTTTTCTGCATTTTGGATCATGTTCACATCATTATCAATAATGGTCACATCCACACTACGTGCCAATAACAACTGACTGGCCACTTGACCAAAGCGACCAAAACCAATCATTAGTACCTTACCCGTTAAACCATCAGCAACCTTGACCTGATCAAGTGAGCTTTCATCTTGTTCAAGGGTAAAGCGTTTAAACAACACCCCAATGATTGGCGTCAACACCATAGACAATACGACAATCGCAGTTAAATTCGACTTGATGGTGTTATCAATAATTTGTGCTGTCGCTGCGGCACTAAACAGCACAAAGGCAAACTCGCCGCCCTGCGCCATCAATAATGCACGATCTAAAGCTTCGGAATGATTACTTTTGGCCAAACGTGCGACCACATAAATCATCAGTGCTTTGGTGAACATCAATGCAATCACGCCACTCAGAATCAATGGCCAATTTTGTCTGACCACTGCCAAGTCCAAAGACATCCCGACACCTAAGAAGAATAAGCCCAATAATAAGCTACGGAAGGGTTCAATATCCGCTTCAATTTGATGGCGGAAAGTCGATTCGGACAATAACACTCCCGCCAAAAATGCGCCCAGTGCCATGGATAAACCACTGAGTTGCATCAGTAATGCCGCACCTAAGACTACTAACAATGCCGCAGCAGTCATCACTTCACGTGCTTTAGCGGCAGCTAAAATTTTAAATAATGGATTGAGTAACCAATGCCCTGCAACAATTAATCCCGCGATAGCCAATAGTCCGATACCAATCCCTTGCAAATCGATAGATGAGCTTTCTGCTACTTGATTGGGTGCCATAAATGCAACCAATGCCAACAAAGGAACAATCAATAAGTCTTCAAATAATAAGATCGCCACGATCTTTTGACCACGTCGTTGATGCAGCTCTCCACGATCATTTAACAGTTGCATCACTATCGCAGTCGATGTCAGGACGAAGCCTGCTGCTCCAATGAAAGCAATTTTCCAGCTAAAGCCAAACAACATGCCCATACCCGTTAAGGCAATGACTGAAATCAGGATTTGTAAACTGCCCAATCCAAAAATCTCTTTCCTTAAACTCCATAAGTGCGAAGGCTGCATCTCCAATCCAATGATAAAGAGGTACATCACGATGCCGAGTTCAGCAATATGTAAAATAGCTGTCGGATTGTTAAAAAAGGCAAAACCAAATGGCCCAATGATTAATCCAGCAATTAAGTAGCCTAATATCGAACCTAGACCAATACGTTTAAAAATAGGGACGGCAATGACCGCTGCACTCAACAGCACAACAGGCCCCACCAGTCCAAGTGAATCTACTTCTGCACTCATCTTGTTCTCATCTTAGTTGTTGACAATCCATGCCAATTTCACGCTATTTTAATTTTATTCACTAAGGTCTACGCCTGTTCGGATAGGACGTCTCAGCGGTGATCTTTTCTTTCTCGATTTCCGAAGACTTATCATCAACACTCAACATACTGCGAATTTAAGCACCGCTTGACCTGCCTATGTTTAAAACTATATACAGCATTGTTGCTATACAGCAAGATTTTATTCCATGATTAAAAATCCCCCACTAATTATGTACAGCAAATACTCAGGACCAGATTTTTATAAAATATAGATACTTAACTATAGTGTTTAGTAAGATTCCATCGTCAAAGATGAATTTCATCTTTGATCATAGAGATGATATCCAGATTTTTTTACTCAATAACGATAAAATTGGACGTCATATGTTCAAGCATATTTTCTCGCTACAGCCACACAGATAATCGCTGCCAAAGTGACAACTAACATCATCCAACTCACACTTTCATGTAGTAATAGAGCAGCAAGTACAAGTCCCATGAAGGGTTGGAGTAATTGCAGTTGACCAACGGATGCTATACCACCTTGTGCTAATCCTCGATACCAAAACACAAAACCCAACAGCATGCTAAAGATAGAGACATACGCCAGTCCTATCCATGCGGCTGTACTGACATGCTGAAATGAAACAGGCATGCTCCATAATGCAATCGGTAACATCACAGGTAACGAGAGCAGTAAAGCCCAACTAATAACTTGCCAACCGCCCAACGACCGCGAAAGTTTTGCTCCCTCTGCATAACCCAGCCCACATAAAATAATGGCTGCCAACATATATAGGTCACCTTTCCATGCGGTACTGGTCTCGCCAAGTCCAGCATAACCTGCTACAAAAATGGCTCCCAGCACTGAAAACAACCAAAAAAGTGGCTTGGGGCGCTCTCCTCCACGCAGAACAGCAAAAGTGGCAGTACTGATAGGTAATAAACCTAAGAAAACAATGGAATGTGCAGAACTTACATGCTGTAAGGCCAGAGCCGTTAAGAGTGGAAAGCCGATGACCACGCCCAATGCACTGACCGCAAGTGCAGGTATGTTTGAAGTGGTTGGACGTGCTTGGCGAAGTAACACCAGAAAAAATAATCCGAATAGAGCTGCAATTGTGGCCCGTGCACTGGTTAAAAAAATGGGCGTAAAATCTGCAACAGCGATTCGTGTTGCAGGTAAAGAGCCTGCAAAAATAGCGACACCGATTAATCCGTTTACCCAGCCGCTAGTTGCCTTTTTCATGATGTGATTCTCTTATTGTTAATCACTCAAGTTGAACATAGATCACATGCTTGAATCGAGATACAATCCAATACAATAAATAAAAACTGTTATGTATAAAAAGCCCATACAGTTAAGGAGAAATGGAATGCGTAGCCAAACTAGAATTGATGTAGTCATGGATGAAATTAAACTGAAAATTAGCTCACGTACCTACCTCCCCAATCATCGCCTTCCTTCTGTGCGCCAACAAGCACGTACATTAAAGGTCTCTGTTTCAACCGTTGTCGAAGCTTATGAACGTTTAATGGCAGAAGGCATCATTCTTTCTAAACCTGGATCAGGCTTTTATGTATCTGGCCCCGTCGCACCACTGGCTTTAACCCAAATGGGGCCTAAGCTAGATAGAGAGATCGACCCTTTATGGGTCTCTCGACAAGCCTTAGATACAGATTACAGCACCCTCAAACCGGGTTGTGGCTGGTTACCGCCCGAATGGTTATATGAGACAGGTGTTCGACGTGCTCTGCGTAGCATGGCAAAAGCAGATAGCTTAGAACTGGTGGAGTACGCAACACCAGCAGGACATCCTGAACTACGACAATTAATTTCTCGTCGTTTAACTCACATTGGCATTGAAGCTTCTCCTGAACATATCATGCTCACTGAGTCTGGCACGCAAGGTATTGATTTGATCTGTCGTTTTTTATTAGAAGCTGGCGATACCGTCATTGTTGATGACCCTTGTTATTTTAATTTTCATGCCCTACTCAAAGCTCATCGCATCAATATTGTGAGTGTGCCGTATACTCCCCATGGTCCAGATTTGGAGATCTTTCAGTCTGTTTTGGAGGCACATTCACCGCGGCTGTATATCACCAACTCAGGCATACACAACCCAACGGGTGCAGTACTTTCTCCCGTCACGGCACATCGCTTACTTAAATTGGTCGATCAAACCAATTTGGTCATTGTGGAAGATGATATTTTTGCCGACTTTGAACATACTCCAGCACCACGACTGGCCGCTTTTGATGGACTCAATCGTGTCATTCAAGTTAATAGTTTTTCAAAAACCATTTCAGCCTCTTTGCGCTGTGGCTATATCGTGGCCAAAAATGAGTGGATTGAAAATCTAATCGATTTAAAGATCGCCACGTCTTTTGGTGGCGGCCGACTTGCCGCAGATATAGCACTGATCGCCTTAAAAGACAGTGGCTATCGTAAGCATATGGAAACGGTGCGTTTACGTCTTGCCCATGAAATGCAAAAAGTCATTGCTCAGCTCAAAGTTTTGAATATTCAACCGTGGCTAGTCCCACAAGCGGGCATATTTCTATGGTGTAAACTCCCCAACGGCTTCGATGCTGCAATTATTGCGCGAGAGTGTTTAAAACATGGCGTTGTTTTAGCACCAGGAAATGCGTTTAGCCAATCCTTAAATGCACAGAATTTCTTACGCTTCAATGTCGCACAATCAGTAGATCCGCGTATTTTCGAAACGCTCAAAAATGTGTTAGCTCAACAGCAAAACTTAACATAATAAAAGCCTCTACTTAGAAATAGAGACTTTTATTAAAATGGTTGAATGGCTTATGAACAATACTCGTCACGTTGATGTTCAATTAAAGACAGTGCGGCATTCCATGCTTTCAGCATCACCATTTCAATCAATTCACTTTCAAACTGTTGAGCCGTATGTTGACGTACAGCTTCAGAAGGAAGATGAAGTTCTGCACCACCCGCCATCGCTTTAATCTGCGCTTGGCAGGCGCGCTCAAGGAAATAAATCTCGTGGAAAGCACGTTGAATCGAATCCCCTGTCGATAGCAAGCCATGATTACGTAAAATCATGACTCGGTTTTGCCCCAAGTCTTTCACGAGACGCTCACGCTCTTCGGTCAATAACGCTACCCCTTCATATTCGTGATAGCTCACTTTGTTATAAAACTTCAAAGCATGTTGAGACAGAGGTAATAACCCATGTTTTTGTGCAGACACTGCAATGCCATCCGCAGTATGCGTATGAATCACACAGTGCACATCTTTACGTGCATCATGGATCGCGGAGTGAATCACAAAACCTGCGGTATTGACCAGTTTCCCCTGATCATAATCTGCAATAATATTGCCTGCATAATCAATTTTAACCAAATGCGAAGCCGTCATTTTTTCAAAGGGAATGCCGTATTGATTAATCAGGAAATGGCCGTCTTCGTCAGGTACACGCAGACTAATATGCGTATCAATTAAATCGGTCATGCGGAAATGCGCAATTAAACGGTACAGCCCCGCAAGCTGGCAACGTGCATTCCATTCTGTTTCTGAAACGACATCTTTTAGACTTTTCATCGCATGTAAACTGGTCATTTGTTATCCCTATTATCTCTATCCATAACGTTGACATTGAGTTAGGAGGAAAAAGCCAAACCCAGCTTAAGCCCTCCACTCAACGTAAACTCATTCTTCGTAAAATAGCGAAAGATGTCTTGAATGATTCTGCTATTTCCATGGGCTATTAAATAACTTAACACGCTATGACGTAGATGATGTTTTAATAGAGTCATTTACGAAGATGCTTTTCCCTTTCAGCATCGATGGTGCAAAATCAGCCATGCTGCGTAAAGTTCGGGTGAAATGTGCCTGATCGGCAAAACCCGCTTCCAAGGCAATATCAATCAAACTCCGACCTGCTGCCCAGAGTTTGATAGCATAGCGAATACGCAACCAAAGAATGTAACGCCGCATTGAGATCCCAAGTTGCTGACTGAACAAGTGCATCAGTCTCGACTCAGACAGTCCCGTATGTCCAGCGACTTGAGCTACTGTGGGAATTTGCTGAGGTACAAGTTGTTGAATATAATGACAGGCTTTTAAAACGCGGGTATCCCATGGCAATACCTGCAACGGATTTGGGTTTAACGTCGACAGTAGCCCGAAGACCAATTGGTTAGCTTCATCAGGGCTAAGTTGCCTAGCAATCAACTTTTGCAACTGTGAATGAAACGTAGCAAGGCAAGAGGCAGGCAAAGAACGAATCTGTTCGCCATTCAGCAATGGATACAAGTATCCATAGAGCGCATGATCAGGATCAATCATTAGCGCAAGATAAGGCTGATTTTCTGAATCGGTACTGTGCATCACATTGGGCGCCATCACCACAATATCGTGATAACTACGTACTTGGTTGTCTAAAGTAATCGCAAAAGGTGTTCCCAAGCCAATTTGTAAAAGTGCTGGAAAATGGGCATGGGCATTATTCAACTGCTCATGAGTCACATACAAAATGACGCCATCCCAAGTGTAAATTTTGCTTTGGTGCGCTAACCCTAAACTCGCATCCTTGCTTTGCGATAGCATATTCGTTCAAGACCACCTTAGATTTGCTGTTTAAAACTACGCCTAGGAAACACTAAAGGAGTAGGACATGTTACAGAATACCCAAACCCAAATTAAAAACAATATGCAAGATTTGGTGAATAACGCCCATCTTTCTGCTACGCCAGTTGTAAGCCCTGCTATGCAAATTAAGGGAAGCGATGGCCGTTATAAAACGTTAAAAGAATTCTATCCCTTCTATCTTTCTCAACATGAAGATCCCGCTTGCCGTCGTTTACATTTTGTGGGAACGACCTGCGTAATCGGAATTACTGCGGCTGCGGCGATGACCAAAAATGCAAAACTACTCTGGGCTTTACCTGCTGTTGGTTATGGATTTGCTTGGGTCGGTCATTTCTTTTTTGAACATAATAAACCAGCTACATTTACATACCCTTTCTATAGTTTCGTTTGTGACTTTAAAATGTATAAAGACATTTTATTAAAACGCATAGATTGGTAAATCAAAATACGACTGTCCTATATATTTATAGGGCAGTTTCTGACTACAACAACCAAACTACTTCGGTAAGCTGCTTAATTTCATCCATATCATGGCTGACATACAGCATCGGAATATGAGTTTCATGTTGGACGGTTTGAAAAAAAGGAAGGATTTCCTGTTTATGTGCAGCATCTAACGCAGACAAGGGTTCATCTAATAATAATAAATTTGGCGAATACAACAGTGCCCGACCCAATGCAACTCGTTGCTTTTCACCACCTGAAAGCTTGGTCGGCATACGACTGAGTAAATGGTTAAGTTTAAGTAGTTCAATAATATAATCGGGATCAAAACGTCGGCTTTCAGGCGGAATGCGCTTATAGCCAAACAATAAATTTTGCATCACTGTCATATGTGGAAACAGTTGTGCATCCTGAAAAACCAAACCAACATGACGTTGCTGTACATTTAAATTGATCTTATTTTTCGCATCGAACCAGGTCTGATGATTGATTTTAATCCAGCCATTGACTGGAGTGTTAAGTCCTGCAATTGCATGCAAAATACTGGTTTTTCCTGAACCTGAAGCCCCAAATAAACCAACGACAGGATGTTCAGATGAAAATGTCTGATCGAGTTTAAATTTGCCTAAATTTAACTGAATATGACAGTCAATCATCGTCTTAATGCCCCCGTTTGTTTTTCTGATAACGATGAAACCACTGGGCAAACCATAAAGCCAAAAATGCCACAGTTAATGACAGAATAATCAGTCGCCAGACTGCCTGTTCGGTGTCGGGTTGCTGCATCAGGCTATACATGGCCAAGGGCAAGGTTCTGGTCTCGCCTGCAATGTTACCGACAAAAGTAATCGTTGCGCCAAACTCGCCCAAACTGCGACAAAAACATAAAATCGCCCCCACCAATATGCCACTGCTGGCTAAGGGCAAAGTGACATGAAAGAAAGTACCCAAGGAGGAAGCACCTAGTGTTTTCGCTACCATTTCTAGCCGTTGATCCACCAACTCTATGGCCAAACGAATCGATTGGACCAAGAGTGGAAAGCCCATCACGGCTGAAGCCAAAACTGCGCCTTTCCAATTAAATGCAAAATTGAGTCCCAAGGGCTCAAGATACTTCCCCAGTATTCCGTTTCCGCCAAATACTTGTAACAGCAAATATCCCGGCACTACAGGCGGTAGTACCAGCGGTAGGAAAATAAAGGTTTCAAATAATGATTTGCCAAAAAACTCTTTTCGCGCCAAAACCCAACCCACGGTCAACGCAGGGATCAGGCTAAAGACCAAACAGGTTGCAGCCACTTGACAGGATAACTTGAGTACCTCTATCTCTTCAGCCGATAAAGAAAACATCATCACTTGGCTACAGATAAAACGGTAAAGCCATATTTTTTAAAGACTGTATGTGCTTGTTTACTTTGTACAAACTGATAAAACGCTAGCGCATCTGGATTATTTTTGACAAGACCTAAGGGATAAACAATCGGAGTATGGGTATTGATAGGAAATATGCCAACGACGGTGACATCTTTACTGATGGCAGCGTCGGTTGCATAGACAATGCCAAGCTGACATTCACCACGTGCGACAAAGTTGAGTGCAGCTCTGACATCTTCAGTTTCAACCAATCTTGGTTCAAGTTTTGACCACCACCCCAATCCAGTCAGTGCTTGTTTTCCATATTTGCCTACAGGGACACTTTTGGTGTCACCTGTACAAAGCTTGCCTTGAAAAGCGGTAGAAGGATCAAAACTTTTATCCATTTTTATTTTGACGGGCTTCGCTTTTGGAGAAATCAGAACAAGACGGTTGCCCAATAAATTCACACGTTTATTCGGCACAATTAACTTTTTATTTTGCAAATAATTCATCCATTGTTCATCTGCCGAAATAAAAACATCCGCAGGTGCACCTGCTTCAATTTGCTTGGCCAAAGTCGATGACCCTGCATAAGAGGTTTTCACACGTACTCTTTTTTGTTGTTGATACATGGCATCGACATCGGCTATAGCATTGGTCAAGCTGGCCGCTGCATAAACAGTAATAGCTTGCTCTGCATGTACTTGTGCCCCAAGAGTCAAACCACAACACAACATCGCATATTGCATATACTTATTCTTAAAATTGAGCGTCACCATGTTCCCCTTAAGCATTATAAATTGACCGATATGTTTTCAAAAATATATGGATACATAAGCAACGTCAATTCCAGAAACAGATTATTTATCGTTCAAGTTAAAGTGTTTGTATCTTAATCACATGACTGATACTACTCTTGCAATTTAGTCAGTAGAAATAAGAACTTTGATAAACATAGGAAGCGTATTCGTGTAAGCAATTACTGGATACGAAAAGGATTAGCTGACCTGACTAGATTATTGTTTCAGGTTTTGAGCTATTTCTGCAAAATCCTGCTCAATCGCATCACATGCTTTTATTTCCATCTGTCTAAATTGACTTAAAATACTTTCGCCCAAGTCCGTGAGTTTTGCCCCACCACCATGCGTTCCACCTTTTTGAGTTTCGACCAATCCTGACTGAAAACTATGATTCATGGTTTCAACCAACTGCCATGCACGTCGGTAGCTCATATTCATACTTTTTGCAGCTTGAGAAATTGAGCCTGTACGTCGAATTTCTTCCAATAATTCTGCCTTACCCGGCCCAAATGCAATGTCTTGATTGAGAAGTATTCTGAGCTGTAATTTTAATTTGACGTCCTGCATACATTCACTCAAATAAAGACCTGTCATCGACACAGATGACCTAAAGAAAAATTTTATAAGTAAAATTGAATATCAAGTATATAAAACAAAACCATCACCGCGGCAAAAACTCGCTAATGTCAAACCCGACTGCTTTGCCATATTAATCGCCATACTGGTTGGGGCTGAAATACACGCCAGCAAGGCAATATTCAGTTGAACACACTTACGAATCAACTCATAACTGGCGCGGCTGGTCATCACAACAAAACCTTGATTTACATCATAATGATTTTCTGCAATATAACCCAATAGTTTATCTAAAGCATTGTGTCGGCCTACATCCTCAAATAAAGCCACTATTTCTCCTGCTTCAACCCATGCAGCCGCATGCGCACCACCCGTCATTTGGGTGATTTTCTGGCGAGTATTGAGTTGAGCAATCGCTTGGGGAATTTGAGTCAACCACTCCTCACAAACTGCTGTGGTAATTTTAGGTAAATCCAAATGAAGCTGTTGCAAACTTTCAATCCCACAGAGCCCACAACCCGTGCGTCCAATCATCATCCGCCGATGTTGTTTGAGCGTCATAAAGGCCCGTGCAGAAATTGTCATTTCGACTTGGATCCCAAATTCTGTTTCGTGTATGTCTAAAGAGTAAAGCTCCTTTAAACTTGTCAAAATACCTTCAGACAAACTAAAACCTTTGGCAAAGACTTCAACATCTGCTGGCGTTGCCATCATGACCGCATGAGAAATTCCATTATAAACCACGGCAATAGGATATTCTTGCACCACAAAATCAGACTGTTCAACAACTCTATTTTCACTTAAACGCTGGATTTCAACAGCTTCATACCCCAGAGAATTCAACTTCGATGTCCGAATATCCATAATAATTTTCTAATTCTTCCTAAACACTAAGCCCTTCAATCATGAGAAAAATGACACCTTCAAATCAGATGCCATTTCATTATTGGCCCAACTAGCCAGCTCGATTCACGATCTGATTGGCATCTTCAGGATCAACTGCTTGTGCCAAGTTAAAATGCTCAGGAGCTTGACCTGCATGTAAAATCACAGGCACACTTTTCGAAGCTGGTATTTTGGCGTATTTGTCATGGCTACTGAGTGCAACCAATGGATTGGTCTCCGGATAATAGGCTGCGAGGCTACCCCGTGGAATGTTATACGGTACGATACGGAAGCTTTGAACCACACGTTTAACACCATCTGAATAGATACTTTCAATATCCACCCATTGATCTACAACAAAACCAGCCGCAGCGATATCTTCTTCATTCATAAACAAAACACGGCGCTGACCAAATACCCCACGATAGCGGTCATCGAGTCCATACAATGTAGTGTTATATTGATCATGAGAGCGGGTGGTCATTAGGGTATAGACTTGTGCCCCTGTATATTGTTCAGCGTATTGATTCTCTTTATCGGCATACACTTCAGCCAATGGTGTAATTAAAAACTGTGCCTTGCCTACAGGCGTATTCCATACATGCTGATTGGCTGGATGCTCTAAGTGAAAACCACCCGGCTGATAGACACGTGCATTAAAATCATGGAATTCATCAAAGACCTCTTCAATCGAATCTCGAATACGGTCATAACTTTCTACATACCATTTCCATTTGATATCACTGTCTGGTAAGACGGCTGCCGCCATACGCGCCACAATGTCAGGCTCTGAAAGTAGATTCTTAGAAGCAGGCTCATTACGCCCTGCTGAAAGATGCACATTACTCATAGAATCTTCAACACTCACTGCCTGTGGCCCATGCTGTTGCATATCAACTTCGGTACGGCCCAAACAGGGTAAAAGTAATGCCTCTTTTCCACACACCAAATGGCTACGATTCAGCTTAGTTGCAATCTGTACCGTTAAATCACAACGACGTAAGCCTTCTTGTGTATACGGCGTATCTGGAGTGGCAACGGCAAAATTACCACCTAAACCAATAAAGACTTTTACATGTCCTTCATACATCGCCTTAATGGTATCCACCACGCCAAAACCATGTTCACGTGGCGATTTAATGCCAAATACGCGGTCCAGACTATCCAGCAATTTTGAGTTTGGTCGTTCATTGATCCCCATAGTTCGATCGCCTTGCACATTACTGTGCCCGCGAATCGGTGCTAAACCTGCCCCTGGGCGACCAATATGCCCTCTTGCCAACATTAAATTGGCCAACATATGCACATTGGCTGTTTCATGTCGATGTTGAGTAATCCCCATACCCCAACAGAAAATGGCCGTTTTGGCATCCAAATACATTTTAGCTAAGGATTCTAAATGCTCAGGGCTAAGTCCCGTATGTGCGTGAATATCGGACCATTGTGTTCGATCCACTTCTTCCATCATGGCATCAAAACCGACTGTATTCATTTCGATAAAAGATCGGTCAAAAACGCTCTTTTTCCCAGCTGCCAGTGCTTGCATGTCCCATTCACGTAAATGTTTCAGCATCCCGAACATAAGTGCATAATCACCGCCTACGTTGGGTTGGAAATAATAACGACTAATGGGTGTACTGCCATTGGTCATCATCTCAACAGGCGCTTGCGGATCTTGGAAGCGCTCTAAACCGCGTTCTTTTAAGGGGTTAATGGCAACAATATTGCCACCACGACGTGACACCTCTCTTAATGTCCCCAACATCCGTGGATGGTTGGTGCCCGGATTATGCCCAAAACTGAAAATTGCATCGGCGATATCAAAATCGTCTAAAGTCACCGTCCCCTTACCCAAACCAATTGAGTCACGTAGACCAACACTAGTCGTTTCATGGCACATATTGGAACAGTCTGGGAAGTTATTGGTTCCATAAGCACGGACAAAGAGTTGATACAAAAAAGCAGCTTCATTACTTGCGCGACCCGAAGTATAAAATGCCGCTTGATCTGGATGATCCAAGGCATGTAGATGTTTTGCAATTAAGGCAAAAGCGTCATCCCATGAGATGGGTACATATTTATCGGTCGAGCTGTCATAGCGCATCGGGTCAGTTAGACGACCAGAATCTTCAAGCAAGAAATCACTTTGTTCAGACAGCCAGCTGACCGTATGTGTCGCAAAAAATTCAGGTGTAACACGTTTTGAAGTGGCTTCAAAAGCAACCGCCTTCGCACCGTTTTCACAAAAGTTAAAGGCGTGTGCATCTTTCTTTTCAGGCCATGCACAGCCCGGACAATCAAAACCAGTAGGTTGGTTAATATTGAGAAGCGTAATTGCGCCTTTTTTAAAAACATCCTGTCTCTTTAAGTTTCTTGCAACACTTAACAATGCGCCCCAACCACCCGCAGGGTTAGTATAAGGCTCAATTCGTGCATAGCTAGCTTCTTCATTGTTATGTTTTTTATCCTCAAGGTTTTCCATCTCACCACCCTCAATATCCGTCTTCAGTCAAAATTCCTACAATGATCAACTCACTGTTTGCTGTGCTCATCACCTTTACAAGCGATTTGGGCTTCTCATCTCTTTTTTGTTATCCATTTCTTATTCATCATGCTTGCATCTCTTGGCACAATTCCAAAAACACTTCTGATCAAAAATATCACCCTTTTGACATGCAATTTCAATAGATGAATTATTACAAATGGCAAAGACTTGATGGATCACGTTCAGGAAACACACCCTCTCATTTTTGAAACTGGACAAACTAAACAACTTCAAGACTCTATTTGATCTTTAAAATAAAACATTTCATACTCTCATTTATAAAAACTAAATCGTATGTAACTACGATACGAAGTGGAACGACTATGGGCGGTTCGACTACTACACACTTAGAACATACGTCAGCACAACTGATCGATCAATTTGGCCGTCATAAACATAAACTCGGAATCTCACTGACAGATCGTTGTAGTTATTGCATGCCCGATAGGCCTGAATGATTGGCCAAAGAAGATATCTTAAGCTTTGAAGAGCTGTTAACCTTTTGTGAAATGATGGTGGGCTAGGCATTCGACACATTCGCTTAACTGGTGGAGAGCCTTTAATGCGTCAAGGCGTAATCAATTTTATTGATGCTTCAAATCGGCTCAGGGCTTAGAGCGTATTTCCATGACCAATAATGCTTTTTTTATTTAAACAAGTACGCACGAGCGTTAAAAGAAGCAGGACTAGATGATCTCAACATCAGCCTCGATAGCATTCATGCAGACACGTTTATAAACATGACCAAACGTCCGATAGCACCTGTTCTCGAAGGCATTGCGGCAGCACAGCAAGCCAATTTCCCAATAAAATTGAACTGTGTTTTAGTCGCAGGGCAAAATGATCTTGAAGTATCGAACTGACACAATGGGCTTATCAACAGAAGATCGCATTACGTTTTATTGAATATATGGCTTTAGATCAACCTGAGCACTAGTAGCCTAAAAATTCACCACCAAAGATGACATTATCCAAACGCTTAAGTCTCATTTTCAGATTAAGAAACACCCCAGACAACATGATCCTGCAACAATTTATCTGATTAACGATCATTATAAACCAGACATTATTTCCACCGTCAATAAACCATTCTGTCTACGCTGTAACCGTTTACGTATCACTGCAACGGGAGAGTTATTTACCTGTTTATTTGCCCATACGGGAACACCTATTGCGCGCTTTACTTCAACAAGAGGATTATGCTTTATTACAAACTCAAATTCTCAACGCGATATGGCGTAAACAAGCAGGGTTTATTGAACATCCGTATGCCCCAACACGAAAAATCAGTATGCATGTCATCGGGGGGGTAATTCGCTAGTTAATTTTGAGTTTGTCAGACATTCGACTGTATCCGCAATTATTTTTGTGTTATCTAAATACGTCATAAACTTTTTCTCTTGATCGAACAGTTTCATGTTAGATCAACACTTCAATGTTTCGGAATACTTTATGAAAAACGTTGGCATGAAGCCAGAAAGCTATCGCGTTGCAACTGCAAGCTCTGAACTGCTTGCTCCTGCACATTGTTTACAACTTCTTGCCGACGGTAATACCGAAAAAGGTGATGCCCTCAAAACAGCCCGTATTGCTGGGATTTTAGCCGCAAAACGTACCGATGAACTGATTCCACTGTGCCACCCACTACCTATTTATCGTGCCGATGTCGATTTTGAACTGCTTGTAGACCGTGTGATTATTCGTGCAACCGTTGAAACGATTGGGCCGACAGGTGTAGAAATGGAAGCATTAACCGCTGCCAGTATTGCGGCCCTCACCATTTACGACATGCTCAAACCACATTGTGAACCGCATGAGCTGATCATTCAGCAATGTAAACTTGATCTGAAAAAAGGCGGAAAATCACACTTTAAACGTCATTTGCGTCAGCCTGTTTCTGCGGCAGTATTGGTTCTGTCGGACACCGTTGCCGCTGGTCGTAAACCAGATACTGCAGGCCGCTCCGTCGTCGAGACCTTAACCGAAGCTGGTTTTGATCCGATTCACTATCAAATTTTACCTGATGAAGCCGATCAGTTAAAAGCATTGGTCTTAGAACTCACTCAATCTTATGCCTGTATTATTACTGTGGGTGGAACAGGTATCGGCAAGCGTGACATTACAGTAGACACACTTGAGCCTTTACTTGAACGTGAGCTCAATGGACTAATGGAAGCTGCACGTGCTTTCGGACAAAAACGTACCCCTTATGCTGCGATGTCACGTGGCGTTGCAGGTTTTATAGATCGTTCATTGGTGATTACCCTTCCGGGCAGTCGTGGCGGTGCAAGTGAGTCTATGGCAGCCATTTTACCAGCTTTGGTTCATATTTTTGATGTCTGCCGCGATCTACCTCATCCGGGAGGTTATGAATGAGTTGCTCTGGCGTTGGCTTAATTACACTCGATCAAGCTCTTGAACACTATAGCGCCGTCCAAACATTGCCTGTCATTACTTTGCCTTTAGTACAGGCGCATCGGCATGTTTTAGCGGCAGATGTTGCATCAACAGTTGCCTTGCCTCTATTTACCCAAAGTGCGGTTGACGGTTATGCACTACGCTCTGAAGACTTGCGAGCAGGAATTACCAGCTTTGAATTGGTCGGTGAAATTCGTGCAGGTGTTGAAGAACATATTGAGATTCAAGCAGGTCAAACCGTTCGTATTTTTACTGGGGGCAAGCTGCCAAACTCAGCAGATACTGTGGCACGCCAGGAAATTATTACGCGTAGCCATGATCAAGCGACTCTAACTCAAGCTTTGGACAAAGGCACAGACATTCGTTTTCAAGGTGAGGAGTTGTCTGTCGGGACAACACTTGCACAGCAAGGCCAGCGTTTAGGCAACGGTTTAATTGCGGCACTCAGTATGGCAGGGGTTCAGCATGTCGAGGTTTATCGCCAACCTAAAATTGCAGTGCTTATTACTGGTGATGAAGTCAGTACGCAACTGGACAATGAATCTAAAGTGTTCGATGCCAATGCCCCAATGATTCTCACTTGGCTCAAAGAACACGGTTTTGCTGAAGGGCATTTAGAGCATGTAATTGATGATGAGAAGATACTCACACAAGCGCTCTCGAATGCTATGAGGCATTATGATGTGGTCATTACTACAGGTGGTGTTTCAGTAGGCGATTATGACTTGATTCGACCTGTTTCAATGGCTTTAGGTGCAAAAGAGATCTTCTGGCAAGTTGCACAAAAACCAGGTAAACCACTATATTTTGCTGAATATCAGACAGACCGTCATCATTCCTATTTGATTGGTCTGCCTGGGAACCCTGCTGCGGTGCTCACCTGTCTGGCTGTACATGTATCGACATTATTGGCGGCTTTACAGGGAGCTACGTCTCCTGCACCCGCTTGGAAAAAAGCTCGCTTCAACGATAGCATTAAACAAGACAGTCGTGAGCAACTGGTTCGCATGCTATTAGATGTTAATGAGTTTGGGCAATTAACTGTTTCCAAACTCGGCAAACAACAATCCCACATGCTTAGTAACTTAAATCAAGCCAATAGTATTGTTCGAATCCCTGCTCGATCTGATACCCCTGTAACATTGGACTATGTCGATTTCATCTTTATCTAGCAACATAGATTACACAGTGGTATCAACCAAATGCTTTTTTGCACACGGTCTAAGGCATGAACAGGTTTGTCTTAGGCCTTACATCTCAATATTGAACGATCATTATTGATATCCTTACACACGGATGTTAGGTCAAAATCACGCAAAACTATACCCAACAATAGCACTGGTGATGTGAGCGGGTGGGAAAGCTACACGAATGAATGGACCAATAAGCTTTTACAAAGATTTTAGACTATTGTTTTAATGTACTGCTAAATATACCCCTAAAAGAATGGGGTATAGCGGTACAGCATGGAACAAGTTGAAACAAGACAAAGGCGGGTAATACAGTATTTATAAGTGTTTGCGGTTATTTTGGCATGTTTTGAAATAAGTAAGTGGTGCGCTCAGCGGGACTCGAACCCACGCCACAGGCTTCGGAGACCTGTACTCTATCCAGTTGAGCTATGAGCGCGCGAGCACATCATATCAAAAAAAATCACAAGGTAAAGCATCTATATAGCTTAGAGTGATTTTCCTGCTTATGCTTTATACAATGTTCCATATCTGCAACACAGAATTGCGAGTAGATTACTTGGTTTATTAGGCATAATCGCTCACAATAGTGCCACTATTAATCATTCGAGAATTTCATGACTGATGCATTGACGTTAAGAGATTTGTCCAAAACCTATAAAAATGGGTTTCAGGCCTTAAAAGGCATCAATCTAACTGTTCCTGAAGGTGAGTTCTATGCCCTTCTTGGACCAAATGGTGCAGGCAAATCTACAACGATTGGTATTATCAGCTCATTGACCAAGAAAAGCGCAGGTACTGTCGAAATTTTTGGACATAATCTCGACTCCCACCCTTCTCAAGCCAAACAGTGCTTAGGGGTTGTACCTCAAGAGTTTAACTTCGGTCAGTTTGAAAAAACCTTCGATATCTTAGTCACACAAGCGGGCTATTATGGCATTCCAAAAAAAATTGCGGAAGTACGTGCCGAAGAATATTTAGAAAAACTAGGCTTGTGGGAAAAGCGCGGTGTTCAGGCCCGTATGCTTTCAGGTGGTATGAAACGCCGCCTGATGATTGCCCGTGCCATGATGCATGAACCCAAACTCCTTATTTTAGATGAACCTACAGCAGGGGTTGATATTGAGCTGCGTCGTTCGATGTGGGACTTCCTCACAGAAATGAACAATAAGGGCACATCGATCATTTTAACGACGCACTATTTAGAAGAAGCGGAAATGCTATGTCGTCGAATTGCCATTATTGACCGTGGTGTGATTAAAGAAGACACCAGCATGAAAAATTTCCTCAATCAGCTCAATGAGGAAACCTTTATTTTTGATTTGGCCGCACCGATTGAGCCGATTCATATCGACATTATTGGGGTTCGTTTCCATTTAGTCGACGCCGTGACTTTAGAAGTGACTATGGATAGAGCACATACCCTCAATGACTTATTTCAATTGCTCGAATCGCAAGGGATCCAAGTTCGTAGTATGCGGAACAAATCCAACCGTTTAGAAGAACTGTTTGTGAAGATGGTCGAAAAAAATCTCGAAGGAACTACGCCATGAACTTAAATCAACTTAGCGTAGCTTTATATACTCTGGTGCATAAAGAAATTCGTCGCTTTATGCGCATCTGGCCGCAAACCTTGCTTCCACCTGCCATTACCATGAGTTTGTATTTCGTAATTTTTGGTAATTTGGTCGGTTCTCGTATTGGTGAGATGGGCGGTTTTAGCTATATGCAGTTCATCGTACCTGGACTAATTATGATGGCGGTGATTACCAACAGTTATGCTAACGTTTCTTCAAGCTTTTTTAGTGCCAAATTTCAAAAAAGCATTGAAGAGCTAATCATGAGTCCTGTACCTTTGCATGCCATTTTATGGGGCTTTGTCTTAGGTGGTGTGTGTCGCGGGGTCTTGGTCGGTATTATTGTGACGGCTATGAGTTTATTTTTTACTGACCTGTATATTACCAATTGGTTTGTTACCATTTACACCGTCTTGGTCACCTCGTTCTTATTTTCACTGGGTGGTTTTATCAATGCTGTGTATGCTAAATCTTTTGATGACATCTCCATCATCCCAACCTTTGTGCTGACGCCTTTAACTTATTTAGGTGGCGTATTTTATGCCATTTCAGCACTCAGCCCTTTTTGGCAAAATTTATCGTTGATCAATCCGATTGTATATATGGTCAATGCTTTTCGTTTCGGTATCTTAGGTCATAGCGATGTTAACGTCGTCGTCTCCCTATCTGTTATGACCATATGCTGTGCAGTGCTTTATGGCATTGCTTACTATTTACTTTCTCGTGGTTCAGGAATGCGTGAATAATGAGTGTAGAACATTCTCTTTTGGGTAAAGACACCAATTACCCAACAACTTATCAACCCGATATTCTTTTTCCTATTGCGCGTGCCACAGCACGTGAGCACTATGCGCATGTTGAAGGTATTCAACAAGGTAAAGACTGGTGGCATGTTTTTGAAATTTCTTGGCTAAATCACCACGGTGTTCCGCAAGTTGCTATTGGTCGCATCAGTCTGCCTGCCACCTCGCCCAATCTCATTGAGTCAAAGTCATTAAAACTCTACTTTAATAGCATGAACTTTACTCAGTTTGAGTCTAAAGCTGCATTTAAAGCAACAGTTGAACAGGATTTATCGGTGGCTGCTGGTGCAGATGTGAGTATTGAGTTGTTTCATGTTGATGATGTGCAAGTTAGTCAGCCTGAAGGGATCTGTATTGATGAACTGATTCCAACCCAACTGGAAAATCATCCCAATGCAAATCTGTTGGCATTGGATAGTGCTGCTGAAGATGTTGAAGTACAGATTTACTCGCATTTACTCAGAAGTAACTGCCCAGTCACTGGACAACCAGATTGGGGTACGGTATTTATCAGATATAAAGGTAAAAAGCCTTGTTATAACAGCATACTGGCTTATATTATCTCTTACCGTCAGCACAACGGCTTCCACGAACAATGTGTGGAACAAATGTTTGCCGATATTTGGCAAAATTTGAAACCTGAAAAGCTGATGGTGTACGCAACTTATACACGCCGTGGTGGTTTAGACATTAACCCGTGTCGTGTGTCAGATGTGTCATGGATGCCCCGCCCAATTCGATTGGCGCGACAATAAAATAAAGAACATTGAGGTTAATACACGATGCCATTTTTTGGTTTTATTCCATCGACTGAACTTTTACAGACTATTCAAACTGCTCAGCAGAAGAAAGACTCAAGTGAACCTTTATATCTACTTCGAGACAAAACAGCACTCCTCATCAATGATGAAATTATTGATGCCATTTTAACTGAGTTAGTACGCCGTTTTCCCCCGAGTGATAAACGTGACACAGCGGAAAAACTGGCTGGCTATATTAAGTCAACCGTTGCGGTTTTGTTGAAGCAACTCTTAGGCAAAGCATCAAACGACGTAGTGCAAGCGTCAATTCAGTTTTCTGAAAAAAGCTTGTTTAAAGATGCTGAAGGTCAGTTCCGTGTAGGTGAAGCGTTAGATGCAAGCTTAGTGACTAGCCTCAAATATAACTATGCTGAAATTAAAGCAGGCAATGAAGTAGATAAAGCCGCGTTAACCGAACTGTATAAACAGTTTGCTGAAGCGACTGTACGCCACTTCATGAATGACTTTAATAAAACTCTCGATTTGGGCATGATCAAGCGTAAAGCAGCCGATATCGGTTCTGCGGCTGTCATTAAAGCGGTTCATATTGCTGCGAATAAAATCATCCCAAATTTAACCAAAGATGAACTTTTAGCTCTGGCTGAATATCACGACACCTTATTTCATGCTTAAGTACTAAAAGTCTTTCGGGACTTTTCAGATCAAATGACTCTATATTTATATAGGGTCATTTTTGTTTCTAAACTGCGAATTTTTACTCTCTTATATAAAGCTATATATCTTGTCCATGTATAAGCTGAGATTAAATCTATCCATCGTTGTCATGAGACTTTAAACCGTATAATTTTATTTGCATCTATATATGAAAGACCTTTTATATCAGTCATTAAAACTTGACTTATATAGTCACGTAAATAATCCGCCTAAAAATCTGTGCCATTTTGAATAATCTGTCCTTTATATAGGCGGAGTTTGTCTTTTTTTGTATACCTATTTGCCCGCTTCAGTACAGACAATGTTATCTTAAAGCCTATTCACGCTAGACTCCGTTCACAAGAATTTCGACATAACAGAAATGCGAACTATGGGCTTTACCCTATTCGCTTTGCTCCACTGCCAATAACGACTCTGGAAATTAGACTTCTATGTTAAATTTAAACTTTTATAACAAAGTTAAACGTTTACCTTTATTGATTGGCGCTTTGTCGATCACCAGTTTTTGCCAAGCCAACGATTTCGCTTCTCATCCTGACTATTTCAGCTTTAAACAAAAAACCATGCAGAGTTATGGTCTGTCTGCTGAACAAGTTGATTGGGCGATGAATGGTTCTAAAAATGTACCCAACATCATCAACATTATGAACCGCCCTGGTGAAAGTAAACCGTGGTACGAATATAAAACCAACTTTATGGCAGAGAGTACCATTCAGCGTGGTGTCCGTTTTAAAGCACAGTACGCAGATACTTTAAACCGCGCAGAACAACAATTTGGTGTGCCCCAGTCCGTCATTCTCGGCATTTTAGGGGTAGAAACTGGCTTTGGGAGCAATAAAGGTAACTTTGTCACCCGTGATGCCTTAGCCACTTTAGGTTTTGGTTACGAACGTCGTAAGCAATATTTCCAAGATGAACTCAGTGCTTTAATCGCATGGAGCTATAAAGATGGCGTGCCAACCAACTCGGTTGTAGGTTCTTATGCAGGTGCGGTGGGGTACCCTCAGTTTATGCCTAGCAACATTCCAAAGTTTGGGGTGGATTATGACGGCAATGGTCATGTCGATTTACGAAATTCAGCAGTCGATGCCATCGGCTCGATTGCCAACTATTTAGCAAATCATGGTTGGCAACGTAATCAACCGATTGGATTCGCAGCACGCTATAGTGGCTCAAATCCTGAAGCGGTCATTGCTAAAGATTTAACTTTACCAACGCCTTATGGTGTTTTAAAAAATCAGGGCATTCAACCGACCAATCCGATTGTCAAAATCGATGATTTAGATATGGTGAATGTGATCCAACTACAGGAAAATTATGGGCAAAGTTATTACATCACTTACCCTAACTTTCAGGTGATTACGACCTATAACAAGAGTCGTATGTATGCGACTGCAGTGTGGCAATTAGGGGCTGAAATTGCTAGTCGATAAGGCTAGCTTTTTACTCAATTTTTAGATGTCAATGAAAAAATATTTAAAAACGATGTAAATATCGGCATTTTTCATATCCTGTTACAATATTGATTATTTTTTAATCAAAAAATGTTCGGTTTATGTAGTTTTTATCATTATTTTAATTAAACACTAGACATGCTTATGACTGCATGAATATTATCCATTTCGTCAAATGTTGTTGCAAAAGTGAATTAACAGGCAAGTTTTTTTATCTTTCAACCACTTAGTTTAAAGAAAAAATTATTGTCTTTTGGAGTTTATAAATGCAGTCTTCACTTAAATATATACTGGCCATTGCCTCGACCATCGTGCTGAGCCAATCGCAAGCTGAGATGGTTCAGTCATCATTTACTAATGATAGCGATAACTCTCGTCTGGCCGCGCGTGTCTTGAATAAAGATGCTCAAGGCTTCAACTCACACTTCTCAAATTTAAATAGCCTTTCAATCACTGAACGTTCAGGCGATAAAATTCGTCGCGAAACAATCGCTGCAAAAATTGAGATCCCTGAAGAAGAGCCTTCAGTGATTGAAAAGTTAAATACTGTTGCATCAAATACAGTCCGTAAGTTTAGTCAAACGGGTATGGCGTCTTGGTATGGTCGTCAGTTCCACGGTCGTAAAACAGCAAGTGGTGAAACATTCGATATGAATGCATTAACTGCAGCTCACCGTAGCTTGCCACTAAACTGCTTTATTCGTGTAACAAATAAAACAAATGGTAAAAGTGTTGTGGTTAAAGTAAATGACCGTGGTCCATTCCACGGTAACCGTGTACTTGATCTTTCTTATGGTGCTGCTAAGCAGCTGGGTATTACCAATGCAGGTACTGCGAAAGTCAGCATTGAACGTATTGATGGACCAAACTCTTAAGATTCTTTCCTACAACACACATTTGACAGCAAAGCCACAGTAATGTGGCTTTTTTAATGTCTCATATTTACATAACACCCAATAGATCGAGCTCCATCGCTTAAGCCCATTCCAGTTGCTCAATTTGAATAAAATGAAAATATAATTGATCCGATTTTTAGCTTAGTGCGCCCACATTTTTTGCAGCATTGGAAGACGATCTAAACTAAGTGTTTTCTTAGCTCATTCTTATCTATTCAAATCCAACTTTATACCTGCCCTTAATTCTAGCTTTATACATTCATCAATTTAAAATGACTTAATAAATTACCTAGTAAATTTAACGCCATTATGGCGGTATTAAAGTCACTCTTGCCCTGCTGGTTTTTGTATAATTAGGACAGTTTTATAAAGCAAAACTCAAAAGAAAACCCTCTTCTTTCTTCAAAGTTCTCAAAATCCCCCTCATTTACCGTATTTTCAATATTTCCATCTCCCCAACCAAAGCTACGCTAATTTAACAGACATAGAAAAAATCGCAAATGGTGCGCTTTTAGAGCAACATAAATTTAAAAGCAATGAAAAAGATCGGACTCTCACGCTTTTTTATCCTTTTTTCGGTATTTTATTGGCCTATTTGCTGATGAAATGCTAGAAATCGAATAAGAGATTCAGACCGTAAAAAAATCCTAAACTCAGCAAAATACTGAGCAATAATTTTCTCGTCAAAAGGGTGATTAACAGTGTAAAAATTACCCCATAAAAATAACTATTTTGAAGTATCCCTTTCCAGTGCCCGCCTTCGAAAAAAACCAGTGGCAAACAAATCGAAACCATAAGACAAGGCGCCGCATATTTCAGCATGCGTGTCGCAAATTTAGGCAGTCGAATTTGAGTTTTAGGCTCTAAAAATAAATACCGATTAAAAAAAGTCACACAAGTTAAGCTAAAAACAAATAACCAAGTCATCTTCAGCACTCCGAATGATCAAACATCGCAGCAACCCACATACCTGTAAAACCAGCTAACAAGATGGCTGATCCGAATTCCAACCAACTTAAAATCAGAACCATAATCGACGAACTCACTACGCCATAAATTGCGGCTTTATTTTGAATCAGCATCACCGCCATTACCAAGAACACGACCACAATTGAAAATTCCAAGTGGAGATTCGAAAGATCAGGCATAGTATTCGCAAGAAAAATACCCATTAAACTAAACAAAACCCAACTGACATAAAAGCTGAATCCTGCACCCAACATATAGGCATAAGATGGTTTTTCCTTTAGCATCGCGGTAGCGTAGAGTTCATCGGTCAGTAAAAAACCGATGCTTAATCTTCTTTTGAGTGACCACGGCTTCACCTCTTCTCTTAAACTCAGTGCATAAATAAAGTGCTGACTGGTGAGGAAAAATACGGTGATCAGAATACTCAGTAAAGATGCACCCGTCATGAGCATACTCAGACTGACTAATTGTGCAGCACCGGCAAACACTAACGCTGACATGCCTACAGCTTGCATGACACTCAGGCCCGCATTAATCGCTGCTGAGCCAGCTAATATTCCCCATGGAATAACGGCGACAGAAAGCGGCAACATATCTTGTACACCACGGAGAAAGCTTAAACTTTTCTGTTGGATCAATTGCGACTGCACAGCAGACTCCATTTTCAATTCACTAGAGTCAATATGCGGCATGGCTTAGATGGCTTTCTTGTATAAAATTGCTTTTTTAAATTTTATGTGCCAGATATTGCGCAGGCGTACAGCCTAAAGACTTTTTAAAATGACGGGTGTAATGGCTTTGATCGGAGAAACCACAGAGTTGTGCGACTGTCGCAATCTCGTAGCCCTGTTTGAGTAAATATAAAGATTTACGTAAACGAAACTGTACCAACCATGCATGAGGTGGAAGTCCAGTAAATTTTTTAAATTGACGTAGTAAATGCCATGGGCTCATCCCGACAACAGAGGCGAGCTCGGCCAGTTGATGCTCTCTTTCAGGTTCCGCAGCAAGTAGTTCTTGTACCAAGACCACTTTACGCTGCGCTTCGGGTAAGTCTTTTAATATTTTTTTAGATTGATTATAACGACTTAATAAGTAAGCCAAAGTTGAAATATATAAACTCTGTTTAAACAGTGTGTTTTTTGGCTGTAACAATAAATCGAATAGCAAATTCAATTGTTCAGCTAATCCTTCATCATGAATTACAGCTTGTGGAAACCACGGCATAGTGCCCGCTTCATGAAAAAAATCTTGACTCACCTCTTGAATCATTTCAGGAGTCGGATAAATTGCCCGATAGCACCAACCAGTTTCAACAGCAGAAGACCCCGTATGTACTTCATCAGCATTCACTAAAATAATGTCGCCTTGCGGTGCAATATGCTGATTTCCTGTACGCAAAAAAGACTGCGCACCCTCATCAATTAAACCAATACAATAACCTTCATGGGTATGTTTTGAGAACTGTGTATGCTGATAGGAGGCTTTTAACATTTCAAGACCATCAAGTTCTTGAACATGATGATAATTTACAAATTCACTGGGTCTAATTTCGTGCATGAGTTAACCTCTCCTGAACACTCAGCATACTGCGATTCAGCAAAACGTATAGAACAAAATTGCTCTACTACTGATAGGTTTTTCCTTGATGTTTTAACCAGCCACCTTCATGGCGTTTTTGTGGATCGTGATGTGTCCAGTGGATCACCCCACCTTTTTCACTATATTCGTATTCACCATTGAAACCAACGGTGTCCCCTTTTTGTAGGTGCTCAATACGTGGTGCTAAATCAATATTATGTGCAATCAAAACCGTCATTGCATTAGGAAGTTCTACAATAAATTTTTGATGACGAGAGCCATCATTATCATCTTTAAGCACAGCCACAACACGCCCTTGTGATTGAACCTGAATATTACTTTTCCGGCTTTGAAATGCTTGGGCAATTTTTGCTGTGCCATCAAGCACCTGATTTAGCGGTTTATTGGTCTGTACAGAAGGCTTTACTATGACCGATGCTGTCGATGTTTGTAATTGATTTTCTTGAAGATCGACTCCGAAATATGCAGCAATCAATAGTATGATCACAGCACCAATACTCAGGTTGGTTTTGTTGGCCACTTATCTACTTTCCCGTTTTATTTTTATTCATTGTATAAAAAAAGCCCCAAAGGGGCTTTTTTTACTCAAAATAATTTTTCAATTATTTTGCAGCGGCTTGAGCGGCAGCAACTTCTTCAGCGAAAGAAAGTTCAGCTTTTTTCTCAATACCTTCACCCACTTCAAAGCGAGCAAATTGAACAACTGTAGTACCAGTTGCTTTAAGAACGTCAGCAACTTTCTTGTCGTTGTCGATTACGTACATTTGACGATCAAGAGCAACTTCGTTCAAGTATTTCTCAACTGAACCAGTGACCATTTTCTCAACGATGTTTGCAGGCTTACCAGATTCGATTGCTTTAGCTTCAGCAATTTCTTTCTCTTTCGCGATAAGATCAGCAGAAACGCCTTCAGCTGTTACAGCTACTGGGTTGAATGCAGCAACGTGCATTGCAATACCTTTACCAGTCGCAGCATCACCTGTGTAAGATACAACAACACCGATTTTTAAACCGTGTTTGTAAACTGCAAGGTTTTCGCCTTCAATGATTTGAGCACGACGAACTTGGATGTTTTCACCGATTTTTTGAACAAGAGCAATACGCGCTTCTTCTACAGTTGCACCATCTTCAAGTTTCAATTCAGCAATTTTAGCAGCATCAGTTTCGCCAGCAGCTAACGCAGCAGCAGCAACTTGAGCAGAGAAACCAGCAAAGTTTTCGTCTTTAGCAACGAAGTCAGTTTGGCAGTTTACTTCTAAAAGAAGCGCTTTGTTACCGTCTTGAGCGATAGTGATTGCGCCGTCAGCTGCAATGTTACCCGCTTTTTTAGCCGCTTTAGCTTGACCAGATTTACGAAGGTTATCAATCGCTAATTCGATGTCACCATTCGCTTCTGTTAATGCTTTTTTACATTCCATCATTGCAAGACCAGTACGATCGCGCAACTCTTTAACCATGCTTGCTGTAACTGCAGTCATGTCAATCTCCTAAATACGGTAGAAAATGAATTCTTTTTAGAACAGAAACGGCCCAGAGCTGTCTCTTGGGCCGTCTGCATACATGACGCTTACTTTGCCACCATCACATGTCGCAAAAATGACAAGCTTACGTCAAACGCATTAAGCCTCAGGAGCTTCTTTAGCTTCTTCAACTTTAGCTTGTGCATTTGCTTGTGATTGAGCATATTCTTTACCAGCAAGAATCGCATCAGCCATAGCAGAAGCATACAAAGTAACTGCACGGATCGCATCGTCATTACCCGGAATAACGTAGTCTACGTTGTCTGGGTTAGAGTTTGTATCAACGATACCGATTACAGGAATACCAAGGTTTTTAGCTTCTTTAATTGCAATTGCTTCGTGATCAACGTCGATTACGAATAATGCGTCAGGTAAACCACCCATGTTCTTCACGCCGCCTAAAGCGCGTTCAAGTTTTTCCATCTCACGAGTACGCTCTAAAGCTTCACGTTTAGTAAGCTTAGCGAAAGTACCATCTTGAGATTGAGTTTGAAGGTCTTTAAGACGGTTGATAGATTGGCGAAGTGTTTTCCAGTTCGTCAACATACCACCTAACCAACGGTGATCAACATATGGTTGACCAGCACGTTGAGCTTGTTCACGGATGATGTTAGAAGCAGCACGTTTCGTACCAACAAACAATACTTTATTCTTTTTGCTAGCAAGGTTGTTAACAAAGTTCAAAGCATCATTTAACGCAGGAACAGTGTGCTCAAGGTTAATGATGTGAATTTTGTTACGCGCACCAAAGATGTATTGACGCATCTTTGGGTTCCAGAAACGTGTTTGGTGACCGAAGTGTGCGCCTGCTTGAAGAAGGTCGCGCATGCTTACGTTGTAATCTGCCATTTTCTTTACCTTAAAGTTTGGGTTAGGCCTCCATATATCCGCATCCTCCACCCCAAAGGGCACCCAGAGAAATGTGTCGATATATGTGCGGATTTTATTGCCCCATCGCACAAAGCCCGTGAAATTTATTCACGAAAAAGCATTTGATAAAATGGGCGGCTATTTATACCATAGTCACACACAAATTTCCAAAAGTTTTTAGAGATCATGAACAGTACTTACGAAGCACCCCGTCGACTCATCAAAAGCGCTGAAGACATCGAAAAGATGCGTGTGGCTGGACGACTGGCGGCTGAAGTCTTGGATATGATCAAGCCACATATTAAACCAGGTGTGACTACACTTGAGTTAGATACGATTTGTCACGATTATATTGTCAATAAACAAGACGCGATTCCAGCATGTTTAGGTTACGGTGCAGCACCGGGTCGCCCTGCGTTCCAACATGTGATTTGTACTTCTGTAAACCATGTGGTCTGTCATGGTATTCCTTCAGATGCAAAAGTATTGAAAAAAGGCGATATTTTAAATATTGATGTGACGGTCATTAAAGATGGTTTCCACGGCGATACCAACATGATGTACATCGTGGGTGGCGAAACTTCTATTCTCGCGAATCGTTTATGTAAAGTGGCACAAGAAGCGATGTACCGTGGAATAGCAACAGTGAAGCCGGGTTCAACCATTGGCGACATTGGTCACGCCATTCAACAATATGTCGAATCGGAACGTTTTGGTGTCGTGCGTGAATACTGTGGTCACGGTATTGGGACTGTGTTCCATGACGAACCTCAAGTCTTACACTATGGTCAACCAAACTCAGGCATGATTTTAGAAGAAGGCATGACCTTTACCATTGAACCAATGGTCAATGGTGGTGACTGGAAAACTAAATTACTGGGGGATAAATGGACGGTAGTGACCAAAGACCATAGTTTGTCTGCACAGTATGAACATACGTTGTTGGTCACTAAAAACGGGGTTGAAGTGTTAACTGCACGTCCTGAAGAAGATTTATCACGTTTTCAATCTTAAATGATGTCATTGGCATGAAATATGATGCCATCTGTCAAAAAGACCACCTACTGGTGGTCTTTTTTATAACTAATTAAATATTGGATTCCAAATTTATTCTTTATTTTACAAACAGCTAGAATCAAAAAGCATTCAACAGTAGCACTTTATTACATTCACCCATCTGTAACAAAGATTGCAAGCTAGTAACACGATCACACAAAACGGGTTTTGACATTCACAAATGTCAAAAACACATGTCCTTCAAAAACAACAGCTTTATCGTAGCAGCAACCTTAATAATACGCTCTATAAAAACGAATAGCTAATTTGGACATGGAGTCCCAGAATGAAAAAAACATTGCTTTGTATAGCAACGTCTATTGCTGCTTTACCTATGCTCACACATGCAGATTCACCTTATTTTAGTCTACAAGATGGTGATGGATTTAAACGCTTTTCTGTATCGGTCGGTGCTTTACATGTCATGCCACAAGGTAAAGCTCAACCTTTCCGAGTTAACACATCGGTTAAAGAAGGCGAAACTGCAAAAGTTGGAGATATCAAAGCACAAACAGTGCTCGACAATATCAAGCCAGAAAGTAGCGTCAATCCTCTCTTAAAGGCCTCTCTTGATGGGCTAGCTTTAATTAATGCTGATGTCCCCTCAGCACTAAGTGGGACTGCTGAAATACGTGGCCTCAATCAATGGGACAATCCAGGCACAGGTTTAGAAGCCGATGATGTCACCACATTGGGCATCATGACCAATTACTTTTTTACCGACAATATTTCTTTTGAAATGAAAGCAGGGATTCCACCTAAAGTCGATTTACAAGGTAAAGGAAAAATTTATGCGCCTTTTTCAGCAACTGCAACACCTATGGGCGGAGCTTTAGGAAATTTAGAACTTGAAAATGATATTTTCATTACCGATTTGGAAGCACACGGCCCTGCGGCATCTGCACGTGCATGGACACCTGCTTTCGAGTTCCAATATCACTTTGGTAAAACAGGTGTGAATAAATTCCGCCCCTATGTCGGTGTGGGAATGATGTATGCCTACTTTAATGAGCTGGAAATTAACCCACAAACAGAAAAAGACTTGATTGCGGCAGGCCATATGATTGCCAATATTAAAGAAGGAAATGCTGGTGCATCACTTGAGGGGAAAAAGAGTTCAGCCAATCCCAAAGTTAAGCTAGAAGCAACTGATGCCTTCGCCCCTATTGCAACTGTCGGTTTCACCTATGACTTTAATGATAAATGGTTTGCTGTCGGCTCGGTGTCCTATGCTCATCTTAAAAATGAAACCACGATCACCGTCAAAGATGCCACGCACGGTGAACTGATCAAATCCACAGCTGATATTGAAATTAACCCCATTCTGGCTTATGCAGGTGTCGGCTACCGGTTCTAAGCTTTAAAAGAACTACCAAAAAGACGACAACAAGTCGTCTTTTTTCATGAATATTCATTGTTTTTATTGATCAAATAGTCAATTTTTTATCATCGCTTTCAGCAAATAATTCACTTAATATAACGAACTCTAAGCTCATTTTTTGGTTGAAATATGTCAGAAACTCGTTTTTCCAAACCGCTGATTTATATGCTCATTGGAAGTGCAATAATTCTGGCATTATCACTAGGTGTCCGACATGGCTTTGGACTCTACCTTGTGCCTATGAGTGATGAGTTTGGCTGGGGACATAATGTCTTTAGTCTAGCGATTGCGATGCAAAACCTGATTTGGGGCGCTGCACAACCCTTTACAGGCGCATTAGCAGATAAATATGGCTCTAAAATCGTGGTTGCCGTCGGTGGAGTGTTGTATACCATCGGTTTACTGCTCATGGCAGTGAGTTCAACCGGTTGGTTACTCAACTTAAGTGTCGGTCTTATTTTGGGTCTAGCATTATCTGCCACCTCGTTTTCTGTATTGTTGTCCGCGGTGGGGCGTGCTGCACCGCCTGAAAAACGTAGCCTTGCTATGGGTATTGCCAGTGCAGCTGGTTCTTTTGGCCAGTTCATTATGCTGCCGTCAACCTTACTGCTGTTACAAAACTTTGGCTGGTCTGCGGCGTTGGTCGTTAGTGCCATTTTAATTGCAATGATAGTTCCACTGGCTTGGATGCTTAAAGCCCCTGCATTTGTTGCAGCCAAAGCACCAACAAACCAAGTTCAGCTCAGCTTTAAAGATATCTTAGTGATTGCGAAAAACCATAAACCATTTTGGTTTTTGTCTCTAGGCTTTTTAGTGTGTGGCTTCCAAGTGGTCTTTATTGGTATCCATTTACCTGGCTATTTGATTGATCATGGTTTTAATGCAACCACAGGAACCGTTTTCTTGGCACTGGTTGGTTTATTTAATATCGTTGGTACTTACACTGCAGGCTGGCTCGGTGGGAAGTATTCTAAACCAAAGTTGCTGATGGGCCTCTATGGGCTCAGAGGCTTTGCCATTATTGCCTTTTTAATGCTCCCACTCAGCACACTCACCATCTATAGCTTTGGTGTAGTGATGGGTTTATTATGGTTATCTACAGTACCTTTGACCAACGGTATTGTGGCCAATATGTTTGGTATTAAGTACCTCAGCATGCTGAGTGGGATTGTGTTCTTTACCCATCAAGTTGGTTCATTTTTCGGTGGATGGCTGGGTGGTGTGAACCATGACGTTACAGGTAATTATGACTTGATTTGGCTGTTCTCTATTATCCTGAGTGTTTTTGGCGTACTGGTACATTTCTTTGTCGATGAAAAGGCGGTTGTCCATGACTAATTCATTTTTATGGCTCAAATGTGGTATCGGCATTAGCATCGCTGCTTTGTTTGCTCTGGCGATTAGCCTTTGGCTGAATACGCCTGACTTGTTTGAGTATTTTAATCAGGCGTTTTGCGCACATTAAATCTACATATTTTGAGCTCAATATTTCGCTATAAAAGAAAAGTAACACAATCATTAGCTTAATATTTTTTTAAATTTTTTCATAAGTTTAGAACTTCTTATAATTTTAAAATTACACACATTTTGATTACATTTTCTCTAGCCCGCCATATCTAGAGAAAACAATCAAAATGACCGTATTAACCCAACTTTCTCAAGCAATTCATGATGCTCCGCGTTGGCATCAACCTGAACAATTTCAAAACCCCGAAGAAATACAAGTCGTCCCACTGACGGAAGAAGCCTTAGGTGCTGTGGTTTTTGGTTTAGATGCCCGTAAAGCCCAAGCAGGTGAAACCATCTATCGCTTAAAACAAGCTTTGGCTGAACATCTGATTTTAATTTTTAAAAACCAAACTCTGGATGATCTGCAATATTTAGCCTTTTCCAGCTATTTTGGTTCTATTTTCCGCCCAAGTGCAGACAATCCTGTCCTTGCCAGCCAGTCTGACACTGGTGTTCCACCCGATGTAGTTCCTGTTTCCAATGCAGTTGGTCAAGGCGACTATACGGGTCATGGCGAACTTACACCACATGCCGATCATCAGTGGACACCCCTTCCCTCTTTTGGCTCTCTGCTCTATGCCTTGGAGCTTCCTCAAGACGGTGGACAAACCTCTTGGTTCAATACCATCAAAGCCTATGATGCGCTTTCCGATGATGTCAAAAAGCAGATCGACCAACTACAGTTGATTACCTATAACCCATTCATCCGTGCGCAGAGCAATACAGGCAATTCGGGTTATACAGACTCGCCTTATTATCGTTTTAAAGATCAACCGATTTTAGGGCATGCCTATCCACATCCTTTAGTCCGCACACATCCAGAATCTGGGCGAAAAGCACTTTGGCTCAATACCCGTTCGGAAGTTGAATTGGTCAATGTCGATGATACGACAGGCAGTGAATTGATTGCTGAACTTCGTGCGCACATATTGAAACCTGAGTTTCGTTATGAACATCACTGGGAAACAGGAGATATTGTCTTTTGGGATAATCAGGTGACACTACATTCACGTCGTCCCTTTCCTGTCGATCAACGTCGCTTACTCAAACGGATTAGTCTTGCAGGTGGGCGTCCATACTAGGCGATAAATAAAATGAATGATTTATTGGTATGACACCAAAATGTCACGATTATTTTAGATAATCTATTAAAAAATCGATAAAAAAGCCCATCAAGTGATGGGCTTTTCTGACTCTATGACTTAAGCATTGCGTTTCGCAAAATCATCCATAAAATTCACTAGCGCTTGAACGCCTTCTAGTGGAACAGCATTATAAATACTTGCGCGCATCCCACCAACTGAGCGGTGACCCGCAAGATTCAACAAATGGCTTTCTTCAGCTTCTTTGAGGAAAAGTTTTTCCAAATCTGGATTCGCCAAAGTAAACGGCACATTCATAATTGAACGGTTTTGCACAGCAATTGGGTTTGCATAAAAATCGCTTGCATCGATATAACCATAAAGCAGTTTCGCCTTTTCAAGGTTCACTTTATGAATCGCCTCAACACCGCCTTGTTCAAGCAACCATTCAAATACTAGACCTGATAAGTACCAAGCATAGGTCGACGGTGTATTGACCATTGAATCATTCTTCGCTTGCGAAGCGTATTTCAAGATGCTTGGAATTTCAGGTTTGGCTTGATCTAGCAAATCTTCACGAACAATCACTAAGGTTAAACCCGCTGGGCCAATGTTCTTTTGTGCGCCTGCATAAATGATACCAAATTTAGTGACATCAACAGGTGCAGACAAAATACTTGAAGATAGGTCTGCAACTAATGGCGCTTTGGCTTCTGGAATAGCCGAGAACTGAAGACCGCCAATCGTTTCATTGTCTACATAATGCACATAAGCTGCATCTTGAGATAAGTTCCATGTGCTTGAGTCTGCAATGGCAAGTTTTCCATCAATTTGTGTACCCGCTTCAATGACGTTGATATCGCCATAGCGCTGCGCTTCTTTCAGTGCTTTTTCAGACCAAATTCCAGTATGGATGTAATCCGCCTTGCTGTTTTTACCCAACAAGTTTAAAGGAATCGCAGAGAACTGAAGTGAAGCACCACCTTGAAGGAACAAGACTTTATAGTTCTCTGGAATATTCATGAGTTTACGTAAATCTGCTTCTGCTTTTTCAGCCACAGCAACGTAGTCTTTACTACGGTGACTCATTTCCATGATGGAAAGACCTTTGCCTTGCCAATCAAGCATTTCAGCTTGCGCTTTTTCTAAAACGGCAGTAGGTAATGCAGCAGGACCAGCACAGAAGTTGTACGCGCGCATGATTTTTCCTTTCAAAGTGAAACACAATAAAATGATGGCATTTAACCACAGATAGCCAGTGCTTGCAGTAAATTCAACTGAAAATATTTCAATGTTATCTCACCTTTACAGTCAAAAACTCAATCAAGATCAATGATCCAATTTGAACTCAGCACAGCTCAATCAATTACAGCAGCACTTTCCTATTCATCTACGCTTAGGTGAAAGCATTTCCTTTGCTTAAAAATGTCGCTAATCTATTGATATACATTTGCAAATTAAACAATTCAGTAACTGAGTCAACATTCAGAACAGTTAGATTATGCGTATAATGTGCAAAAATATAGAAAAGAGTCGTGCTCATGCCACAAAGACTATTCAACATGCTTAATACACCAGCCAACAAATTCTTATTGCGTACATCACTGCCATCAATCTTGTCATTAAGCATGTTCGGTCTCAGTCTCGGAATCAGCTCGACGACTTTTGCCGCATCCATCAGCTATCAACAAGCTGAGCAAAGTGTGTTACAAGACTCGTATAGCACACAGGCCACCCAAGCCTTACAACAAGCCTCAAAACTAGAAGCTGAAGCGGTCAAAGGTTTGGGGCTACCCCGTATCGATTTGAACGTACGTGCCTATGCTTTTCATAATGAGCTCGATGTGCCTCTGGGTGCACTCAAAAATAATTTAGAACACACTCTGACTGATGGTGTAGCCACGAAAATTGATGAGTGGCAAAACACCTATCCAAATGTAGGCGATTTAAGTGGTTTAGAGCAAGGCATTGATCAAACTATTCACAAAGGTGTCGGGCTTATTCCGAATAGCTCGCAAATTACCTTAGAAGATCAAGTCATACGCCCGACGATTTCTGCAATGATGCCACTTTATACAGGTGGATTGACCTCAAGTGCGAAACAAGTCGCCAATATCAAAGCCAAACGTAGCGAACTCAACAGTAAACAACAGCAAGACCTACAACGCTTTGAACTGATTCAAGCCTATTTCAATGTCCAACTGCAAAAACAGTTACTCGCGTCTAGCCAATATAATTGGCATGCGATGCAAAAACACTATGACAACGCACTTAAACTCGAACAACAGGGCTTTATTAATAAAGGCCAGCGCATGCAGTTTGAAGTGGCAAAAAATAATGCACAGCGCAGTGAACAAGCCAGTCAAGCCAATTTAAAAGCCAGCTTATTTCAACTAAATAATCTTTTACAAAGCAGCCAAATTACTGAGCTAACCACACCACTCTTTATTAACAGTAGTCAAAACCAAGATCTGAATACCCTACTCAGGTCATACGCAGATCAATCGGCCTTAGTACAAAAACTGCAAATGGACACTCAACTGGCACAAGCCAATGTCACGGCACAAAACGCAGCTAAGAAACCACATATTTTTGCCTTTGGTGAATACAGTCTGGATGACAAAAATAACTGGATCGTTGGCTTAGCTGCACAGTACAATCTATTCTCAGGCATTGATAAAAACAAAAATGTCCAAGCAGCAGAGTTACAACGCTACGCTTCTGAACTGATGACAGCACGGACTAAACAAGAAATTGAAAATGTGATTTATAAATCGTACAGCGAAGCCACCACAGCGCAGCAAAGTGATCAGCTATTACAGCAAAATATAAAAGCAGCACAAGAAAATTTACGTATACAAGAACTGTCCTTTAAAGAAGATATGGGAACGGCGACACAAGTGATTGATGCACAAAATATGCTCAGTGCTTTAAAAGCGGAAACAGCACTGAATGCCTATAAATATGTTATGTCACTGGCGACGCTTCTACAAAGTCATGGTTCGATCCATCAGTTCCAAACCTATCTTCTGCAACCCAATACGCGATTTATTCGTTAATTCTTTGATGAGAGCCATTTAATGAATCAAGATCAAAACCAATCTGATCCGCAAAAACCTGAAAAGCAAGAAGATCAAGCGGCACCATCAACAGAGGAATTAATCACAAATGATACTCAAGAGCAGGCTGAGAGCGAGCATATTAAGCCAGTATCACCCAATACGAACACCGAGCAAAAGTCTAAAGCGATCAAGTTGATTGGGGGGCTTGCTCTCATCACTCTATTCATTGTAATTGCTTTTGGACTTTGGAAAGCCTATCAACCCAAAACGGTTGAAATCCAAGGTCGGGTTGAGGCAGAAACGATCCACGTTAGCACCAAAGTGCCGAGTCGAATTGATGAAATTTATGTACATGACGGACAGAAGATCAGCAAAAACCAAGAACTCGTTCGACTGTATAGCCCAGAAGTCGATGCCAAAAAACAGCAAGCACTGGCCAGCTTACAGGCTGCTTTAGCACTCCAGTCCACTGCTGACCGTGGCTCTCAGGAAGAAAATATTGCGAGTTTATACGCCAACTGGCAAGCACTGAAAGCACAGCAAACTTTGGCACAAACCACCTATCAACGTGGTGCAAACTTGTACCAACAAGGCGTCATTTCACGCCAACGTCGCGATGAAATGCATGCCGCGGCACAATCAGCCGCTCAAATGACAGAAGCCGCATATCAACAATATGCTCGAGCTGAACGCGGCAGCACCCCGCAGCAAAAAAATTCAGCAGATGCACAAGTGCAAATTGCAAAAGCAGCCGTTGCTGAAGCCAATGCGCTTGAAGCTGAAACCAAACTACTCTCGCCCATCAATGGTACCGTCTCTAAGACCTATGGCAAACCCTCTGAATTGGTAGCAATGGGTGTACCGATTGTGAGTATTATTCAAGATCGCGAGCTTTGGGTGTCACTCAATATTCGTGAAGACCAATATGCCAACATCTACCAAGTAAAACAAATTGAAGGCTTTATTCCAGCCTTAAACCTGAATACCAACTTTAATATTAAGAATATTGATGCCGAAGGCGAATTTGCCACCATTAAGACCACACGCCAAACAGGAGGCTATGACATTCGTAGTTTTAAAGTTCATTTGACGCCTGCACAAGCCATTCCAGACCTAAAAGTTGGCATGAGTGTGTTGTTTAAAGTCAAAGAGAGCAAATAATGCTAAATGGGCTACTGCGGGAACTGAACTATTTACTCCAGCATAAGTGGGATCTATGTTTAGTCACGCTTGCCCCGCTGTTTATTATCGTGCTTTTTTCCAGTATGTTTGCCCAAGGTAAACCCGAACATTTGCCTATTGCGATTATTGACCAAGACCAAAGTGAGCTAAGCCAAAACATACAGCGCTACTTAAGACTCAACCATACTTTAGATGTCGCCATCGTCAGTGATCAAAATACCGAAGTCGAAAAGTTACTAAACCAAACCAAAGTTTGGGGTTACGTCAGTATTCCCCATGGTGCCGAACAACGTTTTGTTCAAGCTAAAGATGCTGAAATCAGCATTGCCTATAACCAAAGTTACTTTAGTGTGGGTAATACCATTTCATCAGCCATGTTACTCAGCACAGTTGAAGCCATGGCAGACTATGCTGGTGAAAGTTATTTAGAAAATATCACTCCTTACCTAGATACACCGACACCCCACGTTAAAGTCTCGACCTTATATAACCCCAACTTGAGTTATGAGTTCTATTTAGAACCCTTTATGATTCCTGCGATTTTGCATTTACTACTCTGCTGTTGTGTCGCATTCTCAGTTGGTCAGGAATTTAAGTTTCATACAACGCAAAACTGGCTAAACAAGCAATCGGCTTTTACAGCGATTCTCTCTAAAAACCTGACCTATGTACTCATTTTTAGTCTTTGGACATGGGCTTGGATGTTTTGGTTGATTGAGATTCGCGGTTGGTTTGTTGCGGGTCAGCTTTGGTTAATCATGCTGGCACAGCTTTTATTTTATAGTGCCTATGCTTTGATCAGTAGCACCATTGTTTTAGCCACCAACAACTTATCCAAAACCTTTGGTTTAATTGCTGTGTATGGCGGCTCATCGCTCAGTTTTGCAGGAGTGACCCTCCCCTTAAATAACGCACCATTGTTCACCAAATTTTGGGCCAATATTATCCCGTACACACCCTATGCAAAACTACAAACTGAACAATGGGTCATCGGTAGCCCAATCAGTTCATCCCTATTACCTTTATTCATTCTGATCCTCTATGTGGTCTTTTACACTGTGACTTCTGTCTTGCTGCTCAAAAAACGGATCAAAGGAGCAACGGCATGAAATTATTTTTGCACTCTTACCTCAAGACATTTAAAGACATCATTGCCAATCAGTCGATTCTAACCACACTCATCCTCTCGGTGATTTTTTATAGTGTTTTCTATCCCACGGCCTACAAAGCACAGCAAGCAGAAGCTTTGCCGATTGTAATTGTGGATGAAGAACAAAGTATCGTGACTAACAACATCATTCAGCAAGTTTCGCTCAGTCCAAATGTTGAAGTGAAAGCTGTGACGAGCAATTTCCTCGACGCTGAGAGTATGATTAAACAACAACAAGCCGATGGTATTTTGCTCTTACCCGAAAATCTTTCAAACAGTCTTCAGCATGGCGAAGTTGGTGGGATTGGGCTCTATCTCAGCGCGGCAAACTTCTTAAAAACCAAGCAAATTGGACTAGGTCTCGCGACCTCAATTGAAAATGCTGTACGCGAGCACTTGGAAAAATTCGGTAATATTTCGCACTTTTCCCCAGCCATTTCCATTCATCAAACACCGCTTTTTAACACCATGTCGGGTTATGGCAGTTATATTTTCCCCGCCATTGCTCCACTAATTATTCATCAAACCATCGTGCTCGGTTTAGGGATGTTATTGGCAGGATACCGCGAACAGAAATGGCGACCAACGACAACGGAATTTTTTGCGATTTTTTTCGCTATTTTGACCATTGGTATACTCGGTTGTTTATATCTATTCGGTTTTGTTTACTGGATCAATGACTACCCACATGGAGGGAATTTTAGCGGCATGTTACTGGCCGTGCCGATTTTTATAGGCTGTATCGTGGCTTTAGGCATGTTGATTTCAACATTTTTCGATATGCCTGAGCGTGCAGGACATGTGATTGTATTTACCTCTATTCCACTATTTTTGCTTTCAGGAACAGCATGGCCACACGCCGCAATGCCCGTTTGGATGCAATACTTGGGCAATGTTTTACCATCGACCCAAGGGATTCAAATGTTTATTCAACTCAACCAAATGGGTGTACCGACTGCACTTATTCTGCCGAAACTACTGTATCTCTTTGTGTTTGGTATAGCTTGCACAGCACTTGCTTATTGGCGCCTCAAACATCGCTAAATTTTGAAACTTATTTTATAGCACTCCCGCCAATTTAATCCGTTGAAGCACCATAAAGCTTGACATCAAAGCTACGAATTTTTGTGCTTCCGCCTGCTTTATCAAAGCCAACATCGTATTGAACTAGGTTTTTATTGCTATAAGCATACTCATAGGTAACTGCATACAAACTTGGTTTTTCCGTCGATTTTTCAATGTGTTTCGATACAATTTTTTGAGTCGTTATGGCTTGTTTAGGAATCGATTTTGCAAATTTTCGCATGTCTTTTTCATGAGTTTTAAATTCGCGCTGTAATTCTGGCTCAAAATAAGTATATAGCTGCGGAAAATCACCCTGAGTAAAGGCTTGGTATGCTTTCTGAGCTACCTGCTCTTGCGCAGGACTCGGATTTGGAATCGAATCCAATGCCTGTTGTCCCAATTTATCACACGCCGTTAAAGCCAACGCACAACACAAAACCAGTAATTTTGCTTTCATAAAATCTTCTCCGCCACTAGGTTATCGCCAATATGAAAAAGGACGCCGAAGCGTCCTTTTCTTTTTCACTCAGTTAGTCTTCGTTCAATGTATTGGTATCTGTTGTATTTTCAGATGCATCTACATTTAGTTCGTCAACCACAATTTCTTCAGTTGTTTCAATAGAAGCATCTAAAATATCATCTTCGACTTCTACTGCTTCAACCGCAACGACGCCAACCAAGATTTCTTCATTACCTAAACGAATCAGACGTACACCTTGTGCATTACGCCCCGTTCTAGCAACTTCAGATGCACGAGTACGAACTAAAGTACCGCCATCAGAAATCAACATCAGCTCTTTAGATTCATCAATGGCAACCGCACCTACCAACTCACCATTACGTTCAGATGTTTTGATGGCAATGACGCCTTTACCACCACGTTTCTTGGTCGGGAAGTCATCAACTGGCGTACGTTTACCATAGCCATTTGCAGACGCACACAGTACTTCGCCAGTTTCAGGCACAACAACCAATGAAACAATACGGCTCGCCACATTTAAATCAGAAGATTCTTCATCATCTGAATCTATGTCGGTTTCAACATCATCTTCGGCCTGAGCTGCAGCTAAAGTGACGCGCATACCACGCACCCCTTTTGCAGTACGTCCCATCACACGTGCATCAGTTTCAGAGAAGCGAATTGCCTTACCTTCATTTGAGAACAACATGATTTGCTGTTCGCCATCGGTGATTGCAACACCTATTAAGGTATCTTCATCTTTCAACTCAATTGCACGTAAGCCGTTTGAACGAACATTACTAAATTGCTCTAATTCAACACGTTTGACCGTACCAGATGCAGTAGCCATAAATACGAAGAAATTCTTACGCATTTTCTCTGCAAGATCAGCAAATTCAGCAACTGTTTCATTGTCCAAATCTGTTGTTGAAAGCTCAACACCCAACTCTTTCAATTGCTTACGTAATGCATCGGAGAGCTCATCAGCATCATCAGCCAACTCATCGAATGAAGCTTTTAACGCTTCATAATGCGCGTCGATAATACTATTTTCACGTAATGTCGCGGCATTGCTACGTACAAAGTTTTTAAACTCAGCTAAGCGTTCTTTAAATTTCTTCGGTGCATCAATCACAGGAAGAATTGCTGTGATTGTCTCATCGGCATCTAGTGGTAACAAGTTCACCATTGGGCGACCTTTTGAACCGCGCGATGCTTGAGGAACTTCAAACACTTTCAGGCGATAGACTTTACCAACATTGGTAAAGCACAACACTGTGGCATGGTTAGAGGTCACAATCAGATGCTGGATGTAGTCATCTTCTTTCATTGAGGTCGCAGATTTACCACGTCCACCACGACGCTGTGCAGCATAGTCTGAAAGAGGTTGAGTTTTCGCATAACCTGTTTTTGAAACAGTCAGTACAACTTGCTCTTCAGGAATTAAATCTTCACGAGAGAAGTCAATACGAGACTCAACAATTGCAGTACGACGAGCATCGCCGTATTGTTGCAAAATTAAAGCTAACTCTTCTTTAATCACGCCCATCAATAAATTAAAGTCATTGAGAATTGCTGTAAGTTCAGTAATTTGACCTAAAATTTCAGTATATTCAGCTTGTAACTTGTCTTGTTCAAGACCCGTTAAACGGTGCAAACGAAGCTCAAGAATCGCACCAACTTGTGCAGGCGATAAACGATAAATCTGACCATCTAAACCAAACGGACGGCTTGGATCTTCCCCTTCAATTTCGTCTGGACGTACAGAAACAGAACCTGCTTTTTCAAGCAGCGCAATCACATTGCCTGCTGCCCACTCGCCTGCTTGTAAACGCTCACGTGCCTCAGATGGATTTGCAGAGGTTTTAATGGTTTCAATGATCGCATCAATATTGGCTAATGCTACCGTCAAACCTTCTAAAATATGGCCACGTTCACGTGCTTTACGCAACTCAAACATCGTACGACGCGTCACTACTTCTTGGCGGTGACGAATAAATGCCGCAACAATGTCTTTTAAGTTCATTAACTTTGGCTGGCCGTTGTCTAAGCACACCATATTAATGCTGAAAGAGTTTTCCAACTGCGTGTTTTGGAATAAGTTATTCACCACAACTTCAGCATTTTCACCACGCTTTAAGTCAATGGCAATACGCATCCCGTCTTTGTCAGACTCATCACGTAGCTCTGAAATACCTTCCAGTTTTTTCTCTTTTACCAGTTCAGCAATACGCTCAATGGTTTTCGCTTTGTTGACTTGATATGGAATTTCTGTGAAAACGATCGTGGTACGACCTGTTTTTTGGTCTTCTTCAAAGTGGTATTTACCACGAATATGCAAACGACCTTTACCCGTACGGTAAGCATCAACAATGCCTGCTTTACCGTAAATAATGCCACCTGTAGGAAAATCCGGACCCGAAATATATTCCATCAATCCTTCAATTGAAATATTTGGGTTTTCAGCATAAGCCAAACAAGCGTTCACCACTTCAGTCATGTTATGCGGCGCCATATTGGTCGCCATACCTACAGCAATACCTGTAGTACCATTAATCAATAAATTAGGAATACGCGTAGGCATCACTTGCGGAATGCGTTCAGAGCCGTCGTAGTTGTCTTCCCAATCCACTGTGTCTTTTTCAAGATCGGCAAGAATTTCATGAGTCAACTTACGCATACGAACTTCGGTATAACGCATCGCAGCTGCGCTGTCACCATCAACCGAACCAAAGTTCCCCTGACCATCAACCAATTGATAACGCAAGCTAAAGTCTTGAGCCATACGAACAATGGTTTCATAAACAGCAAAATCACCGTGTGGGTGATATTTACCGATCACATCACCAACCACACGGGCAGACTTTTTATAAGCTTTGTTGTAGTCATTGCCCAATTCGTGCATTGCATAAAGCACACGACGATGAACAGGTTTTAGACCATCTCGAACATCGGGCAAAGCACGAGAAACAATCACGCTCATTGCATAGTCAAGATACGAGTTCTTGAGTTCATCCTCAATCGCAATCGGTCTGATTTCCGATACGCTCATGCATACTCCTTATTCTACAAACGTAAAACCGCTTGCATTTATATGTCGTAAAACTTGCAAAATTATTAGCTCAAAATACTGAACTAAAAATTGAAATATAGCCGTAAATTATAGCATAAACACTCAGATTTTTGTGTCACGTCACCACAGTTAATCTCGTTAATTTTCTTTAATTTAGGGGTTATTTTTTACACATGTATATGATGAACATTTACATCGCCATCGCATTCCCTATTAACGTTGCATAAAATGCAAAAAAGCCCTCATTTTTGAGAGCTTTAAGTCATATTTTTCCTATCTCTGGACATACTAGTGAATGTCTTGTTTATCACGCTGCATAATGTGAAATGCCACCATAAACAAACCCAGTATTAGAGGAAATTCATACAACTCCTCCATAAGGTCTTTATAGGCAATTTGATGCAAAAAAACTTCACCATAAGTGCGGCTGTGTTCAATACCATCAGAAATAATCAATCCCAACACCGCAAGCAACATTGCCCAAGCAGGAATCGTCACGCTCTTCATTTTTACCGAAATCTCATAGCGCAATGGCTTAATCAACAGCATAAATACGACTGAACCAATCAAAACCACCGAGATGCCGCGAAAATATACTTTGGGCACGTCAGGGAAATAGTCCCTTCCCCAACTGGTGCTACGGCCCAATAAAAGCAGCCACCACAGTACAGCCCAAATCCAAAAATACTTTTTAGCCTCAGACAAACGCATCGGTTGCATGTAAAAATAGCTAAATACAGCAAATATCAATAAAAGTAGCGCCTGAAGATTTTCCACACTACGTACAACAGCACCTCCAAAAAGAGGAAACTCTAGATCTGCTAAAAATGGAAAAATTAAACACAGAACCGCAAGGATCAGAACAGACCAAGATACATGAGTATCAATCAGCAAGATTATAACTCCCAGCCCACATGATAGTCTGCAGGCTAGCTCAATAACAAACCAATTAGTTTATAAAAAAACAAACAAAATAGCAAAAAAAATGAAAAAATGTGCAAAAATACCGAAATTAAAACAAAATTTAAAGAATACACACCCCATTAGTAAACCAACAAGTAATCTTTAGTTTTTAGTTAAAAAAAAGCTCTAACACTCACCTCTCCAATAAATTTGAAAGATTTGTGCTAGAGCGTTTTTAGAACAATTGTTCAGAAATTAGATTTTAGAAACCAATTCAGGAACAACAGTGTTCAAATCACCAACTAACCAGTAGTCTGCAACTGCATTGATTGGTGCTTCTTCGTCTTTGTTGATCGCAACGATCACTTTAGAGTCTTTCATACCTGCCAAGTGCTGAATCGCACCAGAGATACCGACAGCGATGTACAAGTCTGGAGCAACGATTTTACCCGTTTGACCTACTTGCATGTCGTTTGGAACGAAACCTGCATCAACCGCAGCACGTGATGCACCTTGAGCAGCACCCAATTTGTCAGCCAATGGATCAAGAACAGTATGGTAGTTCTCACCTGAACCCACACCACGACCACCTGAAACCACGATACGCGCAGCAGTTAATTCTGGGCGTTCAGATTTAACGATCTCTTCAGCAACAAACTTAGAGATACCCGCATCTTTTGCTTCGCTTACAGCTTCAACAGCAGCAGAACCACCTTCAGCAGCGACAGGGTCAAATGCTGTACCACGTACAGTACCCACAATGATTGCTTCATCAGACTGAACTGTTGCAATCGCGTTACCCGCGTAGATTGGACGCTTGAACGTATTTGCAGATTCAACAGCAATAATATCTGTGATCATGCTCACATCAAGAAGTGCAGCCACACGTGGAAGAATATTCTTACCCGTTGTAGTTGATGCAGCTAATACGTGTTTGAAACCACCTTTAGCGATGTCAGCAACTAAAGCAGCTACGTTTTCAGCCAACTGGTTTGCATACGCAGCATTGTCAGCAAGTAATACTTTGCTCACACCCGCAACTTTTGCAGCAGCATCAGCAACAGCTTGAGCGCCAGAACCAGCAACTAATACAGTGATATCACCACCGATTTTTTGAGCTGCAGCAACAACGTTTAAAGTTGCACCGTTTAGTGCTTTGTTGTCATGCTCAGCGATAACTAAAATACTCATGATTTTATCCTTCTGTATTAGATCACTTTCGCTTCATTTTTTAGTTTTTCTACAAGTTCGTCTACAGACTTCACTTGTACGCCAGCTTTACGTTCAGCAGGCGCTTCAACTTTAACTGTTTTAAGTTTAGTTGTCGTAGAAACACCAAAATCAGCAGGAGACTTTGTATCTAGCGGTTTTTTACGCGCTTTCATGATGTTTGGAAGAGCTGCATAACGTGGCTCATTCAAACGCAAGTCAGTGGTGATGATCGCTGGAAGTGCAAGTTCAACAGTTTGTAAACCACCGTCGATTTCACGAGTCACTTGTACTTTGTCGCCATCAACTTTAACTTCAGAAGCAAAAGTACCTTGACCTGCACCGAGAAGCGCACCAAGCATTTGACCGACTTGGTTAGAGTCATCATCAATTGCTTGCTTACCAAGAAGAATCAACTGAGGTTGTTCAGCATCAACAACGCCTTTCAACACTTTCGCAATTTCTAAAGCACCCAGTTGGCTGTCATCAGCTTCAACCAAGATACCGCGGTCAGCACCAAGCGCCATAGCAGAACGGATTTGCTCTTGCGCTTCTTTAGGACCAATAGAAACAACGATGATTTCTGAAACAGTTCCTTTTTCTTTTAAGCGAACCGCTTCTTCCACTGCGATTTCACAGAATGGGTTAATTGACATTTTAACGTTTGTTAAGTCAACACCACTGTTGTCCGGCTTAACGCGAACTTTAACGTTGGCATCAACCACACGTTTTACAGCAACAAGAGCCTTCATGTAATCCTCGGCTGTTTTAGCAAATGTAAATGTTGAGAAAAGTTAGTTTAACTCTTCACTTAAATTTTTTTAGGTGCCCTATCTTGCAATGTGTACGGCATTTCGGTCAAGTCACAATTCACCAAAGAGCTGTAAAAATGCGTAAATTTAGCTGAACGACGCGTTCATACTTTTTTGTACGGACTATATTTGCACAAAATTACACTCAGATTAAGTTATGATTTTTATTATATTTTTATCTGATTTATATTATTCAAAGATTTGATTTCTCATCTCCCATATTCATCATCAAATAGATTATTGACTGCCTGTTCACATCTTTATCAGGCTTCACCAATCTGTCATTTAAGATAGATCACATATCTCTAGATTCAAATACTCATTATTTTAGACATACGGCGACACAATGCTGATGCTTTATTAGGCGATTTAAAGAATTTCCTCAAAAGAAGCATGCCGTTCAGACACGCTTCTCACAGTTTAATTGGTAATCAACCATGTCGCGGCTAATGCCAGCAGACCACCTGAAGTACCATCAATCCATTTTTGCTTACGTTCATCTATTGAAGACTTCTGCGTCAGTTTTGCAAAAAACAGACTCAAACTACAGTAGACCACAAATATCATCGCGATAAAGATTAAAGATAAAATCAAACCTTGACTGACAGTGTTGGCAGATTTATCAATAAATTGCGGCAAGATTGCAAAATAAATAAGCATACCTTTGGGGTTTAACAGTGCGGTAAAAAAACCCTTTTTGATCGGGTTATTTTCCGTTTTTCGGTCCAATTGCAATTTTTTAGTGCTAAAAACCGACTTTAATAAACTAAAGGCTAGATACAACAAATATGCAATACCCAACCAGCGGATGGTTTCAAATAAAAGCGGGAAAGAAACTATAATGGCAGCAATGCCTAAAGCTACTAAAATGGAATGAAGTAAATAGCCTGAACATACGCCGACAGTCGCCATCATACCTGCTTTTGCATCTTTGCCCATAACTTGAGACAGAATAAATAACATATCTGGCCCAGGTGTAAAAATCAGCGGCAGCACGGTCAGTGCAAAGAGTACATATACAGACATTTTCTTTCCCCTTTCATCCATTAGAAAGTGAAAATTAGTATGTGCGAAATAATACAAAATTGGCTTTCAATTTATTCTATAATAAAACGTATTTTTCAAATTATATTCTAAGATATGAAACAATCACCAAAGTCTGTGCGCATCAAACTTGACCGTATTGATAAAAATATCATTCGCCACTTACAAGACAATGGCCGTATTCAAAATAATGACTTAGCACGAGAAATCGGTCTATCCCCATCCTCATGCCTAAGACGCGTCAAACTATTAGAAGAAGCAGGTGTTATTCAAAATTATACCACTGTGGTCGATCCACAAAAAATTGGCCTTCAACTGATTCTGTTCTCGCGTATTTGGCTGGTCGGTCAAGATGCCGAAACCATCGACACCTTTATTGAAGCCATGAAAGAGCTCCCTCAAGTCATGGAATGCTACATTATTTTAGGGGAATGCGATGCAATGCTGAAAGTTGTAGTACCTGATTTAGAAAGCTATCGTGAATTCCAATCCACCCATTTGACCAAAAAGAATGGCATTACCAGTGTCAAAACAGACTTGCCAAGTCAAATCATTAAACAAAGTTTCCAACTCCCGCTTGATGAAATCTAATGTCAGCGCAGTTAAATTTTGTAATAGAAACGGCACGTTTACGACTAAGAGCTTGGCACACAGATGACTTTCCTGCCTTTGCGCAGTTAAATGCAGATGCTCAAGTGATGCGTTATTTTCCTAGCCCACTCACACAAACACAAAGCGATGCCCTTGCGCAAACGTTTCAGCAATTCATCAATCAAAATGGTTGGGGCTTTTGGGCAGTCGAACTGAAGCATAGTCAGGAGTTCATTGGATTTACAGGCTTACATGCTCAACCTGAGGGCTTAGATTTTTTACCTTGTGTCGAAATCGGTTGGCGATTGGACTCGAAGTTCTGGCATCAGGGTTATGCCACAGAAGCTGCGCAGGCTTGCCTATACTTTGCTTTTTCGGTTTTAGATTTGGATCAGGTTGTTGCTTTTACAGCAGTTCAAAATAGGGCTTCTGAAGCGGTAATGAAACGTCTCGGCATGCAACATGGTGGCTATTTTAATCATCCTAAACTTGATCAAAATAGCCCACTGCTTCGGCATACGCTCTATGTCATTAAGCCAACTGACTTTCTAAAAAATCTCGATGAATATGGCTTAAATCAATCAATTCATATTGTCCAAGATTAAAAATTTTCCAGACTTCAAGAAAGTCGTCTTTTAAATCAATGCTATTTGAGGGCTGTGCAGTCGCTTGCCACTGTAGATCAGAAATCCATAAATAGTATTGCCCAGTCTCTGCGTTTAAAGCCTGAACTTTACCTGCAGCATTGACACCTTGAACAAATGCATTTTCAGGCAGTACAGGTTCAATATTGGCTAAACTAATTTCAACAAAGTGTTTGACCTGACGCAAACCATAGCCTGCAAAAATATCTTTTTGCTGGGAGCTGAGTTGATCGTACTTTGCTTGTATATCTGAAATCATATACTGACCCATTTTCACATTTGTCATCTTCAATATAAGCTTAAATCTACCGTTTCCTTGAACTGGAACATTAAGCCCATCCTCTATTAAGTTTATACTCTAATTTTTGCTATATGATTATTCTACAAAAGTTCATAATAGTGTTTTTTCGAGTTAAGCGCAGTCACCAAATGGATTTATTTCAATGATTACAAAGCAAAAATAATGCCGATTTTTTTATTAATATTCTGCTTTTTTGTATCCACTTTATTCTTAGCTCACTTAAATCAACTTTTGGCTGAAAACATTCAACGAAATATTAACAAACTTTTGTGACTGTATTTTTAAAAACCAATGCACTAATTTTTAGATTTCTGCTGTGCTCTGGGATGCGTCTGGTCATACACTTGAGCCAGCCTGTCAAAATCGACATGGGTATAAATTTGGGTAGTACTTAAGTTACTGTGTCCTAACATTTCCTGCACTGCACGCAAGTCACCACTGTTTGACAGCATATGACTAGCAAAACAATGCCGCAGTAAATGCGGATGCAAATCGATATTTACACCTGCACGCTGTGCTTGAAACTTAACCCGATTTTCAATCTGGCGCATTCCCAAAGGATTACCCTTTTGAGTAATAAAAACTTGTGCATCAGGAACAAAGTCACCATTCCATAGCGGATAAATGCTCAGCCATTTCATTACTGCATCTTTGGCTTTAGAACCAAAAGGCACAACCCGAGTTTTATTGCCCTTACCTGTAATACGCAGTAACTGTCGATTAAAGTCGATATCTTTAATTCTTAAGCCTTGTACTTCTGCTAGGCGTAATCCACTGGCATAGAGCAACTCAAGCAAAGCTTTGTCTCGATACCACATTTGCTGTTCGACTTCTTTCTCAGGCAAGGCCTGATCCAAAATTTGATTGATGGTTTCAATATCCACTAGACCAGGCAAGGGACGAGGTTTACGTTTCAATTGAAAGTCATCGGCAGGATTAAAAGCCAAATGTTGCCCCTGCTCAGCCCATTTCATAAACTGACGAATAGAAGACAACATCCGCTGTAAACTGCTAGAGCTCAATTGTTGATGTTCAACTTTTTGTGCAATAAATTCGCGTAAATCAGTGGCTTCAACATCACCCAACTCAAGATTTTTCTGTTCGCAAAACAACAGAAAATCAGACACATCTCGCTCATAAGCCAGCAAAGTATGGGTAGACTGATTTTGTATTTCTCTTTGTTTTAACCACATCGAGAGCAGTTGCATGGGCTCAAAAGTCACAACTCAGCCTCTATAGTTCTATTTGGTGAAAGATGGATTGGTTTTGTATAGTAGCACTGTCTCAGCTCTTTATATGGCTATTTCATTTCTGATAAAAAAGCACTGAGGAATCAGTGCTTCTTGTGTGATGCTAAACTTAGTTTTGATAGTAACTCAGATCTATGCGTCCTTCGTAGACATTTGAGGTTGGACCCGTCATCCAAACCACATCACCTTCACGCCACTCGATATGGAGCTTTCCACCTGCCAATTCAATTTCAACTGATGATGCTAGTAAACCACGGCGCATACCTGAAACAGCCGCCGCACAAGCCCCTGTCCCACACGCCAAGGTTTCACCTACACCCCGTTCAAACACCCGTAAGCGCGCATGCTTTTCATCAATAATTTGCATAAATCCAGCATTAACACGCTGTGGAAAACGCTCATGTGATTCAACCTGAGGACCCAAACGTGCAACATCAGCTCTAATCACATCAGGAACGATGGTCACTGCATGAGGATTACCCATATTCACCACATCAATGGTCAATTGCTCATTATTAGCCAAAGCAATGTCATACAAAGCCTCTGGGGCATCCGCAATAAATGGAATTTCCTGTGGTGAGAATTTTGGATAGCCCATATTTACGCGTACCCAGCCATTTTGACCGAGTTCAGGCTCTACAATTCCAGCCTTAGTTTGCACTTTAATCTTGGTCTTTGTAGTGAGCTGACGCTCATGTACAAAACGCGCAAAGCAACGCACACCATTACCACATTGTTCAACTTCAGAACCATCGGCATTGAAAATACGGTATTTGAAATCAACATTGGGTAAATCAGGTGGCTCGACTATCAACAACTGATCAAAACCGATACCGAAATGGCGATCAGCCAAGCGCTGAATCGTGACAGTATCAAGGAATGCTCTTTGGCTGATTAAATCAACCACCATAAAGTCATTGCCTAGACCATGCATTTTGGTAAATTCTAACAACATCTTGAATTATCCTTCAGGCAATAAATGTTCTTTGTCCCAAAGCGACTCAATAGTTTCACGCTCGCGAATCAAATGTGCGTTTTCACCATCTACCATCACTTCAGCGGCGCGACCGCGACTGTTGTAATTTGAACTCATGACAAAACCATAAGCGCCAGCACCCAATACAGCCAGTATGTCATTTTCTTTGAGTGCAAGCACACGCTCTTTACCTAAGAAATCACCTGTTTCACAAATTGCACCCACTACATCCCACTCTTTTTCTTCGACATCTGAACGCGGTGTAACAGGCTGAATATCCATCCATGCTTCATACAGTGCAGGACGAATCAAGTCGTTCATGGCTGCATCAATAATCGCAAAGTTGCGGTGAATAGTCGGTTTGAGTAAATCAACTTTGGTCAGAAGTACCCCTGCATTTGCCGAAATACTACGTCCCGGTTCCATATACACTTTCAAACCCAATTTTTCTAAAGCAGGCTTCATGGCATTGGCATATTCAAAAACGGTAGGCGGCACTTCATCTTTATAGGTCACGCCTAAACCACCACCAATATCGATGTGTTTCAGTTGAATCCCCATGGTTTTAAGCTGATCGATCATCACAATCACACGATCTAGCGCATCCACAAAAGGCTGTGTTTCGGTCAGCTGAGAACCAATATGGCAGTCAATCCCAATAATGTCTAAATTCGGCAGTGTTGCGGCATATTGATAGGTTTCAAACACCGTATCTGAAGGAATGCCAAACTTATTTTCTTTCAACCCTGTTGAAATATAAGGATGCGTTTTCGCATCTACATCTGGATTGACGCGCAGTGAAATCGGTGCTTTTTTGCCGAGCTTTGCTGCAACTTTTTGAATACGGTCTAGTTCGGCATGAGACTCGACATTGAAGCATGCAATACCCACTTCTAATGCTTTTTGAACATCTGTCTCCGTTTTACCTAAACCTGAAAAGACAATTTTAGAAGCATCGCCACCCGCTTTTAGTACACGAGCCAGTTCTCCGCCTGTCACAATATCAAAACCCGCACCAAGCTTTGCAAGAACATTCAATACCGCAATGTTTGAGTTTGACTTAACCGCAAAACAAATTTGATGATCGATAAAGTCAAAAGCACGATCCATCTCTGTAAAGTGTTTTTCAAAAGTCGCTTTTGAATAAACATACAGTGGTGTACCAAATTGCTGCGCAAGCTGTTGCAGTGAGCATTGCTCAGCATGCAAAACCCCATGATTGCGGGTAAAACTCATGAATGTATCCTTTCTATGAAGCGTTTAAAGTATTAAGGCTGGTTGGTTTCAACTGAAGGTGCAGCAAACTCTTGCTTCACGGGCGCTGTATCTTCCTTTTGTGCAGACGGCTTAGATGCTGCGTCTTTATAAAGCAAATATTTAGCTCGTTTGTCGTAGTTTGGATCATTTGGCATATGTAATGTACCAGACTGACCACAACCAACGAATGCAGTACTCATCACCAAGACACTGATGCAGCAAATGACAGAACGCATCTGATCACCTATTTGATATTTTGAAGAAGTATAACCTGATCAACATACATGACCAAACCACTAAGCGCTAAAGATTATAGTGAGTTAAAAAAAAACGCCAGTTAAAGACTGGCGTTTTTCTCAATCGTATCGATTATTTCTGTTTCCGTTTGTAGAAACCCAAATAACCAATAATCAAAATAATGAACCAAATTGGACTCACCATTAAAGCTTTCATGGTATCAGCTTCTAGTGACAACACATAGATTACGCCAATGAAGAAAATGATCACAAACCAACAGGTAAAGAGACCACCTGGTAGTTTAAAAGTCGATTTTGCATGTAACTCTGGACGTGTTTTGTAATACACAATGTAGCTCCAGATAATCATAATCCAAACGCAGATAAACAAAATCGTCGATAATGTAGTTGCCAAAGTAAAGGCTTCAACAGTATTCGGTACAAAGTACTGCAGCGCAGCACCCAACAGTAAACAAATGGCCGAAAAGTACAATGCATTTGCAGGAACAGCACGCTTGTTTAAATGACCAAATGCTTTTGGCCCTTGATCTTCACGAGACAAACCAAACAGCATACGCGATGTTGAAAACACACCACTATTCATTGATGACATCACAGAAGACAACACCACCAAGTTCATAATAATTGCTGCTGCTGCAATACCCGCTTGACTAAACAAGTTCACAAAAGGCGAAACTGCTGGATCAATCACGTTCCATGGTGTCACCGACATTACAATCACTAAAGACAGCACATAGAAAATAATGATACGAATTGGAATCGAGTTCACCGCTTTTGGCAAATTCTTTTCTGGGTCTTTGGTTTCAGCAGCCGTTGTACCGACCAACTCTACACCAACAAAGGCAAAGATCGCAATTTGGAAACCCGCAAGGAAGCCTGTCACGCCTGTTGGGAACATTCCGCCATGTGACCAAAGATGACTAAATGATGCCACTTCACCCGTCGTTGAAGTGAAACCCGTAAAGATCATCCATAGACCAACTGCAATCAACACCACAATAGCAATAATCTTAATCAGTGCAAACCAGAACTCTAACTCACCAAACAGTTTCACCGTGACCAAGTTCAAGCCCATAATGAACACAATGGCCGCAACACTGATCATCACCCCTTCCCCAGGTGTGAACGGCATCCCTCCATTAAAGAACTGAAGGTAATAAATAATAGCTGATAAATCCGCGATACCAATCGTGATCCAACATAACCAATAGGTCCAACCAACGAAATAGCCTGCCCACGGTCCGATCAAATCGGTAGTGAAATCGATAAATGATTTGTACTTCAAGTTAGACAGCAATAATTCGCCAAGCGCACGCATGACCAAAAACACCATAAAACCAATAATCATGTAAATGATTAAAATAGATGGTCCAGCGAGACTAATCGTCTTCCCCGACCCCATAAATAAACCTGTACCAATCGCACCGCCAATCGCAATGAGTTGTAAATGGCGGTTGGATAAACTCCGTTTCAAATCACCTTGCTCAGAGGTCGATTCTGTATTTTCTAAACTCATTCTTGATGTCGTCTTTTATTTCCAGTCGCCAAAATTACCCGAAAAGAACAAAAAAATAAAAATAAAATTGTATTAATCTATATTTTCAACATCTTTTGAAAAGTTAATTAATTTTTCTTATATTTAATACCGCAAAGAACAAGTAAAGTTTCTGCTGAAAAAATCAGCAAAACACTTGTCAAAAAATAGATTTACGTGTAACAAATACAACAAGATTAAAAATCAATAAAAAAATCGTGCAGGAAGCATGACTGTGGCATATCAATTGCTTAATAAAACTCAAAATTTTTCTAGAAATTTCAAGTTTTAAAACATAGAGGACTAAAAGAAAAATGAATACACAAAGTTTACAAACTTTTATGGAAACCATCAGTGGTTGGGTCTGGGGACCCTATATGTTGGTCCTCATTGTCGGAACAGGGATATTCCTCACATTACGTTTGTTCTTCTGGCAAATCCGTATGTTGCCTCTGGCATTTAAACAAGTATTTGGCAAACATGACCAAGCACATTCTCATACTGGAGATATTTCCCACTTTGCATCCCTCATGACAGCACTCTCTGCCACGATTGGTACGGGTAATATCGCAGGTGTTGCAACCGCTTGTGTCCTTGGTGGCCCAGGTGCGGTGTTTTGGATGTGGATGACAGCCTTGTTCGGTATGGCAACCAAATATGGGGAAGGCGTACTGGCAGTTAAATACCGAATCAAAAATGAAAAAGGTGAAATGTCTGGCGGTCCAATGTACTACATTGAACGCGGTCTAAAATGGAAATGGTTAGCCCTGATTTTTGCACTATTTGGCACTTTGGCGTCTTTTGGGATTGGCAGTTCAGTGCAATCCAACACAGTTGCGCTCGCTGTTGAAAACAGTACGGGAGTGGCAACATGGATCACAGGTATCGTCATTACCGTATTCTCTGCTTTAGTGATTCTAGGCGGGATTAAATCTATTTCTAAAGCCGCTTCTTTCATCGTGCCGATTATGGCAATTGGCTATGTCCTCGGTGGCCTCATTATTATCTTCAACCATCTTGAACTCGTCATGCCTGCACTTGAACTAATCTTCCGTGATGCCTTTACTGGTGAAGCAGTAGCAGGTGGTGCAATTGGTGCAGTCATTCGTTACGGTGTCGCTCGTGGCGTCTTCTCAAATGAAGCTGGGATGGGTTCAGCACCCATTGCTGCCGCTGCTGCAAAAACCGACCACCCCGCACGTCAAGGCTTAGTCTCAATGACAGGTACGTTTATCGATACCATTATCGTCTGTAGTATCACAGGGATAGTCTTGGTCATGGGCTTTATCATGGCGGGTAATAGTTTTGGTGGTGAAACAGGTGCGGTATTAACCACCCACACTTTTAACCAATTACTGCCGGGTGTCGGAGGCTGGATCGTGACTTTTGGTATTGTGTTCTTCGCTTACTCCACCATTTTAGGTTGGTGCTATTACGGCGAAAAATGCTGTACTTATTTACTCGGTGAAAAGTATGTCCTGTTGTACCGTCTCATTTACATCGCATCAGTGTTTATTGGTTGCGTGGCATCTCTTGATTTAGTCTGGCTATTTGCCGATACCTTTAATGGCTTAATGGCGGTTCCAAACTTAATTGCCTTGTTATTGCTGTCAACGGTGATTGTGAAAGAGTCGCGTGATTTTGTCGAAAAACGTAAATCAGGTGAATTGTACTAAGGCTATTTTCAAAGCACATTCTTCAAAATCTTCAATAGTTAAGCCACCTTCGGGTGGCTTTTTGATTCAGAGCATTCATTTCAAATCCAATCCTCTGTATGCTGTTGAACCATCGAATACTCCAAATAGTGCATCAAACAAAGCATGGCAAAAGCAAAAAGTGTTTACCGCTGTGAACAATGTGGCGCTGACCATTCAAAATGGGCGGGTCAATGTTCTGAATGTGGAGAATGGAATAGTCTGGTTGAAGTCAATATTGCACCTGCAGTCACACATCGTGCGCAACCCAAAATGGGGGGTGGCTATGCAGGTCAAGCTGCTGCTATTTCCACCTTAAATCAAATTTCAGTTTCACATGAGACTCGACTGCCTACCGGAATTGGTGAGTTTGATCGTGTGCTTGGCGGTGGTCTTGTCACGGGCTCTGTAGTACTGATTGGTGGTGATCCAGGTATCGGGAAATCGACCATTTTATTGCAAACAGCAACGCATATGGCCGCGGCCAACAGTGCGGCATTATATGTCACAGGCGAAGAATCACTCTCTCAAGTGGCTTTACGTGCAAATCGGCTTGATCTGCCTACAGATAAACTCAAAGTCATGGCAGAAACCTGTGTCGAGCGAATATGTGAAATGCTTGCCCTTGAGCGCCCAGCCGTGGCAATTTTAGATTCCATTCAAACCCTATATACCGAAACACTCCAGTCAGCGCCGGGTGGTGTTTCTCAAATTCGCGAGTCCGCAGCTTTACTAACACGATTTGCTAAAAATAGTGGTACGGCCTTGTTTATCGTTGGGCACGTTACTAAAGAAGGTGCACTGGCTGGTCCACGTGTGCTTGAACATATGGTGGACTGTGTTCTGTACTTTGAAGGTCAGTCCGACTCACGTTATCGGATGATTCGTGCCGTTAAAAACCGTTTTGGTGCAGTCAATGAGCTCGGTGTTTTTGGCATGACCGATAAAGGCTTAAGAGAAGTGGCGAATCCTTCAGCCATTTTCTTAAGTCGTTATGATGAAGCCATTGCAGGCTCAATCGTGATGATCAGCCGTGAAGGCACACGTCCTTTGTTAGTTGAGGTTCAAGCTTTGGTTGATGATGCACATGGACAACCGCGCCGAGTCGCCTTAGGTTTAGAACAGAACCGTTTAAATATGCTCTTGGCGGTGATGCATCGCCATGGTGGCGTGCAAACATCTGGACAAGATGTCTATGTCAACGTTGTCGGTGGTTTAAAAATCACGGAAACAGGCTCTGACTTAGCCGTCTTATTGGCCTGCGCCTCTAGTCTGCGAGGTAAAGCACTACCACAACAACTGGCTGTTTTTGGTGAGGTCGGACTCTCTGGAGAAATTCGCCCAGTCCCCAATGGACAGGAGCGCTTAAAAGAAGCCATTAAACATGGTTTTAAGTATATTATTCTACCGCGAGGCAACGCACCGCAAAAAGACATTGCTGGGGTGAAGGTCATCGCCGTGGCGCGCTTACATGAGGCGCTCGCTGAAGCCATGAGCTTAAGTGATGAACTCAACTAAGCTAAATTCCATCCATTTTAATTTCTCATAAAATAAACACGTTTTTTATTGAAATTTAGGATGAAAGACTGCATAAAGGTAGAGTTAATATTTATTTTTTCATAGAGTAGGAAAATTTGATGGAAGTTCGACAGCGTGGTTTGATTGCTGGTTTTTTAACAGCGGCTCTTTTAGTTGCACCCTTAGCAGCAGAAGCTAAACGTGCAGGTGGTGGTAAAAGCCACGGTATGAGCCGTCAAGCTGCACCAACTCAGTCTTATCAACAACCTCGTCAAGCAACTCCAGCTCAACAACCTACCGCGCCCGCTACAGCTCCAGCTAAATCTGGTCCAGGCGTCGGTGGTATGGTTGCGGCTGGTGTAGCGGGTGCTGCGATTGGTGCTGTAGCTGCAAATGCATTGGCAGATGATAACTCTGCTTCTCAAGCACAAGCACAGGAAGAAAAAGGTGGTATTCCAAGCTGGATTTGGATTCTTCTTGCCGCTGCTGTTGCCTTCTTCATTTTCCGTAAAATGGGCGCAAAAAAAAAAGTAGCACCTAATCCATACGCGCCAAACAATGGTTCAACACAAGCACCGTTTGGCCAACAAGCTGCACCACGTACATCAAATGACAACAGTAACATTTTTGGTCAGTCTGTAGGTGGTTCAGCTGCTACACCACAAAACAATGCACCTTTTGGTGCTGCCTATACCAATAGTGGTAGCCAGTTGCCTGACGGTACAGAACCTGCGGCTTTCTTACGTATTGCTCGTCAACGTTTCAATCATATTCAGTCGATGAACACAGCAAGTAACATTTCTGAAATTCAGCGTTACTTAACACCTGATCTTTACCAGTCTATGTATCAAGATATTATGGCGAACCAAGATCAAGATGTAGCTGAATTTTCAAACCTGAACGCAATGGTTGCGGACTCTGCGACAGAAAATGGCCAATACGTAGTTAGTGTACGTTTTACTGGTACAGTGAGTGAAGATCTCAACAGCTTACCGCAACCATTTGCTGAAGTTTGGCACTTCGTAAAACCAGCGGGTTCTACCCAAGACTGGCTCGTTGCGGGTATCCAACAAGAAGCGTAATTTCCAGATATAAAAAAACAGCAACTTCGGTTGCTGTTTTTTTATGGCTGATCAGTCCGCTTGCCGATTCAACCAAGTCATCAACGACTCGCATATTAAAAACACCATTCAAATGATAACAGCCCATGATTTTTCTAAAAGTTACACTCAACTTTTCCTAGAAGTAAAACCTATCCTCTATGTTAAACAAGAATCACAGAAAGGCTGCATAATGCATCCTCCCCCCCCTCTTTTAACATAGACTTTTCCAATCCAAATAAGTTCATCACGTTATGAATGCTTGATGCGAATGGGCAACATCTAAAAATAAGTGAGCTTTAATGTGCAACTAAAGCTGAGATTCATTTATCAATCCTAGACTTTTAAACATGAAAACCTGTCTTTTAATCATGCAGTACATGTAATATTTACAGCTGTAAATCAACGACGCATAAAAAAGCCTCTATAAAGAGGCATTTTTTATTTACGTTTTTAGTCTTATTCAGGTAATGGAATAAATTGAGAGTCCTGATTTTGCTCTTTTCTTTCCCCAACAACCACAGCAACCTCTAAAGGTTTACCATCACGCTCAAGTGAAATCTGAATGGTGCTATTCGGCGGTTGTAGAGCCACAAAATTAATCAAATGTGAGGTTGAAGTAATCACTTCATCATTTACTTTCACAATCTTGTCACCTTTCATTAAACCAGCTTTTGCAGCAGGCCCAGTTTTTAACACGTCTGCAACAACCACACCTGGTCCTTTCGGCTCTAAAATATTCACTTGCTCGACAGGAAGTAGGCTAATACCTAACCAGCCACGAACAACACGACCATCTTTAAGAATGGAGTTCAGTACTTGTTGACAAATTTTTGCAGGAATGGCGAAGCCAATACCTAAGGATCCACCCGACTGAGAGAAAATCGCAGTATTAACCCCGATTAAATTACCTGCCACATCAATTAAAGCACCGCCAGAATTACCTGGGTTAATTGCTGCATCGGTTTGTATGAAGTCTTCATAAGTGTTAATACCTAAGTCAGAGCGTCCTGTAGCAGAGATAATACCCTGCGTAACGGTTTGACCTACACCAAATGGGTTACCAATAGCCAAGACCACATCACCCACTTCGTTACCACTGAGCTTAAAGGGTAAAACAGGCAGATTTGCCAGCTCAATTTTAATCACAGCCAAATCAGTATCGGGATCTGTACCAATCACTTTTGCCACTGCACGACGACCATCTTGTAATGCCACAACAATTTGATCAGCTTGAGCAATTACATGATTATTGGTCAGAATATAACCATCTGGGCGAACAATCACACCTGACCCCAAACTGTTTTCATTTTTATTTTGGCTAAACTGATCTGGAATTTGATTGCCAAAAAACTCACGGAACGCAGGATCATTGAGTAATGGATGGTCAAGCTGTTTGACTTTTTGCGTGGTAAAAATATTTACTACTGCTGGTGCAGCCACTTTCACTGCAGCACTATAAGAAACTACACCACCGGTACGCGTGGTGTTAATTAAAGGCTCAACTTTTTCAGCGGGCATCTTAATACCATCCGACGCCACAGGTGCTTTTGGCTTTTGATACTGTTGCCAAGCAAAAAATCCAGCAATGACTAAAATGAGTAATACCCAAGGTAACCAGGAAAAGGTCCTGCGCACGATTTCACCCTCTAAAATGTTTTAATTCATTGATGACTAAGTAATTTATGCCTATTGTAAAGCGAAATTCAAGCCGAAGCACAAAAATAAGCAAGAGTTTTGTCATGCTTTAGTTACAATAAACAATAGCCTCCGATGTAATCAATTTAAAAGAGTTTTTAAGTCAATATGGCAAAATTACAAGACATTATCCAGTGGTGTGATCAAACCCTTAAATCACCTGAGTTTAAGGACTATGCACCGAATGGCCTTCAAATTGAAGGTAAAACCGAAGTACGTAAAATTTTAGCTGCGGTAACAGCATCGCAAGATGCCATTGATGCTGCGATCCAAGAAAATGCGGATCTCTTACTGGTTCATCATGGTTATTTTTGGAAAGGTGAAGCCTATCCTATCACAGGTATGCGCGGTAAACGGATCAAGAGTCTGATTCAACATGACATTTCTTTACTGGCATATCACCTCCCCCTCGACAGCCATCCACGTCTTGGAAATAATGCAGCGATTGCAGATTGCCTCGAACTGGAACGTATTGAAGCACTTGATCCATCTGAGCGTCATCCTATTGGCAATATTGGTTATTTAAAACAGCCCATGCCTGTGGAAGAGTTTAAACAGTTTGTGTCTGAAAAATTAAAGTTTGATGTCATTCATCTTCCTGCGGATAAGACCATGATTGAAAAAGTCGGTTTTTGTACTGGTGGTGCACAAGATTTCATTGTAAAAGCCGCTGAACAAGGCTGTGATGCCTATATTTCAGGCGAAGTCAGTGAACGTACTTTCTATGAAGCCAAAGAATTAGACGTACATTATTTTGCTTGCGGACATCATGCGACTGAACGCTATGGCGTGCAGCGATTAGGTCAAGCCATTTCAGAACAATTTGATATTGAGTATGTTTATTTCGAATTAAATAACCCGATCTAAGCAATCACTGGGATGAGACTTCTTTCATCCCAGTCCCCTCGATGCACTTACATCGCCTAGCATCCAACATCACATCAATTTAGGCAAATTATTAAAATATTCTTCAGAATCTTTCGTATTTTTAATTCAAAACATAACATCAGTTAAAAAATTCTGTGCATCTTATCTTTGTTATATCTGCTGAACTTCCAGCCCAATATGAATAATAAAACTTGCGACGCTTAGCTTTAAAGTTATAAATAATAAACATATTGATTCTCATTAACATTTAAATGGATAATAAAACTGCTTTTAAAACTCCCAATAAAACAATTTTGATGATTAAAGGAATCAAACACATGGCTTATTCTTTACCCGCTCTTCCTTATGCCTATAATGCACTCGAACCCAATATTGATGCGAAAACGATGGAAATTCACCATACTAAACACCATCAAACCTACATCAATAACATTAATGGCGCGATTGCAGGCACAGAATGGGAGAAACTGTCTGTGGAAGATTTGGTTGCCAAAGTCAATCAAGTCCCTACTGATCTTAAAAATATGGTGATCAATAATGTTGGTGGTCATGCCAACCACTCACTGTTTTGGACTGTCATGAATCCAAAAGGTGGTGGGCAACCGACTGGGGCTGTGGCAAAAGCTATTGATGAACAACTTGGGGGGGTTGATGCTTTTAAAGATGCATTTACCAAAGCCGCAATTAGCCGTTTTGGCAGTGGTTGGGCATGGCTGAGCGTGACACCTGAACACCAGCTGATTGTTGAAAGCAGTGCAAATCAGGACTCCCCTATTATGTGGGGACACATCCCTATTCTCGGTTTAGATGTATGGGAACATGCATATTATCTAAAATACCAAAACCGTCGTCCTGAATACATCAATGCCTTTTATAATGTGGTCGATTGGGATGAAGTTAATCGTCGTTATGATATGGCTCTACAATCTAAAGATTAGTTATTGATCGCAGTCTATTCAGATCAGTAAACCCATTAAAGTAGCTTAGAGCCTGCTCAAATGCACATATTTCGTGCAAAAGGCTCTAACTACATCTTGTGTATCCGATATGTCTCCTTGCGAAAATTTTTGCATATTTTGTGTATTAAAAGACTGCCCTATTGTCTCTAGAATCATTTACAATAAATGCACTTAAAGTAAAACCCAGCAAATTTGCAAGGAATGAAACATGACAACCATTACTTTACCTGCACTTCCATATGGCTACGAAGATCTTGCTCCGCATATCAGCAAAGAAACTTTAGAATTCCACCACGACAAACACCACAATACTTACGTTGTTAACCTAAACAACCTAATCAAGGGTACTGACCTTGAAGGTAAAACTTTAGAAGAAATCATCACAGCTTCTGCTGGCGATGCATCTAAAGCAGGTATCTTCAACAATGCAGCGCAAGTTTGGAACCACACATTCTACTGGAACTGTATGGCTAAAAACGGTGGTGGTAAAGCAACAGGTGCTTTAGCTGCTAAAATTGATGAAGCATTCGGTTCTTACGAAAAATTCGCTGAAGAATTTGCTGCTGCAGCTACAACTCAATTCGGTTCAGGTTGGGCTTGGTTAGTTGCTGATGAAGTAAATGGCAACCTTTCTATCCTTAAAACTTCAAATGCAGACACTCCTCTTGCACATGGTAAAGTTGCAGTGTTAACTATTGACGTTTGGGAACATGCTTACTACATCGACTTCCGTAATGCACGTCCTGTTTACATCAAAACTTTCCTTGAAAGCCTTGTAAACTGGGATTATGCAAACGCGAAATATGCAGGCCAAGCTGCTGGTGTTGAAAAATAAGATTCGTCTTGTTTAAAAAACCGCTCTTTTTGAGCGGTTTTTTTGTTTTTGCTGCCTAAACGTGTATTTATAAAGCAAACAATTCATTTCTCAATATTTTTTGCTTGACCCATTTTCCTTTCCTCCCTAAAATGCGCATCAGATTCTCCAATAGCTCAGTCGGTAGAGCGACGGACTGTTAATCCGCAGGTCCCTGGTTCGAGCCCAGGTTGGAGAGCCACTATTCTTCCATAGCTCAGTCGGTAGAGCGACGGACTGTTAATCCGCAGGTCCCTGGTTCGAGCCCAGGTGGAAGAGCCAAGATTCTAAAAAGCCCAAGCATCGTGACTTGGGCTTTTTTTATCACTCATTGTTTTGATCCACACCCTATACTATTCTGCTATACAGCTATGACACATCAAATTGCTTATAAAAAAAACACTTAATCTAAATTTCGACTTTTTTTAGAATTGTAACTTGACCGATGTGTAATTTTCTCTATACTGCATTTCAGATTCTCCAATAGCTCAGTCGGTAGAGCGACGGACTGTTAATCCGCAGGTCCCTGGTTCGAGCCCAGGTTGGAGAGCCAAATTTAAAAAGCCCAAGCATCATGACTTGGGCTTTTTTCTATCTATAAAAACACATTCACCCATAAGTAAAACCAATCTTTAAAAATCCCTCCAAAGCAGCTTTCCATACATGCCCTTCTCTGTTTATATCGCCCAAATCTCTCCACGAAAAACCAAAAAGACTAAATCAAATCACTCCAACAAAAGCTAAACCGTTTATTTTTAAATCATTTAGAGCAGATTATATAAAAATAACAGGCCAAAGACTTGACCCTTTGTGCTTTGCCACATAGAATGCGTGCAGATTCTCCAATAGCTCAGTCGGTAGAGCGACGGACTGTTAATCCGCAGGTCCCTGGTTCGAGCCCAGGTTGGAGAGCCAAAATTCTAAAAACCCACTCCATGCGAGTGGGTTTTTTCTTTGCGCTAGAAAATATTGTGTTCGATCTGAGTCAAATCATCTTTTTTATCATCGGCTGCTTTGCCACTATTACACTAGTGTTGATGGTCTATCCTGACCTGTTTCGCCGTAAGCAAAAGTTTTATGCCAAACACGTCATTACGCCATTTGAACGTAAAATGTTTATTCGCTTAAAAGAAGCCTTCCCACGCCATCATGTTCTAGCTCAAGTTTCATTTAGCTCACTGATTACCAGTGACCACTATAAAATACGAGCCAAATTTAACCGAAAAGTCACCGATTTCGTTTTATTAGATGAACAATTAGCGGTTGTAGTGATTATTGAACTCGATGATCCCTCCCATATCGGCAAAGAACAAGAAGATGCAGAACGTGATGCCATGCTGAATGAAGCAGGTTACATTGTTCTGCGTTTTACCGAAATTCCAAGCATTCGCCAACTACACAAACACATTGGCATCATGCCTGCAATGCGTGCTTGAATTATTTTGAGACCGCGCTGCTCGCTTCCTGCTGTGTGAATTGCTTTTCGGCAGCCAATTTTTCTTGAATACGCTGTTGTTGTTCTTCCTTAATACGCTGATATTCCGCTTGATTTTTTGCATCGCTTTTTACCGCTAAAAAAGCAATCCCTAAAATAAGCAATGGAATCACAATACCAAGACTCGCCAAAAACATCACTTTCGGCGTTAGTTTTTGAGTTGATTTCGTCATAGTCAGCCTATTTCCAATATCTATATTTTGATGGGCCAATACTATAACAAAAAAAGAGCCTCAATCATGAGGCTCTGTCTTCAGTTTAAATGGTTAATTTTATGTCGGCGCTTTACCTGTACAGTTTTCATTAGTGCTAGCATCCACTGTATTTGGATCAAGTATAATATTAGTATTTGCTGGCATCTTATCTTGAATAAAATTATAAACTTGTAAATTTTTACATACAATTGCTTGGGTGTGAGTTGCGCCAACAACTGGATCTAATAAAACATTTGGTGAACCCAATCCTTGCAACTTCGTAACTAAACCCTGTGTGACCGGATATGGAACATTTGTATCCAATGTGCCTTGTACTATATATACTGGTTTATCAATTCGTTTAGTCCCAGGCTGACTACTGATTAAGAACTTTTTTACGGTTTCATTGGTTGCAAACACACTCGTATCCAAACCAGGATAATCCATGACTTTTTTATCAGTATTTGCGGTCATAAACTGAATAATATCGTCTTTAAATTTATTAATTAAGCTTAAACTTGGGTCACTATCATTGTCTAAACACAGACCATTATCCCCTGTTGAACCTTCTGCAAACTCAGCCAAGGATTTGGCACGTGATTGAAAAATGTCCTGATAATTAAATCGTGGCTCATAAGCTTTAATACCAACGCCCGTTAATGCTGCATAAGCCAATAAGGTTGCATAAGAATCGACCGAAGTACGTGCAGCCAAAGGTACACCAAATTTAACTTCTTGCTCTTCAATGCCAGCTAAAGCTGCTGGTGCAACCTCAAGGATAATTTGACCCAAACTCGAAGCTGGTGCGCCAGCCACAGCACCTTTATAGGTTGCATCCGTATTTGCGTATTCTGCGGTCGCTAATGAGGCATGCCCCCCCTGAGATTGCCCCACAGACATCCACGCACCATTTAACTGCGGGCCATAATGATCTTTTGCAGCTTGTACAGCAGAAAGCGCTGACTTCGCAGCACTAGATAAGTTTAAATATGGATGAATCCCTGGCGTACCCAAACCTTCATAATCTGGCGCAACAACCACATAGCCAGCAGCCAGTAGACTATCTGCTAAAATTTTAAAACGCGGGTGAATCATATTATTACTTGGTGCACAACTATCACCAACCCCAACCGTGCCGTGCTCCCAAACCACTACGCGATAACCATCTGTAGGCGGTGCTACTTTAGGGAACATCACCAGCGCCGTTGCTTTTGCAGTCTGACCTTGAACATTTTCCATGTTATAAGTCATTACCTTAATAGAAGCTGCAGTGGTTAATGTGTCTTCTAAATAGGCACTTTCAGAAACATAGGTCTGTTTTTGATTTGAAGCGGGCGAATCATCATCGTCATTACATGCAGTTAAAGACAGCATTGAAACAGCAACAGTAAGGGCGAGTGCTATTTTCGAGCGTTTCATAAAATATCCTTTTATTCGTTGTTTTTTTAAGCATGAAACTACATGCCGTTTTATTAAGACATAAAAAAAGCGCCCTGTATAGGACGCTTTTCAACCAAACAATCACTTTAAATAATTAATTCTAAAAAGATTCCAGTAAAAATAATGAATCCCACCCAACGATTGTGACGGAATGCCCAAAAACAACGTTGTGGATCTTTGTCTTTGGTTTTTGACCATTGATAAATAAAATCAGCCACGACTACAAGCAATGCTATTAAACCCAATGGCATCAATAAATCTTCAAGATAAAGCGCCGTACCGATCAAAACCACACTCATCGCCTGTAAAAGTGCAATGATTTGAATATCAAAACGACCGAACAAAATGGCTGTCGACTTCACCCCAATTTTTAAATCATATTCACGGTCGGTAATCGCATATTGAGTATCGTACGCCACAGTCCAAGCCAGATTACCCAAATACAATAACCAACAAGTTAAATCTGGTGTTACACCAACAGCGGTATACCCCATTGGAATTGACCAAGAAAATGCTGCACCTAAAAATACCTGTGGCAAATGTGTGTAGCGCTTCATGAAGGGGTATATAAAGGCAAGAAACAAGGCACCAAAAGACCAGTAAAAGGTTTCAATGGGTAAAAAAAACAACATGCAGGCACTGGCAAAAACTAAAGCTAGAAATACATAAATGGCTTCTTTAGCCGTGATAATCCCTGTTGCTAAAGGCCTCGTTTTAGTCCGCTCGACATGCGCATCGACCTTACGATCAGCAAAATCATTAATTGCACAACCAGCCGCACGCATAAATATGGTACCAAGTACCATCGGAATCAGAATACCAATGGGCGGTATTCCCTCCGCTGCAATCCACAATGCCCACATGGTCGGCCAGAACACCAACTCGGTACCAATCGGTTTATCAAAGCGACATAAGTAATAATAGGCTTCTAAACGTTCACGCCAAGTAATGTGATGTGCAGTTGTCATGACTGTCCTTCAGATGCTGAATTCTGCTTTTGCAAAAATTGCTCAAAACTCGCTAAAAAGGTTTCTTGAACAATAAACTTGCAGCCGTGCCAAGTATAACAGCTCTGTCTAGTCCAACCATCTTCTAGCCAAATTACACGACGCTCACATGCTGGATTGGTGCGCTGAAACAAGAACCAACCAATCGGTTTTTTACCAATATGCTTAAAAAGCCGTGCACGACCTTGCAAACTTAAGATCGGAAAAATGCTTTTGGCTTTGACCCAAGGCTCTGCATCACTGCCATATAAAAAACTTTCTCGCACCCATGACGTATGCTGAAACGGCATGCTCATCCATTTTGCATCGATAAACTGAAGACGCTGAAAATGTTCTTTGGTCGGTTGAACCCTAAAGGCTCCATCAGCCAAATCCGTCAGTTGCTGAGTAAGTGAACCCGAAGCATATAACCATGTTTTCAGTTCAGCTGGAATCTGCTGCATAAGCCTACCTGTACCATTGATTTACTGTGCGCTTAAACGCTTTTTGAGTTATGAAGAATGTCATTGATTCAATTCTAAGATCAATCTTTAGCAATTATCTGTTTTTGCAATGGTTTCAAATCTACCTTGCGGAGTTTTCACCAAAATAAAACCTTCAGCACTCAAGTAAAAACTTTGAGGATAATCATAGTCCAGTGCTAACTCTGGGCTTTTCAATGCGATAAATTCTGCCTGTTTATAACCTTCAGGGGTGCGACCAACTTCAATATACGTCACCATCGAAAAATTTAGCTTAAATCCTTTGTCATGATCTTTAGGGTCAATCCAAGGATAAAAACTAGTGTGCTTTTTACGCTGTGCCATTACTTTCATCATTTTTTTCAAGTTAAGCAGATGATACAAAAAAACCCGCGACTAGCGCGGGTTTTTTACAGTGAAATTCAGTTCAGAATTACAAGCTGTAGTACATATCAAATTCAACTGGGTGAGTTGTCGTGTTCAAACGACGCACTTCTTCAGTTTTAAGTTCGATATATGCATCAAGCATTTCTTTAGTGAATACACCACCTTTAAGAAGGAACTCATGATCCGCTTGAAGCGCTTCAAGAGCCATATCTAGGCTGTGCGCAACTGTAGGGATTTTCGCTTCTTCTTCAGGAGGAAGGTCGTATAAGTTTTTGTCAGCTGCTTCACCTGGGTGAATCTTGTTTTGGATACCATCAAGACCAGCCATTAACAATGCAGCGAAACCTAAGTACGGGTTCATCATTGGATCTGGGAAGCGAGCTTCGATACGTTTACCTTTCGGGCTAGAAACGTAAGGAATACGGATAGAAGCAGAACGGTTACGTGCTGAGTAAGCCAACATAATCGGCGCTTCGAAGTGTGGAACTAAACGCTTGTACGAGTTTGTAGAAGGGTTCGTAATTGCGTTCAATGCACGAGCGTGTTTGATTACACCACCGATGAAGTAAAGTGCCATCTCAGAAAGACCAGCGTATTCATCACCAGCAAACAAGTTCTTGCCATCTTTAGAGATTGACATGTGAACGTGCATACCAGAACCGTTATCACCAACCATTGGCTTAGGCATGAAAGTCGCAGTTTTTGCATATTGGTGCGCAACGTTCCAAACAGCATATTTGAACTGTTGAACTTCGTCGGCTTTACGAACCATTGTGTTGAAGCTCACACCAATTTCTAACTGGCAAGATGCAACTTCGTGGTGATGTACTTCTACACGACCTGGGCCCATGATGTCTTCAATACGCGCGCACATATCAGCACGCATGTCATGTGAAGAGTCAACTGGAGGAACTGGGAAGTAACCACCTTTAACACGTGGACGGTGACCTGAGTTTCCGCCTTCGTAGTCTTTATTTGTTGACCAAGCAGCTTCTTCAGCAATCAATGTATGGCGCGCGCCAGACATGTCAACTTCCCATTTTACTTCGTCAAATACGAAGAATTCTGGTTCTGGACCAAAGAATGCAGTATCACCAATACCTGTAGATTTTAGGTATTCTTCAGCACGGCGAGCAATCGAACGCGGGTCACGGTCATAACCTTGACCAGTTGATGGCTCGATAACATCACAAGTAACAACTACTGTCGGCTCAGCGAAGAACGGGTCGATAAAACCAGTTGCAGCATCTGGGCGTAAGATCATGTCAGATGCTTCAATGCCTTTCCAACCAGCAATAGAAGAACCATCAAACATTTTACCGTCTTCAAAAGTATCTTCGTCGATAGTATCTGCTGGGTAAGTTACGTGTTGCTCTTTACCCTTAGTATCCGTAAAACGGAAATCGACCCATTTTGCGCCACTTTCTTGGATGAGTTGTAGGACCTTGTTCGCCATGCTCATTTTGCTCCGATGAATTTTTGTTGCACTCTTTAGTGCGTGTTAGTAGTTGGTTGTTCTAAAGCAATTACCGTACCAACTTTAAAAAGCTTAGCTAAAATATTGAATTCATTATCAGAATAACAGTTTTAAGCTGTTTGCTTTGGTTCTATTATACTGAGCTAAAAAGTAAATGCACCATATTCAAGCATGCTTCTTCACAATTAATCTAAAAGATTTTAAGCGTGTTTCATAATGGTGCGTTTTTAAATTTCTCTGGTCAATTTACACCCGTTTTTTATAAATTAGAGTGCTTTTTAAGCTGTTATTTTCGCAATGATTCGGCCTCCACACTTCATATCACGGCGGAAAACATACATAAAACCAAATATAAGCAGCGTAATTAACTGTTTTTATTTAATTTAAAAAAAAGTAGAAACCTCTCCTTTCAAACTAAATACTCAGCCAACATCTCAGATATGAGCAAGCAAAAAAATATGCTCTGTTTTGGTGACATTAGGGGAGTTTCTAGCTCACAACATCAGAAGATATTCTTTTATATTCCTTAAATGTGCATGCTTCATGACATTGACAGATAGTCCACGAGGTTTCTCGTTAGGATTTGAATCTGAGATATTCATAAACTCTATATCAGTTAGTAACAAAACCCATTGTAATTTTTAGGCTCGAAAAAAAATGTCGCGCCCTAGCTGTGTATTTTTTGCTATGATAATTTCGGTTTTGTGCCTCCATTCAAGTCATTGAATGAGAAAAATAATTTACTTATAGCTTTATAATGTAATCGCACGAATACCACGGGACTCTTCAAACACATTTTTGTGAATAAATTTCAATAGGTTAAGCTCATGCTTTTAATGATCGACAACTATGACTCTTTTACATACAACATCGTCCAGTATTTTGGCGAGTTAAACCAAGAAGTAAAAGTAGTACGTAATGATGCCGTGACATTGGAGGATATTGAGCGATGGCAACCTAAGTATCTTGTGATTGGCCCTGGTCCATGCTCACCTTCGGAAGCAGGAATTTCTATTCCAGCTATTCAGCATTTTGCTGGAAAAATTCCATTATTAGGGGTGTGCTTAGGACATCAGGCCATTGGTCAAGCTTTTGGTGGCGAAATTATTCGTGCAAAAAAAGTGATGCATGGTCGTTTGTCCGACATGTACCACTCGGATAAAGGCATTTTTAGCCACCTCCCTTCTCCGTTTTCAGCAACGCGTTATCACTCACTGGTGATTGATCAAGAAACCTTGCCTGAGTGTTTAGAAGTGACCTGCTGGACCAATGAAGCCGATGGCTCAATTGAAGAAATCATGGGTGTAAAGCATAAAACGCTTGCCGTTGAAGGCGTGCAATTTCACCCTGAATCAATTTTGAGTCAGCACGGCCATCAAATCTTTAAGAACTTTTTAGAAATTTACGCATAAATGAGTGCAGTCAAAAATGAATATGCAACAAGCTTTAAATAACATCACTAAAAATATTGAATTGACGCAACCGCAAATGGAAGACGTCATGCGCACCATCATGAATGGTGAAGCAACAGATGCCCAAATTGGTGCACTGATGATGGGTCTTCGCTTAAAAGGCGAAAGTATTGATGAAATTACCGCAGCTGCTCGTGTCATGCGCGAATTTGCCATCAAAATTGATGTCAGTGATATTCCTTATTTAGTCGACATCGTCGGTACAGGTGGTGATGGTCAGAACTTATTCAACGTCTCGACCGCATCTGCGTTTGTGATTGCGGCGGCAGGAGCAACCATTGCTAAACATGGTAACCGTGGTGTTTCAACCAAATCGGGGTCCTCGGACTTGTTAGAACAAGCGGGCATTCAACTTGACTTAAACATGCAACAAACTGAGCGCTGTATTCGTGAAATGGGCGTCGGTTTCTTATTTGCCCCAAATCATCACAAAGCAATGAAATATGCAGTTGGCCCACGTCGTGAATTAGGCATTCGCAGTATTTTCAATTTACTTGGCCCGCTTACGAATCCGGCTGGGGTAAAACGTTTAGTGATTGGGGTTTTTTCGACTGAATTGTGCCGCCCCATTGCAGAAGTGATGAAACAACTAGGCGCAGAACATGTCATGGTGGTTCATTCTAAAGATGGTTTAGATGAAATTAGCCTTGCATCAAGCACTTATGTAGCTGAACTCAAAAATGGCGAAGTCACCGAATGGGAGATTCAACCTGAAGATGTTGGTATTGAATCGCAAACTTTAACTGGTTTAATCATTCAAGACTCTGCTCAAAGTTTAAGCCTAATCAAAGATGCCTTAGCTAAAAACAAGTCTGATAAAGGCGAAAAAGCAGCCAATATGATTGCTTTAAATGCAGGTGCAGGTCTGTATGTCTCTGGACTTTGTACCAGTTATAAACAAGGTGTGGCTTTAGCACATGATATTATCTATGGCGGACAAGCCTTAGAAAAAATGAGTATCCTTGCTGAATTCAGCAAAACCCTTAAACAATACAACGCTTGATAGACAGGATTTTGTCATGGTAGATATCGCAAATACGATTTTAGGCAAAATTGTGGATCGCAAGCAGGAAGAGTTTGCTGCACGCCTCAAACAACGTAGCTATAAAGATGTTGAAGAATGGGCACTTGAGGCAACGCCTGTCCGTGGTTTTGCTCAGTCTTTACTAAGCAAACAACCTGGTGTAATTGCTGAAATTAAGAAAGCGTCGCCATCTAAAGGCATTATTCGTGAAAACTTTGATCCTGCTGAAATCGCACAACAATACGAAACCGCAGGTGCTGCATGTTTGTCGGTTTTAACCGATGTCGATTTTTTCCAAGGTGCCGATGAAAATATTCAGATTGCCCGCTCTCACTGTGCCCTGCCTGCATTACGCAAAGACTTTCTGATTGACCCTTATGGGGTGATTGAAGCACGAGCTTTACATGCTGACTGTATTCTTCTGATTGTGGCATGCTTGTCCGATCAACAACTCGAAGAAATGTCTAAAACCGCTTTTGAGCAGAATTTAGATGTCTTGGTTGAAGTACACGATGAAACAGAACTTGAACGTGCTTTACGTCTATCTGAGCGTTGCATATTGGGCGTTAATAACCGTAATTTAAAAACCTTTGATGTAGATTTAAACACCTCGATTCGTTTGAAAAAACTGCTTGAGCCATCTCGTCTATTGGTGACTGAAAGTGGAATTGCGACACCGGCGGATGTGGCGATGATGCAAGAACATGACATTCATGCATTCTTGGTCGGCGAGAGTTTTATGAAGCAGTCGCGTCCAGACCAAGCCTTTACAGAGCTATTCGGAGTACCTCAAGCACTTTAATTACGCATTCAGGGTAAGCATACTCTTACCCTGAATATTTTGTAATTTACACTTTCAAAAAGCTGTTGAAGATCTCGTTAAACAGCAACACATAAAAATTTCAATTTTATATTACTCAATTAAGCCCTGTTTCTTGGCTTCATTCACTGCTTCCATTCGAGAGCGGACCTGTAACTTGTTATAGATTTTACGCAGATGCCATTTCACCGTATTGATAGATAAAAAAATCGACTCGGATATCTCTGCATCGGTACAACCGCGGCTCAATTTTTCTAGAATTTGGATTTCACGTTTTGATAACGCCTCAAGACCAGAACTGTCAAGCAAAGCGTCAGCACTGTTTTCAGCTTGATTAAGCTTTTGAAGTTGCTGAATATATTCCAACAATACAACTGTATGCTTTTGCTTCTGTCGACTTAAATGTTGACTTAAACTACTTAACATATCCCAAATTAAAGGATCTTCATCTAGAACTATCCGCACGGCCTGAGTTGGCATCAAAGCGACCAAAGCCTTTTGTAAAGAATCCAGTGCCAATTGCTGTTGATCAAAATGATAAAATGCTAAAGCTTGTAAAAGCTGAATACGAATTTGCCGTAAAGGATAAACTTTGCATTGCTGAGCTTCTTGTTTCAATCCATGTAAGGCTTGTTCTGCTTTTCCACATAAAATTAGTTCTCGGTAAATCAGTAAGTCATCACCAATGAGCAGATTAGTAATATTTTTCACTGGTGCTGAGTCTAGAATACCCGTAACAAAATCCAAATTATGCTCAGTGCCCGGAGATATCTGATCTAATAAGATTTGATGCTCATAAACCTGTTGTACGGTCTGGGCCAATCGTGGAATTGACCAGTCAGTGGTCTTAATTTGTGACTGAGTGAGGCAAGATTGTTTTGCGGCAATATCACCACGTAAATGTGCCAATTTAAACTGTAAAACATAGCCAATGATCACCATGTCTGGGATAACCAGTTGTGCACCACCATTAAAGCTTTCTAGAGCCTGTTCAGCCAAATCGATTTTGTTCATTTCATAATACAAATCAGCTTTCAAACTGCTGGTAATCGCATCAACAGCTATTTGGTTATCTTGATCTATTTTGAGCTTTTGATAATCAGGCCCTTTACCAATTTGATTAAACTTTTCTTCGGCTAAACTTAGATTACCCATCAAACGTTCGCAAGTAGCATCTATGCAGTCAGTAAAAATTAGGCCGTAAGCGTTATAACCTTGTACATACGTTGCTCGGGTTTGAATCAACAGTTTTCTTGCTTCAGCAATGTGCCCTAAACAAATGTGGTACAACACTCCAATACCAATCAAAGGACCTCGGGTAAAGTAAGCCGTTTCAGGTAGTTTCAGTAAGTTTTTCTGTGCTAGTGCATAGGCTTTAGGTAATTCATCTTCGAGCAATGCAAGCATTGGAGCAAGCCCGTGCTGATCATCATGTAATCTCAAGTTATCACTCGATTTAACTGTATCCCAAAGCTGAATATAATGATTCGCAAGTGAAGTTTGGTGTGTCAATAAGCAAACCCAAATCGTATCGTACAGTAAGTGAAAATGCTCTCTTAGCTCATCTTCAGATATCTGTCTCACCAACTCAAGTAAAGTATAAACACGACCGTCTAAAACCAATTCTCGGCTCACGGCTTCGAGTAAACTTAGCACCATAACTTGATCATGTGCTTGCTGCGCATGATAGATGGCTTCCATTAGGAAACCTTGTGTTTTATACCAAAGTGCAGCTCTACGGTGTGCTTGCTCATACTGTTTTATATCTGTCGCTTTAAATCTGTTTTCCAAGAACTCACGAAACAAATGATGCACACGATACCAATAATGCTGCTCGTCGATGGCTAAAATAAATAAACCACGTTGTTGAATTTCTCCCAAAAAGCTCTGTGCATGAGGGTGCTCTGTCACTGCCTGTACCAAGGACAAATTGACTTTTTTAAGCACACTCATATGTAATAAAAATATTTGAACACTTGGTGGAAGCTGTACAAAGACTTGTTCACTCAAATAGTCTACTATCTGCGTATGCACACCACTTAAACTTTGAATAACTGATGCAGCATCGTGGTAATTCTTCAAATATAAGTTAGTAAGTTGAATTCCTGTCAGCCACCCTTCAGTTTTATCAATCAGTTGTTCAGCTAACTCCGTTGTTAGAGTAATGCCATCAAAATTTTGCTGATGTAAAAAATGAATGAGTTCCTTACTTTCTTGTGGCTTAATACTGAGATTAGCTTCAGTCACCCACTTTAAACGTCCCGATAAATATTCTTTAGTAAAACTCCAATTGGGTTTAAGCCGTGAAGAAATCACTAAATGACAGTTACTAGGTAAATACTGATATAACCACCAAAGAATATCTAAGCACTCTTCGTTTTCCAACGCATCTAATTCATCAATGAATAAAACGATGTCGGCGTCAATTTCGACTACTTTCTGGGTTAATTCGATAATGTTTTGCTTATGAATCTGTCCATGTGCAACCGCATGCAATGCATTTGATCCCAAAAGTGCCAAACGTAAGTACTGATATAGTCGAATTGGATCGTTATCATCACTATCTAAGGTTAACCAACTTACTTGTTTAGTTTGGGCTAATAGTGCTTCACTTAATTGGTACATCAACGTGGTTTTTCCATAACCCGCTGCTGCGTGAATAAATACTAAAGAAGACTCACAATGCTCTACCATTTGACTTAACAACAAAGGGCGTTGCATTGCTCTGTCGTTCATTACACTAGGACGACTGAGTTTAGTCTTCAACACTTGCATTTCTACTCATCCAATCTTTTTTATTCAACTACTTTTGCAAACTTCACTTCCTTGAAATTCGCATTATTCACAAAATCATGTTCAACCATAATTTATGTTTATTCGATGCTCCAAGTGCCTACAAATAGTAAAGGCACTAGCTATGATACAAAGTGATATTGAATCTAAATCATGATTTCAAATATATATTTTAAACTATTCATTTGCCCAATTCTCAAACAATTCTAAATCCATTCTTTCGAGTGGTTTGCATTCATGCAAACATTGTTATGCTCGACGACATGGAAACATTAGATACCCAAACATGGTATCACATTCTGAAATAACGACATACATGGAGTTTGTCATGAGTATTGCACAATCAATTAAACACCAAGATCGTTTATTAACTATCAACATCAAAGAAGGTGAAATTCAAAACGCTTTGCCAGGCGTGCATGTTACACCATGCTTTTTAGATCCTGACAATGGTAAATGGATTATCTACGCTCGTTTTGATGCTGGTGTTGTAATGCCACGTCACTTCCACACAGGTGTTGTACATTTCTACACAACTGCTGGTTCATGGCATTATGTTGAATATCCTGAAGATGTTCAAACTGCTGGTAGCTATTTATTTGAACCAGCGGGTTCTATCCATACTTTAGCAACCCCTGAAGGTGCTGAAGGTTTCATCATTGTTGAAGGGGCCAATGTAAATCTAAATGACGATGATTCACTCATGTTCATTATGGATGCGGGCTGGATTGAGCGTACATTGATTGCTGTATCACAACAAACTGGTCAAAAATTGCCAAGCTATATTAAGCCAGGTGCAGAAGTCGCATTTAACGACAAATAAGCTCAAACCTTGAGGACTTTTAGTCACCCCTAAGAGTCCTTTATATATTAAAAAAAACGGCTTCAAAGGATGAATGAAATGTTTGGCAAAATGATGCACCAATCATTATTGATTAGTAATTTAATTGAACATGCAGCAAAATATCACGCAGATACTTCAATTATTTCACGCGAAGTAAATGGTCAAATCACTACATCAAACTGGCTACAAGTACAGCAAAACTGTAAGCGTTTAGCCAATGCGTTTACGACTTTTGATTTAGAAGCGGGTGATCGTCTCGCAACTATTGCATGGAACAACCATCGCCATTTAGAAACTTGGTATGCTGTTTCAGGTAGTGGTTATGTTTGCCATACTATTAATCCTCGTTTATTCCCTGAACAACTGATCTTCATTATTAATGATGCTCAAGACAAAGCCATTTTCTTTGATTCAACATTCTTACCTCTAATTCTTGCTATTCAAGGTAAAGTACCGACTGTTGAACGTTTCATCTGCCTTAGTTCACGTGATGATAAAATCGTTGAAGCCTTACCAGATGTACTGTTCTATGATGAATTGATTCAGCATCAATCTACTGAATTTAATTGGCCACAATTTAGTGAAGAAACGCCAAGTTCACTTTGCTACACCTCAGGTACGACAGGTAACCCTAAAGGTGTACTGTACAGCCACCGCTCAACCCTTTTGCATACTATGGCAACATGTTTCCCAGACTCACTCAGCTTGTCTGCAAATGATATTGTGATGCCAGTTGTTCCAATGTTCCATGTGAACGCATGGAGCGTACCTTATGCGACAGCTATGGTCGGCAGTACAATTGTCCTTCCAGGACCGAATTTAGACGGCGACAGCTTAGTTGACTTAATTGATAACTATAAAGTGACCATCGCATTAGGTGTGCCAACGATTTGGCAAGGTCTACTTGTTGCTGCGAAAAAACGCGGTACAACTTTGGACAGCATGACGCGTAATGTGGTTGGTGGTGCTGCTTGCCCGCCTTCAATTATTCGTGACTTCAAAAACAACTATAACTGCGACACCATTCATGCTTGGGGTATGTCTGAAACAAGCCCATTGGGTACAGCAAACCAGCCTAAAGCAAAACATGCAGCTTTGAGCGAAGAAGAATTTGAAAAACTTCGTTTAACTCAAGGTCGCCCACCTTTTGGTGTTGAATTACGTATTGTCGATGGTAGCAGTACAACTGCGTTACCAAATGATGGTCATACTCAAGGCAATTTACAAATTCGTGGTCCTTGGATTGTCGATCACTACTTCAACCAAGAGAAAAGTGCATTAACTGCGGATGGTTGGTTTGACACTGGCGATATCGCAACAATTGATGCTGATGGCTACATGACTATTTGTGACCGTGCAAAAGATTTAATCAAATCTGGTGGTGAATGGATTTCATCGGTTGAACTTGAAAATATCGCAGTTGGACATCCTGAAGTTCGTATGGCAGCAGCCATTGCGGCACGTCATCCAAAATGGGATGAGCGTCCAATTCTGATTGCCGTGAAACAAGAAAATTCAGCCGTTACAGAAGATGAAATCCGCTCTTACTTTAAAGACAAGATTGCGAGCTGGCAGATTCCTGATGCAGTCATCTTCGTTGATGCGCTGCCAGTCAATGGCACAGGTAAAATTGTGAAAGCAGAACTCCGCACACAATTTGGTGATGTACTTATCAACAGTAAAACGGTTGAATCCGTTTAACTTTCTCGCAACACTCATAAGGATATTGAGATGAAAAAGAATATGAAAACAGCGTGGATCACAGGTGGCAGTAGCGGCATTGGTCTTGAACTGACGAAACGTCTACTTAAGGACAAATATCAAGTATGCATTTTCGCTCATGCTGGTATTGAACAAGCTATTACAGAATTGCAAAAGCTCTCTCCTGCTGTATGTGGTTTTGAAATAGACGTGCAAAATGAAAGCACACTAGATGCAAAATTTTCAGAAGCAGTAGCTACATTTGGTACGCCCGATTTGTTGATTAATTCTGCTGGTATTAGTATTGCTAAATCTTTTGAAGACATGAGTTCTGAAGAATTTTTACGCCAAATTAATATTAACCTGGTCGGTAGTCGTAACGTTGCACATGCAGCTTTACCGTACTTAAAACAAACTGTTCAGCAAGGTAACACACCTAAAATCGTGTTTATTGCTTCAGCTGCAGGCTTGGTTGGTTGCTATGGTTATACGGGTTACTGTGCATCTAAATTTGGTGTGATTGGATTGGCTGAAGTACTCCGTATGGAACTTCGTAGTGAGAAAATTGAAGTTGCTGTAGTTTGCCCACCAGAAGTAGACACGCCGTTGGTGACTGAAGAGCGCAAGAATGGTTCACCTGTAACAGCTGCATTAAAACAGTTAGGTGGTAGCATGCCTGTTGAAAAAGCTTGTCAAGAAATTTACAACGGTATTTTCACCTCTCAGTTTATGATTATTCCAGGTGCACAACTGCGAATTTTGACTAAGATTTCACGAGTCATACCAGATGTATATCGCAGTCAAATTGACAAAAAACTAGATAAAATTCTCAACAATTTACGTGCAAGTTAAGTAAGCTCTCACTTACTTAAAGGCATAATAGTTCTGCCCTACCTAAACCCAAGTAAATCATTTGTCTGTTCAAGATAGTATGTTGACTTGGGTTTTTCTGTTTTACGCGCATCTTCAACAATAACTCTTTTGCACACCATTCAACATATTAAATGCCATCTTGTGTTTAGGCTTTTACTCATCCCTAATGAGTGCAATTCAGTTCAAATCAAAACAAAACCAGATTATAATTGTCCCCTGATTCCTAATTTTGCGTACTTCTCTAACCTTATGAGCAAACATGATTCATCGCTTTCTAAAGAGCAGTTTAATTTACTAAAAGACTTTAAAAAGCAAATCACTAACTCACATTCGACTGCCGCTAAACAGTCTGAGGCCCAAGCTCAAGTTGCTCCACCCGAGCCAGAGGATGATTTCGCATTATTTCAAAAACAAATGCAAGGTGTCCAAAAAATGGAGACTGCAAACATCGCTAAAATAGAAAAAAATCCAAAGAAAAAAATCGATGCACAAACTTTAGTAAAACGTGCAGCGGCTGAAGGCCCTATGCATACTGATGCAACCGAGCTTTCTGATACTCAAGCAATGCTCAACCCTGTAGCAAGCCAAGCCGCGCTCAGTTATCGGATTGCTACACTACAACACAAAGTATTTGAAGATTTAAAAGCGGGGAACATTCGTTGGTTTGAAGCAGTTGACTTGCATGGTTGCACCGTTGAAGAAGCCCGTGTCGCAGTTTTACAAGTGATTCAAATGGCCAAAGATGAAAATCAAAATGTGATTAAAATTGTACACGGCAAAGGTCCGGAAGCCATTTTAAAAACCTATGTGAATGGTTGGCTGCGTCAACACCGAGATGTGCTGGCTTTTGTGAGTGCGCCAGAGAAGCAAGGCGGTACAGGTGCAGTTTTAGTGTTACTAAAACGAAGTGAAAAGAACCCAAAGTTGAAACAGTAATCGGATTTTTGTCCAAAATAAGGCATTGGAATAGTTTTCTGCTACAATGCCGTCCTTGTTCAATATCAGTGTAAGTGAACACGTCTTATGTCTATGCAGCAATCCTACGCTAACATCTTAACTGCCGTTGGTGAAGACCTAACCCGTCCAGGTCTCCTCGATACGCCTATGCGTGCTGCTAAAGCTTTTTCGTATTTGACGTCTGGTTATAGCAAAAGCTTAGAAGAAGTGACCAATAATGCGGTGTTTCCATCGGACAACCGTGAAATGGTACTGGTTAAAAATATTGAATTTTATTCACTCTGTGAACACCATTTATTGCCTTTCTATGGTCGCGTACATATTGCGTATTTACCTGAAGGCAACGTCCTTGGACTCTCTAAATTTGCACGCATTACCGAAATGTTTGCACGTCGTCTACAGATTCAAGAAAACCTGACACAGCAGATTGCAGAAGCAGTTGCAGAAGTGACAGGTGCACGTGGTGTAGCCGTGATGATTGATTCGGCACATATGTGCATGATGATGCGCGGTGTCGGCAAGCAAGAATCAACTACTCGCACGGTTTCTTTTATTGGTGACTTTAAAACCAATAAAGAAGAACGTCGGGAGTTTTTAAGTGCAGTCCCTGAAAGCTATTAATTGAAACATGAAGCCTCAACCGCTGTTGGGGCTTTTTTATGCATATATCATTGAACGATTCATTTTTTGTTTAGAGGAATACGCAATGTCAGCAATTTGGTTAGCAGGTCATGGTTTGACCCAAAGCGAACATAGTATTGATTTTCCACGTCCTGACCGTTTAATTCAAGGTAATCCTCAGCGTAAGACATATAGCCTGTACGAACATCCACATATGGGATGCGGGATTTGGCACTGTGAAGTTGGGTCATGGAATATTCAATTTTCCGACAACAAACAAGAGTTTTTTCAAGTGATAGAAGGCCGCATCCGTATTCATGATGCCCACACTCAAGACTTCATTGAAGTCAAAGCAGGACAGGCAGGAATTATTCCACCAAGTTTTATCGGCACATTTGAAGTGGTTGAAGCTGTAAAAAAATATTATGTGATAGTTGAGGTATAAACACCTCAACTATCGATTTGAAACGCCGTAGAACAGTTCATGTTTAAGTCTGAGATTTACACACTCAGAACTTTTTCGGTCACATGAGTACAGTTGCGCCCTTTATTCTTAGCTGCATAGAGTGCCGAATCGGCTGTATCTAAAAAGCGTTGATAGTCAGGATGACCATTATAAACCGTACAGCCGATACTAACGGTAAAACTAAAACTTTGCCCATGAGTAGTACGAATTGGGGTTTCCTGTATTCGCATGCGAATCGTTTCAGCGACTTGTAAAGCACGGTTGAGATCACTATCGACCAACAGCAATAAAAACTCTTCGCCACCAATACGGAAAGCATAGTCACTCCCCTTCGCTACACCCAACAAGACTTCAGCAATAAAACGTAGTGCCAAGTCTCCTGCTGTATGTCCATATTTATCATTGATACGTTTGAAATAATCCGCGTCGATTGCCAATAGACTGAGTGCCGCATCATTTTTACGGGCAAAATTAATTTCACGCGACACAATCGTACTTAAATAACGACGGTTTAACAGCTGGGTCAGAGAGTCATTGCCTGAATCTATATATTCAGTCACTTGGAACAGTTGATCGACCAAATGCTGAATCTGTCGGTTCACGTCACGAATTTCTTGAATGCGTTCTATCTTATGATTCTGATCTTGACAGTCGAGCACGTCAAAATTGAGAGTGTCGACCTGTTGAATCAACCTGATAATGGTCTCAACTTGCTCTGCTCCCGTAAATGCATACGCAGCTTTATGTACAAACCATAAACCAAATTCTGACTTAGACAAAGCAATGTGTTGCAACTGCGGATGCTCGGAGAAGACTTTAAACATCAACTCATTTTCCCAGTCGAGCAAAATGCTGCGCTGCTTATCTTTTTGTACTGCGACATCTTGCATTGCAGAAAATAAACGATAACTATGCTTAACTTCATGGCTCCGCTCAGTATTCGCCTCATAAGATCTGCACATGATTTCAGTGGCAAAACCCATAATTTGCAGCATATAACTGAGCATGTGGTGGTTATTATCTCGCGGAAGTTCAGCCAATAGTTCCAAAATCTTGTTTTCAATCTCACGAATACCGCGCATGATCAACCAAGAAGGAATGCCCACTCGCGCATGTACCTGCCCAACTTTTTGTTGCTTTTCAACCGCCGCATAATAAGTTTCATTCACAGCCACGTCGAAACTTTCAACGAGCCATTGGTTTAAACTTTTTTTTAAGCGCTGTTGAATAATGTCATCTTTAAAAAAATCTGCAGCCTCGGGTTCCAAGACAATATTGCTATAAAACTCATTAACCAATACAGACGAATGTTGCTGAATAAAATTTTGTGCTTTAACGTGATCTTTCACTGAATAATGTTGGCAAATTTTCCCCCACTGCTCGGCCAATTCAGCCATGCATTGATCATTCATAAAACTTACCTATTTATATATTTTTGAGACTTACTAGATATTTATTGTGATTAATATAACAAATTTCAATACTTATTTTCACCATCAGCTTTTATTTTTAGCGCTTTATAAAAAGCAAGGCCTACGTTTGGTTGTTTTAACAACACTTACTTTCATTAAAAAGGCCCCATCAATGGGGCTTTGCACAGAGGGCCGAACTAAAAGAAATGGATATAACTCAAACCTGTCTGATTCCAATCTTTTCCTTTTTGCTGTTGATACTGCCAATGAAACCTCAACGCATTTTGCTGATTGAATAGATATTGCAGTTGAGTGTTCAGTCTGACTTGCCATTGATGACTATCTTCCCAATATGGCAGTTCGAGCTGTACCAAACTATTAACATGTTCAGTCCAGATATTTTGACAGCCTACTGTTGGCCCTAGCCCAAGACGCCAGCCTCGATCTAAGGCCTTGCCTGCTTGTATATGATTTTGCAATTGTGCATAGCATAAGTGTTGACGATCTTGATCTGCCACACTATAGCCAAACTGACTGGATAGATTAAATACCCCGTGTTGATCCTGTTCACTAAATGCACCCTCTCGATCTAATGCCTCTTGTTGCCACCCCATATTAAAACCCCAACTTAATGGAGTTTTAAAGGCAGTCAGTGGACTGTAAGCATTAACCTCCAGCACATTTAGCTCTTGTAACTTCAGTCGATCATCGCGATATTCGAGGCTACCCTCTAGAAACTTAAGCTGTGTCCCTAAACGGAAACCGCCTTGTGGGTCAATCAAGTCATGATAGGCCTGACGATGACTTAGTTGGAAATAAGAGTCACCTTGTACCTCGCCCGCTTCAAGCTGAACAGTTCGTGCCTGATGGCCTTTTACTGGATCCACTTTTGGCGCTTCAACCACTTGACGCTGCTTTTCCAAATCAATCTGACTACGCAAACCCAGCAGTTGTCGAATGCGCGGTTGAGCATCTTCTGCCGTGATCTTCTGTGCAATTAACTGTAAATACACATGGTCATAGGCCATTTCTAAAATACGCGCCTGATCCACCATAGCATAACGATTCAAATAGTCTTGCATTTGAGCCGGTTCAAGTTGCGCAACCTGATACGCCGCAGCAGCCAAAGCTTGACCATGCTGCTTAGCTTGTGCCAACAACTGCGTTTCTAAAGCAGGACGGTAAACACTTTCTGCAATTAGATGGTTTTCATTGACTGCCTTAATAGTCTCAACAGGAATCGCAGCGGTTTTAAATTTTTTTTGTAGGTTGACCTCTGGCCGCACCAAATCAATTAAACCCAGTAAACGATAGGCACAGTTATCACTGATAAAATAGTAAGGAAATTGTACATGCTTGAGCTCCCAAATATGTTCAACCATGGTTTGGGTTTCTGCTGGTGTAAGAGCTAACTCGTACTCCCACAAATCGCGGCTTTCCAAATCGCCATATTCTTTCACTTTCCGGTAGTACGGCATGAGTGAATACTCACCCGGATACTGCCCTGTTAAGCCCTTCCATGCAAAAGAAAAGCTGTCGCTATTGGCCACTGTCGCTGCGTAATTCACAGCATAAGAGACTAAATTTAGCTGTTTTTGGTCTTTAGGATCAAGCCTTAACAAGGTATGCCCAAACATCGAACTGGGATTGCCCATAAAGTCCGTGGCGTAAATTAAAGTCGCCTTATAAGGCTTAATTTGCTCAAGCCACTCATCCAGCTCAGGACATGCAGCTTTAGGAAGTAGATTCGCTTCGATATCCAGTTGTCCTATGAGCCATTTTGAACGGGCTGGAAAGCGACATTGAATCGATTGATTGGCTTCAGCAGGAGTAAAAAGTGCTGCAATATTGGCATCAAGCTCTTGTTTGAGCTGAGTTTGTCCGTGCGCACTGTAAAAGAACGGACGGTAAGTGACTTCACTTTGTCCTGATGACGTATTGGCATACATCAAACGTTGCCAAGTTACATTTGAGGCAAGCTTAAGCTGCTGTGCTTTTTCAATATAAAACTCTGCTGAGCTAGGTGCTTGAGCAAAGATGGTGGTGCTGAATAGCACGCTTGAGAGGAGGACAACAGATTTCATGCAGTGCTAGCTATTCTTCTTTTTTAGATATGAAAAACCCTGCCGAATGGCAGGGTTTTATGGTGCAATTAAACGTATGCTTTTAATACGTCATCAGTTGCCATTACAGCTTGTAATGATGCTAACACTTGAAGTGCATCTTGGTTCTCAGCTGAATAGATTTTTGCAAAGTTTTGTTTAGAAACTTCAAAGAAACGTGCTTTATCACCAGATTGAATGTTGAGTAATTCAGCAAGGACATTCAGACTTTCGCCCTCACCAACTGCCATGTCACGCGCCAATGCTTCTGCATTTTCGTTTGTAAATGTTACAGCCTGAGCAGTCACAGTACCTGTACCACTACACCCTAAAGTACCAAAAGTGATACCAAAAAGTTGGTTAGCAAAAATACCGTTTGTTGTACCCGCTAAGAGCTTAGCGACTTTACCTGACTGACCAGCCCAAATTTCTGAACCAATACCACAACCGACATCATTATCTGCAAATGTAGCGGTCGAACCAACTGCCAAAACCGCAGCCAATGCTATTTTTTTCAACATATCTATTCTCCAGACTCGATTATGTCCGAGTTTTTTTTATTGTTCCGTGTCGTGTATATTTTAATCTACACTCCTGTAAGATAACGGGAACAGCCGCATAACGCAAAACAATTTATACTAAAGTGAAGTGGTATATATAAAATAACTTATGAGCGATATAACGACCAATTACCGCGTAGGTCTCGTTTGCCTAAAATTCTTAAGACCAGGACTAAACTTAAGAGTAGCAATAAATACCAAGAACCCAACTTACCCCAACCGACCATATGCCATGCATCGACTTGACTTGGGTACAACCAAATTTGGTAAAAAGTACTGATGTTTTCTGCAATCCAAATAATAAAAGCCAACAGTAGAAGTACGGGTAACATCGGCAGTTGAAAACGATGCTGCTGTAATTCAAAGCCAATCTTGGTTTTCCAAAACAGCACTACACTCCACGCAAATAAAAAATAACGAATATCAGGAACAAAAAACTTGGACATGAAATTGATATAAGACAACATCGCCAACGTCAACATGGAGGAGAAACGGGGTAAACATTCAAAAGAAACTTGATAGAGACGTAATGAACGCGCAAAAAAACTGCCTACAGCCGAATACATAAAACCTGCAAATAAGGGCACAGTGAGAATTTTAAACACGGCGGGATGTGGATACTGCCAAGACGCAATTTGTGGATGGGTCAAAAAGATTTCCATCACCATTGCCATCACGTGAAATAGCGTAATCACTTTGGCTTCGGCCCAAGACTCAAGTTTTAAATAGAGCAGACAAACTTGAATCAGCACAGCATAAAACAGTAGATAGTCATAACGGAAAAAGCCGAAATATTCCTGACTTCCTATACTGGCTGTAAACGCAAAAGCCAATAACAGCAATATCCCAAATAAGGCAGCCGAAACTGCCTTAGATGAGAACTCAAAACATGATTTTAAAATCGTGATCACGCATGAAACCTAATTGAATTGAAGCTGTGAAACTTAGAGATATTTGGCACTGTATTCATGCACAGTATCAATAAAGGCTTTCGGGTTTTCAGGGTCAACCCACTGGGTAATACCGTGACCTAAGTTTGCAACATAACCCGTCTTCTCACCGCCTGCATAAGCGTCATCTAACATGGCTTTGGTGGCTTTCACAATGGTCTCATGCGAACCATATAATGTTGCAGGATCTAAGTTGCCTTGCAGTGCCGCACGGCCAGCCACCGTTTGGCGAGCTACATTTAATGGCGTCGTCCAATCTAGACCAAAAGCATCCGCGCCAGTCGCAACCATTGGTTCTAACCATTGACCGCCACCTTTGGTGAATAAAATGACTGGAACTTTACGTCCTTCATTTTCACGCTTTAAACCCGCAACAATTTTTTGCATATATTTTAAAGAAAATTCTAAATATTCACGGTGTGCCAATGCCCCGCCCCAACTGTCAAAAATCTGTACAGCTTGAGCACCTGCATCAATTTGCGCATTTAGATAGTCAATTACTGCATCAGCCAAACGATCGAGCAGCGCATGCAAAACTTCAGGTTGCGCATACATCATTTGCTTGGTGAAACGAAAATCTTTGCTCGAACCACCTTCAACCATATAAGTTGCCAGTGTCCAAGGACTACCTGAAAAGCCAATTAATGGCACTTGTCCACCAAGTGCTGAACGAATCGTCTTGACCGCATTCATCACATAGTCGAGATCAGACGTGGCATTAAACTTCGGTAAATTCGCTACGTCTTGTTCAGTACGAACCGTTTTATTAAATTTAGGCCCTTCCCCAGCTTCAAAATAAAGCCCTAACCCCAAAGCGTCAGGTACAGTTAAAATATCTGAAAATAAAATGGCAGCGTCGAGCTCATAACGGCGTAAAGGCTGTAAAGTTACTTCACATGCAAAATCGTTATTTTTACACAGCGAAAGGAAGTCACCCGCATGAGCACGAGTTGCTCGATATTCAGGTAAATAACGTCCAGCTTGACGCATCATCCAGACGGGTGTGGTATCTACAGGTTCACGTAATAAAGCACGTAGAAAACGATCATTTTTAAGCGTCGTCATTTACTTTCCCATCTCAAATAAATTTGCTCACCATCATAACAAAAAGGTCGAATTTTTAATAACTTCTCATAACACTAAAATTCGATCAGGACAAAGACGTAAACGAATATTTACACAAAACAAATACTGCATCTCCATCTCTTTTCTGTAATACTTCACTAGTTTTTACTTTGTAAATGAATAATTCTTAAGGTTGAATTACATGTTCGTTCGCACAATACTCGCGATGAGTTTAAGTTGCATTCTTGCTGGTACAGCGTTTGCTGCATCTACTACTGAACAACCCTTGACGCCAAAAAAGATCATTGATACTTCAGTACAAGATCCTATTGATCCTTTAGCAACAGATGTCGCTTCAGCTTCTACTGCGGTTGCAAACAACCAAATTACAGCAAAAGAACAAGCAGACTTAAACCAAGCCTCGCAAACTTTAGATCAACTTGAACAATCTGAAGACAAGACAGCTGACGTTGGTGCTGCACCAAGCAAAACCAGCACTGTACCGACCACGACGACGACGACCAATCCTGCTGCGGCAAAAGCATCGTGGACATTAAATGGTTTAAATAGTGCAGAATGGTTCGACAACATTGGTAAAGGCCAATTTCCTGTCTATGCACGTGCTCACGTGATGCTCAATAATGCGCATGCGTCTCCAGGTGCAATTGATGGCATGAGCGGTAAAAACACCCTCAAAGCAATTGCTTCGTTCCAGCAAATGAGCGGCTTAAAAGCAACAGGTACCTTAACCAAAGAAACTTGGGATGCTCTACTGGCAAGCCAAGGTTCTAAACCTGCATTTATTGAATACACCATTACCGAAGCAGACCTAAAAGGTCCTTATGCTGCATCAATTCCACGCGATTACGCACTACAAGCCAAAATGAAAGGTTTGTATTACACTCGCGTGACTGAAATGTTAGGCGAAAAGTTCCATATGGATGAAGACTTCTTGCAGAAGTTAAATCCAAAAGCAACCTTCAAAAAAGCGGGCGAAAAAATTATTGTGGCGAATATCCGCAATGAAGTGCCGGAAGACATCCATTTGATTGTTGCGCACAAAGGTGCAAAACAGCTGTATTTATTTAACAGCCGCAACCAAATGATCGGTTCTTTCCCTGCAACCATTGGTAGTTCAGACACTCCGTCTCCAACGGGTACCTATAAAGTCACTGGTGTTGCGCCAAATCCATGGTATAGCTACTCACCAAGTAACTTTGTACAGGGCAAAAACTTAAAACCACTTTCTCTACCACCAGGTCCGAATGGTCCTGTAGGGAATATCTGGATTGGTTTAAGCAAAAAATCATTTGGTATCCACGGTACACCAAACCCTTCTGCTATTTCTAAAACAGCATCACACGGTTGTATCCGTTTGACCAACTGGGATGCCAATGATCTTGGTAAAAAAGTGAAGTCTGGTGTAACAGTTAAATTCTTAGAATAATTGGCTTTCTAAGACATTTACGCTATAAAAGGTGTTCTCTTGAGAGCACCTTTTTTTCAATTACAACAACATAAAAATGACGATGAACACTTTAAAAATAATACTGCCCGTGGCCTGCTTACTAGCTTTCTCAACGTATAGCTTTGCCGAATTAGATGAGGAAATCGTGACCAGCGTAGATGCTTCTGCTTACGCGGTGGAATCTGACCATCCATTCCACAATATGGATGATCATGAAAAAATCCGTCATCCCCAATACATTCCAGAGCAAGATAGTCTCAGAGAGCCCCTTTTGAATGCACGCTATTATGTCATTGCAGGTAAGTCTCCGATTCACTATTACGCGATTCAAACGGGGCCGAAGCCGAAACTATTTTATTTAAACCTACCTCACTCAGCCGTTTTTTCGATAGGGGACGCCTATGCTGAAAATCGAGAAAAAATTGTCCTACAACCCCAACTCAACAACACTGTCAAAGATCATGAACTATTTTCGATTATGCCCGTCGCTCAGCACCTCGCACTGATCTTTCGTACTCGCTATGCCTATACCCCTACGGAGTTAAAAGCCAATGCGGCCATTAACACCATCTATGCCGACAATCGCTACCGATACAGCTATGAAATTATTGAAATCAACAATGATGGCAAACAGCTCCACCGTGTGCAATTTGTAGCTCCTGCCATTGAAGATGGGATGAGTTTTGGCCCTAAATGGGATAAAGACTTATCAGATTACAATAATGCAATACTTGAATACAGCACCAAGTCCCCAGGTGACTACCAAACCGTACATCCTTATAATATTGAAACCCGTTATGAATACAAACAAGGTCAATTAAAGCACTTTGAACAGAAAATTCTACTTACCGCCAGTGATAAAGTGTTGTTAAAGAATCCACCCAACTCGATTAACTATGAAAATTATCTCGATGATCAAGATACAGCCTTCTACGTTGAAAGCAGTACTTGCCTTGATGATTATTTTGTTTTTAAAGATAAAGCGGCCCCGCTCGGTGTGAAATGGGGAAATAATTGGATGCAAGCCAAACCGAAGCTACATCAACAATTTTTAACTGAATATGCGCAAGGCAAAAACTACGTCTGGAAAGATTTTCGCGAACAGTATTGTGATCTAAACTAAGACAGAGCTATCATTTCAATATTGAAACGCAACATTGCAAATCCACTATTTTATCGACAAATATAAAACGCTAAAATTGCTCCATAGATTAAAAATAAGATTGGAGTTCAAAATGGATGCTTTCATTCATCGTAGCCAAGACCGTGGTCATGTCAATATCGGCTGGCTAGAGTCTAAACACAGCTTTTCTTTTGGCAGTTGGTATAACCCTAAATATATGGGTGTGAGTTCTCTACGTGTCATCAATGACGACGTGATCGCGGCTCATCAAGGTTTTGGGCAACACCCCCATGACAATATGGAAATCTTGACCTGTGTTCTTAAAGGTACCATCACTCATAAAGACAGCATGGGCAACCATGGCGGTATTTCTGCGGGGGAATGGCAACTGATGAGTGCAGGTACTGGCGTACAGCACAGTGAAATGAATCAAGGTGATGAGCCAGTACATTTGCTACAAATTTGGATCATTCCAAATGAACGAGATGCAGCCCCAAATTATCAACAGATTCGTCTTGATCGGCATGAGCAACCGAATCAATGGCATGTGATTTGTGGTCCAAATGAAAATGCTGCAATGCATATTCGTCAAGATGCAGAAGTGAAAACGGCTGTACTTGAAAAAGATCAGACCCTTTCAATTAAAGCCACACAACATGTTAACTATATACATGTGATTTCTGGCTCAATCCAAGTGGCTGAACATACTCTTCATGCAGGTGACGCAATTGCGTTCTTAGAAGCAAGTGATGTTAAAGCCTTGGCAGATGCACAAGTGATTTGGTTTGATTTGCCTGAAGTCAAATAAGTCCCACACTCACAATAAAAAGCCAACGTCTCGACGTTGGCTTTTTTAATGTAAAATTCAAGCAGTTTTTTCCTTTAGCTTAGAGAAAATTCACTGCAAGCAGTGCCAAAATGGCAGGGACTGCCTGAATGTATATAATTTTCTTACTAGCGGTTAGTCCACCATAAATTCCAGCAACCAAAACACAGCCTAAAAAGAAGTTCGCCAATGGCAGTGCATAAGTTTCAGGTGCACATAACGCCCAAAATAGACCAGCAGCCAAGAAACCATTGTATAAACCTTGATTTTGCGCCATGACTTTGGTCAGTTGTGCTTTTTCGGGCGTATTGCCAAAGGCTTTTAAACCATAGGGCTTATCCCATAAAAACATCTCTAAAACTAAAATATACACATGCAACAGTGCAATTAAAGCAATCAAAATTTGTCCCATCATATGCTTTATCCTTATTTTTGATGAATGATGCTAGATCAGCTTCACAGCTGATCTAAGTCGAAAACGATTAAGGTTTCAAAAGTACTTTACCCTGACGCGCGCCTTGCGTCGCTTTGAGTGCTGCATCTTTAATTTGTGCAAAGCTGAAGATACCTTCGACAGGCAGCAGTAATTTTTTCTGTGTCGCAAGCGTTAATAACTCCATAATTAACGCTTTTTTCCGCTCAGCAGACAATTGCTTATTCACCACACTTGCCCAAAAGCCCTTGACTGTGGCTTGTTTAAAAATCAGATCTCCCGAAGCAATCTGCATGGTCTCACCCGTCATGCTACCAAATGAAACCAATAGACTATTTTCACTCAGCAAAGCCAACATTTCACCACTAGCCTGACCACCAATAGAGTCGACACCCGCAATCAGTGGTTGATCTCCATGAATCGATTTGACTTGTTCTTTCCAATCGGCTTGGTCTGTTGCCACCACATTTTGAATGCCCAAGGCTTGCATTTCAGCTACAGCCTCAGTACGGCGAACCAAATGAATCACCTTTTGACCACGCGCCTTTGCAATCATTGCTACGGTTTTACCCACTGCACCATTGGCGGTGTTCTGAATCAACCACGAATCTTCCGGCAGGTCGATAAAATCTAAGAGCATCAGTGCACTGATCGGCATCCCAATTAACTGCGCTGCCGTTTCATCATCAATTGCATCAGTTAAAGGCACGACGCCATGCGCTGGCGCAATAAAATACTCCGCCCAACTGCCATGAATTCCTGCAACCGCGACACGCTGCCCTACCGATACACCTTGTACGCCCTCACCAAGTGCATCAATCACGCCCACAGCCTCACTGCCACCAATTGCAGGCAGTGTCGGTTTATAACCATAACTGCCACGCACTGTCCACACATCATGGTTATGCATTGGCGATAGAATCATTTTAATACGTACTTCACCCACTTTTGGTTCAGGTTGCAGCATATCCGCAGCTTCCAATACGTCGACAGGCTCACCAAAATGATGATGTATAATACTTTGCATCTATTTATTCCTTTATCGGTTGTAATAGTTGTTGGGTGGTTTCCAAAGCGAGGTAAAGAGGTTGCTTATTCTGGGCCAGTCTTGCCAATAAAGCGGCTCCCAACCACAATTGATACATCGTCTGTGCCATCTTTTCAGCATCAATATGCGCTGGAATTGAACCGTCTTGCTGCCCTGCTTGGATTAGGCCCGAAATACGTTCTGTTAACTTACGCACCCCAAAGTTCAAAATCTGACGCATATCTTCAGATAAATCTGAGACTTCTGCTGCCAACTTAACGATCAGACAGTTCTCTGCCCATCCCCCATCGCTATGATGTTCAACATGACTTTCAAGATGTGAAGGGTTATCAATCCATGCTTGCCAAAGTGCCACGAGACTTGCATAGGCGCTTCGCTGTTCTTGCTGTATTAGCTGATCGATTTTGACTTTATAGTCGGCAAGATACTGCTGGAGTAGCGCACAGCCGAAAGCCTCTTTTGAAGCAAAGTAATAATAGAATGAACCTTTCGGCACATCACAATTCTTTAAAATTTCCTGTAAGCCTACGCCAACAAAACCTTTATGTAACACCAGTTGAAAACTGCTATTTAAAATGTGTAGTCGTGTTGCTTCACTTTTATCTGATCGTTTCATATTCACACTATAAATCAATAATAGACCAGTCGTCTATAAAATAATACATCTTTTTTCGATACTTCATCTTGAACCATTGGATTACATATAATTTTTACTGATTAAATTTCAGATATGAATGATTGAAATAAATGTTACATTATACCATAACATCGATTTTCAATTCATCTTATGTCTATACCTTCACAACGTTTACAAGCAATTGACGCCCTCAGAGGACTGGTTATTCTGATTATGATGGTCGACCATGTCAGAGAAACTTTTTATCTCCACCAGCAAGTCCCCGACCCGATGCTGATTCCAGGAACCGAAGAACCCCTTTTCTTTAGCCGAATTTTGGCTCACTTATGTGCTCCTGTTTTTGTGGTTTTAACAGGCTTATCGGCTTATCTTTACCAAGCAAAAAACAACAGCGTTCAAATGACCCGTGAATTTTTACTCAAACGTGGGCTATTTCTGATTTTTCTCGAACTGATCATTATCAATTTCGCTTGGACTGGACAGTTCCCGCCCGATGTCATCTATTTACAAGTGATTTGGGCCATTGGTCTGAGTATGGTGGTTTTAGCAGGCTTGATTGGGCTATCGCAAAAATGGCTCTGGGTGATCAGTCTCAGCATTATTTTTGGACATAATGCGCTGGATCAAGTGTCATTTCCGCAGATGCCTATCCTGCAAAATCTGTGGTTTATTTTGCATGAACGTGGTTGGATCGAATTTGGAGATCTAATTCGTTTTAGAACCTCTTACCCAGTACTGCCTTGGGTTGGCGTGATTACTTTGGGTTATTGTATCGGCTATAGCGTATTTAATACGACTCAAGACATCACAAAAAGAAATCAAACCCTCTTGTTCTTCGGACTTGGCAGTGTTGCTTTATTTATCGTTTTAAGAGTACTCAATGTCTATGGTGACCAAGCATGGTCTAGCATGCCGACCAGTATTGAAACGATTATGAGTTTTTTAAATCTGACCAAGTATCCGCCATCGCTACTGTTTATTTTATGGAATGTCGGACTCGGCTTAGTCCTGTTGGTGTTACTTCAAAGGGTTGAAAGTAAACCTTGGGTCAAACCCTTGATTATCTTTGGCTCCGTACCCATGTTCTTTTATATCGTCCATTTATATGCACTTAAAGCCCTCTATCTCATTGCGGTCGCACTATTTGGCAAAACTCATGGTGAATATTTTGGTGTCGATCACGTTTCTACCCTTTGGCTGATCTCAATTATTTTGACTGTGGCACTTTATCCTTTGATGTTGAAATTCTCTGCTTTTAAACATAAAAACAAGCATATCCGTATTTTGAAATATCTATAATTATGGATAAAGCATCATAAAATTTACCGTACACATCTTGATGCTTAGCTCAACTAAGCATCAATGGGTATCGGCTTTTCCAACACCCAGCTAAAATGTTTTATACACCAGTAAATTTCTGAAGCTAAAAATTTACAATAGCATGACTGAGTGCTGTTCTTTGTTTCAGGCTGCTTCAAAAAACTTACTTTGCTTTGCTCAGCAGTGCTAAGCAAATCGAAATTAGTAACATCCCGAACCAGCCGATTGGTGCAATTTGCTCTCCCACCAACAGAATTGCCAATACCGCAGCCACCAAAGGCTCAAATAAAGTTAAGGTAATGGCTTTACTGGCAGGCACGGTTTTTAAACCATAACCAAATAAGACATAACCCAAAAACATCGGAATAAGCATCATATAACCAACGACATACAGGTTGATGTTTTCTTCAAACAAGTTTGAGCCTGTCATCCATAAAGTTGGAAGTAATAATAAAGCACCGAGTCCAAAAATCATTCCCATAGTAGCTTTTGCATCTAATCCTTGGTCAATCATTCTTTTTGCAGCCCAAGAATATAAAGCATAAGTTAAGCCTGCCACTCCACCCAAGCCGATACCCAATATCTGTCTATGTTGAGATAAGCCTTCTGTATTTGCTGTAGTATGCGACTCTCCCAAAGACAACAATACCACCCCCGTTACCCCCAAAACAAAACTCACCAACCACGCCATGGAAAGCGGTTTTCTGTCAAATACCCGTTCTAAAAGCGCAGTAAATAATGGTGCTGTGCCAATCGAAACCACCGTGCCAATAGTGATCCCCGCATAGTGCATCGATGAATAAAAGGCCAAAGGATAAATAAAAACCGCAATTACACCTACACCGAGCATGACTGCATGGGCTTTGATATGAACCAAATGATAGATGATACTTTTTCGTGCCAAAAGCGCCTGTAACAAGCCACCACCGCCCATGGCGGCAGCGCCAACAGCCAAAGGACTCAAATTAGGTGCAAAAGATGCAACTGTGCCCGTCGTTCCCCATAGAAAAGCAGCGAACAGCACCGCGAAAAAACCATAATTTGGTACCGCAGAAACAGACTGATTCACGTGCTAATTTCCTGCGCTAAAAGTGTTTTCACCATCGCCGTTGCAGCTTGTACTTTATCACTCGAGCTTTCCAAGCCTGCTCGCGCAATCGCCCCCTCTAAAATAAAAGACAACAACAAAGCCATTTGTTTCACCTTGTCTGCGTCCGAAATAATAAGAGCAAGCTGTGTAGAAATAATATTTTCAATTTCATCCTTATGCGCTTTCACCGCCAAACGCTCGACACTATGCGCTGGGAATTCAGCAGCAGCATTCAACAAACCACAGCCCCGAAAGCCTTTTTCATAAGCAAACTCAGCATGGTCTTGGTAGGCCTCAAAAACAGCAACAATTTTATCAATAGGAGTATCTGCCTGTTGGTTTCGAAGCGCATACAAATCTAACCACTCTTGATGCCGTGCTTCTATATAAGAAGTGATCAAGTCAGCCTTAGTCGGGAAATTATTATATAGAGACATTTTGGCAACTTTGGCCTTATCGGTAATGCTGTTAATCCCTGTACTGGTAATGCCGTCGTTATAAAATAAAATCGCAGCAGCATCTAAGATTTTCTGTTTCGCAGTTTTCGTACTCATCACACCCAACTAAGTAGACCGATCTACCTAATTTATAGAATCTGTAAAAATATGCAAGTCATCTTTGCTTATTCAATAAAGGAAATATCAGATGAATTAAATACGGGGAAACACTCTTCAATCGACCCGTTGCAATGGCGGTGGATAAAAAGCGAAACAAAACAATCTCTCTATACTTTTACAAGGCATATGTAGTTCCAACTTATATGTAAGGAGTTACTAGATAAACCAAACGAAGGATGCTAAAAACTACTTAGACTAAATTGAAAAACTTTCGAAAAACTGATCTACAAAAATGACGGGTACATAGCACAACAGTACAGTCTATTAACTGCTTTGTCTCAAGAGAATTGGGAATCTAAAAAGAGATCGACTTGTACAGCTAAATCTCATAAAAGAAGGCTTAATTGCCTTAAATAAAAAAAGCAGTAAGAGGACATCTGACTGCTTTTTTAGAATTTGATCACTAACGATATTTGCGGTGTATCCCACATTGCTAGCCTTAATGGCTCAACTTAAACTTAGGTTATTAATTATTAGATTTGGTTTGTATTTAAAAATAATTTGGCGGAAGCGGTGAGATTCGAACTCACGGAGGACTCACACCCTCGTCGGTTTTCAAGACCGGTGCATTAAACCGCTCTGCCACGCTTCCATGGGCGCTATCATATAAATAAAAAAAAAATTTGGCAAATATTTTTCATCTTTCAGCCTTCAAAAGGCCACTATTCAGCTAAAAAATGTTCAATCTCAATAAGATATTAACTTTTTAGCTTGCCTATGATGAAAATTAATTAAAAGCTCTAGCAACTTTTAGAAATTAATTTAAAAAAAGGCATAAAAAAACCCTGACTGAGTCAGGGTTTTTGAATTTGGCGGAAGCGGTGAGATTCGAACTCACGGAGGACTCACACCCTCGTCGGTTTTCAAGACCGGTGCATTAAACCGCTCTGCCACGCTTCCATGGGCGACATCATATAAACATTCAATCTACTTGGCAAATACTTTTCTTCAAAAATCACACCAAGTGGCTAAAATTAAAACAAAATCTATTAATTCTCTGAACTGTCAGGTCTATCATAACGAATTGAATTGACATACCAGTGTTTTTTGCCAGTTGGCGTCACCACTTCAATTTCATCATCAACTTGTTTGGACAGTAATGCACGTGCCATCGGCGAGTCGATGGAGATGTGCTGCGGGTGATGATCATAAATTTCATCTACTCCGACGATGCGTAAGGTTTTTTGCTCCCCTGCATCATTTTCAATTTCGACCCAAGCGCCAAAATATACCTTGCCAGCCTGCTCTTCAGAAAAGTCGATAATACGAAGTTCTTCGAGGCGTTTTCCCAAGTAGCGAACCCGTCGATCAATCTTACGTAAGAGCTGTTTATTGTACTGGTAATCCGCGTTTTCACTGCGGTCGCCAAGACTCGCTGCCCAGTTTACTTTCTTGGTAATTTCAGGCCGTTCTTCATGCCAAAGCTGCTTTAATTCTGCCACTAATTTGTCGTGACCTGCACGTGTAATTAAGTTTGATTTCATGATGAATGCCGTCTAAATCTGCTCATTGATTTACAACAAAGGCTTATTTTATCCCTTAATTCTCCACAACAGAAGGTTATAAAATAAATTAATTAATTAATTAAATTATACTGTTATGTTACATTTTTAAAAAAAATATTGCACAAAATTTGACACTTTTAAAATTGCTATATATTATGCGCACATCTTAAATTAGCTGCCTATTTTTTAATCTATGTAGTTTTTCTACATAATTCTCTTAATCCTATGTCATTTTGAATGACGTCATGAATGCCCAACCTCTTATTGAATTTAGACAACTTGAACTCGTTTTAAGGCATGTTTTTGCCTTTGTGTTCTCGGGCATAAATTACTTGTAGCGGAGACAACATGCACAGTAGTTCAACTTCTGGATCGAGGCTTTGCCTTAATTCATTAACTTTCTCTCTCCCGTTGAAAGCCCTTGCTTTAAGTACTTTGTTAATTCCATTTCATAGTATTAATGCAAGTAAGACCTACCAATATGACAACGTCGTCAATCATAATAAATTGACTGTCGTTTCAGTAGAAAACCCAACGACCGTTTTTAAAGATGGTCAGCATTTGCATGGTTTTGGTTATGACCTTGCACGTAACTATGCAGACAGCTTAAATGTAAAGCTAGACTTCAAAACGGTTCCTGATAATGCCACGGCACTTAAATGGGTCGCACAGGGCAAAGCAAATTTTGCTATGACGACGGCAAGTGTTCAAAATATTGAACAAAAAAATCTCTCAACCTTTTCTGCAACTTGTGGTGATTTAAACGTTTTACGTAAAAATGGCCTCAATACTGAGCTGAACTGGGTGTTTAAACATGCGAATGATCCATTGACGCAAACGGCGAGTGGATTTGTCTGCCGTGGTAAACAATCTGGTTCAATTGGTCAACTGGCCTCTTTTTACAACCGTAATGTCGTGAAGCCTGAAAACTGGAATACGATTCAACGCGATTTGCGTCAACGTATGCCAATTTATAAGGCCAGTTTTAAAAGTACAGCGCAAAAGTACGATTTAGATTGGCACTTATTGGCAGCGATTGGTTATCAAGAGTCTTATCTTAAGCCAAACTCCGTTTCTCCCACGGGCGTTCGTGGTTTGATGATGTTGACCAATAGCACAGCCAAAGCTATGGGGGTGAGTAACCGTACTGACCCTGCGCAAAGCATTCAAGGTGGTGCCAAGTACTACGACCAAATGCTGAGTCGCTATGATGATATCCCCTTTCCTGACCGTAACTGGTATGCATTGGTTGCATACAATATGGGACCGGGCGCAGTGAATCAGATTCAAAAACGCATTCAGGCGCAAGGTAAAGATCCGAATAACTGGCTCAATTTGTATGCTTACTTACAACAGAACCAAGCCAAGAATGGTCGCTACCGCCAAGCGCTTCAGTATGTGACGCGTATCCGAGCTTATCTTGAGCATATTAAAACCACGCCACAGTTGGTCAATATCTAAAAGATCATCTCTATCGACATAAAAAAAGCTTACCTATATAGGTAAGCTTTTTTTATCTCAGAACACTTAAGCCGTTTGCTCAAGCACTTTCTTAAATAAATCTTTTTGCTCTTGGCTTGGCTTTGCTGTTTGCAATGCCATCAACTGTGACATATCACCTTGAACTTTTATTTTACCCGTCATGAACGCTTGCATTGCTGCAGCCATATCAAACTCAAGGAATACTTTACGTAGTGTTTCAGCATCCATGTTCAAGGTTGTTTTTGCGTTCGAAGACAAACCTTTTTTAATTGCGCCGCCATCTAAAGATAATTCGGTATTACCCGCATTGTCAGCAACGACTAAGTTAATTGCAAGATTCGCAAGTGCTGGCGGCAGGTTCAAATTCCCTGCTTGAGCAGTTAATGTTTCTACAGTTGAAAACCAATCATCAGTTAAAAAAGCAGGCATGATGTTTCCTCAATTCTTTGTTCGTTGTGTGCTGCCTATCCAGACGGCATCATTGTGAAGCTAAATATGCTCGGAGATTGTTATAGCATGTATATCTTACATGTGCCTAAAGTTTTTTGTACGTACCGTTCATATTTTATATTTCTTATACAAAGTTTATCAAAATCATTCACATAAAAAAAACACCAATCATTGATTGGTGTTTTGCATTGGCCTAACTGACAAAATTAGTCTGCTGCAAAGCCAAGATTAACCATGTTAATACGTTTGTTCTCAGGCTCATCTTCCGTTGAACAACTTTCACCTTTAAAGTCGAATTCACGTTCGCTATCTAATGCTTCAAAGTCAAATAACTCACGGTCTGCCAACTGTGATGGCGAGACATTTTGCAAGGCACCAAAAATACTGTGTAGACGCTTTGGATGCGCTTTATCCCACTCACGCAACATATCATTTAACATGGCACGTTGCAGATTTTCCTGAGAACCACACAAGTTACATGGAATAATCGGGAACTGACGCATTTCAGCGTATTTAATGATGTCTTTTTCTTCCACATACGCCAGTGGGCGAATTAAGATATTCTTTTTATCTGACGATAACAATTTAGGAGGCATCGCCTTTAAACTACCGCCATGGAATAAGTTCAAGAAGAAAGTCGCCAAGATATCATCACGGTGATGCCCCAATGCCACTTTGGTCGCGCCAATTTCTTGCGCAAAGCCGTATAAAGAGCCACGGCGTAAGCGTGAACACACTGCACAGTAGGTTTTACCTTCTGGCGTTAAGCGTTTGGTGATGCTGTAAGTGTCTTTTTCTAAGATATAATAGGGAATGTTATTTTCTTCTAAATAACGTGGTAATACATCTTCTGGGAAACCAGGCTGCTTCTGGTCCAAATTCACAGCCACCACATCAAAATTGATTGGTGCAATGCGTTTAAACTGCAACATAATATCGAGCAAGGTATAACTGTCCTTACCACCGGAAATGCAGACCATCACTTTATCGCCTTCTTCGATCATTTTAAAATCGCGAATGGCATGACCCACCTGACGGCGTAACTTTTTCAACAAACGATAATACGCAGAGCTAGTGGGTAGTTCTGGTTTAAAATTAAATCCCTGATTGGACTCAACTGGCGAGAACATAGACGAGTTAAACCTAAAAAAAAATACCGCGCAATTTTATCCGATTCACAGCCATCTCGCACCTAAAGAATGTAAATTCTCATGAATTATCATTGCTGTCATATTCATGTATTGAAATCGGTTTAACTTTGAACGATTGCGTTCACATTTTAGCTGAACTGCTTATGTTTTGGACTTTTCCACATTTTTCCACAAAAGCTGTGGATAACTTTGTGGATTCTAATCGACTTGACAAGGTGTTTACCCCACTCTTTAAGGCTTCTATTTAAATTGATCGTTTTTTGATCAATTTATTTACTAATAAATTTCAATAACTTAGCCCAGTCAAGCAATCCTCATTAAAAATAAATTAATTATTTTTTTTGATTACTTGCTCAGCAATTGGACTTGATTTTTACAAACTCATGGATTTTTTGAACTTAAATAGTTTCATGCGGTTCTTTTTTTGCTAAACTCATTCGTAGTCACTGAAATCGATTTTTTTACGATTAATAATAGATAATGAAAAATAAACTGCTTTTGAGTCGTTTTTACGTTTTGGGGTGTATGACGATTTCGTTCATGGCACTGGATTGTCACGCGGGTCAAACCATCTACCAATTGAGAGATTCCAACGGCACGACCTTGTTAACCAATAAACAAAGTCGTTATAGCAACTTAAAAGTCGAAAAGAAAACCTATTATCCAGACAGCAATATCCACAGTTATAGTAACTGGGGGGCTTCTGAGTCTTCAGTTCTGCCCAGTTATAGTCGCAACAAAAATGCGTTTGACCACATTATTCGCCAAGCGGCTCAAACCCACGGCGTTTCTGAAGGCTTAATTAAAGCGGTCATGCATACCGAATCAGGCTTTAATGTGAATGCACGCTCACCTGTTGGGGCTCAGGGTCTAATGCAGTTGATGCCTGCGACAGCACGGCGCTTTAATGTTTCTAATGCGTATGATCCACAGCAAAATATTAACGCGGGTGCCAAATATTTGGCATGGCTGATGAAACGCTTTAATGGTAATACCAGCCTTGCCCTTGCTGGCTATAATGCGGGCGAAGGCAATGTACAAAAGTATGGTGGCATTCCACCGTTTCGTGAAACACAAGACTACGTGAGACGTGTCAGCAGTCGATATAGCAATTTATATTCAGGTAGCTTAAATATCAGTTCAAATAGTCCAGCAAGCAATACTCAAGTTATTGCGCAATCTGCTAAATATAATGAAGACTCAGCCCCAAGCGCACAGTTGAGCGTGAGTCGTACTGCGCCTGCACGCCAAATCATTCTAGCCTCTGATGGCAGTTTTACTGATGCGCCAGGCTCCTATGCCACGACCAATGCAACCGCCTCTGCCCGCATTCAAATTTCAGAATAATTTTTATAGCAGTTTTATTATTTTTTCTTGAATTTTGAAGAGTTTCACCTCATATTGAGATCAATGATTTTCGATTTATAAATCAGATTATTTTTTTATTATAAGAGGATTTTCTCAATGATGCGGATTGGTTTGTTCTTGCTAACCAACCTCGCGGTACTGGTTGTAGCTGGCATTATCTTGTCACTCTTCGGTGTCGGTAGTTACCATGGCGCGGGTGGCTTAAATCTAGGTAACCTACTGGTTATCTGTTTTGTCTTTGGTATGGTTGGCTCAATGATTTCTCTATTCATGTCAAAATGGATGGCGAAAAAAACAACTGGTACAGAGTTAATTGACCCCAATGCCCCACGTAACCAAGCTGAAGCATGGTTGTTACAAGAAGTCGCTCAATTGGCGCAACGTTCTGGTATTAAAATGCCAGAAGTCGGTATTTTCCCGTCTTACCAATCGAATGCTTTTGCCACAGGTTGGAACAAGAACGATGCATTAGTTGCCGTTTCTACCGGCTTACTTGAGCGTATGAATAAAGATGAGCTTCGTGCAGTCTTAGCTCACGAAATTGGTCACGTGGCCAATGGTGACATGGTGACTTTGGCGCTCGTTCAAGGTGTCGTGAACGCCTTTGTAATGTTCTTTGCGCGTGTCGTAGGTGATTTCATTGACCGTAATGTCTTTGGACGTGAAGACGGAGAAGCCCCAGGTTTAGCTTATTTTGCCATTACTATTGTGCTTGATATTGTCTTTGGTGTTTTAGCTTCTGCAATCGTGATGTGGTTCTCCCGCTACCGCGAATATCGTGCAGATGAAGCAGGTGCACGTCTTGCAGGCAAACAAGCGATGATTTCAGCCTTGTTGCGTTTACAAGCAGAATCACAACTTCCAGATGCGATGCCTAAAGAAATGAAAGCGTTTGCGATCGCGGCAGGTCAAGAGCAAGGTTTTAGTTTAGCCGCTTTGTTCCAAACCCACCCGACGATTGAACAACGTGTTGCTGCTTTACAACAGCTCGATTGTCCATAAAAACTCGTTCACTAGATTTTAAAAAGCCTCCACTTGGAGGCTTTTTTGTGACTCTTCATCACAGATGCATCTTCATTCAATCGTCACGTCGATACAGCGTAATAAACTACCATTAGGGTCAATGATACAAAACTGACAGATCCCGTCGAAATCCTGGATATCGGTCATACGAGCGCTTTCCCACAACGACCAATTCAGTTTAGACCAGTATTCATAATAGGGTTGAATCTCTGCTACGCGAATACAGGCACTATGCCATGAAATGCTCGGGTCTAAATGCGAATGATGGAAAAATTCCAGTGTCATCGCACCTAAACGCATAATCATCTACTCTGCAAACTGATAAACCAGATCAAAGCCCAAATCTTGGTAAAATGTAGCAGTGCATGCTAAATCAATCGCTGGCAAATTCGCCGTAATTTGACCTTTAAACTTCATCAGCGGCTATCCTAAACTTAGTCCCTGTAGCCAATGCCACATCACACTGCCACCCCACCACAATAAGCCCATAAAACACACCAAAAAGATCAGGCCAAATAAATCGGGGATGTGTAGCCAAAGCCATGCCACCACAGGATTTCGCCAAAATGTGGACTGTTGCTGTTTCTTTTCCAATTTTTCATGAAGAAAAGGATGAGTCACATGATGCTCAGAACGAATTTGGTATTCTTCCCGGATATGATCATGAACAACATCTAGTGCTTTACGACTCGGACGTATAAATATATCAAACAGTGTCCCTAAGACTGGGATAAAACCGACCACAGCGTCAATCATAGCCAGCTTCAATACTGGGCTCAATTTCTCTTGCGGCACGCCAATTTGCTTGGCTTTATAAATGGCATAACAAGTAAGGGCAAAACCTGCGATATCCCCAGCAATCGGAACAGTACTCAATGCGACATCAGCACCAACTCCCTGCTTTGTGAACGGGATACGCACCACAGAATCCATCATATTGGCATATTTGGCCAAATCACGCTCTAAACGAATGACATCTTGCTGGCTCATTTTTTTTTGTTCTAAGGATTCAGGCATGTTTTTACTGACCTCCATTATTTCAACCACATTAACATCATAAAACCCCTGAATTATGATTCTTTTCATGACTTTTTTCTGTGCTAACTTTGTGCTGAAACAATTGCTTATAAGCTTATGACAAGGTCAGAATTTGCGATGCAATCAGCAGATATACCACCACGCCTGACGCATCACAAATTGAGGTGACCAAAGGTGCAGATGCACTAGCAGGGTCGAGTTTCATGCGGTTTAAGATAAACGGCAGGCTCATACCAATCAGACAACCCATCAACACAATGCCCATCATACTCAATGCCAATACTACGGCGACCATAATGTCCCCACGGAAATAGCCCAAAATGGAAACCGCCGTTGCCATGGTTCCACCCAAGCACAGTGCAACTAGACTTTCACGCCCTAGCAAATAAAACCAGTCTTTAAAATGTACGTCGCCGGTTGCCAGTGCACGTACCATTAAAGTGGCGGACTGGGACCCCGCATTTCCTCCACTTCCTACCAGTAAAGGAAGGAAAAATACCAAAACGATATGTGTCGCAATCAAGTCTTCAAAGTGGGCAATTCCTAACCCTGAAAGTAAACTGCCAAAGACCAGAAATACCAACCAAAATACCCGTTTCTTATACAGTAAGAGGATTGGAGCCGTTTTAATACTCATCTGTGGACTGGCCGTAACCGCACTACTTTTTAGAATATCTTCTGTGGTTTCTTGTTGTACCACATCCATTGCATCGTCATATGTCACAATCCCCAATAAACGCTGCTGCTCATCAACAATGGGCAAAGCCATAAAATCATAATGAGCCAGTTTCTGTGCAATGCTTTCTTGATCCTCACTGACCAACCCCGTGATGACATGACTGGTCATAACCTGTCCAATAGATTGCTCAGGTGGGGCTTGGATGATTTGTCTCAGCGAAATCACCCCGTGTAAATAACGCGAGGCATCGGTCACATAGATGAGATATAAAGTTTCACTTTCCGCTGCATGCTGTCGTATATGCTGAATTGCCTGTTGCATGGTCATTTCGGCATGTACCGTAATGACTTCGGTGCTCATAATTGCACCCGCAGACTCAGCTGGATAGTGCATTAAATCATTCAGCTGGGCTTGAACATGCGCATCTAACTGCGGAAAAATATGACCTTGAACGTCCTGCGCTAAGCTTTGAAATAAATCGGTACGGTCATCCGAATGCATATGAGCCAATAGCTTCACCAGCAAAGCCTGAGGCAATTGCGCTGCTAGCTGCTGCTGCTCGGTTAATGCTAAAAACTCAAAGACATAACTGGCTTGTGGCAATTGTTCCAATAGCCGAATTTGGGCATTGATAGGTAGGCCCATTAAAATATCAGCCAGATCCGCAGGGCTATAGTGTTTCAGACTTTGGATAAAAATATGGTTATCAGGCTGATTTAATTGCTCTTCGAATGCTTGCTGTGAAAATGACAGATTTGGCATACACCACTCAAATATTGTTCTTCTTAATCTTTCTGAGTATAGCAAAGGATCTTTAAATGTCAGGACTTTCAGCCTAAGGGGGTTAAAGATTTGCTTTGCGCCTATACGCTGCCATACGAATCATTCAGATTCAATTTTAGACTTCTTCCTGAGGTGTTCGTCCATGAAACACACGGCGAACCAAGACATACATTAAAGGAATAAACAGCAACACCAACACCGTGCCAAAGATCACGCCACCGAGTACACTCACCCCAATTTCCTGACGACTTGCCGCCCCTGCACCAAAGGCAAAAACCAAAGGGGTCACTCCTGCCCCAAAAGCCAAAGATGTCATTAAAATCGGACGTAAGCGCAAGCTTGCCCCCTCCAACGCAGCTTCAATTGCAGTCTGGCCTTTTTGCTGTGCCAATGAAGCAAACTCCACAATTAAAATCGCATTTTTACAGGACAAACCAATCGTGGTCAGCAAGGCAATTTGGAAGTAAATATCATTCGGAAAGCCCGTCAGATAACTGAACAAGATATTGCCGCCAATACCTAGTGGAATCGCACTCATGACGGCTGTTGGAATACTCCAACTTTCATAAAGTGCCGCAAGACATAAAAAGATAAAGCCTATGGAAACCAAATACAGTAGTAATGCTTGGTTATTGGACTTGTTTTCCTCGAACGATAATCCACTCCATGCCAAATCAATACCATCATGCCCTCGTACCATATCTTGAACGTCTTGCATGGCTTGACCAGAACTGACATTTTGTGCCGTATCTGCCTCCATTTCTAGTGCAGTGTAGCCCATAAAGCGATTCACTACCTCAGGGCCTCCACTCCAAGACACTTGGGCAAAATTTGTAAAAGGAATCATTTGGTCCAGATCATTACGTACGGTCCACGCTTGAAGATCATCAGGTTTTGAACGAAATTCGGCATCCCCTTGCATAATTACCCGCTTAATCCGACCACGGTCAATAAAGTCATTGATATAACTTCCGCCCCAAGCACTAGATAAGGTGCTATTAATAGCGGTCTGACTGAGTCCATTTGCCAAAGCTTGCTTTTGGTTTACATCTACTTTGAGCTCGGCTTTATCAGGGTTAGAACGTTTATCTAAATTGCTAAAACTAGAATACTGCTTGGAAGCATCCTGCAAAGTTTTGAACTGTGCTTCTAAATAAGCACGACCTTCGCCATTGATATCACGTATCCAAAACTCCATACCATCGGTTTGCCCTAACCCACTAACTGAAGATGGCATATTCACGTTAATTTGCGCATTTCGATGCGATTTAAAATGAGCAATCGCCCGCTCTCGAATCGCCTGTGCGGAGTTCTCTGTTCCTTTACGTTCATCCCAATGTTTGAGCGCAATAAAACCTTGTCCTAAATTTTGTCCTGTTCCCGAGAAATTACGCCCATAACGGATCATCACCAAATTAATATTGGTCTGTTCTTGATCTAAAAAGTATTGGCGAATTTCTTCTCCTACCACACGGCTTTGACTCAGTGGTGCACCATCGGCCAGTTTAAATTGGACACTTAAAATACCCTGATCTTCACTGGGAATAAAACTGGTCGGCAAAGCACGATAAAACAGCGCAAAGACGGCAATGAACGCCACAAAAACCACCAGCATGATTTTACTGTGCTGAATGGTCTGCGTACTCAACTTTAAATAACGATGTTTTAACTGATCCAACTTCAGATTAAACCAAGTTGCCCATCGTGCCGATTTATCATTGGGCTTTAAAATTAAGGCGCACAGTGCAGGCGTTAGGATCAATGCGACCAGCAGCGATAGTGCCATAGCTGCAACTAAGGTCATTGAAAACTGACGGTAGATTACTCCTGTTGAACCACCGAAAAAAGCCATGGGAATAAAAACCGCGGTTAATACCAAGGTAATCCCAATCAATGCCCCACTGATTTCCTGCATCGATGCAATTGAAGCTTGTTGAGCATTCATCTGCTGTTCATGCATCAGCCGTTCAACATTTTCCACCACCACAATCGCATCATCTACCAAAAGCCCGATGGCTAAGACCAATGCAAATAAGGTTAAGGTATTGATACTCATCCCGAGCACATACAAAATGGCCAGCGTGCCTAAAATTACAACAGGCACAGTAATAGTCGGAATCAGTGTCGCGCGCCAGTTTTGCAAAAAAACAAACATGACCACTATCACCAAAAGCACTGCTTCAAACAGTGTTTTGACCACTTCCTTAATCGACTCTTGTACAAAAGGGGTATTATCACGTGGATAAACAATTTGATAACCTTCAGGAAGTTTTGAAGATAACCGACCCACTTCTTGTTTGATCAACGCTGAAGTTGCCAATGCATTGGCACCTGAAGACAGTGAAATCCCCATACCTGCTGAAGGAAAGCCATTGATGGTATTAAACGACTGATAATTTTCTGCGCCTAATTCCACCCGTGCGACATCTTTTAAATAAATAAAACTACCATCACGCGTCGATTTGACGATGATATTTTCAAATTCATCAACGGTTTTTAAACGTGTACCTGAGGTGACTTTGGCATTTAAATATTGATCGGATAGGCTGGGCAACTCGCCAATGGCACCTGCGGCCACTTGCGTATTTTGCGCTTCAACCGCCGCTCGGATATCACTCGGCATCAGGCCATATTGACGCAGCTTGTGCGGATTCAGCCATAAGCGCATGGCATACTGCGCGCCAAAAACATCAACCTCGCCAACCCCATCAATACGGGCTAAATCTTGCTCCAAGTGCGTCATCATATAATCAGACAGTGCAATATTGCTGCTTTTGCCTGTTTGGTCATATAGACCAATCACCATGTGCGTATCGCCAAGCGACTTATATACATTTACTCCTTGACGTTGCACATCTTCAGGTAAACGGTTAATCACTCCATTGATGGCATTTTGAACTTGCACCTGAGCGGTATCTGGGTCAGTTCCATTTTCAAAACTAATGCTGATTCGACTACGACCATTTGAGTCACTGCTCGAACTAAAATACAGTAAATGATCAATCCCCTTAATTTGTTGTTCTAAAACCTGAGTCACACTCTCTTCCACCGTTTCTGCCGATGCACCCGTATATGTTGCACTCACCGTAATTCGAGGAGGTGCAATATCTGGGTAGCGCTCTACAGGCAGTTGAAATGTGGCAAATAAACCAAATGCCATCACGATAATCGCCAGCACACCAGCAAAAATTGGACGATGAATAAAAAATTTAGACAGCATGGGTCTGCGGTACTCTTGGGTCTGAGGCTAGATCTAGAAACTGGTTATCACTTCATGCTTGATCTTCTACGACGAATCATTAAAAAACAAGATTTAACAACATGAAATAGAACATTAAAGCTAAATATGAAGAAACTATGAAGAAAGCTTTTTGACCAATTGATGACATCCTGTAATTTTTCGCAATTTGTCATTGATCTGAGATATTAAAATTAAACACTGAGTCCGCAACACCACAATAAAATGTTGAGGAACACATGTTAAAAAGAACATTATTAAGTTTTATTTTTTTAGGCTTATTGGGCTGTCATCATGATGAGAAAGACAATGCAGAATCTCAGCCACCGCCAAACAATGCCAAATACATTGAGCCTACATTGCTTATTATTGGACATCGCGGCGCCAGCGCACTGCGCCCTGAACACACCTTAGCCGCTTATCAAAAAGCAATTGATGATGGTGCAGATTTTATTGAGCCTGATTTGGTGCCAACTCTCGACGGTTATTTAGTCGCTCGCCATGAAAATGAAATCGGTGGAACCACCAATGTCAGCGTCTTGCAGCAGTTTGCAGAACGGAAGACCAGTAAAGTTGTTGATGGCGTGACTTACACAGGTTGGTTTACTGAAGACTTTACTTTAAACGAGCTGAAGCAATTGAAAGCACGAGAACGTATTCCAGAGATTCGTCCAGCAAATGCACAATATAATGATCAATTTGATCTGCCCACTTTAGATGAAATTATTGAGTTGGTAGATGCACACTATAAAAAGACAGGAAAAATTGTAGGCCTGTATATCGAAACCAAACATCCCAGCTATTTCCAAGGTCTTAATTTAGCCATGGAGCAACGCCTATTAACCACGCTGGCCAAACACACCTATAGTCGTGACATTGCACCGATATATATCCAGTCATTTGAAGTCAGCAACTTAAAACAGATGCGTCATCAGTTAGATCAATTAAAATCGATTCGACATGCCAAAATTATTCAACTCTATGGCGGTAAGTCCGAACAATCCGCCGATGCTGTGCTTGCCAAATCAACACTCCGCTATAGTGATATGGCAACACCTCAAGGGCTGAAAGACGTCGCAAGCTATGCACATGGTGTCGGACCAAGTAAAACCTATATCGTGCCGAATACTCAGCCGGCGCCCCCAACCAGTTTTGTGAACGATGCACACGCAGTAGGTTTAAAAGTACATCCTTATACCCTACGCCCTGAAAATAATTTCTTACCAGACTATTTAGACTGTAGCGCTATAGCCGCTGAAAAGTGCGAAAATGGCGCGCTGGCAGAACTTGAAATTTTCTTTAAAGCTGGAGTGGATGGTGTCTTTACTGATGATCCTGCTTTGGGGCGTCAAGCAGCAGATGCTTTTTTGAAAAAATAGAATAAGTCATATATAAACTAAACCAAACATTGAAACATCTTGTTTACGTCAAACCCATATCCATCCTTTAACTCTAGAGATTAAAAGCAGGCTTTTTAATCTCTTTCGCCTTATTTTAGGTGTGCATAGATTAAGCACTTTTTGAATACTATAATTAAGTGACTTTTAATATAGATCATGTATTGTGGCTGAAATTTTAAGATGGTTGATGGTATGAGCCAATATTCCCCACTCAAAGGCAAGTCAGGTTTTAAGCGTATTTTTAATGCAACACATTATTCTATTTCAGGTTTTAAAGCTGCATTTGCGCACGAAGCAGCTTTTCGCCAAGTCCTGCTGATTAACCTGATTCTGATTCCAACAAGTTTTTTTTGTGATGTCAGTCACTTAGAACAAGCTCTCATGGTGGCCGTCTGTTTACTTGCAATTATTGTTGAGTTATTCAACTCAGCGATTGAGGCGATTGTGGATCGTATTTCACTGGAGCGTCATGAGCTTTCAAAAAATGCCAAAGACATGGGCAGTGCTGCGCAGTTTGTTTCTTTAAGTATTATCTTTATTGTATGGCTGCTGATTCTGATGCCTTAATGTTTTTGTTCAATATTTCACGTTCAAACTGTTCAACAAGCCCAAAATTAAGTCATAAAAAAACCCTGCTTTCGCAGGGTTTTCTTTTGAATCAGTTCAGTGCTTAGTGAGCAGCGAATTGGTTCATTGTGTTTTTAGCATCATCGTGCGCTTTAAGAGCGTTGTCACCAGAGAAGATTTCTTTGTGATCATCACCGATGTCAGAACCAGCCATTGCTTGGTGTTTAACACAAGCGATACCACCGCGGATTTCTTTACGTTGTACGCCAGCAACATAAGCCAACATACCTTCAGAACCGAAGTAACCTTGTGCAAGCTCATGAGTAGAAAGAGCAGCAGTGTGGTAAGTAGGAAGTGTGATCAAGTGATGGAACACACCCGCTTCACGAGAAGCATCAGCTTGGAATGTACGTACTTTCTCATCAGCATCAGCAGCTAATTCAGTTGCATCGTACTCAGCGCTCATTAATTTAGCACGGTCGTAAGCAGAAACGTCTTTACCTTCAGCAACCCAACGGTCGTAAGCTTGTTGACGGAAGTTTAACGTCCAGTTGAATGATGGGCTGTTGTTGTAAACAAGCTTAGCATTTGGAACTGTTTCACGTACACGGTTAACCATGTGAGCGATTTCTTCAACGTTTGGAGTCGCAGTTTCGATCCAAAGAAGATCCGCACCATTTTGAAGGCTAGATACGCAGTCAAGCACAACACGGTCAATTTGAGTGTCAGCACGGAACTGATATAAACCAGAAGCTAAACGCTTAGGACGGTGTAATTTACCATTACGTTTGATCAAGATTTCATCTTCTTGAGCATCAGCAATGTCAATTTCAACTGTGTCTAAGTAGCTGATGTATTGAGAAGCGATGTCGCCTGGCTCTTTAACCACTGGGATTTTTTGAGTCAAGTCAGCGCCTTCAGAGTCAGTACGTGCAACGATGATACCGTCGTCAAGACCCATTTCTAAGAATGCATAACGTAATGCATGGATTTTAGCGATGAAGTCTTCGTGCGGAACAGTTACTTTACCAGCTTGGTGACCACATTGTTTCGCGTCAGATACTTGGTTTTCGATTTGTAGTGCACAAGCACCAGCTTCGATCATTTTCTTAGCAAGTAAGTAAGTTGCTTCTTCGTTACCGAAACCAGCGTCGATGTCAGCAATAATTGGCACAACGTGAGTTTCAAAGTTGTCGATTTGAGCAGTGATTTCAGTAGCTTTAGCAGTGTCACCAGCTTCCTGTGCTTTTTTAAGCGCACGGAATAAATCGTTTAATTCTTTAGCGTCAGCTTGACGTAAGAAAGTGTAGATTTCTTCGATTAATGCAGGAACTGAAGTTTTTTCGTGCATAGATTGGTCAGGAAGTGGACCAAATTCTGAACGAAGTGCAGCAACCATCCAACCAGAAAGGTAGATGTAGCGACGTTCAGTAGTACCGAAGTATTTTTTGTTCGCAATCATTTTTTGTTGTGCGATGAAACCATGCCAGCAACCTAATGATTGAGTGTATTTGCTAGAATCGGCATCATAAGCAGCCATATCACGACGCATAATCGCAGCTGTGTATTTAGCAATGTCTAAACCAGTTTTGAAACGGTTTTGTAATTGCATACGCGCAGCATCTTCAGGACTGATGTCTGCCCATGTGTTACCGAATTTTGCTTTTAATTCGCGGATTGCATCAATCGCTGTTTGATATGTAGTCATGATATTTCCTGTAATAATATTAGGATTTTCTTCAACGAAAAGCTAAAATCAGACCCTCAAGCTTTTGCTTAGATTTAGAGCGCTTCGTTGCGATGAATACAGATTAGATTGACAGAAAAAATTAATCCAATATTCTGCATTAATTTTCAGTATTTATTTAAAAAATATATAGATAAAAGTCTAATTATATTTCGATAAATCAAACCCAAGTATTTGTTATTATTGAATTTAAATAAAATGAAATAAACATAAAAAATACACACATTGTCGAATATTTTTTCATTAGACTTAAGTCTCGGCCGTTGAAAAAAGCAGGCCTAGCTGAAAATCAATACTTAATTTGGCCGAAATGACAATAGTTCAAAATTCTGCAAAAGGAATACTTATCACGCTTTTATTCGACCAGTCATAAGCCATTTTTTAGACAGTAATTTCAGACTTGATTCATATCCTTTAGGACATTATTTAGGACCAATATGTCCTCTATGTCTAAACATAAAAACCCATTTTCTGAGAAAATGAAGGGGGTGTTCTTTATACAATCCCATGCTTTTTTTTTCGTCAGTTTATTACACAAGCCCGATGGCTTATGGCATAATGCAAATAATTTCATGATTTTATTCTCGGTATTTATTTTATGAATCTGGAGCGGGTTGATCTAAACCTCTTAATTTACTTAGACGTACTTTTACGCGAAAAAAATGTAACCCGAGCAGCTGAACAATTGGGTGTCACCCAACCAGCAATGAGTAATATTCTGCGTCGTCTTCGTAACTTATTTAATGATCCCCTGCTCATTCGCTCTTCTGAAGGTATGACGCCGACCGAACGAGCTTTAGAATTACAACCCCGCATACGTGACGCTCTTTCTGACCTCTCCATGATTTTGGAACCTCGTACCGAGTTCCGTCCTTATACGTCAAATCGTGTTTTCCGTATTATGACTTCGGACTATGCCGAAGCAACCTTAGTTCCCCGCCTCGTTAAAGCACTGCGTTCAGAAGCACCCAATGTGGTCTTAGACTTCTTAACCCCAAGTGATGTGTCATATCGTGATATGGAACAAGGTAAAGTTGATCTCGCCATTAACCGATTCAATGAAATTCCACAAAGCTTCCACCAAGTTTTGGTCTGGCGTGACAGTTTTTCATGTTTACTCAACGGGAAACACCCCGCTGCTAACAACTTAAACCTAAAAAGTTATCTTGATGCGCAGCATATTTGGGTCTCTAAAACAGGTATGGGCGTTGGTTTTGGTGTTAACCCTGAAAAACAAGCAGGCCTAGGTTGGATTGATCAAGCTTTAGAGCGTATTGGGCAAAAGCGTAAAATCTCGGTCTTTACTCGCCACTATCAAATGCCTGCACTATTGGCTTCAAATGTAGACTTGGTCGCAACTTTACCTACCCGTATCGCACGCCTACAAGCCAAAAGTCAAAATCTCCTGATTAAAGACCCACCTTTTTATATTCCAGAATTTGAATTGAAAATGGCATGGTGTCCACTGTTGCATCATCATCCTGCACATCGCTGGCTCAGACAACTCATTTTATATGTGGCACGTCAAATGATTGAGGAAGAAAATCGTGAGTTTTTAGGCAATAACTCGCAATTCTCACATTATTAAACATTCAAGCTCTAAATAATTCATTTTCATACCAATAACTCAGGTATGATAGAAGACAGTAAGTCATTACTGTCTTTATTTTTTTGTGTTAAAAATATTCATAATAACGATGAATCACAGGTGGATTCCGTGAGCCTTTTTCAAAACATAGTTATCATTCTGATCCTGATTGCTGGGGCGGGTTTCTTGTCTCTGACAGAAATTGCACTGGCAGGAGCACGTAAGGTCAAGCTGAAAATCTTGGCGGAGTCGGGCGATGATCGCGCACAGAAAGTTTTGAATTTACAAGAAAATTCTGCTGACTTCTTTGCCGCTTCACAAATTGGCTTAAATGCAGTGGCGATCTTGGGCGGTATTTTAGGTGAAGGGGCTTTTCGTCCTTACTTTATGAGCTTTGTTTCTCGTTTTTATACAGGCCCTTGGTCTGAAACCATTAGCTTTGCTTTATCTTTCACTTTAGTGACCTCGCTGTTTATTTTGTTTGCCGACCTCATGCCAAAACGTTTGGCCATGATTGCTCCAGAGAAAATCTCTATTGCGGTGATTAACCCCATTCAGGTGTTTATTAAGGTTTGCAAACCTTTGGCTTGGATTATTAATGCCGTTGCCAACTTGTTATTCCGCCTGTTTAAAGTGAATACCACTCGCGATGACAACATTACCTTTGATGATATTTCTGCGGTGATGGATGCTGGTGCGCAAGCTGGCGTCCTACAAAAGCAAGAGCACCATTTCATTGAAAACGTATTTGAACTTGAGGAGCGTAACGTACCTTCAAGTATGACGACACGTGAAAACGTGGTGTATTTTACTTTAAATGAATCCGAAGCCAGCATCCGTCAAAAATTGGCTGAATATCCTTATTCTAAGTTTTTAGTCTGTAGTGAAAATATTGACGATGTAATTGGCTATGTAGACGCCAAAGACATTTTGGTCCGTATTCTGAATAATCAATCTTTACTCCAACTCAATGAAAATACCATTCGTAATGTTCTCACTATTCCAGACACATTAACCTTGTCCGAGTTGTTAGACCGTTTTCGCTCCACCAAAGAAAAGTTTGCTGTGGTGATTAACGAATATGCTTTGGTCGTTGGCGTTATCACCCTGTCGGACATTATGATTACGGTGATGGGCGACTGGGTCACCCCTATTGAAGCTGAACAACAAATTATTAAACGTGATAATAATTCATGGTTAATTGACGGCAGCACACCGATCGAAGACATGAAGCATGCGCTTGAAATCGATGAAATGCCAGATGAAGAAAATTATGAAACTTTGGCTGGTTTTATGATGTACCGTCTGCGCAAAATTCCACGTCCTGCCGATACCGTAGAGTACGCAGGCTTTAAATTTGAAGTGGTCGATGTCGATCATTTTAAGATTGACCAACTTTTAGTCACACGCTTACTTGAAGATACACTACAGCCTGAAACCAAAACAGTCGAAGAATAGAAGCATCTCTTTAAATCAAAACCTTGCAACTGCAAGGTTTTTTTGTTTTCAAATTTAGCGGCATAGAGTTATACAGAATAAGTATCTTAACCATACTTTATAGATATATATTATTTATTAGAAAAATAGAACAAAAAATCACATATGTTTAAGAGCATTTAAAAATCATGGCGAATTGCATACTATCGCTGTCACTTGATGAATAAACAGACTTAACACGTTCAAAGGATTGATCCATGCTGACCATTTTAGGTTTAGGCATGATTATGTGCTTCATGTACTTAATCATGTCCAAACGACTGAGCGCTCTTGTTGCTTTAACTTTAATCCCTATTATTTTTGCATTACTTACTTATGTTTTAAGTCTCTTTGTTGACAACCTTGCTGGATTCGATATTGCTGAACTTGGCAATATGATGATGGAAGGCATTAAAAAGCTCGCTCCTACGGGCGTAATGCTCCTTTTCGCAATTCTTTATTTTGCAATTATGATCGACACGGGTCTATTCGACCCTTCAGTGAAGTGGATTTTAAAACAGGTTAAAGGCGATCCTTTAAAAGTGACCCTCGGTACCATTACGCTGACTTTAATTGTTTCCTTAGATGGCGACGGCTCAACCACTTATATGATCTGTGTTGCCGCAATGCTACCGCTGTATAAGCGTATTGGTATGAGCCCTTTAATTATGGCCTGTCTAATGATGCTTGCGAGTGGCATCATGAACTTAACCCCATGGGGTGGACCAACGGCACGTGCTGCAACTGCATTGCATGTCGATCCAAACGATGTCTTTGTTCCAATGATTTTACCAATGCTTGTTGCAATTGGCTGGTTATACTTCCTCGGCTTTATGTATGGCCGTATGGAGCGTAAACGCATTGGTATTGTGGAATTAGATATTAGTCATGGTGACAGCATTCAAATTTCACAAGAACCTGAAGCTAACCGTGCCCACTTAAGATGGTTTAACGCTCTATTGACTTTGGTCTTGATGGTCTGCTTAGTCATGGGTGTTTTACCTGCGGCTATTCTGTTCATGGTTGCGCTGTGTATTGCCTTGGTGGTGAACTATCCTGATTTAGACATGCAAAAGCGTTTGGTGGGTAACCACTCTGCCAGTGCCTTAGCTGTAGTCGGGATTATCTTCGCAGCAGGTATTTTTACTGGCATTCTATCTGGTACAGGTATGGTTGAGGCCATGTCCCAAGAATTGGTTGCCATTATTCCAGAAAGTATGGGGCCGTATTTAGCGCCAATCACAGCTGTGATTAGCATGCCACTAACCTTCTTTATGTCAAACGATGCCTTCTACTTTGGTGTACTACCTGTACTCTCTGAAGCTGCTGGACACTACGGTATCACTCCTGTGGAAATGGCTCGCGCATCGATTGTCGGTCAACCTGTACACTTACTGTCTCCTTTGGTTCCATCGACTTACTTACTCTGTGGGTTGGCAGGAATTAACTTCGGTGAACACCAAGAATTTACCATCAAATGGGCGGTGATTACCTGTTTAGTGATGCTGGTTACAGCGATGATCTTTGGTATTTTCCCACTTTACTCAACACTGGGTTAATCAAATACCCACACTGAGTGATAAGGAACAGTAAGCTCAACAATCAATAAATACCCGATGTATCACATCGGGTATTTTCATTTATAATGCCTTGATATAACAATACAACAGAGTCAAGCTTATGTCTTTTTCATTGCCCGCTGTGTTGGCATGTACTTTCTTTTATTCTGCGCTTTATCTGATTTACTATTATTTTGCCCAATACAGCCACACACTGCTGATCGTATGTGCGATTGTTTTACTAATTTTGGCATGGAGAGTTACTCCTTATGCTTATGAACGTGAACAACGCAGCTTTAACGATACTCTTTCTTTTGGACAGTATTTTTGGAATCCACTCATTACATGGTGGCGACTGTTCATTTGGCCCATCAGCTTATTACTGGCTTGGATTTTTCATAGCTAATATAGCGCCATAAAAAAGCACCCGAAGGTGCTTTTGAGACGAAGATCTTAACGACCATACAATTCAAGCAATTTATCTAAAGTCGCTTGATAGTGAATGCTAATATCTTCAGATAAAATTTTATATGCGCTGTCAAACTGAACCATTGGCCAGCCTTCTTTCCAAAATGGGAAGATGTTATGCAAATCATGGGTCACGGTCGCATCTTCCCGAACAATGGCTTGCGCAACTTGTGACAAGACTTGTGCCGTTTCCGCACCATCAATCGCCATGTAGTCTATCCCACGTACTTTTAAAATACGAATGCGGTCTTTCTTATAGCGGATTTTTTTGGCTTGGGCATCATTAAGACCCAATGCCAAAGCTACAGCTTCAACAAATTTACTTTCAAAAGACTGATGCAAAGCCACAATCGCAAGTTTATGTGCTTCTTGACGACCCGCTTTACCACCTTTACGAATCTCTTCTTTTGCCTCTGTATCAAGTACATCGTCTTTCATAGACTGCAAAATGTCTAAAATTTCGATATCACTTAAAGATTCAGGAGAATGATCAGTCATAAACTGCCCTTAGACAAAAAAATTGAATCGTCTATTTTCGCATAATTCGACATGAAAAAATTAAATTCTTCATCATTTCACACTGAATATTCTGATTATCGTATTTTTTTGCACGATAACGACGCAAATCCTCTATAGTAAAGGCTATTTTTTCATACGCTCTTTTTTTGACGATGCAATCTAAACAAGTCCAACTGTTACTGCAACAATTAGAGACCCTTTACCCTGCTGCATTTAAGCGCAATTTTTTATTGTATAGCCAAATCAAAACACGTGGTATTTTGGATGACTGGCGGGAACTCGTTCCTTGGGGCTTGGCGGTGATGATTTTTATTCCGATCAGCCTTATTTTACAAAATTTTTTCTCAAATCATCTGGAAAAGTTGGATGCATTTCAAAGTCAGAGCTATGCCATTATTAGTATTTTATTGGTACTCATGTGGGTGCTACCCTTTGTCATTAAACAAATTAAACACTCATCACACTCGCTATATCAACTGTTACGTCACGCACCAATCAAGCTTGCAGCTGTCATTCTCTTGAGTGGGCTGAATTTAATGTTCATTGAAAGCAGTTTGCTGATGTGGATCTTGTTTTATTTTGGCGTTAACTTTGGTTTTGTCCGCTTCTATAAAGAAAATTTATTTCGTGACCATAGCCAGTCGCTTGAGCATTATCAACTACAACAACTTAGACGCATCTGTTTTTGGGCCTACAAGCAAACGGTCAAATCGCGCCTTAAATTACGTCTAAGTTCGAGTCAATCTAGCCATTACCAAGCCAGAAAAATACAACTGGGACATGAAGCAGATTTATATGTAAAACTTCTCAAGTATGAACAGGCTTATTGCAAACAGATCAAACATCTCGATCTGGATAGTTATATTGATGAAAAATTATAAAAAAACCGAGCAATGATGCTCGGTTTTTTATAGACAGCATTTATGCCGTTTGCTTTAAACTGCTGACGAGCAATAAGCTTGGATCCAGTATCACTTGATATGATCGTGTTTCATCTACGCTGTATTCTTTTTGCTTAATAGTATCAACAAATATCCAATCTGCCTGTACTTGCTCAGCAGTAAAACTGACTTTCAAGTAGCCTCGCTGATTTAAATTGCAATAATTCAGCTCATCAATCAAGGTTGTAAAAGCAAACTCAAATTCTTTGAGTTGTTGCATTGGAATAGACAAATACTTTTCCATACCGGGCGAGGAAACTGAGCTTGTCGCCAACTCCACGCCTACAAACTGCCCTGTTAAATCGTGTAAGTCCGAAGCCCAAGCATTATGTGTATCACCAGCCAAGACTACAACTTTTTTATTCAAATACTGCAGTGTGCCGTACAGCGTCTCCCGTTCAACTGCATAACCATCCCACGCATCTAAATTATAAGGCACCACAGTCTTAATGCGAGACAACTGCTCTACCGTTAAAGAAGGGTCATTATTTAAGTAACGAAGTTTTATTTCGACCAATTCTTTAATCAGTTGATTCACCTGCTCCAAAACTTCTGGAGTTAACGCTCCGCTACTGATTGCACTGAGTACCTGTAACATCTCTGCTGGAACAAGCATTTTGCTCATTAACACCTGCTGACCCAAAACTTGCCATGTGGCTTTTGAGCTCGCAAGTTGCTGTGTTAACCATGCGCGTTGATTCAGCCCCAGTAACGTTCGATTTGGGTCTTGCATATCTGTAGTAAAGCGCACAGCATCCAAACCCGATGCAGTTAAATAATCTGCATAATCTAACTGTTTACTCCGCGCTAGAATTCGCGTATCCAACATATTCAACTGCACTAAATTACCAAAGTTAAACTGGCGATAAATATTCAAATGATCTTTTTCAGAAAGCGGGCGGATTGGCATCCATTCAAAATAGGCTGCCAGTGCTGCAAGTTTACGATCGAGGAAATCGCCTTCAGTATCTGACTGATGATTTTCAGCACCCTTTTCCCATGTATCATTTGCAAGTTCATGGTCATCCCAAATCACAATGAAAGGATGACGTTGATGCGCAGCCTGTAAATCTGGATCTAGTCGGTATAAAGCATAACGTTTGCGATAGTCATCTAAGCGAATAATTTCTGTATTATTATCATCCGCCAGCGCACGTCCCATCTCTACTGCTTCTTCTGTTGCATAGCCCCCCATGCCATATTCATAAATGTAATCCCCCAAATGAATCACAATATCTACATCCTGTTTGGCCATTTCTTTATAAACATGGAAATAACCCGCTGGATAATTTGAACATGAGCATACGGCAAACTGTACTGACTGTACTTGGGTTGCCAAGGTTTTGGTTTGCCCTGTGATTGAATATGTCGACGCCGATTTAAAACGGTAGAAATAAACTTGCCCCGCAGCAAGTCCCGTCACATCCACTTTCACAGTAAAATCTTGTGCAGCCGTGGTCAGCACCTTTCCTGTTGCTGCAATGTGTTTAAAGTCTGCATCTTTTGCCACATCCCACTGCACTTCTAAACGCGCACTGCTATCAAATGGTGTTACGCGTGTCCAAATGATGACTTGAGTTTGTAAAGGATCACCACTGGCAACCCCATGCAAAAATTGCACTTGCGTGTTGGGCTGTGTGTTTGAGTCGGCATCATCATCACAAGCGGTCAGTGAAATAGGTAAAGATAAAGCACCAAATCCTGCCAAAGTTTTTTGAATAAGTTCTCGGCGGTTCATTTTTTTTGTCATGTGGATTGCCTAAAGACGATATGGACTTGAAATTTATGCGAAAAACATGACATCCGTATCTCAAGTCGATGACACTTTTATGAAGCCTGAACAAGTGTAGTTATACTAATTTTGTTATTTTTTAAACATAAACCGCTGAATTGATTGAAAAGAAAGCAAATAATCACAAATAGACTTGCCAACTTTTATTTCGTCCTCTATTATTGCGCTCATGCCCGAGTGGTGAAATCGGTAGACACAGGGGATTTAAAATCCCCCGCCCACAAAGCGTGCCAGTTCGAGTCTGGCCTCGGGCACCATTCTTAAGCCAATTAAGATGGTGCAATAAAAAATCCAGCAATATGCTGGTTTTTTTATGTCTATAATTTATGCATCGAAGCACATAACAATCACAATATGAAAAAGAACACCCTCATTATCATCCTGAGCCTAGTTTTTTCATACACCAGTCATGCAGAAACACTCTCTCAACAAACAAATAGCGATACGTTTTATGACATGTTTGCGGGCACGATTATTGAAAAAGACCGCCAACTCTATTTACATGCGTGTAAATCAGTAGATACTCATTTTAAATTAAACTTTAATCACACTAAAGATGAGCTGCATACTCGTGAACTCATGAAAAAGCATCCAAAATTTTGGCTGAATCTCATCGCAAATGCTAAAATAGTCGAAGGCGAATACGTCATGACGGTAGATACGATTGAAGATGAATATTTAAACCAAAGTTGTCATCTCACCGATCTTTTAAATGAGCTGTAACAGCAATCTCAACACCTATAGCAAAAACTGACTGAACTAAATGAGAGTGTGACTCACCACTCTCTATTCACCACCAATTCTTCCATTTCAATATTCATAAAGCCAGCATCTTGCACCACCATCATCATCGCTTCAGCAATAAAATCGGCAGCAGAATCATCTAAAGACGAATCTAGATCCTCAAAATGCGGCTTCATTTCATTAATTTCAGCCACCGTGGCATTGGCATATTGATAAATATCACCCTCAGATTTCGCTTTTTCAATCTTTTTAGCAAAAATTTCAACATGCTGCTTCACTTCAGCAACAAGAATATCGGGATAATATTCATCATCAAACATAGGGAGAAGTAAATCTGCAAACATACAGGCACTCAAAATGGGAAACTTAAAAAACGAGTCTGTATAACATAAACCAAACAAATCACCAAATAAAAAAGCAGCATCTCAAAATGCTGCTCGTCTAAAAATTTGATAGAGATCAAATTTTCAAATTAAATCATTAGGTCCGCAGTATGTCGCCTCATTAAGCCATATTCATCGCTTGCCAAACTTTGATCGCATCACTCATGGCTTTGACATCATGTGCGCGCACCATACACGCACCTTGTTGAATACTCAGCAAATGCCCAGCTACAGAACCCACGGCCCGCTGCCCTGCATCGGCCCCACCTAAAGCTTCACCGATAAAGCGCTTCCGTGACAATGCAGACAAGATAGGATACCCGAGCTGATTCAGTTGGTGGAATTCTTTTAAAAGCTTAAGGTTTTGATTTGCATTTTTAGCAAAGCCAAAACCCGGATCAATCATGATGTTTTCAGCTTTGACGCCTGCCTTAAGTGCATCCGCCACACGCTGGGAAAGCTCTGTCATCACATCTAGAGTGACATTATCATATTGATCTAAATCATTCATGGTAGTCGGTTCACCACGCATATGCATAATAATCACTGGGATCTTCAGTTCAGCTGCCGTTTCTAAAGCATTCGGTCGTGTTAATGCTCGCACATCATTCCAGATATGCGCACCTGCTGCGACCGCAGCTTGAATGACTTCAGGTTGAGAGGTATCAATCGAAATGACCACGTCTAGTTCAGCCAAGGCCTCCACAACTGGAACTACACGACGAATTTCTTCCTCAACGTCTACCGTAGATGCCCCTGGACGCGTCGACTCACCACCAATATCGATAACTGTCGCCCCATCCGCAATCATTTGTTTTGCATGTGCAATCGCTTGTGCTTTGCCATTATGCTGGCCGCCATCACTGAATGAATCTGGTGTTACATTTAAAATACCCATCACATGCGGTACCGATAGATCGAGTGATAACTTTCCACAACGTAGAATTTTCTTCGGCAAAGCCATCAATTGCATGTGAGATTCTCCAGTTTAACTTCTGTTATCTTAACGTGTTCCCTCACTTTTTCGTATTAATTTTTCTTCATCAATAGTGAAAAGTCACGCAATAAAAAACCACCCGAAGGTGGTTTTTTATTTTAACTTTTTAAAATTAAGTTGCAGATGGTAATGGCGGTGGTGTGCTTGGACCATCCGTTGGAGTTACATCAATCACAGGATTTTCTGCAACATACACTTTTGGTGGTTGTGGCTCACGGCCCTCCATAATGTCACGAATTTGCTCGCGATCAATCGTTTCCCATTCCATCAAAGCTTTTACCATCGCATGCGCGATATCTTTGTTATTTTCCAAGATGTCACGTGCAACACGGTATTGTTCATCAATGATACGGCGAACTTCAGCATCTACTTGTTGCTGCGTTGCTTCAGAAATGGTACGACTGCCAATGCTGCCCATAAATGATTGCTGAGAATCATCCTCATACACCATTACACCAAGTTTGTCAGACATACCGTACTTAGTGACCATCGCACGTGCCATTTTAGTTGCACGTTCAAAGTCGTTTGAAGCACCTGTCGACATTTGGTTGATAAAGATTTCTTCAGCAATACGACCACCAAACAAAATTGAAAGTTCATTCAACATTTTGTCTTTATAGTGGCTGGTTTGGTCATGTTCAGGCAACTGCCAAGTTACACCCAACGCCCAACCACGCGGCATAATGGTGACTTTATGTACAGGATCTGTACCCGGTAGAATTTCAGCCACAATCGCATGACCCGCTTCATGGTAAGCAGTTGCACGACGTTCTTCTTCACGAATCACCATCGACTTACGTTCAGGGCCCATATACAACTTGTCTTTTGCATCTTCAAAATCATGCATATCGACAGTGTTCTTGTTACGACGCGCAGCAAAAAGTGCAGCTTCGTTCACAAGATTCGCCAATTGTGCACCCGAGAAACCCGGTGTACCACGTGCAAGCACTTGTACATCAACACCTGTCACTGAAGGCAATTTCTTCATGTGAACATTTAAGATTTGCTCACGACCTTTAATGTCTGGTAAGCCAACCATTACTTGACGGTCAAAACGACCTGGACGGAGTAAAGCTTTATCCAGTACATCGGCACGGTTTGTAGCAGCAATGACGATAATACCTTCATTACCTTCAAATCCATCCATTTCAACCAGCATTTGGTTCAATGTTTGCTCACGTTCATCATGACCACCACCTGTACCTGAACCACGATGACGACCCACGGCATCAATCTCATCAATAAAGATGATACATGGCGCATGACGTTTCGCTTGTTCAAACATGTCACGGACACGAGACGCCCCCACACCCACGAACATTTCAACAAAGTCAGAACCAGAAATACTAAAGAATGGTACTTTCGCTTCGCCTGCAATTGCTTTTGCAAGTAAAGTTTTACCTGTACCCGGTGGACCCACCATTAGCACGCCTTTAGGAATCGTTGCACCTAAGCGTTTAAATTTTGAAGGGTCTTTTAAGAAATCAACAATTTCTACAACTTCTTGCTTTGCTTCATCACAGCCAGCGACATCGGTAAAAGTCACTTTAATTTGGTCTTCTGCCAACATTTTTGCTTTTGACTTACCAAAACTCATTGGACCGTTTTTACCACCTGCTCCGCCACCCATGTTGCGCATAAAGAACATGAATAACAAAATGATTAAAAGTACAGGGAAGCTTGCGATCAAAAGTTGCATCAATAAACCTTGACGTGCAGGTGCAGTACCTTCAACGACAACGTTATTTTTAATCAGATTAGGCATAAGCTCTGGGTCTTGAACCGCAGGACGAATACTTTCAAACTCTGAACCGTTTGATTTTTGGCCATGAATTCGTTCGCCATCAATTGTCACTTGCTTAATTTGACCAGCATTCACCGCAGCAACAAACTCTGAATAATTCATCGCTGTCGGCTTTTCATTGCTACTGACGTTACTGAAAATAAGGATCAGTACGCCCAGTATCACTAGCCACAATATGGCATTCTTGAAGAGATCGCTCAAAGCTTTATTCCCATATCAATCTAATTTGATCATGCCCTATCGGGTGACCTTAAAGTTTCTGCTGAAGATCAGCTTCGCAAAATAATAAAAAGGTACAAAATGCACAATTTTTAACGACTTGGCAAGTAAACTTTATTTGAAAGCCTTCTTACGGCCTTGCCCAACTAAGAATACTTCCTTAGATCGGGCACGTGATGCAGCAGGTTTTACTGTTTTTAACACATCAAAGTTGTCGACTACTTGCTTACGGAACTCGTCAAAGCCTGTACCTTGGAATACCTTTACAACAAATTGACCATTTGGACCGAGCACTTTCGTAGCAAAATCGATGGCCAATTCACAGAGGTAAATCTGGCGAGGTTGATCTACAGCCTTGTTACCTGAAGTATTGGGGGCCATATCTGAAATTACAACGTCTACTTTACGTCCATCTAAAATATTTAACAATTTATCGAATACTTCTTGCTCACGGAAGTCACCTTGCAAGAAGGTCACATCTGGAAGTGCATCCATTTCCAAAATGTCAGATGCAACTACCAATCCTCGATCACCGACCAGCTTTCCTGCAATTTGTGACCAACTTCCAGGTGCAGCACCCAAGTCAACCACGGTCATGCCTGGACGAATGATGTTATATTTTTCTTGAATTTCAAGTAACTTATAAGCTGCACGTGCTCGATAACCTTCTTTTTGCGCTTTTTTCACATAATGGTCATCAAGGTGCTCTCTCATCCACGCACGGCTACTTTTGGATAACTTTTGGTTGGTAATGCGTGTTGCCATATTCTCTAAAACATTAAAACTTCTTAAACTTAATTGTACGTTAAATTCTCTAGGCTTGCAGTATACATCTGTATCCAAATCTTGGGTTTTAGTTGTTTTTTTCTATTATCTAAATCGATTATTTCCACAGAATATAAAGCGTTTAATTTCGCAGTTTGTTATACTAAGCCGTTTTTAAAATTAGGTTATCTTTATGGCGACTTTATCCATTCAGGAACGCAAGCGTTTGCGTCAAATCGGTCATGCTTTAAACCCTGTGGTAATGCTTGGCGGTTCAGGTCTGACTGAAAATGTCGTTGAAGAAATTTTACGTGCTTTAAACGACCACGAATTGATTAAAGTCAAAATCGCGGGTGAAGACCGTGAAGAGCGCGCTGCACTCATTGCAGAAATTGCCTCAACTACAGGTGCAGAAATTGTACAAACGATTGGTAAAATTGCATTGCTTTACAAAAAAGCGGCGAAACAAAATGCCAAATTGTCTAACTTAGTTCGTTTCGCGCACGCAGCAAAATAGTTGTAATTTTTTTATGGCAAGTTACGAACTCAGTGCATTTGATCGTCGTTTTCAAGCAATTTCGCTTGTCGGTGCGATCGAACAACAAAGCCCGTATACCCTCAATATCGGCTTTTGGCTACGCGACCCTAATGTGTACATGCACTGGCCCGAAGTCGTGAATTCAAATCCTCGTCAAGACTTTTTATGGGAAAACACCTGTTTTGAAATCTTTATCGGGGTAAAAGGCGAAGATTATTATCGCGAGATCAATCTCTCCCCCTCGCAAGCTTGGCAGGCCTATCAGTTTGAGGAATATCGCTATCCTGAAGATATGCCACCACAGGTTGCTTACGATATTGAACTCAATCAATTAAAGCGCACCCACTATGGTTTAAATGTCAGCATTGATTTGACTGAATTTATGTTGCAACACAAACTGAAATGGGCTGACCTATATCTAGGCTTATCTGCAGTGTTGAATACCTCACAAGGTGAACAGTTCTATGCCATGCAGCATAGCGGCCAACAAGCTGACTTTCACAATAAACGTGATTGGTTGCATCAGTTTTAATCCAGACAAATAAATCCGATCAATAAAAAAGTGAGGCCATGACCTCACTTTTTTATTCACTTAATCTTGAGCCTTGTACATGGAGATTACTTGCTCGAAACCTTATTCCATGCATCTATAGTGTGTTCTTTAGAGCGCTTAAAGGTTTCTGTTAACTGGTCTTTATGTTTCACCGAAATTTCACTGACATCACCTTTTAGCTCTTTGCCCAGTTTAGTTAAATCATCTAAAACTGCAGTAAACTCAGTTTTCACAAACTCTTTTAGCTCTGAGATATCTTTTTGAGAATTTGCCAACTGCCCTTTAATGGTTTCTAAACGCTGCAACAAATCTTGTTTAAACTGGCGAAGTTGTTCTTGCACACTGGCATTCAACTGCTTTGCTTCTGCCTCAAGCTTTTCTTTACTCTCAACTACAGCTTCAGTGACTTGCTCTGATGCTTCTTTCGCCACTTGCTCTAGCTTTTCAGTGCTTTCTGCGACGACTTCTTTAAGCGCAGGCTTTGGTTTAGCTACACTTTTTGGTTCAGCTTTTGGTTCAGTCATGATTTTATTCCTGTTGTTATATAGACAGTGACAGCTTAACGTGGTTTGATAAAATTTAGATTTTGATTTGTCAGACAATTATTTGTTGTTACATTTTCCTCACAAACTTTAAAAACAGCTTTCGCATCAAAATACAAGTCTTTTATATTATTTATTCCTTGTTATTGGCATGGACTTTAATAGTGCGGTTGCGTATAATGCCGTGTTAAGTTCAAGCGAGCAGACATAGGGAGGGTAGGTTTTTAGATAGCCTTCCTTTTTTTTCGTCTACTCGCTTTTTTACAGCCTAAATTTCAGGAGCTTTGGTTTGAGCACCCCAGCAATTTTAGCCCTTGCCGATGGTACGATCTTTAAAGGAACGTCTATTGGTGCATCGGGTAGTACGACTGGTGAAGTCGTTTTCAACACTGCCATGACTGGCTATCAAGAAATTTTGACTGACCCAAGTTATGCACAACAACTTGTGACTCTAACTTACCCACACATCGGTAACACAGGTTGTAATGATGAAGACGCTGAGTCAGGTCGAATTCATAAAGTATGGGCCAATGGATTGATCATTCGTGACCTACCTTTATTGCATAGCAACTTCCGATCAACGCAATCTTTAGGCGAATACTTAAAAGAACATAATGTCGTTGCGATTGCGGATATTGATACGCGCAAATTGACTCGTATTCTACGTGACAAAGGCGCACAAAATGGTTGCATCCTTGCTGGTGAAAATATTACTGAAGAACAAGCTTTAGAAAAAGCTCGTGCCTTTGGTGGTTTAAATGGTTTAGACCTAGCGAAAGAATGCTGTGACCCAACAGGCTTCGAATGGACCGAAGGTTCTTGGGTTTTAGGCAAAGGCTTTACACAACCTGAACTTAAATTCCATGTTGTTGCATACGACTACGGTGTCAAAACCAACATCTTACGTATGCTTGCTGACCGCGGTTGTAAATTGACTGTAGTGCCTGCACAAACCCCTGCTGCTGACGTACTTGCGTTGAATCCAGATGGCGTGTTTTTATCGAACGGCCCTGGCGATCCTGCTGCATGTGACTACGCAATTGAAGCTGTAAAAACAATTGTAGAAGACGCTCGCAACTTACCTGTCTTTGGTATTTGCTTAGGTCACCAAATTCTTGCACTCGCTTCTGGCGCTAAAACGGTGAAGATGCCGCATGGTCACCACGGTGCTAACCATCCAGTACAAAACATCGAAGATGGTACAGTGATGATTACTTCTCAAAACCATGGCTTCGCAGTGGATGCAGAAACACTTCCTGCAAACTTAAAAGCTACGCACAAGTCTTTGTTCGATCAAACTCTTCAAGGGATTCATCGTACAGACAAGCCAGCGTTCAGCTTCCAAGGTCACCCTGAAGCAAGCCCTGGTCCGCATGACTGCGCACCATTGTTCGATCATTTCATCGAACTTATCGAAGCATCTAAGAAGTAATTAAGGAAGCGATCATGGCTAAACGTACAGACATTAAAAGCATCTTAATTATTGGTGCAGGTCCGATTGTCATCGGACAGGCATGTGAGTTTGACTACTCAGGTGCGCAAGCGTGTAAAGCCCTTCGTGAAGAAGGTTACCGTGTTATTTTGGTGAACTCTAACCCAGCGACCATTATGACTGACCCTACAATGGCAGACGCAACGTATATCGAGCCAATCACTTGGCAAACCGTTGCTCAAATCATTGAGAAAGAACGCCCAGATGCGGTTCTTCCAACTATGGGTGGTCAAACGGCATTAAACTGTGCGCTTGCACTGGATGCCAACGGTATTTTAGAAAAATACAATGTTGAATTGATTGGCGCGACCAAAGAAGCGATTGAAAAAGCTGAAGACCGTAAACTGTTTGATGAAGCAATGCGTAAAATTGGTCTTGAATGTCCAAAAGCTGCGATTGCTGAAAACATGGAAGAAGCTTTAGAGATTCAAGCACGCTTCGGCTTCCCTGTCATTATCCGTCCATCATTCACGATGGGTGGTTCAGGTGGCGGTATCGCTTATAACAAAGAAGAATTTCTTGAAATCTGTGAACGCGGTTTCGACCTTTCACCAACTAAACAATTATTGATTGATGAATCTTTAATTGGTTGGAAAGAATACGAGATGGAAGTTGTTCGTGACAAAAACGACAACTGTATCATCGTTTGTTCAATTGAAAACTTTGACCCAATGGGCGTGCATACAGGTGACTCAATCACTGTTGCACCTGCGCAAACATTGACAGATAAAGAATATCAATTGATGCGTAATGCATCTTTAGCAGTTCTTCGTGAAATTGGTGTGGAAACGGGTGGTTCTAACGTTCAGTTCGGTATTTGCCCGAATACTGGCCGTATGGTGATCATCGAGATGAACCCACGTGTATCACGTTCATCTGCTCTTGCATCAAAAGCAACAGGTTTCCCAATTGCAAAAATCGCTGCGAAGCTGGCTGTTGGTTATACCCTTGATGAATTGAAAAATGACATCACAGGTGGTACTACTCCTGCGTCATTCGAACCTGCAATTGACTACGTGGTAACTAAAGTTCCACGTTTCAACTTTGAAAAATTCCCGCAAGCAGACGCGACTTTAACGACACAGATGAAATCTGTGGGTGAAGTCATGGCAATTGGTCGTAACTTCCAAGAGTCTGTAAACAAAGCACTTCGTGGTCTTGAAGTGGGTGTTTCTGGTTTTGACGAAAAAATCGAAGTGGGTGCTGAAGGCGCACGCGAAAAGATTCTTCAAGAGCTTAAAGTTCCGGGTCCTGAGCGTATTTGGTATGTGGCTGATGCTTTCCGTCACGGATTTAGCTTAGACGACGTTTTTGAAGCAACCAAAATTGACCGTTGGTTCTTAATCCAAATCGAAGACATCATCAAAACTGAAAATGAAATTAAAACTTTAGGTTTTGGTGATCTAAACGCAGACAACATCCGTTCATTCAAACGTAAAGGTTTATCTGACCTTCGCATTGCGAACTTAATGGGTATTTCACAAAAACAATTCCGTAAACACCGTTGGAACTTGGGCGTGACTCCAGTTTACAAACGTGTGGATACTTGTGCAGCAGAGTTTGAATCTGACACTGCGTACATGTATTCAACTTACGATGAGGAATGTGAATCAAACCCATCTGATAAAGATAAAATCATGGTGATTGGTGGTGGTCCTAACCGTATTGGTCAAGGTATCGAATTCGATTACTGCTGTGTACACGCAGCGCTTGCAATGCGTGAAGATGGCTACGAGACCATCATGGTAAACTGTAACCCTGAAACGGTTTCTACGGATTACGACACGTCTGATCGTTTGTACTTCGAACCAATCACTTTGGAAGATGTACTTGAAATCGTACGTACTGAAAAGCCAAAAGGCATTATCGTTCAGTATGGTGGTCAGACTCCGCTTAAATTGGCTCGCGCTTTAGAAGAAGCGGGTGCGCCAATTATTGGTACATCACCAGATGCGATTGACCGTGCAGAAGACCGTGAACGTTTCCAACAAATGATTCAACGTCTTCAACTTCGTCAGCCAAATAACAGCATTGTAAAATCTGCTGAAGAAGGTATGGCTGAAGCATCGAAAGTCGGCTACCCACTTGTGGTACGTCCTTCTTATGTACTCGGTGGTCGTGCGATGGAAATCGTATACAACGACGAAGAGCTTAAGCGCTACTTACGTGATGCAGTTCAAGCATCAAATGAAGCGCCTGTTCTTCTTGACCATTTCTTAGATGATGCAATTGAAGTTGACGTAGACTGTGTATCTGATGGTAAAGATGTGGTGATTGGCGGTATTATGCAGCACATTGAACAAGCAGGGATTCACTCAGGTGACTCAGCATGTTCGATTCCTCCATACTCGCTGTCAGTTGAAATCCAAGACGAAATGCGTCGTCAAACTGTTGCTATGGCGAAAGAGCTTGGCGTTGTTGGTTTGATGAACGTGCAGTTTGCTGTGAAAGGCGAAGACGTTTACATCCTAGAAGTGAACCCACGTGCGTCGCGTACTGTGCCATTCGTTTCTAAATGTATCGGTGAGTCTTTAGCGAAAGTTGCTGCGCGTTGTATGGCGGGCCAATCTTTAGAATCTCAAGGATTCACAAAAGAAATCATCCCGACTCACTTCTCTGTAAAAGAAGCGGTGTTCCCGTTCAACAAGTTCCCGGGTGTTGACCCTATTCTTGGCCCTGAGATGAAATCTACAGGCGAAGTCATGGGTGTAGGTAAAACATTTGGTGAAGCATTCTACAAAGCTGTGTTAGGCTCGAATGAACGCGTACCAGGTCTTCCTACAGAAGGCGAAGTGAAGCATGCATTTATCTCTGTGCGTGATTCAGACAAGCCTCGTGCTGTTGGTATTGCGAAAAAATTAGTAGACTTTGGTTTCAAAGTACTTGCAACTGGCGGTACTTATGAGTTTATTAAAGCTGCGGGTATTGAGTGTGAACGTGTAAATAAAGTCACTGAAGGTCGTCCTAATATCGTGGACCGCTTGAAAAATGGCGAAGTTCACCTCATTATCAATACAACTGAAGGCAAACAAGCTCAACAAGATTCGTTCTCGATTCGTCGTTCAGCGCTTCAAGCAAAAGTGTATAACACGACGACCTTGAACGGTGCTGATGCTGTATGTCAAGCTTTTGCAATTCAATTGCCAATGGATGTATACCGTTTGCAAGATTTACAAACTGTAGGTTAATTCGTTTACCGAGAAGTCCCGTCACCTCTCGGTGGCGGGCTTTTTTCATTTATAAACCTATATTTTTTACACTCACAGACTTGAGGGACAACAATGCAACGTTATCCTATGACTCCCCAAGGCAAGTTAGCCTTAGAGAAAGAATTACATCAATTAAAAAGTATTGAACGTCCACGTATTATTGCGGCAATTGCTGAAGCACGTGAACACGGGGATTTAAAAGAAAATGCGGAATACCATGCTGCGCGTGAGCAACAAGGTTTCTGTGAAGGTCGTGTTCAAGACATCGAAGGCAAATTGGGTGCCGCTCAAGTGATTGATGTCAAAGAACTTGAACAAAACGGTCGTGTAGTTTTTGGGGTGACAGTCACTATTGAAAACTTAGATACCGAAGAACAAAAGACCTATATGATCGTGGGTGATGACGAAGCTGATTTTAAAATCAATAAAATTTCAGTGAACTCTCCTATCGCACGTGGCCTTTTGGGCAAAAGCGAAGGCGACGAAGTAAAAATTCAAACACCTCAAGGTGAAGTTGAATACGAAATTGTAAAAGTTGCATATATCTAATTTTCTTTGATATTTACGGCTGTATAACCCCTCAATTGAGGGGTTACTTGTTTTTATATTTTCCCAAAATACCTCTCCTTGACCCTCTATTATGGCAAGGGAAATTTCATTACAAAAATGCGATGGGTTTAAGATATACAAACCTGCCCACCAAAACCCAAAATTTAATTCGCCATGGATACTCCTTCCCTCTAAAGAATACGGTTGAGATGAGGTATCTCAAACAAGAGAGCGTTAGATTTAAGGCATTCATTCCCCTCTCTTTTTCAAAGCACGACATTTATTTGTTATAATTTCTCACACTCTCCAACACTGTCTTTTTATGTCTGAACCTTTGATCAATTCTCCTGTCAAACACTGGTGTGAGTTTGAGTTCATCTCTAAAACGGTGAAGAACCCGAATATTCACATTAAAGGGAATTACTCTTACTACTCAGCGTATTGGGACCAAGGTTTTGAACGTTGTGCCGTGCGTTATTTGCATGATAAGCCTTCAACCGTAGATAAACCGATTGATCAGCTCTATATCGGCAACTTTGTTTGTTTTGGCGCGGAATGCGTCATTATGATGGGTGGTAACCAACTGCATCGTACTGACTGGATTTCAGCCTTTCCCTTTGATACGCGTAGTTTTGTTCCCGCAGGTAATACCATCATTGGCGATGGATGCTGGATTGGCTCTCGTGCCATGATTATGCAAGGTGTGAAATTAGGTGAAGGTGCTGTAGTAGCAACAGGTGCTGTCGTGACCAAAGATGTTCCACCCTATGCCGTTGTGGGTGGAGTACCTGCCAAGATTATTAAGTATCGCTTTCCCGAAGCAGATATAGAAAAACTGCTTGCACTGAAGCTCTATGACTTAGATGAAAAGCTGTTTTTAAAGATGCGTGAGCAGTTACAGACAGATGATGTAGAAAAACTTTATCATTCTTTAGCCCCATAAATATCATATCGGACATCAAAAATCTTCTTTAGACGTATAGTAATCCTTTATTTTTTCGAGAATTTCATGAGATAATTCCTTCAAAATCAGAGTAATGATTTAAATAGATCCAAATAATGGTATCGAATGAAACAATGTTTGAAAATGATAAATCAGATATTTTATTTAAAAATCAAGAACAAGAATAATCAGTTGCTTAAAAACTAGGAATTACACAATATGGAGAAATTTTTAAAACATAAAATTATTTATATTTATTTTGGTTTTCAAATAATTATACATTCTTATTTTTTGAAAGTTATTTCTCATATATATTAATATTTAATGGAGGTGTACTTTTTTCTGTAAGCGCTTATCTAGAAAATAAGAAAATACAGTCTTTTTTTATCATTCTAGTAATGCTACTAAGCTTAATTTATGCTTGTCTGTCATTGCTCTATAAAAATCCCAATTATTATTGGAATAATGGTCAAGTCTTTGAAGGTTACTACTTGATTAAAGAGACAAAAGTTAGAACACGGCAAATGGGGAGTATGACGGGAAGGGATAGTGTAATTGAACCATCATCTTATAACAGTCTAACATTAGAAAATAAACAAGATAAATCAATAATTCTAGTTGAATGTTCAATTTCAGAATTAAGTTGCCCATTTTATAATAAAATTGATCAAGAAGTTTATATCAAATATATTCAAAGCAATTTTTTCTCAAGAAATTATGCTTTTTACCTTAAAAACAACAATATTATTTATGATGAAAAATATTTCAATAAAAAATATAAGAAAGAGAATTATTTAAAAATATTTTTTATTATATTCTATTTAGAAGGTTGTTTTTTATTCACCTACAAATTAATTAAAAATAAAAACATATCCTTAGATTAGGTTGTTATTTGTCCACCATCTGAGTTTGATTCATTTGATTAGAATTTTTCATCAATTTCTAAATATTTTATTTTCAATGAAAGCCATTCCCCTATCTAGTGATAATTTAACCAAATCCAACTTAAGCGCTAAAATTTTCATGCTTCAGTCCATCTCAAAGATAACGAAAGTATTTTCAGTCGTTATCCCGCGACGGATGCAGAACGGTTTCACCTTATGCAGAAAACCACATATAAGCCATTCATAAACATAAGCTATTTTTTAGACACAGCCTACGTTTCCTAAACGCTACATTTACATTCAACTTTAGTGTTAAATTGATTATTATTCACGCGCTTTTATGCTAATTTAGAAGTGAAAAATTAGCATTTCATATACAAATATCCATATGAAATTACTAGGTTTTATTCTTTAAAAAATACAGCTAATATCAAGGTATGGGCTGTATTTGAACAGTGATACATTAGAACAGAAATCTGCACGTATAATCAGTTGATAATAAGGAGAAACAACCATGGCTTACCAAAACATTTTAGTCCCAGTAGACGGTTCGGAAACTTCATATGCAGCAGTTGCACAAGCTGCCGAACTTGCTAAAGCATTTGGCGGTAAAATTACAGTCGTTCAAGTGCTTGCACTTGACCCTTACATTGCTGCTGAATATATCTCTGCAACTCAAACCAATGACTTAATTGAACGTGCGCGTACTTCAGTTTTAAAAACACTTGAAGAAGCAGCGGCTAAATTTAGCGATCTGGGTATTCCTGTTGAAGCAAAACTACTGGAAGGTCAGGTGGTGCACCGTGAAATTATTAGAGAAGCTGAAACATCTAAAGCAGACCTGATTGTGATTGGCTCTCATGGCCGCACAGGTTTAAAACGTTTATTCCTAGGCAGTGTTGCACAAAGTGTTTTAGGTGAAGCGCATATTCCTGTTTTAGTTGTTCGTCAGTAATACATCGAGTGCTCTACTTCCACTGAGGTAGAGCACTTCTATTTTAAATATTCCACTGGAACTCTTTCATTTTTACTTTTCCCCCAATCACAAAAATACCTTCCGCCATAAGTAACTGTGCTTGAATATTCTGTCCCTGATCATTGAGTTTACTTAAGCTAATTTTTCCTTGGGAGTTGATTACCCGATACCAAGGCAAATTACTTTCTACATCCATATGTTTCAGCACGTAGCCGACTAAACGCGAATGTTTTGGGATACCTGCTAAGCGTGCAATTTGTCCATAACTGGCTACCCGTCCATAAGGAATTTGAGCGATCACCTGGAAAATCATCGGTGCCAGTTCTTTGACTATCGATTCTGCCATTTCAAATGTGCCCTGTTCTAATTATTCCATAATGACATCATTATTTGATTCAAATAAACCACCTCATTCATTTTCAAAGCCCCAATACAGGGCTTCTTTATTGGCCAAATCCCTAAAAGTTATCTGGACTTTCCAGACGTTTCACTTCCTGAACTCTTTCAGGGTTATGCACCGCAGCAATGCCATCATCTGCTTTAACATCAATCAATGCTTCAGGTTGATAAACAACAATGGTTTCATAACCCTGCGCATCTTCACCAATAATGTACTTGAAACCTTTACGGTTCATTTTATTACATAAGCGTTGATACCAGCCTTTAAAACCCGTCTTTTCTTCATTCGGGTTATAGTAGAACGCATTCATCACTGCAGGTAATCCTAGGCCACAGACCACGCCTGAGAGTAACACGGCAATAAAGGTATAACCAATCAGAATACTGCTATATTCGCTCAATTCAGGTACGTTGGCTACCGCTAAGATCAGTGCTAAGGAAATACCTCCACGCACTCCGCCCCATGACAAAATCGCCAAACTACCGTTATAACTCTTCTTACGGAAAGAGGGGAAAAAAGCAAAAGATAAATAGTTGGCTGCAAAACGTGAAGCATGCAAAATAATAAAAGCAACAATACCGCCAAAAATTAGACTAAAACTGAGATCTAAAATAAACAGTTCCAAACCAATTAAGGTAAATAAGAACGAGTTAATAATCCCTTCAACCGTATGCCAAAAATGATTTACTTCACGTATTTCGCGTTCTTGTAAAATTTCTTTCCATTTGTTCCCCACAATCAAACCGCCGATGACGCAAGCAATTGGTGCTGAAGCATGGGCAAACAGTGCAACTAAATACGAACCACAGGCCAAAAGTGCTGTGGTTAAAATGAGAGATTCCATTTCGTGCTTACCACGTAGCAGTCGTAAGATCCCTAAACCAAAGGCCCAACCAATAATGACTGCGACAAAAATTTCATAGAGTAAGGTCTGCAACACGCCTATGACGGTAAAGTTTTCACCCTGTAAAACATTTAAGAGCGTCATAAATAAGGCAATACACATCGCATCATTAAACAGTGATTCGCCTTCGAGCTTGACCATTAAATGATGTGGTGCACGTACAGAACTGAGTACACCTTTGATCCCAATCGGGTCCGTTGCACCCAATGCAGCCCCCAACAGCAAAAGCACCAATAAATCGACATGCTGCCCGATCAGGAACTGATAACCATAAAGTGCAACCCCAAAAAACACGGCGCACAATACCAGCGCAATACTGGCTAAAATACTGATCGGTTTCCAATGACTACGTAAATCTGAAACTTTGAACTTCAGTGCAGAAGAGGTCAAAATGAAGCAAATCACGCCATTGATTAAAAAGTCATAAAAGTCGATGTGACGAACTGCTTCTTCAATGTTGTGAATATTGATGGTTATAAACTGATTACCGCTCAGCAGGCTCGCGCCCCACTGTAAAATAAAGACAAAAATAGCAGAAACGATGGGTACGCCAATGGCTTGAGGAAAACCCAAAATACGTTTATTAAAAATAGTCGTTGCTATGGATAATGCAAAAATAACGGTAAAAACTTGTAGAAAAAAATAATTTCCCATTGAACTTCCAAATTGGGCGGTTGGGGAGACGGCGGCTTTCAATGCGGATAATAGATGGAATAAAAGTTCATTTCATACCCATTGATGCTCGAAATATTTTAATCATTTTTCACATCAACGCCCGAAAAAAATAATTTTTTTAACATTTCTTCTGATGATGAATTAACATAGGGCGTATGCATGTTTTTTATGCGTGAACTTTCCCTTTGGCCAAGTTTGATCTCCTATGCAATTCACTTTTAAAACCATCTTTCGGATGTTCTTCGCACTGATTATTTTCCTGACCACTTTTGCGTTGTTTCTCACCTGCTTTGCGAAAACCAAAGAAATTTTACAAGCTGAGCAGACTTTTGCCACTGCACAAAGTTTTAAAATGAACTCTCGCCCCGATCAAACACTGGTACTGCTCTCAAATAATAAAGCGCCCGATGATCATATTTATTTACATGTGGCCAATCAGGGTTATATCGCCAAACTCAGCTGTGATCATTATTTAACTGACATTTGTGTGGATGATTACAACGAACAACATACCCGCCAAATTCAGTCGATTGAACTACTTAAAGCGGGGCAGTTTAACTATATTCAGCAAGTCAGTTATCTCGATACACGCACACAAGATGTTAAAACATTACGTTATACGCCTGAGCAAATTCAACAGTTTTACCGTGCAGATATAAGCAACTTGAAGTATGTGGTGTTTGGGGTGCTATTATTTGCCTGTATCGCGTTATATGTGAGCATTCGTATTGCTCGAAACTTTAAGCAGTTCTTAAACCGATAGAAATGAATACTGTGAAATAAAAAAGAGGAGATGAATCACCTCTTTTTTATGGCTTAAATGGCTTGGTTAAAGGTATCGCAGCTTTCAATTTGACCCGATTTTAAACCCGTGCCGAACCATGTCATACGCTGTTGACTGGTTCCATGGGTAAAGCTATCAGGGACCACTTGTCCTGTTGCCCGCTTTTGTAAGTAATCATCACCAATCTTATGTGCCGCATCCATCGCCTCTTCAACATCACCTTGCTCTAAGAACTGAGTTCGTTGATTGTTATGATGCGCCCATACTCCTGCTAAACAGTCAGCCTGTAACTCTTGGCGTACCGATAAAGCATTGCCTTGTGCTTTTGAGCCCTGTACACGAGCCTTTTGTACCTGTTCAGAAATCCCTAAAATGGTCTGAATATGATGTCCAACCTCATGTGCCACCACATAAGCCTGAGCAAAGTCACCCGCTTGATCTTGACGCGACAACTCTGTTTGGTTTTGTTCTCCGCCAATCCCCATTTGAGTTCGCATGTCTTTAAAGAAAGTTGTATCGATATACACCTTCTGATCTGCTGGACAGTAAAACGGCCCCATTGCAGACTGTGCTGTACCACAACCCGAATTAATCACTCCTGAAAACATCACCAACTTCGGTGGAACATATTGTTGTCCCAATTGCTGTTGGAAAATCTGACTCCATGTGTCTTCAGTATCAGCCAGTACTGTACCAACAAAGTCCATCGCTTCCTGCTGATCAGGCGTTGGGTTGTCCAAACCTTGGGTTTCTGCCGATCCAGTTTGTGCGGTCACTTGTTTAGTGGCTTGGTAGGCTTGCTGCGGATCAACTCCTAGAAACTTCCATGCCACAAAGGCCACGATCAGCCCTAAAATACTGATGCCTCCCGCCTTGACACCGCCACCACCACGGCGATCCTCGACATTGCTACTGACACGACGGCCCTTCCAACGCATAGCAATCTTCCTTCTTCTAATTCATGCTTACCCGATTCAGTTTATGCCTTTTTTGAGCTCGGCCAAACTTTTTTAATCAAGCTCACGATAGCCAATACAATCAAACCAGCCACAAAACCGATCACTAAATTAATCAGGGTTGGGGTTAATGCTCCTACGATGCTGCCCACAGTTGGAATATGCTCAGCATAATCCACTGAGCCTTCCGTGAAATGATGCAATAAAGGCACGCCGTGGGAAATAATTCCACCACCCACTAAAAACATCGCGATAGTGCCTACAATGGTTAAGGTCTTCATCAGCTTTGGTGCAAAAGCCAGTAAACCACGACCAATAGTTTGCTTAAATGAAGAGGCTTGCTGAGTCAAATACAATCCTAAATCATCAATTTTGACAATCATCGCCACAAAACCATACACACCAACAGTCATTAAAATGGCAATCACAGACAACACCATGACTTTGGTTGAAAAAGTTGCTACTGCTACTGTTCCCAGTGAAATCACCACAATTTCTGCTGACAAAATAAAGTCGGTACGAATCGCACCTTTAACCTTATCTTTCTCAAAAGTTGCCATATCCGTTTCAATCGCAGCTAATTCTTGGCTGGCTTCTTCTTCAGTTTTGGCTTTTTTGTGATGCAAACTATGCAGGACTTTTTCTACTCCTTCATAACATAGAAATAAACCACCAATCATCAACAGTGGCGTGATCAGCCACGGTGCAACCACACTAATCAACAGCGCCGCAGGAACTAAAATTAATTTATTAACAAAAGAGCCTTTTGCTACAGCCCAAACTACAGGCAGTTCACGGTCAGTGCGAACCCCACTGACCTGTTGTGCATTGAGTGCTAAATCATCGCCCAAAACACCTGCCGTTTTTTTTGCAGCCATTTTACTCATAACCGCAACGTCATCTAAAATCGTGGCAATATCATCTAGTAATATTAATAAGCTACTCGCCATTTATTTTTATCCATCTTGAGAATTTTGACATTTTAATCTGTGATCTCAGCTTTTGAATATTTGTTTTTTGAAATTTAACTGATTTTATAATTTTTTCACTACAGTTTTTTTAAGACTGACATTGAAAAAGATTATGCCGTACAATGTCTGCATTCTTTGAAAATAGCATGTCGCTACGACGACTTTGGAAATAGATAATGAGTAATCAAGACAATCGTCCTGTGATTTTGACAGGCGACCGTCCAACAGGACAACTTCATTTAGGGCACTTTGTCGGATCTTTACGTTCACGTGTGGGTTTACAGGATTCACACCATCAGCATCTATTATTGGCCGATGCGCAAGCCTTTACTGACAATGCAGATAACTTCGAAAAAGTTCGCCGTAATATTCTTGAAGTTGCCACAGATTACTTAGCTGTCGGGATCGACCCAACCAAAACCACCATTTGTGTGCAGTCGAGCTTACCAGCACTGAATGAGCTCACCATGTTGTACCTTAACTTTGTGACTGTGTCTCGTTTAGAACGTAATCCAACCATCAAGTCTGAAATTCAGATGCGTGGCTTTGAACGTGATATTCCAGCGGGTTTCTTATGCTACCCCGTTGCGCAAGCAGCAGATATCACCGCATTTAAAGCAACCGTTGTACCTGTAGGTGAAGACCAAATTCCAATGATCGAACAGACCAATGAAATCGTACGTCGCTTAAACCGTCAGATTGGTCAGGAATTACTGCCTGAGTGTAAGGCTCTGCTTTCCAATATGAGCCGTTTACCCGGCTTTGATGGTAAAGCCAAAATGTCGAAATCTTTGGGCAATACCATTGTGTTGGATGCAACCGATAAAGACATTAAGAAAGCTGTTAATGCGATGTACACCGACCCGAACCACCTTCGTGTTGAAGACCCAGGTCAGGTTGAAGGTAATATCGTATTTACGTATTTAGATGCGTTTGATCCAAACAAAGAAGAAGTTGAAGAACTCAAAGCACATTACCGCCGTGGTGGTTTGGGTGATGGTACGGTGAAAAAACGTCTTGAAGGTGTATTGAAAGAGCTAATCACACCAATTCGTGAACGTCGAATGGAACTTGCAAAAGATCCAGATTACATCATGGATATTTTAAAGACTGGTACAGACAAATGTCGTGATATCACTCAACAGACTCTAGATGAAGTTAAATCGGGTTTAGGGGTGTTTCATTTCTAAACCCACCTTAAACTAATGCGCCTCTTTAAAGCCTTTCTCACCGAGAAAGGCTTTTTTAATCGTGAAACAAATACAAATAAGCCACATTCATCTCAAAAACTGACATTAAGTGTCATTTGTTAACCTAAATTTACAGTAATTAACGTGAATACTCATGAAATAAGAATGCACAACCCTTATGATGAGCACATAGCTTAGATTAACCCTGAGATATAACGTTTCTCCTTTTTACCGAAACTGTGTAACAACAGATTCGTAGTTCTACGCAATGAATACCCCAATCATTGCGTATTTTTTTGCCTAAAATTTATCGAATGATAATTAGCTGCACTCTCTTTATGTCCAACAGACTTAGACATTCTGTTTTTTGAATGCTATGCTAAAGTCCAATTTCAATACAATTCTTTTTAAAAATTTACACTTAACTGATAACAGCATAAAAATAGAGAACCTTTAGAATGTGGGAATTATTTACTCACCCATCCAATTTAATTTTTAGTATTTGCCTCAGTCTCATGTTTTTATTGGGACTGCTCGAATTGATTTTATTGGTATTAGGGGGCGGCTCACAAGGTCTGCTTGACCAATTCCTACCTGATGACCTTGGCAGTACTAAAGACGTCGACATTGCACTGGATGCCGATCAAGGTTGGCTCAATGCCCTGCTGGATTGGTTGTTTATCGGCCGTGTCCCTCTTTTAGTCTGGCTGATTATCTTCCTCACTTTATATAGCTTAAGTGGATTTATTCTACAGTCCATTTTTCAAACTTGGACGGGAAGCTATTGGAGTGCATGGATCATGGCACCACTTTGCCTCATACTTTCGATGCCTATGATTCGTTACAGCGCCATGCTGATTGCTAAAGTTTTGCCGCAAGATGAAACCACAGCAATTTACAGTGAAGAACTGATTGGACGAACGGCACTGATTATTTTAGGTGAGGCTAAAGTCAACTCTCCGGCTCAAGCACGAGTTCAAGATCAGTTTGGGCAAACGCATTATGTACTGGTTGAACCTGAAACAGATCTTTATTTTGCTCAAGGCCAAGAAGTCATTTTGACTCAAAAAACTAAGATTGGCTTTAAAGCCATTTCACTTTAATTCTTCCATTTTCTACTTATAACTTTAAATAAAATCGGAACCCTTATGCTTAGCAACAATTTCTATAACATTCTTATTCTTGCAGGGATTATCTTTGCAGCTCTGGTTATTATCGGCATTATTATTGCCCGTCTGTACCGTCGCTCTAGCAAAGAAATCTCTTTCGTACGTACTGGTTTTGGCGGCGAAAAAGTTATTTTAGGTGGCGGTGCAATTGTACTGCCTGTGTTACATGAAATTATTCCTGTCAACATGAACACACTACGTTTAGAGGTCCGCCGTGCTGATGATCAAGCGCTCATTACCCGCGACCGTATGCGCGTCGATGTCATGGCCGAGTTCTATGTCCGTGTGAAGCCACTAGCAGAATCAATTGCAGTTGCCGCACAGACTTTGGGACAAAAAACCATGTCTCCAAATGAGTTGAAGAACCTTGTAGAAGGGAAATTTGTCGATTCCTTACGTGCAGTCGCTGCTGAAATGGCAATGGAAGAGTTGCATGAAAAGCGCGTGGACTTCGTACAAAAAGTACAACAAGTGGTGTCCGAAGACTTACATAAAAATGGTCTAGAGCTTGAAACTGTGTCATTAACAGGTTTAGACCAAACAGGTTTTAAATACTTTAACCCTCAAAACGCATTCGATGCTGAAGGTTTAACCAAGCTGACAGAAACAATTGAAGACCGTCGTCGTAAACGTAATCACATCGAGCAAGACGCTGACCTAGCTATTAAGACCAAAAACTTAGAAGCAGAACAGGCTCGCCTACAAATCATTCGTGAAGAAGAATACGCCAAACTACAACAAGAGCGTGAGATTGCAATTCGCCGTGCAGAACAATTGGCTGAAATTGCCTCTCAAGAAGCTGAGAAAAAACGTGAAGCAGAAGAAGCACGTATTGCAGCTGATCGTGAAGTCGAATTAAAACGTATTGGTGCAGCACGTGATGTGGAAAGCCAAAATATTCAAAAATCACAAATTATTGAACAAGCGCAGGTTGAGCAAAAGAAAACCATCGAACTGGCGGAACAGTCACGTGCCATTGCGATTGCTGAAAAGTCGCGTGAAGAGTCTGAAGCCAAAGCCTCTGCTGACCGTGCTCGTGCTGAAGCGGTTAAAGCTGAAGAAGAAGTGATTACAGTCCGTGAAACTCAGCGTGCTGAGCGTCAAAAAGCTGTTGAATTGGTCGCGGCAAAACAAGCTGCTGAGAAAGATGCAATTGCCATTACGGTTGCAGCTGAAGCAGGTAAACAAGCCGCTGCCGATGATGCCGAAGCAGTTCGTATTGCAGCAGAAGCTCAAGCTGAACAAGCTCGCTTAAAAGCCAAAGGTGAAGCGGATGCCAAAATACTGTTGGCTCAAGCAATGGAAAAACAATACCAAGTCGACGCAGATGGTACACGTGCTGTGAATGAAGCCAACAATGTCTTATCTCCAGAGCAAGTCGAAATGCAAATTCGCCTAGCATTGTTAAAATACTTACCTGAAATCATTCGTGAAAGTGTTAAACCGATGGAAAACATTGATGACATCAAAATTCTACAGGTCAATGGTTTAGGTAGTGTCGGCTCAGCTACAACTGGAGGTGATGGTATGGAATCTTCACAAGTTGCTTTGTCTGATCAAGTGGTGAATAGTGCGTTACGCTATCGTACCCAAGCACCATTAATTGATAGCTTGATGAATGAACTCGGGATCCAAGGTGGTGACATCAATGGTTTAACCCAAAGCTTAAAACCGCAAAGCAAAGCTCAATAGTACTGATACTTATGATAAAAAACGCGACGATCTGTCGCGTTTTTTATCATCTACTTTAAGATTTAACTTTAAATAAAATACACATTTAAGCTGTTAAAATGATAGAGCTAAGAATTCACTCAGTACAGTAAGCCTATCAGATATTATAAAAACTTAAGTTATTTTAGCTTGGTAATCGATTCACCGACCATCAGAAAATATAAATAAACAATGTAAACATCCTAGCCGCGACAATTGAGTGTAAAAATTCAAAATAGTAATGGAAAAACCTTTTAATTAATAAATAGAATTAAGCTATTTAGTGCAAATGAATCCAAAAAAAACGAATCAATTGACCACGATCATAAGGAAAATTTGAAAGGTACTCATATCCAACTTTATTTTGTTTATTAACTTTAATTTCAATACCATATCCAAAAGAAACACTAAGCATATCCAAGTCAGAACTGTGAAACTCCCCTGTCCCTAATTTATGACTCAAACTATCCGAATTGTAAGCCGTGTAGTTAAATACGCGAATATACTCATTCTCATAAAAATCATTATTGATCAATGTATAATCGTTTTCCTCTTCATCATGTTGTTCAGCCAAACGCTGATAATAATGGAAAATATCATCACTCAAAGACTCAGCCAAGTAGACGTCTTCATTTTCAGCAAAAGCACTATTTAGCGCTAGCCCAAACAAGAATAAGCAGCGACAAAACAATAAATGAATCGGCTTTAACATCTGTAATACTATGTCTTCAAAAGAATTATTTTAATTATGAATATAGCATACTCCCCTATAGAAACAGTGCTCACTAAATATTTATCGGCACAGAGCAAATCTTGCTCTAATTTAACCGTTTTATCTTTTGTCCAATATAGCTTTTTCAATGCGGTTCAATATTAAATTATGCACTCTAACCCTCATATTACTTTTATACAGAGAAATGTATTAGGGCAAACCAATATGCTTTCCATAAAAAAAGCCGCATGTACAATTAAGACCTACGGCTTTTATTTTTAAAATGTAAAGGCTTAAACTAAACCTTTATCCTTTAGAAGTTGGAACATCGTTGAACCGAGTTCTGCTGGGCTACGTGTATACGCCATCCCAGCCTTTTCAAATGCAGCAAACTTTTCTTCCGCAGTCCCTTTACCACCTGAAATAATTGCTCCCGCATGCCCCATACGCTTGCCTTTCGGTGCTGTTACACCTGCAATATAACCCACAACTGGTTTAGTCACATGAGACTGAATATATTCAGCTGCTTCTTCTTCGGCCGTACCACCAATCTCACCAATCATGATAATCGCTTCAGTTTGCGGATCTTCTTGAAATAGCTTCAAACAATCAATTTGGTTCATGCCTGGGATTGGATCTCCACCAATACCAATACAGGTGGATTGTCCTAAGCCCAGTTTCGTCGTTTGAGCAACCGCCTCATAAGTCAACGTGCCTGAACGCGAGATAATACCAATTTTACCTGGTTGGTGAATATGGCCTGGCATAATCCCAATCTTACATTCACCCGGAGTAATAATACCCGGACAGTTTGGACCAATCAAACGCGTACCATTACCATTGGTTTCAAGATAACGCTTAGCTTTGAGCATATCTAAAGTTGGCACACCTTCTGTGATGACCACAATCAGTCCAACACCTGAGTCAACAGCTTCAATAATTGAATCTAATACAAACGGAGCTGGTACATAAATCACGGTCGCATCTGCACCTGTACCTGCAACTGCATCTTTCATGGTATTAAATACAGGTAAATCAAGGTGCGTTGTGCCACCTTTACCAGGCGTTACCCCACCAACGACTTTGGTTCCGTAATCTAGCGCTTGTGCTGAGTGGAATGTACCATTTTTGCCTGTAAAACCTTGTACCAATACTTTGGTGTCTTTATTAATTAATACGCTCATATTGATACTCCTTACGCTTTTACTGCAGCAACAATTTTTTCTGCGGCATCAGACAAGCCATTTGCAGAAATAAGTTTTAAACCTGATTCATCAAGTAATTTGGCACCCAATTCAGCATTGTTCCCTTCTAAACGAACAACCACAGGCACAGTTACATTTACTTCTTGAACCGCTGCAATAATTGCTTCAGCAATCATGTCACAACGTACAATTCCACCGAAGATATTAATCAATACCCCTTGTACAGAGGTATCTGCCAGAATAATTTTAAACGCTTCAATTACACGATCTTTGGTTGCACCACCACCCACGTCAAGGAAGTTTGCAGGTTGACCACCATAAAGTTTAATAATATCCATGGTCGCCATTGCAAGCCCTGCACCATTAACCATACAACCGATATTACCTTCAAGCGCAACATAGTTCAGATCAAATTCAGACGCTTTCAACTCACGTTCATTTTCTTGCGACTTATCACGTAGCGCAGCAATTTCAGGCAAACGATAAAGTGCGTTGGAGTCGATCCCTACTTTGGCATCGACACATAGAATGTCACCATTTTCACGCACAGATAGTGGGTTAATCTCAAATAAAGCAAAGTCATTTTCAATGAATGCTTGATATGCAGCAGACATCACTTTCACAAATTGATTCACTTGACCATCTTTAAGGTTCAACTTAAATGCAACTTCACGTGCTTGAAATGGCAATAAACCGACCAGAGGATCAACTTCAACTTTGATAATTTTTTCAGGAGTTTCTTCAGCAACTTTTTCAATTTCAACACCACCTTCGGTTGAAGCCATAAAGGTCACACGACGGCTTGAACGGTCAACCACTGCACCTAAATATAGTTCGCGCTTTACAGGATAAACATCTTCCGCAACAAGTACGCTGTTGACTGGTTGTCCATGGCTATCGGTTTGGTAGGTAACAAGATTGGTCCCAATGATGCTTTTTGCATATTCAGCAGCTTCTGTTGCTGACTTTACAACTTTTACGCCACCCGCCTTACCACGACCACCCGCATGTACCTGGGCTTTCATTACAGCAAATTTTCCGCCTATTTGTTCAAAGGCTTTTACTGCTTCTTCTGGGGTGGTGGCAAGTACGCCTTCTTGGACAGGCATACCATATTTTTTTAATAGCGCTTTAGCTTGATATTCATGTAAATTCATCGACTAACCTTTTTATTACTGCTTATTTACTTTTTGTTGCACCGAAGCTGTTTACTATCACAGTGAACATTTTGGATTTCTAAAACTTCTTGTCTTTATTTTTAGATGATTCTTCATGAGAAGACAACACCTGAAACAAAAAAGAGCGACCGTAGTCGCTCTTTTCGTTGTCTTATTTGCGTTTACGCTGAATTGCGTGAATCGCTCGACCATCTACTGCAAGCGCAGCTTCATGAACCACTTCTGAGAATGTTGGGTGACCGAATGTCATCAACTGTAGATCTTCAACAGAAGATACAAACTCAAGCGCAATCATACCTTGATGAACAATGTCAGACGCAGCAGGTCCAATCACGTGCATACCCAGCAAGCGATCGGTTTTTGCATCCGCAACAAACTTGACAAAACCTGCATTTTCACCAGCAGCCAATGCACGACCATTTGCAGCAAAACCGAATTGACCTGTTTTCACTTCATGGCCTTTTTCTTTCGCTTGCTCTTCTGTTAAACCTACCCACGCCGCTTCTGGGTGTGTATAGATTACAGAAATGATGGTGTCATAGTTAACTTGTGCAGCATGACCGTGAATACGTTCAACAGCCATTACGCCTTCTTCCATTGCTTTATGCGCAAGCATAGGACCACGGACTAAGTCACCAATTGCATATACACCGTCTACAGAAGTTGCACACCAATCGTTCACTTCCACTAAACCGCGCTCAGTGAGTTTGATACCTGAATCATCAGCCAATAAACCTTCAGCATACGCACGACGGCCTACACAAACGATCAATTTATCAAACGCTTGAGTTTTTTCTTCGCCACCTTGTGTATATTTAACAGTGACTTCAGAACCATTAACTTCTGTGCCAGCAACTTTAGCCCCAACACGGATATCAAGACCCTGTTTCGTCAACAGTTTTTGGTAGTCTTTCGCCAACGCTTTATCAGCCATTGGTAAGAATGCGTCCATTGCTTCAAACACAACAACTTCTGCACCTAGACGACGCCATACTGAACCAAGCTCTAGACCAATTACGCCCGCACCAATGACACCTAAACGCTTAGGTACTTCTTGGAACTCAAGTGCACCAGTAGAGTCAACAATAATGTCTTGATCAACAGGAGCTACAGGAATATTTACAGGAACAGAACCAGATGCAAGAATCACATATTTTGGTTCTAAAATTTGAGTTTCACCTTCGTGAGATACAAATTCAACTTTTTTGCCTGCAAGTAATTTACCCGTACCTTTTAACCATTCGATACCATTACCTTTAAGAAGGCCATCGACACCCATGGTTAATTGGTTGACGATTTTATCCTTACGATCCAGCATTTTAGCCAAGTCAAACTTCACATCACCTGTTGTAATACCGTGATCATCTAAATGATGAACTGTATCTTCATAGCGGTGAGAAGAATCAAGTAAAGCTTTAGAAGGAATACAACCCACGTTTAAGCAAGTACCACCTAAAGATGGCTTGCCTTTGTGAATACGTTTTTCAATACAAGCAACTTTAAAACCAAGCTGTGCTGCACGAATTGCTGCTTCATAGCCGCCTGGGCCACCGCCAATTACAACAAGATCAAATTGTTGAGACATTTTTATCTCCAAAAATGGGCTTAGAGGATTGCTCTAAGCCCATGTTTTATTCTTTAGAATTAAAGGTCAAGGATTAATTTAGCTGGTTCTTCTAACAATTCTTTGATTGTTACCAAGAAACCAACCGCTTCTTTACCATCGATTAAACGATGGTCATAAGAAAGCGCTAAATACATCATCGGTAAGATTTCTACTTGACCGTTTACAGCCATTGGACGCTCTTGGATTTTATGCATACCCAAAATCGCAGTTTGTGGTGTATTCAAAATCGGAGTCGATAACAATGAACCGAAGGTACCACCGTTGGTGATTGTGAACGTACCACCAGTCATGTCTTCGATGCCCAATTTGCCATCACGTGCTTTATAAGCAAAGTCACGGATACCATTTTCAACTTCAGCATAGTTCATGCGATCTGTATCACGAAGCACAGGTACCACTAGACCACGCTCAGAAGATACCGCTACACCGATGTCATAGTAGCCGTGGTAAACAATATCATCACCGTCAATTGAAGCATTAACTGCTGGGTAGCGTTTAAGCGCTTCAGTTGCCGCTTTAACAAAGAAAGACATAAAGCCAAGACGCGCACCGTGACGCTTCTCAAATGCGTCTTTGTATTGTGCACGCATTTCCATGATTGGCTTCATGTTCACTTCGTTAAACGTTGTCAACATTGCTGTTTCTTGAGTTGCAGCAAGTAGACGCTCAGCAACACGCTTACGAAGACGGGTCATTGGAACACGCTTCTCAACACGCTCACCCACAGCAACACTTAATGGTGCTGCAGCAGGAGCTGCTGGTTTAGTTTGGTGATTTGCAACATCTTCTTTAGTGATACGACCACCACGGCCTGTACCCGCAACATCTGCAGCTGGAATGCCAGACTCAGTCAATGCTTTACGTACAGCAGGCGCTTGATCAGCAACTTGAGCACGTTCAACGACTGGTGCAGCACCCGCTTCAGTATGAGTAACCGCTTGTTCTACTTTCGCTTCAGACTGCACTGCTTCAGTTTGTGCAGCGCCAGATACAGCACCTTCTTCAAACTGTGCAATCACTTCATTTGAAAGAACAGTGTCACCTTCACCTTTAATGATCGATGCAATTGTACCGTCAGCAGGAGCAACAACTTCTAAAACAACTTTATCTGTTTCAATATCACAGATCACTTCATCACGTGATACTGCTTCACCTGGTTGTTTGTGCCAAGTTGCGATTGTTCCATCCGCAACTGACTCAGGGAATACCGGTGCTTTAATTTCGGTTGCCATTACTAAGAATCTCCTGTTATTCAGCTACGATCGCTAAAGCGTCATTTACGAGCTGAGCTTGTTGTTTTGCATGCAAATATGGTGAACCACAAGCCGGTGCAGCAGAAGCTTCACGACCTGCATAACTGATACGTACTGGATTAGCTGACTTCATTACATCATCATATAGACGAGGAGCAATAAATAACCAAGCGCCTTGGTTCTTCGGCTCTTCTTGCGTCCAAACGATGTCTTTTACGTTTGGATATTGAGCAAGAACTTCAGCAATACGTTGTTCAGGGTATGGATACAATTGTTCAATACGAACGATTGCAGTGTTATTCAACTCTTGCTCACGACGTTTCTCAAGCAAGTCGTAGTAAACCTTACCACCACAAAGTACCAAACGGGTTACGTCTGCTTTGTTGATGTTATCGATCTCATCAATCACAGTTTGGAATGTACCAGTTGCAAGTTCATTTAAAGTTGAAGTCGCAAGTTTGTGACGAAGCAAAGATTTCGGCGACATGATGATCATTGGCTTACGAATTGGGCGAATCGCTTGACGACGTAAAGCATGGAAAATCTGTGCAGGTGTAGTCGGTGTCATCACTTGCATGTTGTCTTCAGCACATAGCTGTAAGAAACGTTCTAAACGTGCAGATGAGTGCTCTGGACCTTGACCTTCAAAACCATGTGGAAGAAGTAAAGTTAAACCACAAACACGTTCCCACTTCGTTTCACCTGAAGCGATAAACTGATCGATTACAACCTGTGCACAGTTTGCGAAGTCACCAAATTGCGCTTCCCAAATCACCAAGCTCTTAGGAAGCGTGGTTGCATAACCATACTCAAAACCTAACACCGCCATTTCAGACAATAATGAGTCATAAATCGCTGTACGTGGTTGGTTTTCTTTGATATGGCAAAGCGGAATATAAGTCGAACCATCAACTTGGTTATGCAGTTTTGCATGACGGTGTGAGAAAGTACCACGACCTACGTCTTCACCAGTCAAACGAACCAAATAGCCATCATCTAAAATAGATGCATAAGCCAAAGTTTCCGCAGCACCCCAGTTCAATGGCATTTCACCAGTTTGCATTTTTAAGCGATCATCAATCACTTTTGCAACCTGACGCTGCATTACGAAGCCTTCAGGAAGCTCACGCATTTTGCGGCCAAGTTCTTTTAAGCGATCTTCAGAACATGTGGTATCCCATACGTCTGTATAGTCATGCCCTAAGTATGGTGCCCAATCTACAAACATTTTTGTATTTGGTTCAAGAACCAATGCATTGGCAACGTGCTTACCTGCTTCTAGATCTGAACGGTAGTCTTCAACCATTTGATCCGCTTTAGCACGGTCTAATACGCTTTCTTGAACCAATTGGTCTGCATATAGCGCACGCGTTGTCGTTTTCTTGTTGATGACTTGATACATCATTGGCTGAGTTGCAGCTGGCTCGTCCGCTTCGTTGTGACCACGGCGGCGGTAACAGAACATGTCAATAACAACGTCTTTACGGAAAGTATGACGGAAGTCATGTGCCAATTGCGCAACAAACAATACTGATTCAGGATCATCACCGTTCACATGGAAAATCGGTGCTTGGATCATTTTCGCGATGTCCGTACAGTATTCTGTAGAACGCGCATCACGTGGATCAGATGTTGTGAAACCAACTTGGTTATTCACCACAATGTGAACTGTACCACCCACTGTATAGCCACGTGTTTGTGACATTTGGAAGGTTTCTTGGTTCACACCTTGACCTGCAAATGCAGCATCACCGTGAACAATTACTGGCAATACGTCATCGCCACCAATGTCTTTACGACGTACTTGACGTGCACGCACAGAACCTTCTACTACTGGTCCAACGATTTCTAAGTGCGATGGGTTAAATGCCAATGCCAAGTGAACTTCGCCACCTGGAGTCATAACATTTGAAGAGAAACCTTGGTGGTATTTAACATCACCAGAACCCTTTTTATGTAAGCTCTTACCTTCGAACTCACCAAAGAGGTCAGCAGGGTTTTTACCCATGATGTTTACAAGAAGGTTCAAACGACCACGGTGTGGCATACCAATGACCACTTCTTTACAACCTACAGAACCTGCACGCTGAATCAAAGCATCAACCATTGGAATGAAAGATTCACCACCTTCTACGCCGAAACGTTTTGCACCAACGTATTTATTACCTAGGAACTTTTCCAGGCCTTCAGCCGCAGTTAAACGCTCTAATACGTGTTTTTTCTGTTCTGCAGTGAAGTTAAATTGACCACGTGCACCTTCAAGGCGTTGTTGAATCCAACGTTTTTCTTTGGTATCAACAATGTGCATGTATTCTGCACCAATTGAAGCACAGTACGTTGCTTCCATGGCTTGAACCATTTCACCTAGAGTTGCTTCGTCTTTACCAATCAAAAGATTACCTGTATTGAATACAGTATCTAAATCAGATTGGGTTAAGCCATGTGCAGCAAGGTCAAGATCTGGCACGATTTCACGTTTTGCCAAACCTAAAGGATCAAGCTTCGCTTTTTGGTGACCGCGGTTACGGTACGCTGCGATTAGTTGTAGTACGCCAATTTGACGACGCTCATGTTCTGTACTAACAGAACTTTGTACCACTGCTTGAACACGACTTGAATTACGACCTAGTAATAAGAATTGCTCACGTACATTGCTGTGTGGTTGATCACCTTTCGGGTATTTATCGAAGTATGCACGCCAGTCAGCTTCTACTGAGTCTGGTGCAGCCAAGTACTGCTCATAAAGTTCTTCAATATACGCTGCACTATCAGCGGAAAGTTCAGTGTCAAGACGCAATGCGTCAGCAACTTCTTGCATTTGTGGACCCATTTCCTATTGCAAAAACATTTCAGGATGCTTTTTAAGCGAACCCATGATTAGTAATGTCAAATTGGTAACATGACATTAGTCCCCATAAGGCGGATGCCATGAGGCGTTATCACTACATTAGAATTACCCAATGTGACAATGAATCATAACGCCCTCAGCGGCATCATCACTCATTCATACCCGGCCAAAACCGAGCAATTTTTTTGCAAATCGACTTAGAAAAAATAAGGCAGTGCATTATTTTTTCTAAAGCGACTAACTCTTCATTTATACTCGCTCTAATGCGGCTTAAATGTTGAATTAATGTACATATTTAGCGCATATTTTTTAAATATAAACGTGTAAAAATTTTAACATACTCCCCATATTTCAATTGATTTTTTTGACACATACCTTTCATAAATTGGCGAAATACACATATCAAAATTTCATCTAATATATGGTGCTTTAAATAAAACCGAGTTTCAACGTAGACCAAAGTCTACTCCAAAAAACACATACGAAAAGAGAGCATCATCTTTCAATATGCCCTCCCCATCAACAGTATCCATCTTAACATCTTCATAACTTTTTTTGCAGACTCATACTTGCACTTATTTATGACATTTGTTTTAAATCGTCGCGCTTTTCACCAATCTGGTGCAATTCCCACAAAAGCCACCTATCACAAACAAAAATAGTGCCAACCTCACGCTTTCACTCAACTTTATTTTTTACAGCAAAAATTTAGCTATAAAATAAAAAAGCACACCCTAAAGGTGTGCTTTTTCTAACTGATAAATCAGCCTACAGATTAACCCGCTACATCTAAAAGCATGTTACGGATGTGACCGATTGCTTTAGTTGGGTTCAAACCTTTAGGACACACTGATACACAGTTCATGATGCCTTTACAACGGAATAATGAGAATGGGTCGTCTAGACGAGCCAAACGCTCTTGAGTCGCTGTATCACGAGAGTCGATGATAAAACGGTATGCATTCAACAATGCAGAAGGTCCCAAGAACTTGTCTGGGTTCCACCAGAATGATGGGCATGAAGTTGAACAACATGCACAAAGAATACATTCGTATAAACCATCTAAGTGTTCACGCTCTTCAGGAGACTGTAAACGCTCTTTTGGTGGTGCAGGTTGGTTGTTGATCAGGAATGGATGAATTTTATTGTACTGATCGTAGAACTGATTCATATCCACAACTAAATCTTTAACCACTGGCAAACCAGGTAAAGGACGAACTGTGATCACTTCTGGTAAGTCGTTTAGATTCCAAAGACACGCTAAACCATTTTTACCATTAATGTTCACACCATCCGACCCACAAATACCTTCACGGCATGAGCGACGGAATGTTAATGATTCATCCTGTACTTTCAAAGCAAGAAGTGCATCAAGCAACATACGGTGCTTATCAGTCAACTCTAACTTGAAAGTTTGCATGTACGGCGCTGCATCCTTATCAGGATCGTAGCGGTAGATATTAAATGTACGAGTACCTCTACTCATCTTACTTCTCCCAATTAGAATGTACGTGGTTTAGGTGGAATTGCAGCAACAGACAAAGGCTTATAACGTACTGGCTTGTACTCAAGACGATTATCGCTAGAGAACCATAATGTGTGCTTCATCCACTCATCATCACGACGACCATATGGGTAAGCTGGGTGATCAGGCGACTCTTCAAAGTCTACAACCGTATGCGCACCACGACACTCTTTACGAGCTGCAGCTGAAATCAATGTTGCTTTAGCCACTTCATACAAGTTTTCAACTTCTAAAGCTTCTACACGCGCAGTGTTAAAGACTTTAGATTTGTCTTTCAAGTGAATATTGCGTACACGCGGTTCAATCGCAAGAATTTGCTTCACGCCTTCTTCAAGAAGTGCAGTTGTACGGAATACACCAGCATGATCTTGTACGATGTCGCGGATTGCATCTGCAACTTCTTGAGCATTCTCACCAGTTGTTGAGTCATCCAATTTACGGATACGTGCAACAGTTTGCTCAAGCACAGTCGTAGGAAGCGGTTGGTATTCATCACCATGATGTTTAGTCACGTAGTCGATGATGTGCTCACCTGCAGCTTTACCAAATACAACCAAGTCTAATAGCGAGTTCGTACCCAAACGGTTTGCACCATGTACAGACACGCAAGAACACTCACCAATTGCATAGAAGCCTTTAACAGGTTTCGTAAAGTTACGATCGCCTGCATTAGTCGAATAGATATCGCTATCTTTGTCATAATGCGCAGCAAATGCTTGAGTTTCAGAACCTTCAGGCACAACCACTTGACCGTGGATATTCGTTGGAATACCACCCATTTGATAATGGATTGTTGGTACTACAGGAATTGGCTCTTTCGTGATGTCAACGTTCGCGAATTTCTTACCAATCTCAAATACAGATGGAAGACGTTTCATGATTGTTTCAGCACCCAAGTGCGTCATATCAAGCAAGATGTAGTCTTTCTTCGGACCACAACCACGACCTTCTTTAATTTCTTGGTCCATAGAACGTGATACGAAGTCACGCGGTGCCAAGTCTTTTAAAGTTGGTGCATAGCGTTCCATGAATGGCTCGCCTGCATCATTACGAAGGATTGCACCTTCACCACGACAACCTTCAGTCAGCAATACACCTGCGCCCGCAACACCTGTAGGGTGGAATTGCCAGAATTCCATATCTTGCAATGGAATACCTGCGCGAGCAGCCATACCAAGACCGTCACCAGTGTTGATATAAGCGTTTGTTGATGCACGATAAACACGACCTGCACCACCAGTAGCAAATAAGGTCGCTTTGGCTTGGAATACTGCAATTTTACCCGTTTCTTGGTCATACGCAGTTACACCAAGTACATCGCCTGCTTCGTTACGGATTAAATCAAGTGCAATCCATTCAACGAAGAATTGAGTACCCATTTTCACGTTGCTTTGATAAAGCGTGTGTAGAAGTGCGTGACCTGTACGGTCAGCTGCAGCACATGCACGTGGAACTGCTTTTTCACCGTAGTTTGCAGAGTGACCACCGAATGGACGTTGGTAAATCGTACCGTCTGCGTTACGGTCAAATGGCATACCTAGATGTTCAAGTTCATATACAACTTGAGGCGCTTCACGCGTCATAAACTCGATCGCGTCTTGGTCGCCTAACCAGTCAGAACCTTTAACAGTGTCGTAGAAGTGGTAGTGCCAGTTATCTTCTTGCATGTTACCAAGAGATGCACCAATACCACCCTGCGCTGCAACAGTGTGTGAACGTGTTGGGAATACTTTAGTCAGAACCGCAACTTTTAAACCAGCTTGAGCAAGTTGGTAAGACGCGCGCATACCTGAACCACCACCACCAACGATGACTGCATCGAAAGTTTCGTGTGGAATATTTGTGTAATCTTCTTTAGGGGTTATAGCGCCCATGATCTATTCCTATCAATTCGCCCAAAAAATCTGGATAGCCCAGATCGCATATGCAAATACAGCAATAATTACTGCTGAAGTCAGTACAAGGCGTAAACCTGAAGCTGAAGGACCCATTTGACGAGTAGTCACATAGTCAGTGAATACCTGCCACATACCAATCCATGCATGTGCAACAAGAGATAAGACTGCTAATAAAGATAAGATCTTCATTGGAGCTGTCATCATAAAGCCGTACCACTGTTCGTAGCTAAAACCGCCATTGCATAGGATCCAACCTAATACAACAACTGTATAAACTGCTAATACGACAGCGCTTACGCGTTGGATAAACCAATCACGAGAACCTGAACCCGTTAAACCAGTAGCACTTTTCATTAGATAACAATCCATACAAATGCCGCAACGATACCGATTGCAGACAAGATCAATGAAATAGTAGCTGCGACACGACCACTTTGCAGTTCTTCAGCAAAACCAAGATCCGCAAGTAAATGCTTAACACCCGCAATAAAGTGGAAAATTAAGCCGGCTACAAATACCCATACGACAAAACGCACAATGAAGCTATTAAAAATAGCCTGAACTTGAGCAAAACCTTCAGGCGAAGACAGTGATTTGTCTAAGATCCATAGAAGTACCGGTACGAGTAAAAATACGATGACACCTGATAGACGGTGTAAGATTGATGCAATAGCCACAGGGGATTTTAAGTTTACTTCTAAAACTTGACCCATGGACAAATTGACAGGTCTGTTGCTTTTCACAGCGGGCATCCTGTAAGTAAAAACTCCATCCGGAGTTTGTTGGAATTAATTCGAAGGAAAGCTGGCATTGTTCAGCAGCTACTTTAAAACTCTAAATTAAATAGCGTTTGAACTTAAAACGACACTGAATTATAAGACGTGAACTATCAAAATACAAACAATGCCCTTGGCCTTTTTGCATAAAAATTCTTTAAATAAGAATCATTAACACATAACTAAATACCTTGTGCGACAATACTTTAGCTTCAAATCTCGGCTATATTGTTGGTTTTTATAAAATAAACACCAAATTCAAGCGCTAAAATTTATACAAAAACGGTAAAATTCGACTTTAGACTAAAGATGCACAAAAAAGTCTTGTTTTAAAAACTGGCTAATTTCACTGCTTTATTTTAATCATTTTTTATTTATATATAAAATGTTCATTATTTTATTTTAATATAGTGGCATAAATATGCATGATGTTGGTGCAACAGATTAATCCCCTATAAGATTGAAATATCTCGTAATAAATTTTAATTAAAACAATTTTTTCACATCCGTATAAATAAAAAAAGTGACTTATATATCATTTTAGAAATACCAAATAAGCTATTTTTTATACAATTAAATCATTTTTTTTGAGTCACTTATTGTTTTTAACAATGACTACGTAAGCATCATTTTCTATTTAAAATGATGCGTAAGTTACGAGAATCATAATAAATGTAAATATATGACGACTTGAATTCTTTTTCTTTTCAAGCGCTTTTTTCAATATAAAACTGCTTACAATTGCTCCAGCAACATTTTTAATTTATGCACTTGCTCCTTGAATTAACTTATTATAGTGTGTCGGTGCTGTGATTTTATGCAAATTTTAATGGATTAAATCTTAACTATAACTTCGGAAGTCATCATTTTATCCATAAGTATAATTGACAAAATTTCAGCACTCTCTACTCTTAGAGCAAATTTTTAATCCGTCTGATTCGTGCATTAAAAGATGAGTATTTCGAGTCAGATAAATCATTCACCAGGACAGGAGATCTATTGAATGTCTGAAGCAACTGGCAAAAAAGCCGTTTTACAGCTTGATGGCAAAGAAATTGAATTACCAATTTACAGCGGCACATTGGGCCCAGATGTAATCGACGTTAAGGATGTATTGGCCGCAGGTCACTTCACTTTTGATCCTGGTTTTATGGCTACTGCTGCATGCGAGTCTAAAATCACTTTCATCGACGGTAACAAAGGTGTGCTTTTACACCGTGGCTACCCAATCGACCAGCTAGCAACTAAAGCTGACTACTTAGAAACTTGCTACTTGCTTCTCAATGGCGAGCTTCCAACAGCTGAACAAAAAGAAGTATTTGATGCTAAAGTTCGTAACCATACCATGGTTCACGATCAAGTTAGCCGCTTCTTCAATGGTTTCCGTCGCGACGCTCACCCTATGGCAATCATGGTTGGTGTAGTTGGTGCGCTTTCTGCGTTCTATCACAACAACTTAGACATCGAAAATGTTGATCACCGTGAAATTACAGCGATCCGCTTAATTGCTAAAGTCCCTACTTTGGCTGCGTGGAGCTACAAGTACACTGTAGGTCAACCATTCGTTTACCCACGTAACGACTTAAGCTACGCTGAAAACTTCTTGTACATGATGTTTGCTACTCCAGCAGACCGTGATTACAAAGTAGATCCTATCCTTGCTAAAGCAATGGACCGTATCTTCACTCTTCACGCTGACCATGAACAAAATGCTTCTACGTCTACAGTACGTTTAGCGGGTTCTACTGGCGCGAATCCATACGCATGTATCGCTGCAGGTATCTCTGCACTTTGGGGCCCTGCTCACGGCGGCGCGAACGAAGCTGTTCTTAAGATGCTTGATGAAATCGGCACTGTAGAGAACGTTGCTGACTTCATGGAAAAAGTGAAAACTAAAGAAGTTAAACTCATGGGCTTCGGTCACCGTGTGTACAAAAACTTCGATCCACGTGCGAAAGTAATGAAAGAAACTTGCGACGAAGTTCTTGGTGCGCTTGGCATCAACGATCCACAGCTTGCGCTTGCTATGGAACTTGAACGTATCGCGCTTTCTGATGAGTACTTCATCAAACGTAACTTATACCCGAACGTAGACTTCTACTCAGGTATCATCCTTAAAGCGATTGGTATCCCGACAGAAATGTTTACAGTGATCTTCGCTCTTGCACGTACTGTTGGTTGGATCAGCCACTGGTTAGAAATGCACAGCGGTCCGTACAAGATCGGTCGTCCTCGTCAGCTTTACACTGGCGAAGTTCAACGCGACATCAACCGTTAATTCGGTCTGCGTTGATAGACAAAAAACCACCCTCATGGGTGGTTTTTTATATGGTGTAATTTAAAATCAACAATGTATCAATAACATCATTTGAATATTCACAGTCTGTGCAAATTCAGGCGTTTTTACTGTTAATGAAGCTTCTCTAAGCTTTAACAATATCGTAGTTTTTTAGCTCAAGTGCAGATAAATGTTGCTTTAACTCGGCCAAGGACCACGGCCAAGCCGCGAAGTTACGCCCATTTTGGTCTAAATAATAGCTTGAGCAGCCACCTCGGTTAAATACGGTGGTTTTCAAATGAGTTTGCACCTTGGCATTGTGATAACGTAGAACATCTCGTTTCACCATCATACGTTTAAAGCCTTGCTGCTTCATTTTTAGTAGACCATCTACAATGTACTGAATCTGCGCTTCGGCAATCCCAATAAAAGAGTCATACACCAAGATATTTGGCCCCAGTACCAAAAAAGCATTCGGCACATTTTCCAAACTTGTCCCCAAGTACGCCTCTGGAGAACTGCCCTTCCAAAGGTCGGCCAATCGCTCACCTTGGGCATTCCATACGCGTTGTCCAATTGGAGGGTGTGCCACTTCAAAACCGGTTCCCCAGATAATGACATCGACTTCAAATCGCTCACCATTTGCAGCAATAACACCCTGTCCATCAATCTCGACCAAACCTTGTGGCAACAGCGTGACATTGTCTTGTTGCAGTGCTGGATAATAATTATTGGCAAATAAAAGCCGCTTACAGCCAATCGAAAAGTTAGGCGTTACAGCTTTACGTAAGTCGTCATCCTGTATTTGCAATTTCAATAATTGACGGCTTAAAAAATTGACTGGCTCAAGCAGTGATGGATGACGTAGCCCAAAGTTGATCCCATTTAAAATACTGGAAACACTCTTCCTCCAGCCTTGCTGAATCATCGGGAATTTAGCCACCAACGATTTCACGCTTGCATTCAGTTGCATATCGGCTTTGGGTAAGACCCACGGCGCAGTACGCTGAAATACGATCAGCTCTTTCGCCAACGGCTGAATTTGCGGAATAAACTGAATGGCCGATGCGCCTGTTCCAATCACTGCAACCCGCTTTCCTGTTAAGTCATAGTCATGTTTCCAACGGGCTGAATGGAACATTTCTCCTTTAAACCCCGCTATCCCTTTAATGTTAGGTAAGGATGGTTCTGTAATCGGCCCTGTACTAAAGATTACGGTTCGTGCTTGATATGCCCCCTGAGAGGTTTCGAGTTGCCAAATGCCCGCCTCTTCATCCCACTTTGCACTGAGCAACTCATGCTGAAAACGGATTTTGTCTTGTAGCTCAAACTGCTCAACCACCTGCTCCAAGTAACTTAAAATTTCAGGTTGTTTCGCAAATAAGTGGCTCCATTGATGACTAGGTGCAAAGGAAAATGAATACAACGCCGAAGGTACATCACAACCACAGCCGGGGTAATTATTATCGCGCCAAGTACCACCAACGCTCTCCGCCTTTTCTAAAACCAGATAATCCTGATAGCCGACTTGTTTCATTTTATAAGCCGCAGCAATCCCCGAAATCCCAGCACCTACAACAATGGTATCGTACGTATGTACGGTTTTAGGGTTAAGTACAGCCTTTTTACGAGCCTGCTTAGGTTGAGCTTCCACACTTTTTGACGTTGTCGTTTGATCTTGCATTTGATCAGATGACACTTGCACATCTGCTTGCTCTATCTCTAATTGCATTTCTATATTCATTTTTCTCTATTCTTATTTTGTGATTTGATTAAACAGTGGATAACCGAGACCTAAAAGCTTGACGTATAAGCTTGGCGATGCACGTTTCACCCACCAGAACAGTTTGGCATCAGGTTGTGGAATGGTATAAAGCTTGCCTGCATCTAAACGATTCAGTGTTTTCTTGACTACAGCATCACTGGTGGTAAACGCATGGTTCATCAATAAATCATCCGCCAGACCCGCATAATGCTGAGGTAAACGCCCATTCTTCATAATATTGGTGGGAACCAAAGTTGGACAAAGCACATTGACCCGAATATTGGCACTACGTAGCTCTGCCGACAATGTTTCAGACAATGACAGTACACTTGACTTAGTAACGTTATAAGCCGTCATTTCTGGAGCAGCTGTAAATCCCGCAGCCGATGCCACATTGATAATGGCACCAAAACCTTGCTGTTTAAATTTGGGTACAAAATAGTGGCAACCATGAATTACTCCCCACAGGTTGACTTGCATACACCACTGCCAATCCTCCAACGATATCTCATCAAACCTACCACCTAGCCCAACTCCTGCATTATTGATGAGCAAGGTGACAGGATGTCCCAAAAGCTGTTCTGCTTGCTTCGCCAAAGCGTGTACAGAATCTTTTAATCCAACATCACAATGCACCACATAGGCTGACGAAGAGGTTATTGACTGAATCAAATCTACCGTCTCCTGTGCCGAGCTTAAATCAATATCTGCACAGATGACATCACCACCGCGCTTTGCCAGTTCCAATGCAAAGCTACGGCCAATTCCACTGCCTGCACCCGTTACAACAGCGTATGCCTTTTCACTTGGTTTATTTTTTTTACTCAACAGTCCCATGTCATAATCTCCTTTTTATGATTTCAGTACTGGAGTAAATTCTTTGGTGAAATAGGGGGTTAACACTCCTGTTTCTGGATGTAGTAAACGCTCTTTGTAATAATCTAAAAATGCAGAAGTGTCATAATCATTCGGATGAAAGCTCGGACGTAAATAGTCAAAAATATGCATCCAACTACTGCCATAAACACCTCTTTTCAGCCCAAACAAGAGACTGAAACTCCGCGGTACATCTTTCCAATAACTGAGACTCACCAAATTAGACGGTTTGCGATAAAACGGGACAAAAACTGACGCCACTGAAATCAGCAGCAAAATAGTGATGAGGGCTGGAAAAAAACCAGCAATACGTAAGGCATAGTTATTAGAAAGTGATTGAAACACATCATATGCAATGTCTTTGTGCTCAGATTCCTCTAACATGTGCCACATCCAAATCGCCCGTTGTTTTTCATCTTGAGAATCGAAGAAAATCTCTTCATGATTCATCATGTATTCAGACAACACTGCTGTAAAATGCTCAATGCCCGCCATCAAAGACAACTTCATCGGTTGTGGCAAACGGTTAAAACCGTAATCAAAAACGATTTCAGCTAAATAGCGGAAAATGCCAACGGGTAAATCTACCTGTTTAAAAGTATCGTTCAATTCTTCATGTAGCTTTGAATGCAGTGCCTCCTGACCAATCAAAGACGTCACGCGTTGTTTTAATATGGGGTCTGTGAGGAAATCCCGGTGATAGCGAGCGGTATCAATCACCAAGTCTTCACCATAGGTCAAAAAGATCGAGAGTGATGCAAAGTAAGCACTCGCCAACTCCGCATTTAGGTAAAATTTAGGGTCAATTTTCTCTGCTTCAAACTCAAACTTCATATGCCGAATCGGAATAATCGCAGACTGTTTTTCAGCATCAAATGCTGGCCCTGCAAAAATTTGACTGGCTTTACCTTTCAATGGAAGAGCGATGCGCATAGGACATTCCTTCTTATTTTTAGCTCGTTTTTCAGGCTCAATCTCACGATTTTCACCTGTGCTTTGCATTCAAAATAAGAGTCCGCCCCCCCTATGCCACTGGCATTTTTCTTCAAATAATTTGCAATTTATGACTTTAAAATCTGTTGTCTAACAATCACTCCGCAGATTTATCTATCGGGGTCAGAATGAGGCTTTGTGTGCCACAAAGGGAATGCACTGCTCATAAGCCGAGCACTCTTCGCCATAGTGTTTTTTGAGAAAATAGTCTTGCACCATTTGCGCCTGTTGTTCGATGCCATAGCTTAAAAACTGCTTCCCTTGTTTTAATGCATAACGGTACTGACGGTTAAAAAGCGCCTTACGGACTACAGCGAACCCCTGCTGAATTTGCCAAACATGTGTCAGCTCATGTATCAACCAGGCTTGTTGATGAATTGGTTGATCGGCAAAGTTTTCGCACCAGTCTTTGATATTAAAATACACATATCCATTCGGGCTAATCGCATAATGTGGCAGCACTGCCCGATGCGCGATAATTCGAACCGAATCCATGTTCAGACTGTTCCCAAAAATACTCTTGGCGAGCTTTTTTTCAGCTTCAGTCAAAGGACGGTTTTTAAGTTCAAACTTTTGCTGTATTTTTTGTAAAAGCGGTTGAAACCACACAATCACACTCCATAAATCCATTAGAATAATTTGTTCTTTTTAAGGACATTTACGGATTTTTTTTAGAATATCCCTTAAAAAAAATCGCATTTCGTATATAGTATTCGCACTTATTATTGATTAATACTTCTATTTGTTTATCGTCACTTACACCACGTAGAACTTATAGCTATAACAAACTCAATCGTCGTGTATATCCCTATAGGTATAGGATTTAGTTGGAAATGAAAAGTTTTAAAATTGCACTTGCACAGTTCTCTCCGCATATTGGCAACCTTGAAGCAAATGCCCAAAAAATGTTGGAACAGGCGAATGAAGCAAAAAAACAAAATGCTGATTTAATTATTTTTCCAGAACTTTCGAGCATTGGTTACCCAGCAGAAGATTTACTTCTACGTCCAAGCCTAACCAAACGCACGCAACAAGTTTTTGAACAACTTAAAACAGTAAAAGACATAGTGATGGTCTTTGGTTTTGTCAATCAAACTGAAGATGGTCAACGCTATAACGCCGCTGCGGTCATGAAAGATGGACAAGTTTTGGGTGTGTATAACAAACAAAACTTGCCAAACTATAGCGTGTTTGATGAAAAGCGTTACTTCACCGAAGGGCATCAACACCTTGTTTTTGAATACCTAGGTCATAAGTTTGGTGTGTTGATCTGTGAAGATGTTTGGTCACTTTCGACAGTACAACAACTGGCACAGCTCAATGTAGAAACAGCTTTAGTCTTAAATGCTTCACCATATGAAGTCGGTAAGCCACAGCACCGCGTTGAAACCATGTCTGCACTGGCGAAACAAATGAACCTCAACTTGGTTTATGCCAACCAAGTCGGCGGTCAAGATGACCTGATCTTTGATGGTACAAGCTTTGTGATTGCCAAAGATGGTTCGATTGTACTTCAAGCAGAAAGCTTTAAGGAGTCTCTGTATTTCGCTGAATACGAAGCAGAACAACAAGCCTTTAAGGCCAATGCCTTGCCTCCTGCTTTAGACACTATGGCAGAGATTTATCAAAGCTTAGTGATGGCGACACGCGACTATGTACAACGCTCAGGTTTCCCTGGGGTGATTCTTGGTTTATCAGGTGGGATCGACTCAGCTCTAACCCTTGCTATTGCAGCTGATGCGATTGGTGCCGACAAAGTCCAAGCCGTAATGATGCCATATACCTATACCGCTCAAATCAGTGTAGAAGATGCTGCTGAACAAGCAAAAAGTATGGGGGTGACTTTCGGGATTGCTGAAATCAACCCAATTGTGAACAGCTTTATGCAAACGCTTTATCCGTTCTTTGGCAACAGCCCTGCGGATGCAACTGAAGAAAACTTACAGGCACGTGCCCGCGGTACATTGCTGATGGGTTTATCAAACAAATTTGGTAATTTAGTCCTATCTACAGGCAACAAATCAGAATTGGCTGTGGGCTACTGCACGCTCTATGGTGACATGGTGGGTGGTTTTGCCGTACTGAAAGATGTATATAAAACCATTGTGTTTGAACTTGCAAAATACCGTAATAGCATTTCAGAAAAACCTGTGATTCCTGAGCGTGTGATTACTCGTCCACCTTCAGCAGAGTTACGTCCAGATCAAAAAGACCAAGACTCTTTACCACCATATGATGTGCTGGATGCCATTTTGTATGCCTATATCGAAGAAGATATGAGCCAAGAAGACATCATTGCCAAAGGCTTTGATGCTGAAGTGGTTGCAAAAGTGATTCGTTTGGTTGATTTCAATGAATACAAACGTCGCCAAGGTGCAATTGGTCCGCGTATCAGCTCACGCGCATTTAGCCGTGAACGTCGCTACCCGATTATGAATGGCTGGAAAGCTGGCGTGTAAGCACACTCTCCAATAGAAAAGCCCAAACATCTATTTGGGCTTTTTTATATCGATCATATTCAAATCTATTTTTTAAACACAAAAAAAGAGACCAAGCTGAGAGCTTGGTCTTTTAAAATGGTGGCTATGACGAGACTTGAACTTGTGACCCCCGCATTATGAGTGCGGTGCTCTAACCAACTGAGCTACATAGCCGTAAACTGTGTGCGCATTATGCAAAGTTCAAAGACAAGCGTCAACCCTTTTTTCACACAAATGGTTATTCCATAAACAAATACACTTTAAACTATCAATTTTTCAGCAAGCTACTCTTTTTAAACTTATTTTTATGCTGCAAGCTATATTTAGGTTAGGCATATTTACGAGAAAGATAATGAAAAAGGAGCCTGTTTTCTCTTCGTCCTGAGTACTATTACATTGAGCAGTTGTCAGCTAATTTCCCCAATAATCACCGACTATAATGTTGTTCGGCGTGATGTAACGACCTATACCAACTCCAACCTATTATTCAGCCTAAAAGATCGAGAGATATTGGTCAACTATGCTAAAGGACAACAAAAAATCCTGACCGCAGATCGTTTAAGCCCAACAGCACAACAAAATCTAGCTTTAGAAAGAGCCGAAGGGCGCTACTGCGCAAGTTAGCACATTTCTTTAAAAAACTTGATTTAGTCGAACATCAAGCGAATTGGCAACATATTCAAAACCTACAACTACAGACCCATTTAACGCTTGAAAATATTAAATGCGAGGGGGCGTTTAAAAAATAGTAAATTTCCGCAGTCACAGTTTTGCTTTAAATATCGAAATAACAGTACAGCAAACCACAAAGCCGCTTCAGAAATAACCCGTCAATAAACACCGTTTTATAGCCTTTATTTCCCACAAAAAAAAAAGATCATGCTGAGAGCATGATCTATAAAAATGGTGGCTATGACGAGACTTGAACTTGTGACCCCCGCATTATGAGTGCGGTGCTCTAACCAACTGAGCTACATAGCCGTAAACTGTGCGCGCATTATGTGGTGTTCTCACCAGTACGTCAAGTACCTTGCGCGCTTAATTGATCAAAATTTGTTGAAGTGAGCCGATAAGCCGGGTTCTGTCGAGAACGATCATTCCTCTAGGCGTACAATCACTCATACGCTCAAGCGACCTACCCGGATCCAGCATGGGCCATGCCTAAAGGATCCCTATTTGGTCTTGCTTCCGGTGGGGTTTACCATGCCATGAACTGTTACCAGCCATGCGGTGCGCTCTTACCGCACCCTTTCACCCTTACCTTCGATTTCGATTGCTCAAAACCATAATGAAGGCGGTCTACTCTCTGCTGCACTTTCCGTCGGCTCACGCCGCCCAGGCGTTACCTGGCACCTTGCCCTATGAAGCCCGGACTTTCCTCCCCTGCTTCAATCACGGAGATCTCCACAGCAGCGATCGTCTGGCTCACTTCGAGGCGCATAGTATCAAATCTTAGACTTAATTGCTTGCGCTTTTTTGAGCAATCAGCTTTTTATATTTATCCATGAGCTCATCTTCAGTTTCCGCATGATTGGGATCTAGCGGAATACAATCCACTGGACAGAACAATTGACACTGGGGTTTATCATAATGTCCGATACACTCTGTGCATAAGTCTGGATTGATTTCATAAATCAGCTCCCCCATGAAAATGGCTTCATTGGGGCACACAGGTTCGCAGACATCACAATTGATGCATTCATCGGTTATATATAAAGACACACTACCAACCTTGTTGATGTTTACGTTCAAAAGCAGCAACCACAGCTTGCGGTACAAACTTGGTCACATCACCTTTTAAACGTGCTATTTCACGAATCAACGTCGATGAAATAAATGAATACTGCTCTGACGGCGTTAAAAACACCGCCTCAAAGTGTGAATCAAGTTGACGGTTCATATTGGCTAACTGGAACTCGTATTCAAAGTCAGACACTGCACGCAATCCTCGCAGCACAGCCGTTGCCTTTTGTTCACAGAAGAAATTTACCAGTAAACCATCAAAACCTACAAACTCAACATTATCAAGATGACTTAATGATGCTTTGGCCAAGCTCACACGCTCTTCTAAACTGAAGAGCGGATTTTTATGATGACCAATGGCAATGGCTACCACCACCTCATCAAACATACGTGATGCACGTGTGACCAAATCAATATGACCATTGGTAATTGGATCAAAAGTCCCCGGGTAAATGACGCGAGTTTTAGACATCCATTTTTACTCTGTTGATTTTGTAGAGCCATATTTTAGCAAAAACTTGTTTTATAGGTGAAGAAACTCCATAAATTTGAAAAAACTTCACCTTAACCCTGCTTTAAGGCACAATAGGTACATTGTTGGAAGTAATTGATTATGGCGAAAGCAACTGTAGTTAAAAAAAATACCAGTGGGACGATTGCACAGAATAAACGTGCACGTCACGACTATTTTATTGAAGAAAAATTTGAAGCTGGCCTGTCACTGCAAGGCTGGGAAGTAAAATCGTTACGTGCAGGTCGTATGACGCTGTCTGAGAGTTATATCACCTTTAAAAATGGTGAAGCTTTCCTGTTCGGTGCTCAAATTCAGCCTTTACTCAGTGCATCTACGCACATTGTTCCTGAAGCGACCCGTACTCGTAAGTTACTGTTGAACCGTCGTGAACTGGATAAGTTACTCGGCGCAGTGAATCAAAAAGGTTATTCGTGCGTTCCGCTTGTTGCTTATTGGAAAGGGCCACGTGCGAAATTAGAAATTGCTTTAGTGAAAGGCAAACAGCTACATGACAAACGTGCCACGGAAAAAGACCGTGACTGGCAACGCGATAAAGCCCGTATTATGCATAAGTAAGAAAAAAACCTCCCATGTGGAGGTTTTTTTCTTTTTGAAACTGTTAATAATCCGCTTTTAGCTCGACCAAATATTTTCCAAACTTTCGAGCAGTTTCCAAGTCGCCTTCGGGTGGGGTTATTTCAACACTGGCATTGTCTGACTGAGTCATCAAACCTAAAAAGCTCGACATCCGATTAATATCATGTTGGCTACGTCCCGTCGGCATAAACGGTAGACCTGCCCACAACATACCATGCTGCATAGCAAATAAATTAATCTGTTGTAATACCGCCAGTTTATCGCCACTTAAGCCACCACCATTGGTAAAGCCTGCAGCTAATTTTCCTTGCCAAGCCCGTGCTAACCAACGCTTAGAGGAGTCTTCCATAAACTGTTTTAGTGCCGCTGTGAGACTCCCCATATAGGTTGGGCAACCCATTACAATAATATCGGCCTGATCTAACAAGTCCCACTGTACTGCAGCAACAGAAATCAAATGCACGTCAGCACCCGCCTGCTCTGCACCTTGTGCAATATACTGAGCGACTTTCGCCGTATGACCATAGGCGCTATGATAAACCACACACACATGAACAGGTGCAACAGAAACAAGATCAGGTACAGACATGGAAATTTTTAAGAGCAAAGAATTGAGTTAAGTTTAACACTTCCACTCGCAGTGTGGGGAGTAAGTGCAAGGATTAAAACAGCCAAGCACTTGATCACACGCCAAAACTATTTCATAAACACAAAAGTCGCCATACGCCCAGTTTTGGCATGACGTCGATAAGAATAGTATTCATCCGACTGGCTAAAGGAACACTGATCACCGCCAGAGACTACTTCAACACCGCGCTGTTTTAGAATGAATTTTGCGATTGCATATAAGTCAGCATAATACTTTCCAGCTTGCTCACCTGTTTGAAATGCAGATTCAAGCGCAGCATATTTTGAGCAAAAAGCATCTTTAACTTCAGCGCCAATTTCAAAACATGATTGGCTAATAGCTGCACCCAACCAAGCCCATGTCGGCTGAGTGTTCATACTGGCAATGGTATTTTCAATGATGCCATGCGCTAGCCCACGCCATCCTGCATGTAAGTTCCCAACCTCGGTACCGTCAGCATTGCCTAAAACTACAGGTAAACAATCTGCAGTCATCATCATCAGGGCATGGTTTGCTCGCTGTGTCACCAAACCATCCCCTTCTTGAGCATCAAAGTCAATTTGCTCATTCACTACACGGCATATAGTGCTGTGAGTTTGCGTCATCCATGTGATTTTATCGACCCCATAGCCTGCAAACTCTTCAAGCAAAATCATACGATGCTGTTGCACCCGTGCGGCATCATCCTGTACATGCAAAGCCAAATTAAAGCCTTGCAGTTCAGTTTGAGTGGTCTCTAAAGCACGATCATGATGCACACGGGTTTGTCCCACAAAAACACCTGCCGGAAGTCCTTGAACAAATTGCATATACTGTCCTTATGATGATTCAGCTATAAATCAGTAAGCTTTATTTTCCGTACGTAGTACATCGACCAAGGTCGCCAAGTCTGCTGGCCACGGCGCTTTAAACAACATTTCTTCACCTGTACGAGGATGTTTCAAACCGAGCTCTGCTGCATGTAACGCTTGGCGTCTGAAACCACGTAAAGTCTCATCTAAAAGCTCCGATGCACCTGCAGGCACACGTACACGTGGCATATAAACAGGATCACCAACTAAACCAAAACCAATATAACTAAAATGCACACGAATTTGATGCGTACGTCCAGTTTCAAGACGCGCTTGGATACGGGTGAAATGTTGGAAGCGCTCTTTCACATTGTAATGTGTTACAGCATCTTTACCACCTGGCAGTACCGCCATTTTGACACGATCCACAGGGTGACGTTTAATCGGTTCATCCACCGTACCACCCGCAATCACATTACCATATACAATTAAGTCATATACGCGATAGACCGACTTTTTAGCCAACTGCTTGCTCAGTGAAAATTGTGCTTCTAAGTTTTTTGCAACGACCAACAAACCAGATGTATCTTTATCAATACGATGTACCAAACCCGCGCGGGTCAGTTCGGCCGATTTTGGATAGTGATGTAACAATGCATTGACCAAGGTCCCTGATGAATTTCCAGCACCTGGATGCACCACCATACCAACGGGTTTATTGACGACGATAATGTCGTCATCTTCATAGACGATATCCAATGGAATATCTTCAGGTAGACTACGCGTTTGCGCTTCTAACTCAACTTCAAGGGTTAACAGTTCGAATCCTTCACATTTATATTTCGGCTTGACACTGTTACCATTTACCAACAAATGGCCTTCTTTTAGCCACTGTTTGAGTTTTTCACGCGAAAACTCACTCCAAATCGTTGCTGCGACTTGGTCTATACGCTGACCGAGATAAGTTTCATCCAATTGAAATTGCAACGATAAACGTGTTGCAGTCGCGCTTGAAGTATGGTTATCTGCATCCTCAGAATCTTCAAGTAAATTGAAATCGGTTTCAGGGAAATTTGGATCGGAAGATTGTGCTTGAGCCATTTGATCATTCAAATAAAAGTGATTTAATAGCGCAATTGTAGCTCATTGCCCGTATTAACAGAGGAATTTTTATGTCGCTACCACATTATAAAATGACAATGCTTGCTCTAACGATTGGCATTGCATCTGCAATGGTAGGCTGTAGCAGCAATCCCAAGAAAGAAGTGGTAGATACCGGTCCACAATCGAGTGAACAGGTTTATATTCAAAAAGCAGAAAAAGCACTGAAAAGTGGTCAATATACCGACGCTGCAAAACACTTAGAAGCATTAGATACCTATTATCCTACAGGTGAATATGCACAACAAGCTCAGCTAGAGCTACTCTATGTGAAGTTTCAGCAGAAAGATTATGAAGGTGCGATTGCACTGGCGGATCGTTTCATTCGTTTGAACCCTCAACATCCAAACGTGGACTATGCTTACTATGTACGTGGCGTAGCCAATATGGAACAAAACTATGATGGTTTGATTCGTTATACGTCTTTAAAGCAAGCACATCGTGATGTCAGCTATCTTAAAGTGGCGTATCAAAACTTCGTAGACTTTATCCGTCGTTACCCTTCGAGCACTTATGCGGTCGATGCCGCACAGCGCATGCAGTTTATCAGCAATGAGTTGGCTGAAAGCGAAATGAATGCCGCACGTTTTAATATCAAACGTAAAGCATGGGTTGCAGCATTAGAGCGTGGTCAATGGGTGATTGAACATTATCCACAAAGCCCGCAAGTACCTGAAGCTTTAGCAACGGTCGCTTATTCATATGACCAATTAGGCGACAAGCAAACTGCGCAACAATATACCGATGTCTTAAAACTCAATTATCCAAATTTAGTGAAATCGAATGGCGAAGTGAACTTACGTGCAGCTCGTAAAGAAGCAAGTTGGGTCAACCGTGCAACTTTAGGTGTGTTTGGTCGTGAAGAACAAAACAGTTCTGAAGAAAAAGTCGAGCAACCCCAACAAACAACAGAGCGTAGCTTTACCAATCGTGTCAGTTTTGGTTTACTCGATCGTCCTGAAACACAGCAAAATATCAGTACTGGAACTGAATAACTCCTCTGAAAAATTCGCTATTTTAGAAAGGGCAAGTTATCATACTTGCCCTTTTGTTTTGTGCGATTTTCGCTTGATCAAAACGCTTAAAAGGTATACAAAACAATCTGGATTCGATGGTTTTTGCATTTTAAAAACCTCCATCTTTGCTTATTTTCACGGTTTTCAAAACATCAGCGACTGACGATTCGACATGGCTATTCCTCAACACACCATTGACCAAATTTTAGATCGGACCGACATTGTCGACCTGATTGGTCAACGGGTAAAACTTAAAAAGTCAGGTCGTACCTATTCAGGCTGTTGTCCATTCCATCAGGAAAAATCACCATCTTTTCACGTGTATCGTGACAAACAGTATTTCCACTGTTTTGGTTGTCAGGCCAATGGTAATGCCATACGTTTTTTAATGGACATCGACAGCCGTAGTTTTATAGATGTGATGAAGGATTTATCGAGTCAAACAGGCATCGAACTGCCGAAAGACAACCGAGACTCGAAAAAACTGGTGTATAAGCGTGAAGCTAAACCTGTACCCAAACCACAGGTCGATGTCGCAGAAACCAAGAAAACTGAGCCAGCTCCAGCGCAACCTGAGTTTCAGATTGAGCATGACCCTTTTGCTGAATTTCAGTCCATGGACTACCAAGAGAGTTTCGCTGATTTTGATACTTTCGAGGGCTTCAATACCGCCCCCGTTCAGGAAGGTAACTTATACGACTTGTTAGAAAATATTGCGCAATACTATGAGCAACAACTCCCACATAGTCGTACAGCACAGCAGTATTTTAAACAACGTGGACTCAGTCGAGATACTATTGCATATTGGCGCTTAGGCTATGCACCTGAGGACTGGCAACACTTAGAAAAGGCCTTTCCACAAGATATCGAAGGCTTAAAGCTACTCGGACTAATTCGTACCAGTGACAATGGTCGTGACTTTGACTTGTTACGGGACCGTGTCATATTTCCGATACGTGATGCTAAAGGTCGTGTCGTGGGCTTCGGTGGTCGTGCTCTAAATGACGAAATTAAGCCCAAATACATCAACTCACCAGACTCTGAGGTATTTCATAAAAACCAGTTACTTTATGGTTTATATGAAGGTCGTAAACAAAAAGCCCAAGACTGGCTGATGGTCGAAGGCTATATGGATGTGATTGCGCTACAGCAGTATGGCATTGCAGGTGCCGTGGCGACTTTAGGGACTGCCAGTAACACCGAACACTTAAATATCCTGTTTAAACAAAACAACCGTATTACCATTGCCTTCGATGGTGACATAGCTGGACAAAAAGCAGCGCGCCGTACTTTAGAAATCGCGTTACCGTTACTCAATGATGGTCGTGAACTGAAGTTTTTTGTTTTACCGAATGATCATGACCCTGACTCACTGATTCGTCGCGAAGGCATTGAAAACTTTAATAAACTGCTTCAACAAGCTCCTCTGCTGTCAGACTTTGTTTTTGCCCATCTGACGCAGAACCATGACATCAGTAGCCCTGAAGGTAAAAGTCAGGTCATGAGTGAGTTACGCCAACTAACGGATTTATTGCCCAAAACAGGCTCTTTCCGCTATTTGCTGAATCAATCCTTTAAAGAAAAACTCGGTTTTGGTCGTCGCTGGACACCTCAAGTCAGCAACGATGCCTCGTTGTCTTTTAATATTCGCACCAAAGATGAAGACTTCGCCCTCGCCGTTCTGATCCATCATCCGTTTTTGTATATTCACTTTGAAACCTTGCGCGCCTATCTACCAGAAGATCAACTTTTGGCACATGTGCTACAAGTCTTAGATACTATTTTTGATGATCTGCCTGATGATCAAGAACTGGCAACCTATTATGTTTTGGGTGCGTGTAGCCGTTATGCCAATGCAATTGCCGATATTATGCAGCGCACCAATATTGAAGTGCTGACCAAAACACCTGAAATGGCGGATAAGCTGGCCAGTGAATATGCTCTCTCGCTTGAAGAAAAATATTTACGCCAAAAACTAAAAGCACCTTTAAGCCTAGTTGAATCACGTAATCTACGTCAAAAGTTAAATGAATTGACCAAAAAAATAGGCTTAAGGCTGATTACTTAAACCTATTACATTTTCGTATTTGGATTTACTTTTTAGTTTTACGACGTTTAGCAAAAGTCTCATTTAAACATGTTTGCATTTGTTCAAAATGACTCGGATCTTCAGATTTGGCTGCTTCACGCAGCATAATCGAGGTCGGATGTAGCAACTTCTGCGTCAAACGATGTGCAAACTCTTGCATCACCCGTTCCACCTTTTCTCCTTTCGCAATTCGTGCCAGCGCTAGATCTAATTCTTCTTGTCTTAACTGTTCACCTTGCTGACGGTAAGCATGGATGGTTTCACCCGCCAGATTGACCTTCTGCTGAGTCACCAACTCCGTTGCTAGTTGGTTGACCATCACCTCTGCTTCAACCGCCGCCTGACGACGCTGAGCAAGGTTTTCATCAATTACCGACTGCAAGTCATCTACGCCATATAAATAGACGCCATCCAAGCTTTCAACTTTCGGGTCGATATCACGAGGAACAGCCAAATCGACCATTAACATTTGTTGATAACGACGTTTTTTTAATGCAGCTTTTACATCTGGATAATGAATCACCTGATGTAAACTTCCCGTACAACTAGAAATGACATCTGCACGCGCTAAGTTATTGGCCAACTGATCAAATTCAATGATTTCAACATCTACACGATGGGCTATTTCTTGGGCCAAAGTTTCAGCCCTTTCACGGGTACGGTTACAAATGAGGATTTTTGCGACTCCCATTTCAGCCAAATGCTTCGCCACTAAGCTATTCATTTCGCCCGCCGCCACAACCATGACTGTCAACTTCTCAGGCTTACTAAACACCTGTAATGCAAGCTGAGCCACTGCGTAGCCCATCGATACGGCATGACTACCCACAGCCGTTTCTGAGCGAACGCGTTTCGCCGCATAGAAGGCATATTCAAAAATTCGGTTTAAATGAGGGGAAACAGTATGAGCAGTCTTCGCCAAAGATAGTGCAGATTTGACCTGTCCTAAAATTTGCGGTTCACCGAGCATGAGTGAATCTAAGCCGCTTGCAACACGCATCAAGTGAGTCACAGCCTGCGCATTTTCATAACGGTATACATGATTCAACAATTGTTTAACATCTATGCCATTTGCTTGGGCGAGCCAGTTCAATACCATATCTGAGTCTTCAGACATGGCATACACTTCTGTTCTGTTACACGTAGAGACCACCACCATTTCATTTAAGTCTTGGTTTTGGCCTTGTTGCTCAAGCAGTTGCGTTAACTTTTCAGGGTTAAATGCAATTTGCTCGCGCAATTCTACGGAGGCGGTTTGATGGTTGACACCCAATGCAAAGAAAGACATATCAGATCATCATTTCGCTAAATTTATGCTATTGTGCAATAACGGTGTCATAAAAAGCATTACTTGGATCAAGAAAAATTGCGTCAAACACATTGCCGACTGAGCGGCGCGAGAATTAAGCAATATTCTACCACATTCTTACTCGTCGGTAGCATGGCATCTAGTGCTCATCTTAGAGCAGCTGGAGATTTTTCGCTATCTAATTATGATGCAATTCAACAAAGTATGATTGCCGAATTTGCACTGGCTTACCAAGATAGTGCGACTGCCCTACACAACTATACTGTGCTGGCGATTAAAAGTAATTCCACCACCATTAAACAGCGCGCTTTAAATATTGCCCTTGAACAAAATGATTTGCATGCCGCACTCGACATTGCAACACATTGGGTGGTGCAAGAGCCCACCGATGTTCCAGCATTATTTTATTTATCGCATATTGCACTTAAAGCACATGAATATGAACTTGCGGCTGAAACGCTCGATAAAATTCTCAATATTGATGCCAATGCAGATTTAGAGCAAATCCTTGCGGGGATTGCCCCAGAAGAACCTGAAGATCAAGAAATTCTCATTCAAGCACTACGTTCAAGTAAGGAGCGGAACAACCCCTCTATTTTGGCATTGATTGCAGGATTAGAGGCGCAAAATGGACAGCTTGAGCAAGCCCTGACCACCATCAATAAAGCCCTAAAAAAGCGTGGGAAAGTCACAGGCTACATCCTGATGAAAGCCAACTTACTCAGCGCACTCGGTCAAGAAGAAGAAACCCGTAATTGGTATGCAAAGTCGAGTCGTAAACACCGTGACAATGTTGATATCCGTTTAGCCGAAGCCAAATATCTGATTAAAATTAATGCGTCAAATGAAGCCTTAACCAAGCTCGAGAGCTTGATTAAAAAATGGCCTGACCAAGAAGAAGCCTTGTTTATTGCGGGGTTAACCAGTATTGACTTAAAGAAGTACGAAAAAGCAGAAAAATATCTGGTTGAACTACGTAATTCGGCCGAATATCAAAATGAAGCCTATTACTATCTTGCGGTGAATGCTGAACGAAAACAACATTTTGAAACAGCAAAAGCCTACTATCGTCTGGTCGATGGTAGCTTGTATACTGTATCGCGTCGTAGCCTCATCAGTATCTATACTCAGCAAAACAAACCCAATGATGCTTTACGCTTCCTAACCCAAGAACGCGTGAACTACCCACAACATGCAAGTTTTTTGTATCAGGCACAAGCCGATATTTTAAAGCGCATGAATAACAAAGCCGCAGCCATGCGACTGTTAGATGAGGCGATTAAAAACTTACCAGATGACCCTGAACTGATCTATTCTGAAGTGCTAATGTTGGATCCACATACGGATAAAGACAAACTAGAAAAGTTGCTAAATCAACTGTTAAGCATCGAGCCCAATAGCCCAACCTACCTCAATGCTTATGCATACACTTTAGCCTTGCAAAACAGACGCTTAGATGATGCACGTCGATTTGTTGAACATGCTCTAGAATATGCCCCTGAACAGGCTTCCATCTTAGATACCTTAGGTTTTATTTGTTACTTACAAAATGACTTTAGCACTTCTGCCGAAGTCTTAGAAAAAGCCTATCTCATCAGTGGTAGTGTCAATATTGGGATACGTTATGCACGATCAGTTTATATGCTCGGTGATCTGCAAAAGTTCTCCACTGTGTTACAACAACTCAAACAAAAACACCCAAATGATCCTCAATTGGATCAACTTAATACTTTATTGTTACCCCAACAACTGAAAAAGAGCTCATAGTTTTTATGCGTATTTTCTCAAATCTGAGCTTATGCTTACTTGCTGCAAGTAGCTTGGCACTAACAGGCTGTCAACAATTTACTAAACCGCAGCTTGATCCAAACACCATACAAACCGAATCTGATCAACAGTTTAGCTTACAGGGTAAAATTGGGGTACGCACACCTGAACAAACAGGTAGTGCTTTTTTCACATGGGTACAACAGCAGCAAGACTTTGATATTGAACTCAGTGGAATTTTAGGTGTGGGTAAGACACAAATTACTGGTCGCCCAGGTGAAGTGAGCCTAAATAGTGCTAAAACTGGCCTCATCCAAGCTGAAACCCCTGAAGAACTTTTAAAAACAGCAACTGGTTGGCAAGCACCCATCACCCATTTAGTCAATTGGGTTCAGGCCAAACCAGCAACAGTTCAAGCACAAATCCAACGTGACAGTGCCAAACGAGCAGTACGGATCATTGAAGATGGTTGGAGCGTTGAGCTGAGCTATAACGAACAAGCCGATATGCCAAATCGGTTGATTTTAAAACAAGCACTTGAAAATGGTGCAGAAAACCGTATTACAATGGTCATTCAAAACCGCTAGTTTATCTCGTTATGATCCGTGTCCCAGCCCCATCAAAACTAAATTTGTTTTTACACATTACGGGTCGTCGTGAAAACGGCTACCATGAACTGCAAAGTATTTTCCAGTTGATCGATCTGTGTGATTGGTTGGAATTTGAGCCTCGTACAGATCAAGAGATTCATATTGAAGGCTTAAACAGTGTCGATTTGAGTCAAAATTTGATTTATAAAGCAACGCAGATACTTAAACCATATGCGCAAACAACTACGGGTTTATCTATTCGTCTTGAAAAAAACATTCCGATGGGTGCAGGCTTAGGTGGAGGCTCATCGGATGCCGCGACAACATTAATCGTGATCAATCAACTATGGCAATGCGGACTCAATACTGAGCAATTAGCAGACTTGGGTGTTCAGCTAGGTGCAGACGTTCCCATCTTTGTCCATGGCCGCAATGCATGGGCTGAAGGTATAGGTGAGCACTTAACATTCATAGACTTAGATCAAAAACAATACATTGTGTTAAAACCTGACTGTTTTATCAGCACTCAATTGCTTTTTTCACAAAAAACATTGACAAGAAACACGAAGAGCTCTAAATTTTGCGCCTATCAGTTAAAGCCATCTGATTTTGGAAATAATTTTGAGCCTCTGGCAAGAAGCTTATATCCAGAAGTAGATGAAGCAATGCAATATCTCGACCAGTTCGGTGTTGCAAAACTTACAGGTACAGGTGCTTGTGTTTTTACTGAAGTAACGAGTGATATGAACATTGATGATGTTCTTGCAAATGCGCCATGTAAAGCTTACTTGGTCAACAGCTTGAATGAATCACCAATAAGACATTTCCAAGTTACCTGATAGGGGTATCGCCAAGTGGTAAGGCACCGGTTTTTGATATCGGCATCCGTTGGTTCGAATCCAGCTACCCCTGCCATTTTATTTCACCTGTAGATGACTGTACTAGGGGTATCGCCAAGTGGTAAGGCACCGGTTTTTGATATCGGCATCCGTTGGTTCGAATCCAGCTACCCCTGCCATTTTACAGTAATCAAATTTAGGGGTATCGCCAAGTGGTAAGGCACCGGTTTTTGATATCGGCATCCGTTGGTTCGAATCCAGCTACCCCTGCCATTTTCCAAAAAAGACAGAACAACACTTTGCTGTTCTACTGTTAATTTACCTTGACAGAAAGACGCAAAAATATTAAAGTTCTGCCGCATTAGGGGTATCGCCAAGTGGTAAGGCACCGGTTTTTGATATCGGCATCCGTTGGTTCGAATCCAGCTACCCCTGCCATCTAATTCCTAAATTGCCAACCGCCAAGGGTGCTTCATGCCCAATCTTGTCGTTTTTAGTGGATCTGCACATCCACAATTCGCCCAAAAAGTCGTAAGCCACTTGCACATCCCTTTAGGTGCTGCATCTATTGGTCAATTTTCTGACGGTGAAATTGCTGTCGAAATTACTGAAAATGTTCGTGGTAAAGACGTATTTATCGTACAACCTACTTGCGCCCCAACGAATGATAACCTGATGGAAATCCTCGTTATGGCTGATGCTTTGCGTCGTGCAAGTGCTGGTCGTATTACCGCAGTGATTCCTTATTTCGGTTACGCACGTCAAGACCGTCGTCCTCGTTCATCACGTGTTCCAATTACTGCAAAAGTTGTCGCAGATATGTTGACAACTGTAGGAATTGACCGTGTAGTAATGATCGACCTTCACGCTGACCAAATCCAAGGTTTCTTCGATATCCCTGTAGACAACATCTACGGTACACCAGCGCTTTTAGCTGACCTTCGTCAACAATCACATGATAACCTCATGGTGGTTTCTCCTGACGTTGGTGGTGTCGTTCGTGCCCGTGCTGTTGCTAAACAAATGGGCGATATTGACCTTGCTATCATCGACAAACGTCGTCAAAAGGCCAACGAATCACAAGTCATGCACTTGATTGGTGATGTTAAAGGCCGTGACTGTGTCATCGTAGATGATATGGTGGATACTGCAGGTACACTATGTAAAGCTGCTGATGCATTGAAAACATTTGGTGCGCGCAAAGTAGTTGCTTATGCAACTCACCCTGTTTTATCAGGTAAAGCTATCGAAAACTTGAAAAACTCTGTGATTGATGAATTGGTTGTTACGGACACCATTCCTCTTTCTGAAGAAGCTCAAGCTCTTGGTAAGATTCGCCAAGTTTCAGTTGCGAGTATGGTTGCTGAAACAATTCGTCGTATTAACAACGAAGAATCTATTAGCGCAATGTTTGATTCTTATCTATAATATAGCGCTGAATTTTAAAAAGCCCTGCCCAGTGCAGGGCTTTGTCTCACTAGGTCGGTCGCAGATCTAGTTTATTTAAAACTTAAATTAAGGATGTCTATCATGGCAAACTTCGTATTAAACGCTCAAGCGCGTGAAGCAGCTAACCAAGGGAAAGGTGCGAGCCGCCGCCTTCGTCATGCTGCTCAAGTTCCAGCTATCATCTACGGTGGTGCTGCTGAACCTGTAGCTGTTACTTTAGAACTTCGTGAGCTTGTTAAAGCTTTAGAAAGCAATGCTTTCTTCGAAGAAGTTGTTGAAATCAAAGTTGGCGACAAAGTTGAAAGCGTTAAAATCAAAGCGTTACAACGTCACCCAGCTAAAAACACGCCTATGCACGCTGACTTCGTTCGCGCATAAGTGTTATTGGTGTAATTAGTGTCAAATATTTCACTGATTGTTGGTTTGGGCAACCCAGGTTCTGAGTATGCCCAAACCCGCCATAATGCAGGCTTTTGGTTTGTTGAACGCCTTGCAGAACAATATGGCATTACGCTAAAAAAAGACCCAAAATTCAATGGAATGAGTGGGCGTGGTAATATCGAAGGTCAAGACGTCCGTCTGTTATTACCCACAACATTTATGAACCTTGTTGGTAAAAGTGTTGTTCCCTTCGCAAAATTCTACAATATTGCTCCAGAAGCAATACTGATTGCTCACGATGAACTGGATATGAACCCTGGTGTTATTCGCCTAAAAACAGGTGGTGGTCATGGTGGTCATAATGGTTTACGTGACATAGTCCCTCATATCGGTCCAAACTTCCATCGCTTACGCATTGGTATTGGTCACCCCGGTTCAAAAGAACGTGTTTCAGGACATGTCTTAAGCAAAGCACCAAGCAATGAACAAAATTTAATGGATGACGCAATCCATCACGCATTGGCTCGCACTAAAATGCTGGTGAATGGTGAGATTCAGCCTGCCATGAATCAAATCAATGCTTACAAACCAAACTGATAAGTCAAAAAAATGTTGAACCATCCTGCTTGCCATACTGTCATTTTAAAGGCAAAATGCGCTTGCCTGATTGCTTATCCAGCAAGTTCAGTTTGATTTAACCATAAGATAACGATCTTAGGTCCACTCAGGAGACGCTAGCCATGCTATCTCGTTTATTAAAAGCAAAAATCCACCGTTGTGTTGTTACTCAAGCTGAACTTCATTATGAAGGTTCATGTGCAATCGATGGTCTTTTATTAGATTTAGCCGGTATCCGCGAATATGAAGAAATTCACATGTGGAACGTGACGAATGGTAAGCGTTTCAGCACCTATGCAATTCGTGGCGAAGAAGGTTCTGGCATCATTTCAGTCAATGGTGGTGCAGCACATCAAGCCGATGTAGGCGATTTAATGATTATTGCTACATTTGGTGATTTTACAGAAGCTGAAGCAAATGCACATAAACCACGCTTGGTTTATGCAAATCCAGATAACACTGTAAGTCACATGGCAAACTGTATTCCAGTACAAGTGGCTTAAACCCAATTGATTTAAAAAAATCCGCTGCGTGCGGATTTTTTTATCAGCAAAATCATACCATTGTATCAAATTGAAGCAGAACGAAATCCGCTCAACCAATCCCGTTTACGCTCACAGCCTAAATCTTGTAGCTGATCACCCTTCAATGCCATGAGTATCGCATTGCCCTGCTCATCGACTTTAAACTCAGCATATTCTGCCTGCTGATAACAATCGGCTAAACCTTCTGCAAATAAAAAACTTCTCGACGCAGGATAAAGCCCGTCATAGCGATTATTCGGGTTTTGTAAAATCAGTCGAGCTGTCCGAACATTTTTAGGCGACTCAAAATAGCTATGGATCACGCGCCTATGTGCATCGAGTTCAACATAAGTCAGCACTGAAGACTTGTTGTTAATCACTTCATCAAAATAATGACCTGAAAAAATCTGATCTTGCTGATTGATGTTGGCTTGGTTGTTACTTTCTGGGTTTGAATTCTGTGGCGCAAAATAAAGTTGATAATTTAGTGCCATATAATCACCCTGAATAATCGAACGCGGGTCTACAGGTTGCAAACGCACATATATGCTTTGACTATGGTTTATGTGCCATTCATTTTTAAAGATTAAGCCTAAAAATACCGCGATGCTAAGTAGTGCCAAAACAAGAGGAATCATTTTTTTCATACCCCAAACTCCTCTTTTTGCTTAAATATAGTCAAGCTCAATGTCAGTAGGAGCAACATCAGCCCTGACAAAAACATGCTTAAACTTTTAATCAGAAAGGTCACATCGAGGGAATAATATAAAAACCCTAAAATTACAGCGAAAGTTGCCAGTGCAAATCCATAGATCACTTTATCTTGTGTTTTTAATGCCCATGAAATGATGGCCAAACAAATAAAAATATCGAAATAGCCATAAAAAATCAGTCCTGCTGCGAAAGCAACCAAAATGAAGTGCGCAAATAAATGAAACTGCTTTTGAATATGCAAAAAGACAAAAAGTACAAACCATAAAATCGGCAAGCCAAAAGCCAATATCGGAATGTGCTCAATCTTCGCTAATTCATATTTTCCAAATAAAGTATAAAAGCCCATGGAAAATAGAATAATCCCTAGTGTCGCAAGCAATACACTACGTTGATATTCAGTTGGCTGTATGAATTTTATGGCCAGAATTGCCATATAAAAAACATAATTCCAAAGTGCTAAATAGACAAAATTCTCAACAAAATTATGCCAACTGAGATGTGCATTAATATCCCAAATACACGCCACACCTGCTGCATATAAACCCAAAATTTGAACAAAAACAAAGAACCAATGTGTACGCATAAAATAGGCGAGTGCAAGCATCACCAATTGTAAAAATAGAATAGGTATAATTTGATTCATCAAATCAACGGTGTGAAAAATCACCGCAATTTGTCCTGCAACCCAGAGACAATAAGCAAATTGTCTTAAAAACAAACTTTGTTTAGCTTTCAACAAATAAGCCGCCAAAGCTACAAAGACAATACCCATAATTAAAGAGAAATTCCCCCAAAAGGTCAGCATCAACGTGGCAAAAACGATGCCCGCAATCCAAGCTCCTACCGCAAGTGGTATAGCATTGAAGCGACTATGTGGAATAAATTTAATTAAAAGATAAGTGATGAAAGCAAACCACGTAAAAATAATCAGTGCGATAAAAAATAATTCAAAAATTTCATTCTGACCAAACCACTCCGTCACCGCTTTCACAATGACCAAGGTAAAGCTAATGCCCAAGCCAACGGCTGAAAGTGCACTACACAACTGGTCTTTATTTTGATAATAGTAAGCCAGTGAAATGCCCAACAAGAGAAAAGACACGATGAAATAAAGAATATTTTTATCCGCATAGAGATACATCGCCATATGCCAAACCGAGAGAATGGCAAACCACAGCAAGAATAAATAACGGAGTTTCGAATAATATTTATTGCAGAAATAGAATTGAATCAGTGCAAATACATGAATACTGATTAAGAAAAGATCTGGATATTGATCTCCCCAAAAAGTTTGTATAAAAAACAGAAACAGCGCCAATTGACTGGTAATACATAAAAGGAAAAATACCCCGATATTCGGACGATATAACCACGGTAAAAGCAGCACAGACCAAAGTAGAAATAATAAATAGCTGTCAGCACCCGTTTGATAAATTTGACCAATCACAGCCAGACTTAAACCAATCATCAAACCACATATACTATGTAAACACTGCACTAGAAAATCATGTTTTGTTAAGCACAAACTGCAAACCGCACTGAGGAATAATAATATCTGGGGAATAGCCAGTTGAATATTCTTTGGCAACATAAACCAATTGGCAGCAACCAAATACAACATACTGACCGCAATGAGTGTAAAACCAAAAACTTGAAGATGCTTGATGAAGGACTCAGCATTCCAAGGATAATCGTATTGTTGAATTTTAATCAATCCTACCCCCTCTCTTATTTTTTATCTTGATCATTTCAAATCATTCAATCTGTAAAAAACGTCTTATTCATGTTTATGGTTCTTTGCAAGTATTCATTTTTAAACATTAAACTCATACTAAGTGAAATCATACACAGAGAGTGTTGGTCTTTAGCAAACCAATAACATAAACAACCCTATAGCAAAAATTGTTCTATGTATAAAACTGATCATTCTAAAACTCCCCCTGTTTTTCTAAATATTTAGCACTATAATGGGCCTACATCGCTTCAGGGCGGGGTGCAATTCCCCACCGGTGGTAAGTTCAGTTGAATGACTCAGACTGAATCAGCCCACGAGCTAGCCAAGCAGAAATCATCTGTTTGGCTCGCAGATTTGGTTCAATTCCAAAGCCGACGGTATAGTCCGGATGAAAGAAGACGACGTGACCAATAGAATCTCAGGTGCAAACCTGCGAGGATTTATTGCTACGCCAATTTTTCAAAGTCCTGAAATGTTCAACCGTACTTTAATTTTACGCGAGCGTTTCAATGTCTAGTTTGACTCAACCCGAAATTTTCTTTTCAGCCCTTTCTCCAGCTGAACAACGTATCCAACAAGCTTTAGAAGATATCCGCCAAGGTAAACCTGTTTTGGTGATGGATGACTTTGACCGTGAAAACGAAGCCGACCTCATTGTGGCTGCCGAAACTCTCACCGTCGAAACAATGGCACGTATGATTCGTGATGGTTCTGGCATTGTCTGTTTATGTCTGACTGATGAATTGGCCGATCACTTAAAGCTTGTGCCTATGGTGTCAGATAACTCGAGTCAGTTTAAAACAGCATTCACTGTAACCATTGAAGCTGCAACTGGCGTGACTACTGGTGTGTCTGCACAAGACCGCACTACCACAGTCAAAGCCGCGATTAAGGATGGGGCTATTGCCAGCGACTTAAACCGCCCCGGTCATGTATTCCCACTTCGTGCACGCCAAGGCGGTGTGCTCACCCGTCGTGGTCATACCGAAGGGACAATTGATTTAGCACGTTTAGCAGGCTTGAAGCCAGCAGGTGTCTTGTGTGAACTGACCAATGCCGATGGAACTATGGCCTCTGGCATTCAAGTGTTGGCATATGCGCAAACGCATCAGTTGACCGTGATCACCATTGAAGAATTGGTGCAGTATCGCATTAAACGCGGAGTCTAATTCTTAAGCTCCCAATACAAAGCCTCCCTATTGGAGGCTTTTTATGCAGTACCATCGACATCAAGCAAAGACAGTATAAATACCATAGAGCGCAATGCTGACCAATATCGCGCCACAAACACCTAATAACTTATTGTACAAAGCGGACTGCGAGAGTTTATTAAAACCCAAATAAACCAAAGACAAGGTGCTGAAGTCTAAAATAATCCAGAGAATGGTCAATAGTACAAGGCTGACATCAACATCACTGGTTACCCCGATGAACTGTGGGAAAAATGAAGCAAAGAAAATAATATCTTTCGGATTTGAAATACCCACCAAGAAACCTTGCTTAAAGCCACCCTGCACTGCCTTTAGTTGCACAGGCGATGTTTCTGTTTCTTGTGCAATTGCTTCTTTTAAAATTTGAAAGCCAAGATAGCCAATATATACGCAGCCTAAAACTTTAATGGCATTTAGCCAATGCTCTGCAATGTTTAAAAAGCCTTTTAAGATGAGTACAGACAGTACTATGAGAACTAAAGAGGCTAAATTCGTCCCAAAAATGGTTTTTAAGGCTTGTTTATATCCACCTTTTAGACCTGCACTGGCAACCAACAACATCACTGGGCCAGGTGTTGCAATCATGACCACCACAGCCGTACAGTACAACACCAGCTCAAATACATTCACCATCAAAAAACTTTCCCCTAGTCACTCTCGCAAATAGCTTATGTATGCGGAGTATTCTTTTTATTCAAACCAAGAGGACTTATTCGTCCTCTTCCATATGGATGAGATGTTGTCGAATTGCATCAGCACGCAAAAAAGCCAAATCATAACTGGCTGTCGCAAGTGCAAGAACACGGCGTTCAAACTCTTGCCAAATCGGTTTCACTTGCTGCGCTTGAATACCTAAACCACTTTCTTCAGTAAAGTTCTTATTTTTTTCACATACTTTTAACGCATGATAAAGCTTCCGCCCTTTTGATGCATCGGGACGTAAACGAACGCGTTTGGATAAAACAAAAGCTTCGACTTGCTGCACATCTGCAAAAGGCAACATCGGCACCAAAATTTGATCTAGTTGTGCATCTAAGCGTTGCCAAACTGAACGATGCTGCTCCGAAGTGTAGGTATTCCACTGAATCACTTCATGATTAAAACGACGACAACCACGACACACAGAATCACCAAATACCGTTGAACAACGCCCTGCGCATGGGGTCAAAGAGGCAATTCGACGATCTGTACTCAAAACATACTCCTGTTAATAAACGCACTAAAACAAAACGGATTTTGTCTTCGGCAACTGAATATACACGCTCACCTACAACTTGAGAAGCCATTTAAAATGTTTACTTATCTCGCATCTTGATTCAATTCCATGTAAAATGTGGGCCTTAAAATTATCTATCAAAATACATTGGAGTACTCCATGAACGCTACTGTAGAACAGCTTGCACCTGTAGAACAGCAAGCGACGACTGGTTGGGTTGTTGCCGCACTTTATCAATTCAAAGAAGTTCAAGATCCTGCTGATCTGCAACAACGTCTTTTAGACTTGGTAAAAACCATCAACCTATGTGGTACTCTGATTGTTGCTGGCGAAGGTATTAACGGTACTGTTGCTGGTGATCGCGCTTCGATTAACACTATTCATCAGTTCCTTCTAAATGAAGGTTTCAACGATATGGAATACAAAGAGTCTGACAGTGCAGACAAACCATTTCGTAAGATGAAAATCAAACTTAAAAAAGAAATCGTCACTTTAGGTGTAGAAGTTAAACCACGCGATTTAGTCGGTCACTACCTTGATCCGAAAGAATGGAATGAACTGATTGCACGCGACGATGTCATTTTGGTCGATACCCGTAATGACTATGAATACAAAGCAGGAACGTTCAAAGGTGCCATTGACCCGAAAACGGAAACCTTCCGCGAATTCCCTGATTATGTAAAACAAAACTTAGAACAGCACAAAGATAAAAAAATTGCGATGTTCTGTACAGGCGGTATCCGCTGTGAAAAATCTACATCATTACTTCTTCAAGAAGGGTTCAACGAGGTTTACCACCTTAAAGGTGGAATCTTAAAGTACTTAGAAGAAACCCCTGCTGAGGAAAGCATGTGGGAAGGTGAATGTTTCGTATTTGATGGTCGTACAGCTGTCACTCATGGTGTCGAAGAAGGTTTAAACATTAAATGCCATGCTTGTGGTTGGCCACTTCTTCCAGTAGAAGCTGAAGAAACCAGTTATGAACACGGTGTATCATGTAAATACTGTATTGATAAAACCACAGAAAAACAAAAAGAAGGCTTCCGTATGCGCCAGTCACAGATTGCTGCAGCTAAACGTAAACGCCTTTAAAAATCATTCAGATTATTTCAGTCAAGAATAAGCCCTCAAATGAGGGCTTATTCTTTTATCCAGTTAGCGTTTTTTAAAAATATTTAACAATTTTGTCACAAAATTAAGATCAATCTGAGTCATACTGTATAAATAATAAGCTAAAATGAAGTATTAAAGGTCTCCACATAACAATAAAAATGACATGCCTAAACGACGAAAATAGGATAATTGCCATGCATAAAATAATCATGCCACGCCATCGCACACTGATTCGCAATGCCGCAGCAAACAGGATCGAGCAATATCACAATACTAGCTTCAACCAAGTCAAAGCCAAACTTGAGCAACGCACACATTTATTTATCGTAGTTTTAGGCATGTTGATTGGTTCAAGTATCGCGCTCGGCATTGGTTACCATTTAAGCTCAAATCTCTTAAATTATATGTTGCTTAGTTTAATCCCGATTGCGTTGGCCTATAGCTTACGTAAAGTCTACATCCACACCCTGACCCACACCCGTTTTGATGAATAGAAAACAATACATTTCAATTCTTTACCCACATGCGATAAGTCCTTAAGATAACTTATCGCATTTATTTTTATGGGCTATATGAACCTGACTGCATGGATCATCTCCGTCATGGAACAACTGGGTTATTGGGGAATAGCCTTACTGATGTTTCTTGATAATGTTTTTCCGCCTATTCCTTCTGAAATTATTATGCCTTCGGCAGGTTATGCTGCATCTCAAGGTGAGTTGGTATTAGTTGGGGTCATTATTGCAGGATGTATTGGTTCACTCTTTGCCGCAGCAGTGCTGTATTGGATCGGTTATCAATTTAAACAAGAGTACATTTTCAGATGGGTCGACCGCTATGGTAAATATCTGTTTATCAAATCCACCGATGTGAAAAAATCCTTAGATTGGTTTGAGCAGTATGGTCACCGTATTGTATTTTTTGGTCGTATGATTCCTGCAGTGCGTTCACTGATTAGCATCCCTGCGGGGATGAGCCGTATGCCCTTTTGGAAGTTCATGTTTTATAGTGGACTCGGTACAATTATCTGGACAACATTTTTAGCAACAGTCGGTTATTACTTTGGTGAAAACCAAGCACTGATGCATCAAATTTTTAGCAAAGTCGGTTATGTCATTATTGCCATTGTCGCTGTGATTATCCTTTGGTTTTTATATCGCAGGCATTTGCGTAAAACACGCGGCTAATTTATTTTGGGGAAATACATGAAACACTATTTACTGCATTTTGCGGCGGTATATAGCATTGCTTTAGTGCTATTAATCACGGTACTAATCTTTGGTTTAAACCTTGGCGGTTTAACCTTAATTCCGACCTTAGTGGCTTGTTCACTGATTAGTGTCAGACACTTCGTAAAAATAGAACATCGTGTTCCAAACAATCATGAAAAAATTCAACTGGTTTGGGGTTCAAGTGCTGTCGCAATTATCGTTGGTAGTTTCTTTGTGCTGTTTTTAGTGCTGATAAATCCCAATGCTGAAGCCATTATGAAATCCGTCGATAATGCTGGCATTGGACTTACCGCTGTCGTTATGCTGTGTATGGTCGCGATTCATGGCGCTATTTTTCATATTGCCTATGGTTGGTATGCAGACTACTGTTTAAAAAAATTGTCCTAAAAAAAAACCTCACTTGAGGTATTTTTATACGTCAACCATAACCATCGCATGCCTCACGTGATTAGTGGTTTGAGCGGAAAGTACCCTTAACTTTGTTTGGCCGACTCTCATTTCTTCAATCAACCAATCTTTAAAAATGACTTTATGCGGATCATCCTCAAAAGGAGATGCGAAAAGCAAATAATACGGAGCCATCTTGCACAATCGGAATAAACATGACTAACATTTGAAAATCGAGCTCTTTTCAACCATATAGGCTGAAATCAATGTCGCACCTAAACCCGCTAAACATGCCTCGATACACAAATAGAAATGTTCCAACCTTACTTTTTTTTTAAATGCGTAAACTGCGCTTTATATGCATCCTTAAATTGTGTCCCAATTTTAGGTCGCGAACTGGAAATAAACAACTGAGACATCGGGGCTAAATGCTTGTGACGTGATACATAAACCATCTGTTCATCTGCCATTTCTTCCCTATAAATAACCTTGACACACTCAAAATCATTACGTCTTAAAGCTAAGTCGATGTTTTGCACTTTAAAATGTGCTTCTCCGCCACCCGTTAACAAACTGATATTAATCTCAGGATAACGTAGCTTAAATTGAACAAAGCGCGGAATCAGCCATTTCATGGCAATGGTTGGCTCACAGGATAAGATTAAGCTCTTCTTCTGATTCTTCTTTTCTCTTGTCATTTGTACGAGGCACTGATCAATCTGGGGAAATACCTGCTCACAACAATCAAGCAGCGTTCGACCATTTCTCTTCAGCTGTAACTTTTTGCCGTCACGAATAAATCAACGATTCCCAGTGCCTCTTCCAAATTTTTTAACTGTTTGCTGACAGCACTTGTAGTGACAAAAAGTTTTTCAGCAGCGATAGTGACACTGTCACAGTGGACAACATAATAAAAAACGTCCTCTAGGGACGCTTTTTATTTGCTTACTAATGCCTGCGTCGCTGATGCCACGATACAAGAACAATTATGCTGGTGTATGATACATGAGATAAAGTTCGTTTAAGTTCTCTGGAATTTCTTCTGCAAGCTCATCCATTAACTGACCATTACGACGGAAAGTTTCCATCTGTGGGTCTTCTTCATCAATCCCACTAAACACCATAATAGGTAAAGTAAGATCGACCAGTTGCTCTTCAAACTCCGGCGTGAACCATGCATCTTCATTGAGGAACATTGCATCGACAAAACCAACGCTCCAATCCCCTAAACTTGACTCAACATCTGCCTCTTCAATTTCAAAAGGAAACTCAATTCCCTCTTCATTGGCAAGGTTTTGACGAATAGACTCAAGCCAAGCTTTCACTTGCACGATGATCTCGGCAGGCACTTTCTTTTGATTATTATCAAAAAGTTCATCCAACCATTTTGCAAAAGTAGGGCCAACTGCAATTGCACACAAAAAACCATGAGTCGCTGCAAAATCTAGACCATACTCATTTTGGTCACCATCTAGATATTCACTCAATAAGTCTAAATCTAAAGCACTCATTTCAAATCCAAATTCAGAAACTGATTAGGGCATTAGCATAGCATTTTCAGACACGATGCTACATCTGATTTTAGTCTTCTTTGTCGTCAAAATCGTCGTCATCGTCGATGTCGTAATCAAAATCTTTTAGCTCACGTTCCAAACGGCGCTGTGCAAGAAGGTCATCAATCAGGCGACGTTTTTCTAATGATTCTTTCGCACTAATTTTACTTGATGACTCATCAAAATTAACATCATCATCAGCGTAGTTATCATCTAGTTCAAAATCTGTAGAAGACACTAAAACTACCTCATAGTGAAAAAATGTGAAGGGTCTTAGGCGCTATTTATATGGGTTCCAGAACCTTGTCAAGTTTTATTTGCATTTAGCGCAATTAATTTGATTTTTAGTCTTTATTTCTAACCATTTTTTATGGCATGATATAATCCACCCTGCGTCTTTGTAGTTTACGACTTTAAATGGTCACATAAAATCCAAATCTTTCAGATTTCAAATTTGGGTTTTGAACTTGAGCACGCTAGGGATGAACTTGAAAACAACAAATTCACCCCCATCTAAATCACTGAATTTATATTTTTAATATTTTATCAGGCAGCTTTTTGCTGACTATCCCTGATGGAATACGCAGTTATTTACAAATAAGTTTATGAAGCGAATTGTGCCCAGATGCACAGTTTTCCACTGCCACAGATTCAACGAAGAGTAAGCAAAGATGAGCGATATGACTTCCCCTACTTCACAAGTAGCGGCTCTGATTAGCCGAGGCAAAGAGCAAGGTTACTTAACTTACGCTGAGGTTAACGATCATCTCCCAGACTCGATCACTGAAAGCGAACAGATTGAAGACATTATTCAAATGCTTCAAGACGTCGGTATTCCTGTGCACGAACGTGCGCCTGAATCTGATGATGCAATGTTTGAAGGTGGTAATGAAGCTGCCGATGAAGTTGCTGAAGAAGAAGCCGCTGCTGTTCTTGCTTCTGTAGAAAATGAGCCTGGTCGTACCACTGACCCCGTCCGTATGTATATGCGTGAAATGGGTACTGTTGAACTGTTAACGCGCGAAGGCGAAATCAGTATTGCAAAACGTATTGAAGAAGGGATTCGTGACGTTCTTCACTCGATTGCTTACTGGCCAAATGCGGTTGAAGTGGTATTACAAGAATACAAAGATTATGAAGCAGGCGAACGTCGCCTTGCAGACATCCTTTCAGGTTATTTAGACCCTGAAACCGATGAAGACATTCCAGAAGTCCTCGAAGAAGAGTCTGAAATTGATGACGAAGAAGAATCTTCGAGCAAATCAACCAAAGATGTGAAATTGGATGATGACGAGGAAGAAGAAGAGTCTGAAGGTGATGATGATTCTGAAGGCGAGTCTGGCCCAGATCCTGAAATTGCAAAAGTTCGTTTTGACGAATTGGCAGCCGCTTGGAAAAATACCCAAGCGGTAATCGAAAAGCACGGTCGTTCAAGCAAACCAGCTGAAGATGCATTAGAAGCACTAGCAACTGTCTTTATGATGTTCAAATTTACACCTCGTTTATTTGACATCATTTCAGAAATGATTCGTGGTACACATGAACAAATTCGTACCTCTGAACGTGAAGTAATGCGCTATGCAGTTCGCCGTGGTCGTATGGATCGCACGCAATTCCGCACCTCTTTCCCAGGCCAAGAATCAAACTTTGCTTGGTTGGATGAACAAATTGCGAAAGCGTCACCAGATCAAAAAGGCTATCTTGAAAAAGTACGCCCTGACGTTTTAGCGTTCCAACAAAAAATTGCAGACATTGAAAAAGATTTGGGCCTTGATGTTAAAGGCATCAAAGACATTTCAAAACGTATGGCTGTAGGCGAAGCAAAAGCACGCCGCGCGAAAAAAGAAATGGTAGAAGCGAACTTACGTTTGGTAATTTCGATTGCGAAAAAATATACCAACCGTGGCTTACAATTCTTGGACTTGATTCAAGAAGGTAACATCGGTTTGATGAAAGCGGTAGACAAGTTTGAATACCGTCGTGGTTATAAGTTCTCGACTTATGCAACGTGGTGGATTCGTCAGGCCATTACTCGTTCGATTGCCGACCAAGCGCGTACCATTCGTATTCCAGTACACATGATCGAAACCATTAACAAGATCAACCGTGTATCACGCCAACTTCTACAAGAAATGGGCCGTGAGCCTACGCCTGAGGAATTGGGTGAACGTCTGGAAATGGACGAAGTTAAAGTGCGTAAAGTGCTGAAAATTGCCAAAGAACCAATTTCGATGGAAACACCGATTGGCGATGATGAAGATTCGCATTTGGGTGACTTCATTGAAGACAGCAACATCACTTCACCTGTCGATGCTGCAACGTCTGAAGGCTTAAAAGAAGCGACACGTGAAGTGCTTGAAAACTTGACTGAGCGTGAAGCGAAAGTTCTAAAAATGCGTTTTGGTATCGACATGCCAACTGACCATACTTTAGAAGAAGTAGGTAAACAGTTTGATGTAACGCGTGAGCGTATCCGTCAGATTGAAGCGAAAGCATTACGTAAGCTTCGCCACCCTTCTCGCTCAGAACACTTACGTTCATTCTTGGAAAACGACTAATTTATATGGACGCGATGGAGACTTGAAATTTTATCATTTGTCTCCATTATGTCTTTAAGCGCAACACCTAACGCCTGCACTTTCGCAGGCGTTTGAAATAAAGGGGGGACTGACGCTCATGACTATGTTAGACCGCACACCATCTCGTGAATTACAAGAGCATCTTTGGGTATTTCCTATGGACTACCCAATTAAACTCATTGGCCTTGCTGGCGATGACTTACGTGTTGCTGTAGTTGAAATTTTAGTAAAACATTTTCCAGAGTTTGATGCTGAATCGGTTCAAACTCAGCCATCACGTACAGGTAAATATCACTCTTTGACTGCACAATTGCGTTTTGAAGAGTTAGAACAAGTGCATCAGTTATATGCAGACCTTGCTGCTTGTCCGTTAATTAAAACGGCACTGTAATTCAAATGATGTATCAATGAGACACGCTTACGAGCGTGTTTTTTTGTGCCTAAATTTTTGATTTCTTGATTTCTTGATTTCTTGATTTCAGCTTATTCACTGAAGAAATCTCCCTACACTCTAGATCTTTTCTTTATAATTTCACGCATACTTTTTTGTTTTATAAGGACGCAAGTGCCGTGTCAGATGTCGTTCTCAAACCACAACTCATTATTCGTCAGTTTGATTGCCTAACTCCCTATGCTGACCGCTTTGTAGAAATGAAGACATTGACTGAACAACGTGATGTGGATACGCCTGATGAACTTTGGATACTGCAACATCACGACGTACTCACACAAGGCCAAGCTGGAAAACCTGAACACATCCTCATGAGTAGCAACATTCCTGTTGTTCAATCCGACCGTGGTGGTCAAGTGACATGGCATGGTCCCGGTCAGTTGGTTGCCTATTTTATGTTTGACCTCAACCGTCTTGGCTGGAACGTCCGTACCTTGGTGTCTTATGCTGAAAACCTAATGATTGAGTTACTCAAAAAATATGAGATTGAAGCCTATGCCAAAGCTGATGCACCTGGCGTCTACGTTGATGGACGTAAAATTGGCTCACTAGGTTTTAAAATACGCAAAGGTCGTAGTTATCACGGTTTATCCTTAAATATTGACTGCGATTTGTTCGGCTTTCAGACCATCAATCCATGTGGTTATGCAGGTTTGGAAATGGTGCGTATCTCAGACCTCAAAACCGACTACCCGTGTTTTGAAAACTTATGTGCCGATATTATTGAAACTTTAAAGCACAGCGGTTACTTTAAAGATGTTCAAGTACAGCATGTATAAAGGCTTTGCTTTTCATGGAAAAATAAATTAGAGTATTTACTCTAAACTAATAATTATTTTTAGAAAGGACAGCGAGTGATTAACCTCAATTCAGTGAAACCCGCTCTGCAATTAACCTATGTCAAACTTATGATGGATGTGATTGGCCGAGGATTGGTCATGGCCAGCCAAGTCGATAGTGAAATTCAGCAAGAGGTTGCAAAATTTCCAGCAAATTTCACTCTATCTATGAATGTTTTTCCAAATGGTCCTGCTTTTTTAGCCAAAGTGACCAAAGACCATCAACTTGAACTGCTGACACCTGGCAGTCTAAAAGCAGATTTAACGATTACATTTAAACATTTAAGTCATGCTTTTTTAGTATTTTCATTTCAAGAAAGTACAGCACAAGCATTTGCACATGATCGTATGATCGCAGATGGCGATATTTCTTATGCAATTCGCCTCGTCCGCTGTCTAAATAAAATGGAATCCTTGATTTTGCCAAAAATGGTTGCAGAACTTGCAGTCAAAGAATACCCAACAGAACTGAGCTTAAAAGAAAAACTCACAGGCGCTGCAAATATTTACCTCAAAGTAGCCCAATCATATTTAAAACGGAGTGCATAACATGGCGAAGCCTTATTACGAATTTTTTTGTCCTGTAAAAGTGATCGCTGGTCATGCTGCTTTGGAACACATTCCGTTTGAACTTGCAACATTAGGGGCAACCCGACCTTTAATCATCACTGACAAAGGCGTACGTGCCAACAATTTACTTGCACCGATTGAAGCCGCTTTTGAATCTACCGATGCAGTGATTGGCGCAATTTTTGATGATGTTCCGCCTGATTCAAGCTTAGAGACGGTGCGTAAAGCGGCTAATTTATACCGTGAACACCAGTGTGATGCGATTATTGCTGTCGGTGGGGGTTCGGTGATTGATACCTCTAAAGCCACCAATATTTTGGTGTCTGAAGGTGGCGATGACTTACTCAAATACTCTGGTGCACACAACCTACCTAAGCCACTTAAACCCTTTTTTGTGATTCCAACCACGTCAGGCACAGGTTCTGAAGTTACCATGGTTGCGGTGGTGTCTGATCCAGAGAAAAATGTCAAACTACCATTTGCATCATACTATTTAATGCCACATGCTGCGATTCTTGATCCACGCATGACCCAAACCTTGCCACCACACTTAACTGCGATGACCGCAATGGATGCCATGACCCATGCTGTCGAAGCCTATACTTGCATGGCACATAATCCAATTTCTGATGCCTATGCTACGGCTGCAATTAAGAAAGTAAGCAATCATTTGTTCAATGTGCTGGATAATCCAAGCGATGCTAACGGGCGCTTAGAATTGGCTCAAGCCTCGACCATGGCAGGTATTGCATTTTCAAATTCAATGGTGGGCCTTGTACACTCACTTGGACATGCCTTGGGTGCAGTTGCCCACTTGCCGCATGGACTATGCATGAACCTATTCCTACCTTATGTGCTTGAATTTAATAAGGAAGTAAATGGAGACAAGATTGCAGATCTCTTGTTACCGCTTGCAGGGCCAGATATTTATGCGCAGACTCCTGCTCACTTACGTGCAGACAAAGCCATTAGTACATTACTCACAATGCGTGATCGCTTATTCACATTAACCAAATTACCGCGCACGTTGAGTGAAACAGGAAAAGTGACGTTAGAACAACTCGATGAAGTGGCAGAAAAAGCCCTCAACGATGGTTCAATTATTTACAACCCGAAAGAAGCCAGCTTAAAAGATTTAAAAGCAATTTTAGAAAAAGCTTGGTAATTAGCATAAAATCAGCCAATATAGCGACAATTTTAGCCTGATGCTTTTTTAAACATCGGGCTTTTATTTGCCATAAGGAATAATGCTTTCCTTATACCTATTGGCATAAAAACTGCTAAAAAATCTGAAAAAGTTACTGACAAAAGCAGCCAAATTAATGTAGATTGGCGCACTTTTGAAATTAAACACAGGGGGGATCGTTCGTCTCAAACGATCCTTATTAAATATGACTGATCCTTGATCAACGATTAAGAGGATAACGCCGTTGACTAATATTTCTGGGACTCAATCGGCAGCTAAACTGCAAAAAACGCTAGGTCTCTGGCACATCATTATTATTGGTTTAGCTTATATTCAACCAATGACATTATTTGATACTTTCGGTTTAGTATCAGAAGAAAGTCATTATCATGTACCGACGTCATATATCATTGCTTTAGTTGCAATCTTATTCACGTCGATCAGTTATGGTCACATGATTCGTCGCTACCCTTCCTCGGGTTCAGCCTATACTTATGCACAAAAATCCATCCATCCCAATGTTGGATTTATGGTGGGTTGGTCATCATGGTTAGACTATTTATTGTCTCCAATGGTCAACATCATTCTTGCTGTGATTTACCTAGAAGCCTTATTTCCTGATGTAAACCATTGGGTTTGGGTAGTAGGCTTAACTGCATTTATGACGGCGGTCAACTTACGCGGTGCACGCTTCGTTGCAAACTTTAATGGCTTAATTGTTTTGGTACAGTTAGCAGTTATCGCATACTTTACCTGGATGGTTTACAGCTTACTTGCAAGTGGCGTCAATGCTGATGGTACTTTGGTCAATGCGAAATATCAGTTATGGAGCTTAGAGCCATTTTGGAATGAACTTACTACACTGGGTCCCCTAATTACTGGTGCGACTTTACTGTGCTTCTCATTCACTGGTTTCGACTCACTTAGCTCACTTGCAGAAGAAACAAAAGATACCGAGAAAACTCTACCTAAAGCGATTTTCTTAACAGCACTTTTGGCTGGTGTGATATTTATTATCAGCACCTACTTCATGCAGATTTACTTCCCGAACGATCCTAAGACGTACTTTGAGGATGTTGCTGCAACACAGCCTGACATTTTACAAGCCGTTGGTGGCGTTGCATTTAAAACGGTGGTGCTGTACTTCGCGATTGTAACCGTTATGGCATCGGGTATTTCAGCACATGCAGGCGTTTCACGTTTAATGTATGTAATGGGCCGTGATGGTGTGATTAACAAGAAGATTTTTGGTCATATTAGTCCGAAAAGCTTCACACCATCTTATAATATTTTAATTGTAGGTGCTGTAGCATTAACCGCGGGCTTCATGGACTTGGACATCGTCATTTCGATGATTAGTTTCGGGGCTTTAACGGCATTTACCTTTGTAAACTTATCCGTTATTTCGCGTTATGCTCTGCGTGATGGTCGCACAAAGAATATTAAAGATATCTTGAGCTTTGTCGTCATTCCAATGTGTGGATTCCTCAGTATCTTTGCCATGTGGTTAGAGATTGAAGAAACTGCATTGAAATTCGGTTTGTGGTGGGCAATGTTTGGTATTTTATACTTAGGTTATAAAACCAAAGGCTTTAAGCAACCAGCACCACAACATAATGAATTTGATGATCACCCATAATCTCTCATTCAAAAAGAAAAAGACGCCAAGTGCGTCTTTTTCTTTTTGAGAATATAGCTAAAAAACTAACCCTTAAATTGTTGAGTAATTTTGGCAATGCGTTGTGCATAAACTTTTGCAGTCTCTAAATCCCCTGCTGGGATCTCATCCACACTTGCATCCGAAGGTGTTTGCACCAATAAGCCGACAGAACCACCCAAGTTATTCACATCTTGACGGGTTGCAGCTTTGCTGTTGGCTGGCAATAAACCCAAGCTCACCCAAATACCGCCATGCTGCGACGCAAGTGTTTGCAATTGGATTAAGGTCACTTGCTTATCCCCATTGAGGCTTGCACTATTGGTAAATCCACCAAAAATCTTATCTTGCCATGCGCGGGTAAACCATTTCTTTGAAGATGCATCAGCAAACTTTTTAAACTGCCACGGTGCAGTGCCCATATAGGTCGGTGCGCCAAATACAATTGCATCAGATTGATCCAATATCAGCCAATCTTGCTCCTGAATGTCTCCATTTAGATCAATCTCTACCAGATTTGCACCAATTTCTTGCGCAAACGTTTGAGCAATCACTTTGGTATGACCATAACCTGAAAAATAAACAACAGAAATTTTCGACATTTTAGTTTCCTCTTTTAAATCACATCATTTGCATGGGCCAATCAAATGTGACATCGCACCATGTAAACCATTAAAAATAAATCATATGTAATATTTTAAACACTTGCCTGATCAGGCTTAAGTTTCACATAACTTGCCACTTCAGCACTTAAACCTTGTTTAAGCTGTTGAGTCTTTTCTCCAACCAAGACCTCATAAGCATTTTGCTCGATGCCTTGAAAAATTTCTTGAGCCACTGTTTCCGGTTCAATCTTCGGAATAGGTAATGAACGAGTCAAATCGGTGTCAATAAAACCCACATGTACGCCCATCACCTGAATGTTAAATTGAGACAACCACTGGCGACTTGAGTTGGTATATGACCATGCTGCTGCTTTGGAAATAGCATAACTCACTAAAGATGTACTAGGCTCCCATGACACATCTGAGAGAATGTTGACCACATAAGCCTGTTGGCTCTTTTGCAAAATTGGAGCAAAAATCTGGGTTACTCTCATCAAGCCCAATAAATTAGTTTCCAAAATCTTTTGCGTGGTTGTAATGATATTTGCATCGACAGGATGCTCATTCAAAAGGGCAATGCCTGCATTATTCACAAGAATCGTGGTATCTGCACATTGTTCGGCAGCCTGCTGAATAGACGCTTCATTATTCACATCCACTTGGATCGGAATAAGCCCCTCTTCATGAAAGTTGCGGGTCTGACGCATACCCACATAAATTTTTTTAGCACCCTGACGGCGAGCCTCTCGAGCGATGGCAAGCCCCAAGCCACGATTCGCACCCGTAATAAAAACAACCGCTTCTGAAACATTCATCCTATGATCCATCCAATTAGCCCGTATTTTGCGAAAGCGTCGTCTAAAAACAGCGCTGCATTGAGTCTGTATTCATGATACACTTATGAAATCTAGTATCAATTAGTTACCACTTGGTAACTGGTCAAATTCACTGTTTCAGATGAAGATAGAACGTAAAAGGAACATATTTACAGATGAATAAACCCATGAAATTTAATATTTTTCACCCAGACTGCCCTGCTCGTCTTTTTTTTGAAAAATTTGCAGACAAGTGGATTTTATTGATTGTATATACGTTGGATCAAGAATCGCAGCACTTTAATGAGCTCAAGAAAAACGTTTTAGGTATTTCACCTAAAGTGCTTTCGCAAAAATTGAAGATATTAGAGCGCGATGGTTTTCTGACACGAACCATTCATGAAGATAACGTGATACGAGTGGAGTATGCCTTAACTGAGATTGGCAAAGACTTTGCTCAAAATGCCTATCAAATGAAAGATTGGGTCGAAGCTAATATGCTTAAAGTTTTAAAATCCAGAGCGGGATTCGATCAAAAGCTAGAAAAAACAGAGCCTGCTTAAGCAGGCTCTGTCACAGCAATTTGATTAGGCTAAAGGCTTAAAACCCTGCTGACGCCATGCTTCATAAACAATTACAGCTGTCGCATTGGATAAGTTCAAACTGCGCGAGTTTTCAGCCATAGGTAGACGAATCCAATGCTCTTTTGGAAATAACATACGAACCTGTTCAGGCAAACCACGCGTCTCAGGCCCCATGAGTAAAGCCACGGGTCGATTCAAATCCGAAGTATGTGGTGTTTCCGTTCCTTTAGTGGTTAAAGGATAAATCGCGTTGATATCAACCCCTTTTTTTGCTAAATCTGCTAAACACTCATCGAATGTTTCCCAAATTTGCATGCGTGCCCACTCATGGTAGTCCAAACCTGCGCGTTTTAGTTTTTTATCATCCAGCTCAAAGCCGAGAGGCTTAACCAAATGTAGCTGCGCTCCAGTATTGGCACATAAACGAATGATATTGCCTGTGTTTGCAGGAATTTCGGGCTCGTATAAAACAACATGGATCACAGCTTTTCTCTACTTTTTCAATTTGGCAAAAGTTAATCTTGCCATTGTAATTGTTCACGCAAACTCACTACATCGCCAATGATGGTCAATGTAGGTGCTTGAATATGATGCTCTTCAACTTTAGATGCAATATCGGCCAAAGTACCTACTACGACTTTTTGCTCAGGCGTTGTTCCTTTCGAGATCAACGCAACTGGCATGTCTGGGCGTTGACCATGCGCAATCAGTTTTTCACAAATTTTTTCTAAACCAACCAAGCCCATGTACAATACAAGTGTTTGATTTTGATAAACCAACTCATCCCACGGTAATTCAGGTGAACCCTCTTTTAAGTGCCCCGTAAGGAAACGTACGCTTTGTGCATAATCACGATGGGTAAGTGGAATGCCTGCATAAGCGGAACAGCCTGAAGCTGCGGTAATCCCTGGAACCACTTGAAATGGTACACCCGAGGCAAAAAGTTCTTGAATTTCTTCGCCACCACGCCCAAAAATAAATGGATCACCACCTTTTAAACGACAAACACGCTGACCTTTCGAAGCATATTCCACCAACAAGGCATTGATACCTTCTTGTGGCACAGCATGGTTAGATCGCGCTTTACCCACATAAATCTTGGTTGCATCACGGCGGCAAAGTTCCATAATCGCAGGGGAAACCAAACGATCATAAATCACTACATCAGCTTGTTGCATCAAACGCAAAGCCTTGAGGGTCAGTAGCTCAGGATCACCAGGACCTGCACCGACCAAATACACCTCACCTTTTGGTGTTTTCCACTCTGACAACGCTTGTTCGATTAAACGATCTGCTTCAGCAAGGTTGTCATGAAAAACCTGTTCTTTCAGCGGACTTGCATATAAGTCTTCCCAAAAAACACGGCGCTCATCAGGACTGGAAATTTTCGCTTTCACCGCAGCACGCCATTTTCCTGAAAACTCAGCCAACTTGCCCATCCCATGTGGAATACTGGTTTCAAGCTGGGTACGAATTTGGCGAGATAAAACAGGAGATGTCCCATTGCTGGCAACTGAAATCACCAAAGGGGAACGATCGACAATGGCTGGAACCATAAAACGACAATGCGGTGGATCATCAACACTGTTGACCAGTATTTTTAGCGCTTCACAGTCCTCAAAGACTTGAGTATTCACCGCATAATCATCTGTTGCAGCAATCACTAAACGATAGTCATTGAGTTGAATCTGCGCAGGATATAGCGCTTGGATATATTGCCCTTGGCTTTCTTCAACCAGTTGCAATAAATTTGCATCAATATCAGGAGCAATGATATGAATCACCGCCCCTGCTTTATGTAACAACACTGCCTTACGGTAAGCAATATGCCCACCACCGACAATCAGACAAGGTTGCTGCTGCAACTTTAAAGAGATTGGAAAAATATCCACACACGACCTCAATGAGTTTTATCTGACTGTCTTAAAGCAATTATTGTGCACAAAACTTTGCAGTACATCGACTTTATTAGTCAATGTACTCAGCACCGCCCATATATGGACGAAGCACGGTCGGAATTTCAATCGAACCATCAGCACGTTGGTAGTTTTCCATGACCGCAAGTAAAGTACGACCCACAGCCAAACCTGAACCATTCAGCGTATGTACAAACTCAGTTTTCTTTTGGTCTGCACGATAGCGTGCTTTCATACGACGCGCTTGGAAGTCACCCATGTTTGAACATGAAGAAATTTCGCGATACGTATTTTGGCTTGGCACCCAAACTTCAAGATCGTAAGTTTTAGTTGCACCAAAGCCCATATCACCACCACAAAGAATAATCTTACGGTACGGCAAACCTAGTGCTTTCAAAATCCCTTCAGCATGACTTGTAAGCTCTTCAAGCGCTTGCATTGAGTCTTCAGGTTTAACAATTTGCACCATTTCTACTTTGTCGAATTGGTGCTGACGAATCAAACCACGTGTATCACGCCCATACGAACCCGCTTCACTACGGAAACATGGGGTATGTGCTGCGTATTTCAGTGGTAAACGATCTGCATCAATGATTTCATCACGCACGAAGTTAGTTACAGGCACTTCCGCAGTTGGAATGAGGTAATACTCTTTTTCACCTTGTAATTTGAACAAATCTTCTTCAAATTTAGGCAATTGGCCTGTCCCACGGAGTGAGTCAGCATTGACTAAATACGGCACATACGCTTCGGTATAACCATTTTCTAAGGTATGCGTATTCAACATAAACTGGGTAATTGCACGTTGTAGACGCGCAAGTGGCCCTTTAAGCACACTGAAACGAGAACCTGTCAATTTGGTCGCTGTTTCAAACTCAAGACCGCCCATCCACTCACCTAAGTCAGTGTGATCTTTAATTTCGAAGTCAAACGTACGCGGCGTACCCCATGTGAGGATTTCCACGTTATCGCTTTCGTCTTTTCCTTCTGGAACAGACTCGTCTGGCAAGTTTGGAATGCTAAGTGATTTAGCTTCAAGTTCAGCTTGTAATTCAGACAAAGCGACTTCTGCCGCTTTTATTTCATCACCAATCGCTGACATGCGCGCCATAATTTCAGATGCATCGCCACCAGCTTTCTTAATTTGGCCAACTTGTTTTGCACCCGAATTACGTTCTGCCTGAAGAGATTCAGTTTTGGATTGAATCTCTTTACGGCGAGCTTCTAGTGATGCCCATTCTTCAACATTCAGTTGTACACCACGTTTTGCTAAGGCTAAATTTACAGCCTCAATATTATTTCTGAGTAATTTCGGGTCGATCATAGCCAATCTTTTGCAAAGAAAAAAACTGGCTATAGTGTAAGCGCTTCAGGCCGAAAAATACAGTCACGCGATCACTAGCTGTGGCTTATTACAGCAATTTTCATGGCTTTTCTTTACCCGCTTTTTCTCGCTCAGCGGCATAATCGACAAAACTTGGTAAATATTCCGACTTAATTAAGCCGCTGGCTTGTTGATACGGTAAAACCAATTCAGACATCCCTTCTGCATAAGAGGCTAATTCATATAAGGGATAAACAAAGACAATACCCTTAGCACTCATATAATAATTGTCTGTCAGCTTTAATTGCTCACGTGAAATATTATGATCGGACAGCCACATACTATTGGCACTATACAATGCATCTAATAACTGAGACTCCGTCTTGTCTACCACGATGTCACTCAGTGCAACACGTTTTTTCGTTGCCAAATCCAAGGTGATATATTCGTTATGATACATGCCATGTGCGGCACGCGCAGGGTAGTGATAATACATCAAAACAAAATCAGCATATTTACCACGTTGCGCTACATAACGAACATCAGATAAAGTTTCACTGAGCATGTTTTCATCAATCTGCAACTTTGCCTGCTTCGAACTTTCAAACGCCACAGGATTGGCTTTTTTCATCCGCTCATCAAAATATTGATTGATCCATGGCACATTGGTTTCCAAACTATACAACTGATATTTAGTACACCCTTCCTCATCACACGCAATAGAACGCGCCAATTGTAAGGGTCTAACTTTCGCCTCAATCAGTGGCAAGGTCTGTGTGACTTGAGCTGGTTTAGCTGTCTCATCCTTTTTTTCAACATTACTGTCATTTTGTGGCTGGCATGCGCTGAGCAATCCAACACACAACATCATTGCGAAAACAGATCCAATTTTATTGTTATGAAGTAATATCATGATTTACCCGCAGTTACGTATTCAATAGCTCAGACTATACAAAGCACAGCCATAACTTCCCACCACGTTATGTAACCAAAAGTGACCCAATAAAAAACCACCCGAAGGTGGTTTTAAACAACAGATTCATTTTACTGGTCAATAATGTCTGTACCTTTAGGCGGAGTAAAATTAAAGGTCGAAGCTGGAATATTGGTATTTACCTTGGTGTTATTAAAACGCACATAGGTGGTTTGTCCCAAAGAATCTTCTAAGATCATTAGCGTTGGCGCATTTTTCGCACCAAAACTGATCGTTAAACTTTGAAACGCACCATCATCGCTTTTTGGGTACAAGGTATAGTAGGTTTTGCTCTGATTTGGTTGCGTAATACGGTATGACTTACGAATCTGTTCCGTATTCCCTGACAATAAGAGTGCAGGTGTATTCGCCACCTGTTCATCTAAAGTCTGACGAACAGCTTGCTGTAAGTCTGGATCATAAATCCAAACCGTTTTGCCCGAAGTCACAATGGTTTGTTTCGCAGGGCTTGTAGTTTCCCAATAGAATTTCCCTGGACGCTCAACTTTCATCACCCCTTTAAAGGTCTGATTCATATGCTGAGCAGATAAACCTTGTTTCTTCGGCGCTTTAGATGAATTTGTGACTTTGGTGGTTTGCTCAAAGTTAGAACTGATACTTTGAATACCACTTAACTGTTTCACTAAACTCGTCGTCGCTTGTTGCTCCGAAGCTGCAACCGGAGCTGCAAATACTGTACTGCTCATAACAGGTCCAAGTGTTACGACACCCACTGTCATTGCACATAAAGTCTTACGAAGCATTTTCATAATCTCACCTTTTATAATTTGCGCAGTCGCAATTTGTTAGATGAGCTATCTTAAATCAAATTTTATGGCTAATAATTGAGAATATAAGAAGATTTGTATATTTATTGGAGCTTAATGTTGTGAAATATCCATCATGATGAAGAACTCAGTTTGAGTTAAGATATGAAAAAGCCCCTAAATCACTAGAGGCTTTTTCGCTTAAGTTAAGATAGTTCACTGTTATTTCCACTGCCAACCAATTGCTGCACCTGCTCCGAAGTCACCTTCACTATTGGTTGTTACAGCTACTTTGTATACATATTTGTTACTTTCAGTCACTCCACTAAGACCGAATGCATACCCTTGCTCTCCTTCCCATGTACCCACACCGGCACTAAACATGTTGTAGCCCGCATCTGTCGGTTGTGGTAAAGATGCTATTGCAATACTTGATGCCACTGCGGCATAGGTTCGATCTTCGAGTTTTCGCATGTCTTGATTCAAGGCATTTACACGACTATCAGTATAAGCATTTGCTTGGTTAAGGGTTTGTTGCCCAACTTGGTTTACGTAAGTTTTTGCTTCATTCAAGATGTAGGTATCAGCAGCATCCATCACTTCTCTAGAAATCCCATTGGTACCATTTGCACCTTTAAGACTGTCCAACCATTGAGTAATGCTACCCTCAAAGCCATTACTAACTGCAACATCATAAGCACTAAAACCTGTTGCACCAGTCATACCTGTGTTACCCATATCGCCTTTTAAGCTAGCGAGCCATTCGGTGATGGTGCCGTCAAAACCATTAACTTGCGCAACTTGATAAGCATTGTATCCTGTTGCACCTGTTGCTCCAATATCACCTTTCACACCTTGTAAACCTTGAAGACCTTGAAGACCTTGCTCACCTTGCGCTCCAGTATCACCTTTTACACCTTGGATACCTTGAAGACCTTGTTCACCTTGCGCTCCAGTGTCACCTTTCACACCTTTCACACCTTGGATACCTTGTTCACCTTGTGCCCCTGTTGCGCCTGTAGCTCCAGTATCACCTTTCACACCTTGTAAACCTTGAAGACCTTGCTCACCTTGCGCTCCAGTGTCACCTTTCACACCTTGGATACCTTGCTCGCCCTGTAAACCTTGAAGACCTTGCTCACCTTGTGCTCCAGTATCACCTTTCACACCTTGGATACCTTGCTCGCCCTGTAAACCTTGGAGACCTTGCTCACCTTGCGCTCCTGTTGCACCAGTATCGCCTTTCACACCTTGGATACCTTGCTCGCCCTGCAAACCTTGGAGACCTTGCTCACCTTGCGCTCCTGTTGCACCAGTATCACCTTTCACACCTTGGATACCTTGCTCGCCCTGTAAACCTTGGAGACCTTGCTCACCTTGTGCTCCTGTTGCACCAGTATCACCTTTCACACCTTGGATACCTTGCTCGCCCTGTAAACCTTGAAGACCTTGCTCACCTTGCGCTCCTGTTGCACCAGTATCGCCTTTCACACCTTGGATACCTTGCTCGCCCTGTAAACCTTGGAGGCCTTGCTCACCTTGCGCTCCTGTTGCACCAGTATCACCTTTCACACCTTGGATACCTTGCTCGCCCTGTAAACCTTGGAGACCTTGCTCACCTTGCTCACCTTGCGCTCCTGTTGCACCAGTATCGCCTTTCACACCTTGGATACCTTGCTCGCCCTGTAAACCTTGGAGACCTTGCTCACCTTGCTCACCTTGCGCTCCTGTTGCACCAGTATCACCTTTCAAACTCTCTAACCATGCCTCCTCTGTACCTATAAAACCATTGTTCACAGCTACCTGATAAGCACTATCACCATCAGCCCCTGCAGGACCAGTAGGACCTGGAGTTCCTGGACAATACCAAGTAGCACCCCACCCATCACATCTTTCTTTATCATCATTGGTTGCCCAAACACTATTTGCAGTCATCATCAAAGCACTAAGTAACAATACTTTTGCAGTAAACTTTTCACTACGAACATATTGATTAGGCTCAAGTGTGTACTGCCGAACTACATTTTTGACTGCAGCACTGATATGACTTTGCTCTTGTTTTAACTTTTGACCAAGAACTTCTGCTACTTGGTTGCCTGGATTACCCAAGCTATTTGTATCTATTTTATTCATATCCGTCTGCCTTTCTTTTAATTTTGTTTCTTTATTACACTCCTATTTTTTGTGACACACATCACCATTTATTGGTATTTAGTGCTTTAATTCAAAATTAAAAATACAAGAAAAATAAGCTAACCAGATGAATAGACAAAAAAAAACCCACAAAATGTGGGTTTTTCTTACAATTAAAACTTACGCTTCAACAGTTACGTAGCGACGGCCAAACTGACCTTTCACTTCGAATTTTACTACGCCGTCAGCGGTTGCAAACAAAGTATGGTCACGGCCCATACCAACGTTTTGACCTGCGTGGAATTCTGTACCACGTTGACGAACGATGATGTTACCAGCAGTCACAGATTGACCACCGTAAATTTTAACACCAAGCATTTTAGGGTTCGAATCACGACCGTTCTTAGTCGAACCACCGGCTTTTTTAGTTGCCATGTCTCATTACTCCTCGTGATTAGCCTGAAATAGCTGTAATTTTCAACTCAGTGAACCATTGACGGTGACCTTGTTGTTTACGGTAGTGTTTACGACGACGCATTTTTACAATACGGATTTTGTCGTGACGACCATGGCTAACTACTTCAGCAGTTACAGTAGCACCAGCAACAACTGGAGCACCGATTTGAATGCTGTCGCCATTTACTAGCATTAATACGTCATCAAACGTAATAGTTGCGCCAGTTTCAGCTTTCAACAATTCAACTTTAAGGGTTTCACCCTCTACAACACGGTGCTGTTTACCACCGCTTTGGATTACTGCGTACATAATGTACTCCAAACATGCCCGTGTCGTCGTGCCGATAAAGGAAGATATCGATCTTAATACGAACGCCACTGGGGTTAATCAAGGGCAAGGATTTTAAGTGATATTGACTCAAACAACAAGAGATTTGCCGAACTTATTAGACTAAATTAACGATTATTTAATAATCGAGAAAAACTCAATCAACAAATTACAGTTCAACTCTGGCTTGAGTTTGCTTACAATGAAATAGATTTTTAAAATCAATCCGCTATAGTATGGATGAATTAATTTTAAAAATGTAAATAAGCCTACAAATACAGTACGCTTATACATTGGGGAAATAAGGAACTGTCTTTCGTAAAATACAGCCTCGCACACTAACGAGTCTTATTTTATGATTGAAATGAATTATTTAGACAGGTATCCATATTTACACAATACTGGTAATGCTGATTTTTATCACTTTATATAGATGAGGCCGCTCTTCAAATGACCATCGATTTTAAGCAAGATATTCTCGCCCCTGTAGCTCAAGACTTTGCCACGATGGACACATTTATTAATGAAGGCATTACCTCTAAAGTGGCATTAGTCATGGCGGTAAGTAAACATGTGGTTGAAGCAGGTGGTAAACGCATGCGTCCAATTATGTGTTTATTGGCTGCCAAAGCCTGTGGCGCAGCAGATTTAGAACGTCAACGTAAACTTGCTGCCATCATTGAAATGCTGCATACCGCAACCTTAGTCCATGATGATGTGGTTGATGAATCTGGCTTACGTCGTGGTCGCCCAACTGCCAATGCAACTTGGAACAATCAGACCGCAGTACTGGTTGGTGACTTTCTAATTTCACGCGCTTTTGATTTGTTGGTCGATCTCGGTGATATGACCTTACTCAAAGATTTTTCTACAGGAACTTGTGAAATAGCCGAAGGTGAAGTACTACAACTTCAAGCACAGCACCAGCCTGAAACCACAGAACAAACGTATTTAGATATTATTCACGGTAAAACGTCGCGTTTATTTGAACTAGCAACTGAAGGTGCTGCCATTCTTTCGGGGACACCGCAATACCGTGAACCACTGCGTTTATTTGCAGGCCACTTTGGCAATGCCTTTCAAATCATTGATGATATTTTGGATTACACCTCAGATGCGGAAACATTAGGTAAAAATATTGGCGATGATTTAATGGAAGGCAAACCGACTTTGCCGTTAATCTCAGCATTGAAAAATACAACGGGTGAAGAACATGACGTTGTTCGTAGAAGTATTGCGACAGGAGGAACGGCAGATCTTGATCAAGTTATTGCTATCGTAAACAGTTCTGGCGCACTTGATTACTGTCGACAACGGGCGCATGAAGAAACCGAAGCCGCACTTCAAGCCTTACAGGCTTTACCAGAGAGCCAATATCGTCAAGCACTGGTCAATTTAACCCAACTGGCTTTACATCGAATTCAATAACAAATGATGCTTTAAAATGTTTTTAACTTGCCTATGCATATAAAATTTAATGATCTGTTTTCTCAAATGCAGCAACAGCTTGAGCAACCTCAAGCTGTTTTAAATGATCAACTTTTAATTGAGTTGGTGGAGCGTATTCGTCCAACGGATGCATATCAAACCGATGAAATCCATCAAAAAATTCAAGCACTCATTCAAGCATTGCTCATCACTCCCGATGCCGCATCGACATTACAAAGCTTTGTACTACGGCTTATTTCTCAATATAAACAAACCAGTCTTTATGCCGACACAGGTATCTTGTCTTTAGATGGGTTTTGGAACCAATTGTCACAGCGTTTAGGAGCACACTTTCTCCCACTGATTAATGACGAAACTCAACTGCAAGATTTAGTCCGTCGCCTTTTCCCCAACCGAAGTGATAAATATTGGCTCGATAACATCCGAGACAGTGACTGGCTACAACTGCTGAACCTGCTCAATCTCGGGCATGCCAATCAAAAAGAAAAAGTCAAAATTCGCAGTGAAGTGATTAAAGCCATTACGGTGCTGTCTTATCGGATTAGTGGTATTGGTTTATATCCAGAGTTTATTAATGCGCAGCCTGAACTGACCGAATATGAGTCGCCTTTTTTAGTTCAGAACCGCGAAATTATCGAGTTCATTCAACAGTATAAAAAGGCACATCAAGAAGCAGAAAGCTCTAGTGTGGTTGCCCCACCCGACGCTTCACAAGCACTGGTCATGATTGAGCAGTGTCGCGATGTAGTATTAAAAATTCGCCGTGCGACCAAACGTATTGGGGTCAGTGTCAGTTTAACCTATCTGATTTCCTTACTTGAGCAATGCTTAGACCGTGTCGAACTATTGCTCAATTTAATCGTAGAAGAAGGCGAAGCACACTATGAAGCGGTGAGTCTGCTCTTGGTCGACATTACCGCTGCAATTTATAGTGAACGGAGTGTACGCTCTTTACTGACGACCAATAGTGAATTGATTGCTTTACAGGTCACTGAAAATGCCAGTAAAACGGGCGAACACTATGTAAGTACAGACAAACAAGGCTTTTTAGCCATGTATAAGTCTGCAGCAGGTGCAGGTGTCATCATTGCAACCATGGCGACTCTAAAAATATTGTCGGCAAGAATGATCATGGCACCGCTCATGCAAGCATTTGTTTACAGCATGAACTACTCATTGGGGTTTATGCTGATTCATGTGTTGCACTTTACTGTGGCAACCAAACAACCAGCGATGACGGCAGCGGCACTCGCGGCAACCGTACAACAACGTAAAGGGTCAAAAACAGCACAAATTGCTGAATTAGCAGCGCTGATTATTAACATTATTCGCACGCAATTTATTGCTATTTTGGGAAATATCTCAATTGCCATCCCTGTTGCCGCCTTTATTACATGGGCATGGGCAACTGGCATGCATGAACCGCTACTCAACCATGCAAAAGCTGCGAAAGTGTTACATGACTTAAACCCTTTTACCTCTTTAGCCATTCCGCACGCCGCGATTGCGGGTGTCTGTTTGTTTTTATCGGGACTTTTGGCAGGCTATTTTGACAATATGGCAGTTTATCGCAAAGTCGGTCCACGCTTAAAAGCACACCCTCGCCTCAAAACAATCATGGGGCAAGAACGACTCGACAAATTTGCAGGTTATATAGAACGCAACTTAGGTGCGTTGGCGGGTAATTTTCTATTCGGGATTATGCTAGGAAGTATGGGAACCATTGGTTATATTTTGGGTTTACCCCTGGATATTCGCCATATTGCCTTTGCTTCTGCAAACTTCATTCAAGGTCTGATGAATATTAATGGCAGTCCCGAGATTGGCTTGATTATTGTATCTTTTCTCGGGGTGCTCGCTATTGGTCTGACGAACTTATTTGTCAGTTTTACCCTCACGATTATTGTAGCTTTACGTGCACGTCGGGTCCGCTTTGAACAATGGAAACCTTTAGCAAAATTGGTTTTAACCCATTTTCTAACGCGACCAAGTGACTTCTTTTGGCCACCGAAAGTACCTCTTGAAGTTGAGGAAAGTTCGAACAATACAAAACACCATACAAAATGATTTTGTACCGATTTTGAGCTCTTGTTACACTGTAAACAAAATTTTATACATGATTAATCAACACTTGAATTAAAGTGTACTAATGAGTACACTTTAACCCAGTAAATAACCGCGCTTAAATCGGTTGAAATGACACGAGTTCCAACATGCCTTACTTGTTGCTTTTTATAGGTGTTATTTTATTTATAATCAGTGTATTAGCTTTAAGCATTCAACTACTCACCGCTTTAGATCTGGCGATGGTCGAATATTTCAGCACATTAAGAACTGAACCTATAGATAAACTTGCAATACTTTTATCGGCACTTGGTGGCATGCCATTTGTATTATTTCTAACCACTCTATGGTGTTTCCATCGTGCATGGTATAAAAAGTATAGAGATGTTGTTTTTATTGGTTTAGGCGTTGTTGGAAGTATTGCTTCTGCTTGGCTACTTAAATTTCTAATTTCAAGACCACGCCCACCAGAAATGTTTCACCTAGTGACGAGCTATGGTGCTTCCTTTCCGAGTGCGCACAGTATGTATGCTGCCACTTTGGCGTGTCTTGCCATTTTCTTAAGTCGACCATTTCCTGCACATCGTTATGTTGTATTCATTGCTCTTTTATGGATGCTGATGATGGGAATTTCAAGAGTCTATCTTGGAGTACATTTTCCGTCCGACGTTCTCGCAGGTTGGAGCATTAGTATTATCTGGATTTCACTGCTTTACATCTTGTGTGGCAGATATACCCAATTAAATACAAATTATTTTTAGATAAGAATCTAATCGAGGTGGAACAATGATGTCGGCAAAGCTTTGGGCCCCAGCCCTTACCGCTTGCGCATTAGCAACGAGTATTGCACTTGTTGGTTGTAGCAAAGACCCAAAGGATGCGCAGCAAGCTGGCGCTTCTCAACAAATGCCACCTACTGAAGTCGGTGTCATTGTTGCACAACCACAAAATGTAGAACAATCTGTAGAGTTATCTGGCAGAACCACGGCATTTGAAGTTTCTGAAGTTCGCCCACAAACGAGTGGAATAATTCTAAAACGTTTGTTTGCGGAAGGCAGTTATGTACGTGAAGGTCAGGCTCTTTATGAACTTGATTCTCGTACCAACCGCGCAACATTTGATAATGCCAAAGCAGCATTATTACAACAAGAAGCGAATTTAAGCTCACTGAAAACCAAACTCAATCGTTATCAACAACTGGTTTCAAGCAACGCTGTTGCGAAACAGGACTATGACGACTTAGTAGGTCAAGTAAATGTCGCTGAGGCACAAGTGGCAGCAGCACGTGCACAAGTTAAAAATGCTGAAGTGGACTTAGGTTACTCAACCATCCGCTCACCAATTTCAGGTCAAACCAACCGCTCTACAGTTACTGCCGGTGCTTTGGTGACTGCAAACCAAACAGAACCATTGGTGACAATTCAACGTTTAGACCCGATCTATGTTGATATCAACCAATCGAGTTCTGAACTTCTTCGTTTACGTCAACAATTGAGTAAAGGTAGCTTAGACAGCAGTAACAACACGCGTGTGAAGCTGAAACTAGAAGATGGTAGTGACTATCCAATCGAAGGCCGTTTAGCGTTCTCTGATGCTAGTGTCAATCCAGATACAGGGACTGTGACGATTCGTGCGGTGTTCCCGAACCCGAATCACTTGTTGCTTCCAGGTATGTTTGCCAATGCGCAAATCGTTCAAGGCGTAATCCCGAATGCGATGTTAGTGCCGCAAATTGCAGTGACTCGCACACCAACAGGTCAAGCGATGGCAATGATTGTGAATGACAAAGGCGTAGTAGAACCTCGTCAAATCACCACCGTTGGCACTCAAGGCCAAGACTGGATTGTGACCGCAGGCCTTAAAACAGGCGAGAAAGTTATTGTTGACGGAATAGCGAAAGTTAAAGCTGAACAGAAAGTTGTTGCGAAACCGTATCAACCTCAAGCAGCACCTCAAGCTCCAACAACGGATGCTAAAAAGACAGAAGCTAGTGCGAAAACTGAACAAAAAGCTACTTCAAACACATAAGGGGTAGACTGAATGGCTCAATTTTTTATTCATCGCCCCATTTTTGCGTGGGTGATTGCACTGGTCATTATGTTGGCGGGTATCCTCACGCTAACAAAAATGCCAGTTGCTCAATATCCGACGATTGCACCTCCTGTGGTGACAATCTCTGCAACTTATCCAGGTGCTTCTGCACAGACTGTTGAGAACACGGTCACTCAGATCATTGAACAACAGATGAATGGTCTGGATGGTCTACGCTATATCTCCTCTAACAGTGCGGGTAACGGTCAAGCGTCTATTAACTTAAACTTTGAACAAGGCATCGATCCTGATATTGCTCAAGTTCAAGTACAGAACAAACTACAATCGGCAACGGCGCTTTTACCTGAAGATGTACAACGTCAAGGTGTAAAAGTCACCAAGTCTGGTGCGAGCTTTATGCAAGTTCTTGCATTTTACTCTCCAGATGGAAGTTTATCGGCATCAGACATTAAAGACTATGTAAACTCAAACATCTCTGAACCGCTCAGCCGTGTGGCAGGTGTAGGTGAAATTCAAGTCTTTGGTGGTTCATATGCAATGCGTATTTGGCTAGATCCAGCTAAAATGACTAGCCTACAAGTGACGCCAACTGATATTGCAGCTGCGATTAATGCGCAAAACTCGCAAGTGGCGGTAGGTCAGTTAGGTGGTGCACCATCTGTGCAAGGTCAAGTGCTAAACGCAACGGTGAATGCTCAAAGCATGTTGCAAACCCCTGAACAGTTTAGAAATATTTTTCTAAAAAATACGGCTTCTGGTGCTCAAGTTCGCTTGGGTGATGTTGCGCGTGTTGAACTCGGTTCAGATAACTATCAATTTGACTCTAAATTTAATGGTAAAGCTGCAGGCGGTGTCGCAATTAAACTAGCAACAGGCGCGAATGCACTAGATACTGCTGCTGCCGTTGAAGAACGTTTAAATGAACTACGCAAAAACTATCCAGATGGTTTAAAAGATCAACTGGCTTATGACACTACACCATTTATTAAGCTGTCGATTGAAAGTGTTGTACACACATTAATTGAAGCTGTCGTGTTGGTGTTCATTGTCATGTTCTTATTCTTACAGAACTGGCGTGCGACGGTTATTCCAACATTGGCTGTTCCAGTGGTTGTATTGGGTACATTTGCTGTCATTAACATTTTCGGTTTTTCAATCAACACGCTCACCATGTTTGCGATGGTCTTAGCCATTGGTCTTTTGGTCGATGATGCGATTGTTGTTGTGGAAAACGTTGAACGTGTCATGCAAGAAGAACACCTCGACCCTGTGGCTGCAACTGAAAAATCAATGCAACAAATTTCTGGTGCTTTGGTCGGTATTACGAGTGTGTTAACTGCGGTATTCGTACCAATGGCATTCTTCGCTGGAACAACGGGTGTTATTTACCGTCAGTTCTCGATTACACTTGTTACCGCAATGATTTTGTCATTGATTGTGGCATTAACCTTCACTCCTGCCCTGTGTGCAACATTGTTGAAACAACATGATGCAAACAAGCCAGAAAGTAATAATATTTTTGCGCGATTCTTCCGTTGGTTTAACAGTAGCTTTGAAAAAGTTGCAGTGAAATACCAAGGTGGTGTCAACCGTATGACTCACCATAAAATATTTTCTGGAGTGGTTTATCTACTGGTACTTGCAGGTTTATTTGGTCTGTATAAAGCCTTACCTTCTTCATTCTTACCAGATGAAGACCAAGGCGTGGTCATGACTTTAGTTCAACTTCCACCAAGTGCAAGCCTTGAACGTACAGATAAAGTCGTGTCTAGCATGACGGATTACTTCCTGAATAAAGAAAAAGAGCATGTAGAGTCGATCTTTACAGTTTCTGGTTTCTCGTTCACAGGTGTTGGTCAAAACGCAGGTCTTGCCTTTATTAAACTGAAGGACTGGAGTGAGCGTACGACACCTGAGTCGCAAATTGGTGCCATCATTCAACGCGGCATGTCATTGAATATGATTAAAGATGCATCTTACATCATGCCATTACAGTTACCTGCAATGCCTGAGTTAGGTGTATCTGCTGGTTTTGACATCCAGTTGAAAGATGCGAGTGGTCAAGGTCATGAGAAATTGATTGCGGCACGTAATGCTATTTTAGGTATGGCTGCACAAGACAAACGTCTTGCAGGCGTCCGCCCTAATGGTCAAGAAGATACTCCTCAATACCAAATCAACATTGATCAAGCGCAAGCGGGTGCAATGGGTGTGAGTATTGCAGATATCAATACAACCATGAGCATGGCTTGGGGTGGTACGTATATCAATGACTTCGTTGACCGTGGTCGTGTGAAAAAGGTATATGTTCAAGGTGAAGCGAATACACGTATGATGCCTGAAGACTTGAACAAGTGGTATGTGCGTAATAGCAGTGGTACGATGGTTCCTTTCTCAGCGTTTGCAACAGGCGAATGGACTTATGGTTCACCACGTCTAGAGCGTTATAACGGTGTATCTTCTGTAAACATCCAAGGTACTCCAGCACCGGGCGTAAGTTCGGGAGATGCGATGCTTGCGATGGAAGAAATTATTGGCAAGCTTCCATCTATGGGCTTACAAGGTTTCGACTATGAATGGACAGGTTTATCTTTAGAAGAACGTGATTCGGGCAATCAAACAGGTCCGCTGCTTGTTCTTTCGATGCTCATCGTCTTCTTATGTCTAGCTGCATTGTATGAAAGCTGGTCTATCCCTGTTTCAGTATTGCTGGTTGTACCACTTGGTATTCTTGGTGCATTTGCACTGACATGGTTAGGCATGATCATTAAGGGCGATCCAAACTTATCATTTAACATCTACTTCCAAGTTGCAATTGTTGCCGTGATTGGTCTTTCTGCGAAAAATGCGATCTTGATCGTAGAGTTTGCAAAAGAATTGCAAGAACAAGGTGAAGACTTATTTGATGCAACCCTTCATGCTGCAAAAATGCGTTTACGCCCAATTATCATGACCACCCTTGCTTTCGGTTTTGGTGTCCTTCCGCTTGCTCTTTCAACAGGTGCTGGTGCAGGTAGTCAACACTCGGTAGGCTTTGGTGTCCTTGGTGGTGTAATTAGTTCTACACTGTTGGGTATTTTCTTCATTCCAGTATTCTTTGTTTGGATTCGTAGTATTTTCAAATACAAACCTAAGAAACAAAATAATCAGGAGCAAACATCGTGATGCAAAAAGTATGGTCTATTTCAGGTCGTAGCATTGCGGTATCTGCACTTGCGCTTGCTTTGACTGCATGTCAAAGCATGCGTGGTCCAGAACCCGTCGCTCAAGCGGATATCCCAACAGGATATATTAGTTCAACAACAGGTCCATCTGTTGCAGAACAAGGCTATAAAGACTTTTTTGCTGATCAGCGTTTAGTCCAAGTCATCGAGTTAGCGCTAGCCAATAACCGTGACCTCCGTACGGCGACTTTAAATATTCAACGTGCTCAGCAAGCGTATCAGATTAGCGAGAACAACCAACTGCCAACCATTGGTGCAAGTGGTAGTGTGCTTCGCCAAGATACACTCAGCTCGAATAAGCCAATCACAACTTACAATGTTGGCCTTGGCGTAACTGCGTATGAGTTAGACTTTTGGGGTCGTGTTCGTAGCTTAAAAGACAATGCTCTAGACAGCTATTTAGCGACTCAAAGTGCGCGTGATGCAACTCAAATTTCGTTGATTGGTCAGGTTGCGCAAGCATGGCTGAGCTATTCGTTTGCCAATGCTAACTTAAAACTGGCAGACCAAACCTTAAAAGCACAGCTTGAATCATACAATCTGAACAAAAAACGATTTGATGTAGGTATCGACAGTGAAGTACCTGTACGTCAAGCGCAAATTTCGGTTGAAACCGCACGTAATGACGTTGCGAACTACAAGACTCAACTTGCACAAGCACAGAACTTACTCAACCTGTTGGTGGGTCAGCCTGTTCCTGCAAACTTATTGTCTCCTCAACCTGTGAAGCGTATTACCCAAAGTACGGCGTTGACAGCGGGCTTGCCAAGCGACTTGTTAAATAACCGTCCTGATGTCCGCGCTGCGGAATATCAATTGTCTGCTGCGGGTGCCAACATTGGTGCGGCAAAAGCTCAGTTGTACCCAACCATCAGCTTAACAGGCACAGCGGGTTATGCATCGACAGATTTAAGCGACTTGTTTAAATCAGGTGCCTTCGTATGGTCACTTGGCCCAAGCTTAGATATTCCAATCTTTGACTGGGGTACACGTCGTGCCAATGTGAAAATTTCAGAAACTGACCAAAAAATTGCATTGTCAGATTATGAAAAAACCATTCAAACTGCTTTCCGCGAAGTGAATGATGCATTGGCAGTACGGGAAAATATTGGTGACCGTTTGGCTGCACAACGTCGTCTGGTAGACGCAACCAACACCACTTATAAGCTTTCAACTGCTCGCTTCCGTGCAGGTATTGATAACTACCTCACTGTACTTGATGCACAGCGTACATCGTACTCAGCAGAACAAGGTTTGTTATTGCTTGAACAAGCAAATTTGAACAACCAAGTTGAAGTGTATAAAACCCTCGGTGGTGGCGTAAAAGCCAATACGACAGATCAAGTGGTGAAACAACCTTCTTCTTCAGATGTGAAGTACAACAAAACAGCAAACTAAGGTTTGCAGTGTGAAAAGCTCACTTCGGTGGGCTTTTTTATTGCTTTTTGCTGGGCTTTTTCCTATCTTCAAAGACAATCAAATCATTTAAATATTAAACATTATGCTTTTAAGTAACCTTGAGTCTGTTCCTGGACATACGATTTCTCAACAACTGGATGTGGTCTATGGCAGTACAGTTCGGAGTAAACATGTCGGACGTGACTTCTTGGCAGGTTTAAAAAATATTGTCGGTGGTGAACTCACGGCCTATACCGAGCTTTTAGAAGAATCACGCCAAGAAGCCATGAATCGTATGATTGCAAAAGCACAAGGCCTAGGTGCAAATGCCATCGTAGGAATTCGTTTTTCAACTTCAAATATTGCCCAAGGTGCATCTGAGTTATTTGTGTATGGCACTGCCGTCCGTGTCACACCGTTAAACAACCATCTCCCTGATCCATTTTCAACACAGGCCTAAGCGATGGAAAGTTTAGTTTTTCAACTGCTGATCTTTGCGGTGCTGTTTAGCGTCGGTTTTGGCTTTGGCCGATATAACGAACGTAAACATTTGGCAGAGCTTGAACAGAATGAGAAGCGTCTTGCCTACATTACCGTGGGTAATCTGCGCAAAGTGAATTTTGCACAGTCTGGACACATGATCAGTAGCAATGTGGTGATTTCACATGATTATTTCAAATACGTACTCGCGACCGTACAAAACTTTTTGGGCGGTCGGCTGACCAGTTATGAAAGTGTTGTCGATCGTGCCCGTCGTGAAGCCATTGTCCGACTCAAACTTGAAGCGGAAAAGCATGGCGCAACGCATATTGCTTGTATGCGACTGGCGACCACAGAAATGGGCATGCAAGGCGGTATGGTCGAAGTCTTTGCTTATGGAACCGCCATTCAAATTCCTTAAACAGCGACTATTAACTAATCCTCCTCTCACCAAACTCAAAAAGCATGAGTGCACAAAATCGCTCATGCCCGATCACCTTCTATCGTACAGCTTGATGCTAGATTGCTCGCTAGAGCATAATTATCTACACTGAACAAAATAAAAATGGACTTCACCTACACTGTAAATAGGTCACAGATAATGAAATCTTTAGCACCAAAAATAAGTATGGCTGTACTCAGCATGATCCCACTTGTAGCCAAAGCTGAATTAATTGTACTGGCATCCCCTCAAAGTAAAGATGCTTACTATGCAAAAATGATGGATGATATTTTCGATTTCCACGTCGATTATGCAAAAAAAATTATTAAAAACGGAGACAATGTAATTGTTCTGACAGACAAACAGCTTTACCCCGACTATGTCAAAGCTTTGGGAAAAAAGCATGTAGCAATCGCACCGATGCATGACATTTGGATGCGTGACTTCACCAGCGTCAATCCGGCTCAACCCGTCATGTTCCGCTACACTGCCGCTGGGCAAGGTGGGGCTAAAAAAGGTCAGGCTATTTCAGATGAAGTGCAAGATGAGTTTAAATACTACAGTCAAAAAGCAGGCTTACAGTTTACTCAGACCAAACTGTTGAATGATGGTGGTAATTGGGTGGAAGATGGTTATGGCAATGTCGTCCTCAGCACCAAGTTTCTAGCAGATAACAAGCTAACCGAAAACGAAGCGCGTAAGAAACTCATGGCACTGACAGGAGCCAAAAAAATTGTATTCATTGAAGCCGATGAACAAGGCGGCTTGGAACATGCTGATGGTGTGGTCAGTTTTGTGGATCAAAATACACTGGTAATTAACTCCTACCCTGAAGATCCCGACTATGTCGAGCAGCTTAAAGCAGACCTAAAACGCGGCATTCCCAATGTTAAAATTCGTGAAATCATCACTCCTTATGATGGCAGTGAGATTTATGATGAAAAGTTTGGTTCTGCATGTGGCTTATACACCAACATGCTCGTAACACCTGAACGGATTTACTTCCCGCAATTTGGCATTAAAGAGGATGCTGTCGCTTTAAAGCAAATTCGTAGCGTTACCAAACGTACCGTGATTCCTGTACAGTCTGCTAATGTCTGTCATATGGGGGGCGGTGTACGTTGTATGTCTTGGCAAGTGCGTGGGAAAAATGCGGAATTATTCTTAAATTATTTAAATAAAATCAGTAAGTAATGCCGTTCTGCCACCTCTTAAAACATGGGGGATTGGCTATGAGAATACCATGTCCCCAAAAGGCAGGTAGAAGTGACGTTCCTCCTGCCTTCTCAATTTACTTCACTTTCATCTTACGAATCATTTTATACAATGTTTTAGGCGATAAACGAGACACCAGAACCCCCATTTTCTCTTTACGACCGCCAACTACGATGTATTCTTCACCTTTAAGCAATGCACTCACCACCGTTTGCGCAAAAATATCCGGTTCTAAGCCATTTTCAATTGCTTCGTCTTGATGACCCTGCGGTTTACCCTCACCATTTAAAGCATTAAACGACACATTGGTTTTAACAAAGCCCGGGAAAATCACCGATACATCCACGCCCTCATTGGCCACTTCGGCACGAAGGCTATTTGCCCACATATGAATGGCAGCCTTGGCTGCTGAATAGGTGGCACGGTACTGCGTCCCCAATAGCCCTGCAACACTCGAAACAAAGGCAATACGACCTGATTTTTGCGCTAAAAATGTCGGTAGAACGGTTTTGGTTAAAAACACCTGTGAGAAATAATCTACTTCCATAATGGCACGTTCAGTCTGCATGCTGGTGTCAGTAATCAAGGCACGTTGGCTTAAACCCGCATTATTAATCAACCAATCAATTCGACCTTTTTTCTGGAGCACTTGCTCATAGGCATGACGCACCTGCGTCTCATCGGTAATGTCGGCACAAATGGAAATATGTTGATCTGGATTGAGCAGTCCGACACGAACTTTTTCGAGTTCGTCAAAACGTCTTGCCGTGAGTACAACCTCTGCCCCTTGTAAAGCACACTCTTTAGCGAGTGCTTCACCTAACCCTGAAGATGCCCCTGTAATCCACACCACTTTTGCATCTAAATTATCTAACTGTGCCATGTCCTTATTGCCTCATACCGAAGTTTTATTTGTAGGTTGATCATTTAAAAAAGTTAGGAAATGATCAAAATATTGACTCATCATCTGCGCATCATAGATACGCCCTAACTTATCAAAACGTTTATAGCCCAACTGGGTCGTCAAGTTAATCACCCCATTCAGTGTTTTATCGACCACCAGATTAAATTTAAGCATTTTTTTGGGTTCACGCACCAAACTGGTCACCCCCTGATCCACAATTTGAGTAAACACCTTCAAAGCTGGAGCAACATAGCTGTTATTGCCTTTCTCCATCTGTTCCACACAACCCAAAAGTTCATTGACTAAGGTTTTTTCAATCGGATAGCTTAAAAAGTGAGTATTTTCGCTGTCATACATCATTTTCTCTAGATAACTCACCATTGGAATTAAACGGTCATTTGAAAAAAAAGACACGGACCACGGCATGTACTTACGCATCGTATCCACAATGTGCTGAATAATTTTCTCAGACTCCCCATCACCAGAGGTAGACAATCGTGCAAGATCGCCAAAGACTTGATCAATCACTTCACATGAAATATCCGCTAAAACTTCGCCCAAAGGTTTGGCAAGACTTTGGCTTTCACCGGCATTAAGCTGTTGATGAATGTGGGCAAAACGTTGGTGAGTTTCAGGTTTTAATTTTAATGATATTTGATAAGTCATCGTGATCCCCCCTTTTTTTGATTTTTACTGCGAACAATGCGCACTCTAGGTGTAAGCACATCATAAAGCGCTCTGCTTCATGTCGCAATTGCTAGATCAACGCATTTGCTTTACATGCCCCCATTTACGATTTCTTTGCTACAATAGATGCAATTTTTTATCTACTTTTGAACTGTTTGAACTATGACTGATTCAGCGCAAAATATTGCTACAACTTACGATCCGACCGAGATCGAGAAAAAATGGTACCAAACTTGGGAAGAGCGTGGTTATTTCAAACCCTCTGAAAAAGGTGAGTCATTTTGTATCATGATTCCGCCACCAAACGTCACCGGTAGCTTGCACATGGGTCATGGTTTTAACAATGCCATTATGGATGCGTTAACTCGCTACAACCGCATGTCAGGTAAAAATACCTTATGGCAGCCGGGTACAGACCATGCGGGTATTGCAACGCAAATGGTGGTTGAACGTCAGTTGGGCGCTCAAGGTGTAAGCCGTCATGACCTCGGCCGTGAAAAATTCATCGAAAAAATCTGGGAATGGAAAGAGCAATCAGGCGACACCATCACCCGTCAGATTCGTCGCTTAGGTTCTTCAGTCGACTGGTCGCGTGAACGCTTCACCATGGATGAAGGTTTGTCGAATGCCGTAAAAGAAGTGTTCGTTAAACTGCACGAAGACGGTTTGATTTACCGTGGCAAACGTTTGGTGAACTGGGATCCAAAACTTCAAACGGCGCTTTCTGACTTAGAAGTTGAGTCAGATAAAGAAGAAGCAGGTTCATTGTGGCACTTCAAATACTTCTTTGAAGATAAATCACTGCGTACACACGATGGTAAAGACCACATTGTAGTTGCAACCACACGTCCTGAAACATTACTGGGCGATACAGCAGTTGCAGTGGCGCTCGATGATGAACGCTATACGCATCTTGTCGGTCAAAACATCATTCTACCGATCACAGGTCGTGCTGTTCCTATCGTTAAAGATGAATATGTCGACAAAGAATTCGGTACAGGCTGTGTGAAAATAACGCCTGCTCATGACTTTAACGACTATGAAGTCGGTAAGCGTTGTGAATTACCAATCATCAATATCTTCAACAAAAATGCGGAAGTGTTGGCTGAGTTTGAATACATCGCCAAAGCGGGCGAGCAAATTTCTAAAACCATCGCTGCACCTGCAGAATACGTTGGTTTAGAGCGTTTTGAAGCACGCAAAAAACTGGTTGAACAAGCCGAAGCTGAAGGTTGGTTAGATCAAATCCAACCGTACACATTGAAACCACCTCGCGGTGACCGTTCAGGCGTGATTGTTGAGCCGTTATTGACCGATCAATGGTATGTGAAAATTGCACCATTGGCTCAACCTGCCATTGAAGCGGTTCAAGACGGTCGTATCAAGTTTGTTCCTGAGCAGTACAGCAATATGTACATGGCGTGGATGAACAACATCCAAGACTGGTGTATCTCTCGTCAACTTTGGTGGGGTCACCGTATCCCCGCTTGGTACGATGCTGAAGGTAATATCTATGTCGGTCGTGACGAAGCGGAAGTCCGTGCCAAAAACAACATCCCTGCTGATGTTGCGCTTAGCCAAGATGAAGACGTATTGGATACGTGGTTCTCTTCTGCGCTGTGGACGTTCTCAACTTTAGGCTGGACTGGCGATGCCAAGAAAGATGCGGAAAACTATTTCCTCAATACTTTCCACCCAACAGATGTATTGGTGACTGGTTTTGACATCATCTTCTTCTGGGTTGCTCGTATGATTATGTTTACGATGCACTTCATGAAAAATGAAGATGGTACACCACAAGTACCGTTTAAAACGGTGTATGTACACGGTTTAGTCCGTGATGGTGAGGGTCAAAAAATGTCGAAGTCTAAGGGTAACGTACTTGACCCTCTTGACTTGATTGACGGTGTAGACCTTGAGACTTTAGTACAAAAACGTACTACGGGTCTAATGAACCCGAAACAAGCGGCGAAGATTGAAAAATCAACCCGTAAAGAATTCCCAGAAGGTATTCAAGCTTACGGTACTGACGCAGTTCGTTTCACGTTCTGTGCACTTGCAAACACGGGTCGTGACATTAAGTTCGATATGAAACGTGTTGAAGGTTACCGTAACTTTGCCAACAAAATCTGGAACGCAACCCGTTTCGTAATGATGAACTGTGAAGAGCAAGTGATTGGTACTGAAGTTCGTCAAGACCTTTGGGAATTGCCTGAACAATGGATCGTAAGCCGTTTGCAAAAAGCCGAAGCTGCGGTACAACAAGCTTTCGCAACTTACCGTTTAGACTTGGCTGCACAAGCGATTTACGAGTTCATTTGGAATGAATACTGTGACTGGTACGTCGAACTGACTAAACCTGTTCTGAACGATGAAAACGTATCGGTTGAGCGTAAAGCTGAAGTTCGTCGTGTACTTCTTGCGGTGATGGAAGCATCTTTACGTCTGGCACACCCAATCATGCCGTATTTGACTGAAGAAATTTGGCAGACGCTTGCACCGAAACTCGGTATTTCTGGCGAAACTATTATGTTGGCGAAATACCCTGTTGCCAACCCTGAACGTGTAAACGAACAGGCTGAAGCAGATATGCAATGGCTTCAAGGTTTGATTGGTGCGGTACGTAACATTCGTGGTGAGATGGGTCTAGGTAATGCTCGCTTATTACCAGTGCTTCTACAAAACACGACTGATGCTGAAAAAGCGCAGATCACACGTATTGAGGCGTTATTTAAAGCCTTGGCAAAAGTGGAAAGCATCACGTTCTTAGCTGATGGTGAGCAACCGCCATTGTCTTCTTCTTCTGTTGTAGGCCATGCCTCTGTATTCGTTCCAATGAAAGGTTTAATTGACCCTAAAGCAGAATTGGGGCGCTTACAGAAAGACTTAGACAAGGTTCAAAAGCAGCATGACCAAATTGCGACTAAACTGGGCAATGAAGGTTTTGTAGCGAAAGCACCTGCGGCTGTGGTTGAAGGTGAAAAAGTGAAATTGGCTGAGTTTGCTGATCAGTTAGTGAAGATTAAAGCGAATATGGAGCAGATTGCAGCGCTTTAAAGTGTTGTTAGTTCAACCAATTTCGTAGTATAAAGGGCTGATTATTCAGCCCTTTATTTTTAATAATGTCTTCAATTCTTACTATTATATTTAATGCACAAGTCCTTCTTTTAGAAGGTAAAAACCTAATTATTACAGGAAATAATGGAGCTGGTAAAACTAGGTTTCTTAATGATTTAGCAAATAATTTAAAAGGAAATATTCATTATAATAATAAAGACTTAAGGAATAAAATAATTTCAGAAATTAATTTCGGCATTATAAATTTCCATCCTTCATTAGAATTTACAGAGCATGAAAATGGACATCTAAAGTTTATTTTAAAAAATGATTTATATCATTTAGAAGATACTTTCTCAAAAGAATTAATAAATTTCAAGAGACAGTTAAACCATAAATTCAACATATTTAATAAAAACAAAATCACTTTTCTTGAAAAAAGTTCAAAAAATATAAAACACCCATCAAATAATAAATTAATTGTAAATATTGACTCAAAAAACAAAAATCAGAACCAAAAAGAATTCTATTATTACGCATCAGAACACATTGAAAACTACATCAAAAATCTAACAAAAATGATTGATTTATATATTGCAAATAAAAAAACAGTAGAAGTTATTTTATATAACTTAAATAAAGATTCTATTTATTTTTTTGATTCTTCTCGTGTTGAACGAAAAGACTTTTCTCTTGATCAATTTAAAACTTATGATGAATTTTTAGACTCTGGATCATTTACAAATATTGAGGGCGCCCTTGAAGCTTATTTATTGCTTCAAAAATTAGAGCTTTTATCACTACTTAAGCATAGAAAAAATAAAAGTCCAAAGATAAAGAAAATCAATGAAATTGAAAAATGGTTTATAAAAGTGGAATCTGATTTAAAATGGATTTTAGAAAATACTACAACTGAACTAATTTTCACTGCAAATGGCAATCGAGTTCTAATTAAGCAAGATTCAAGGTTGTTCTCTTTGGATGATTTATCTTCTGGATTTAAAGCAATTTTTAACATTTATGCTAATTTATTAATGCGCGCACAAATGCAAAACTTAGCACCTGAAGATTTAGCAGGTATAGCCCTTATTGATGAAATTGATGTTCATTTACATATTTCTCTACAAAAGAAAGTACTTCCATTCTTAATTAAAGCTTTTCCTAAAATTCAATTTATTGTGAGTACACATTCACCTTTCGTAATAACTTCACAAAATACGAAGACAGTTGTTTTTGATCTAACTACTAATGAACTAATTAGAGATGATTTAAGCCGTTATTCTTATGAATCTGTTATCAAAGGATTATTCCATGTAGAAATACAATCTGAACAGCTAAAATCAGAAATTGAAGAAATAGCTAAAATTATAAACAATGAACCAAATAATTATGAAAAACTTAGGAATATTTTAAGAAATATTACTCCTTTTGCAAAACAGCTTGATTTTGAGTCTAAATCTTTTTACTTCAAAGCATTAAATCATTTGTTAGATAATCAAGAACTGGGAGATCTTGATGTTTAAAGTATTAAGATCAGATAAACCTGAAGATTGGACAGGCAAAAATTATGCTCATCCATTAGTGGTGAAACAACTAAGAAAAGATTTTTTTTCAAAATGTTATCTGTGCGAGCAAGCCTATTTTGGTAATGTTAATGTTGAACATTTTGTACCTCATGAGGGTAAAAGTGAAGAACTATTAATTGAATGGGAAAATCTTTATTATTCTTGTTCACATTGCAATGGAATAAAAGGGCATAGAGATAAAGAGTTATTAGATTGTTGTAATGACCAACACAATGTAGATACATCAATTGCTCTTGAGGCTCCAAGTACTCCGAGTGGAAGAGTTCAGATAACTAATGCTTTGCCTGTCACAAACCCATTATATGAACTGACCAATAAAACAATTTCATTATTAGAGAAATGTTATAACAATTCCAATAATGGTCCACAGCAAATTAGCCATGAATACCTAGTTGATAAAATCATGGAGCATCATGCTAAATTACAAATCTTACGATTTGAATTAAAAAAAGATTTCTATGGAATGACTGAAAATAGAAAGGATGAAATTATTGAGTTAATTTCAAATATGCTAAAACCTAGCTATGAATTTTCAGCCTTTTGGAAAACATATGTCAGAAATGATCCATTTTTATCAGAAATTTTAAATTAAAACCCTCACCCCAGCCCTCTCCCTGAGGGAGAGGGAGCAATCATTTGATTTCATGCCTATGTGAATTTCACAATGGAGTTCCCTCTCCTTTCAGGAGAGGGTTAGGGAGAGGTGCTTTCAAAGGCTTACAACATCCCACCCCCCAACAACATCTCTACCCCACTCATCTTTTTCATATGCTTTAAACGTTCCTTTTCCCACTTCAACTGCTGTTTTAACTCAGTAGCATCCTTGTCAATCACCTTATACACATCACTCATTTTGAGTTGCTTGGTGTTGATATGATTGCTCAAGTGAAAAGACGCAAAGATCTCCTCTAACTGACTTTGCAAGTTCTGACTCTGCGCTTCCAAAGACAACTGATAAAACTTGACTTGTTCCGAACTCAAAGCCTTTGTGCTTAATCCTTTATTAGTCTCTAGCTGTAACTGGAATTTGAGTAAATAAAATAAATCCTGCTCTGCATAAGATTCATTGACCTGCTGCAAAAGTTCAGTTTTTTCTAACTTCTTTACGTCATCAGGTTCGCGGTCAGGGTGAATCATCGCAGTAATTTTTAAATATACAGTTTTCAGTGACTGCGCTGCCAGTTTGGCTGCTTGCTCACGTTTTTCTTGTTGTTTTAACTGCTTGGCACGTTCTCGCTCTGCTTCGTATTGAGCAGAATCATATTCATCATTTTCCCAGTCTACATCTACGTTTTGTTCTACCGTTTCAGCGAGATCATGATTTTGTATTGAGTTTGCTTTGGTTTTTTTCGCGCGTACATGCTCTGCATACTGCATATAGAAAGCATCAATTTTCTCTACTTGTTCTTTTTGCTCGAAAGTTAGCATCTGTGATTTTTTTAGCATCTTGGCTAAAACGGCTATTTTGGTGTCGATCTGCGCCAAATCAGCTTTGCTAAAGGCATCACTGGCTAAGTGATTCCACAGAGTATTAAGCTGTTCAAATAAAACCGTGTGTAACTCGCTATAAATGGGCAAAAGCTTACTGCGCGTATAATTTTGAATGTCGGCTTGCGCATTTTGCCATGCTGCCAGTTCTTGTTTTTGTTGTTCAATCTGGTTAATTAAGCGATTTAATTTTTTCTGCTGTGGACTAAGCCTCACCTCTGGTTGAGCCGTCGTTTTTAACGCTGAAGACATAACCCATCCAACCCACTACAAAAGAGAAATTATAGCGCGATCTGAGCGTACAAGCAGTGATCTCTCTTTTTAAGCCAAGTTTAAAACCTGAGTGATTTCAATTTTAAATAAAAAAAGCCCATCATTCGATGAGCCTTTTATTTAGCGAAATAGCTTTACCAATAGTTTTCAACCGCAATATTTCCTTCACCACGACGGTTCATGGTCAGGCCACGTGCTTTCAGGGCTTCTTTGGTGTCTTCGACCATTTGCGGGTTACCGCACAGCATCACATGACTGGTTTCAGGGTTCAGACTCAAACCGACTGCTTTTTCAAGCTCACCATTTCCAATCAGTACAGGTAAGCGATCATGTAGTGACGCATGCGGATCGCGGGTAATAATCGGCACAAATTTAAAGCCTGTATGGCCCTCGCCAAAGGTCTCTGCAATTTCTTGAATACGTGTTGCATAGGCCAGTTCAGAAGCTGTACGTACGCTATAGACCAGTGTAATACTTTCGTACTTCGACCACGTCTCAAAGTCTTGTAACATCGAAATAAAAGGCGCAAGCCCTGTCCCTGTGCCGAGTAACCATAAGTCTTTTGGTAACGGTAACTGATAACGCGCCAAAGTCAAAAAGCCGTACGGGATCTTTTCAAGGTAGATGTCATCATCAACATTTAAGTGTTGTAAATTTGAAGTGAATGCACCTTCTGGCACCACAATCGAAAAAAACTCTAAAGTTTCATCAAAGGGTGATGAGACCACTGAATACGCACGAACCACCAATTCATCCCCCACTTTGATACCAATACGGGCAAACTGTCCTGCGGTAAACTTAAAATGTGCAGGTCGCGTCATGGTGAAGCTAAAAAGTGTATTGGTCCAACGGTGTACGGATAAAACCTTTTCTAGGCTAAATTTTTCAATTGACATGATTTCAGCGTGGCATCAAAGACGTTGCTCATGTTAGCATGACCACATAATTTGTTAATATTTTTTAAATGTTAAGGCTATATTCATGCGCATGACTTTACGCCAGTTGGCGGTTTTTGTAGCAGTTGCTCAAGAAGGCACAGTAACCAAAGCCAGTGATGCGGTTCGACTCACCCAGAGTGCTGCGAGTATGGCTTTAGCAGATCTAGAAGACGGTTTGGGGGCACCTTTATTTGACCGTCTAGGTAAGCGTCTTCAACTCAATGATCTGGGGCGTTTCCTGCTGCCACAAGCTTTAGAAATTTTGGGTCGCTGTGATGCTTTCGAGCAAGCTGCTAAAGGTGAGTTACAAAGCATTGATTTACGTTTAGGTGCAACCCTGACCATCAGTGACTACCTCATGCCTGACCTGATGGCTGACTTTTTACAAATTCAACCTCAAGCCCATTTACAGCTACAAGTTGGTAACACCCGCCAAATGATTGAAGCAGTGAATCAATTCCAACTAGATTTGGCCTTGATTGAAGGCTCTTGTCACTTACCACAGCTCCAGTGTATTCACTGGCGTGACGATGAATTGGCCGTCTGCTGTGCACCAGATCACCCTTTAGCGCAATTAAATCGCACACTAACGCCTGAAGACTTTAAATCCGTCGAGTGGATCTTGCGTGAAGAAGGTTCAGGTACCCGTGAAGTATTTGATAATGCTATTTTAAAAGACTTGCCTGATGCCAATATACGTCTGACCTTGGGTCATAATGAAGCGATTTTAAAAATCGTGGCGGGTGGTTTAGGGATGTCATGCATTTCAAAACTGGCAACTGAACCTTTGCGCGAAAAAGGCCAGTTGGTGGTGCTTGATACACCGTTTTGGTCTCTCACCCGTCCACTGTTCATGTTGGTACACCGTCAGAAGTACCAAGGCCCAGGACTGAAAGCTTTTATGAAGTTTTGCGAAAAATAACTCAGCAAAAAGCACCCTCGGGTGCTTTTTTTATTTCCCAAATTGGCGCTCACACGGCTCACCATCATTGTTCCCATCCATTTTGGTATTTGGACAGTTCCTTAAGAAGTAAAGTGCTTCTTCATAGGAACGCATTTGGGAGCAATGGGTTCGTCCATCGCATTTGAACTTTCCTGTGCTGACAGGTAAACGACCATTTTGTTTATCAATGCTCTGTGTCACACGTTCTGAGCGAGGTTGATTGGTTTGATGTAGTTCAGCATCTAAGTTTTGTTTACCTTGCTCTGTAAGCACCTGATCAGGTAACTGACCTAAAGCTTTACGTTGTTCTTCTACAATCTGTTGTTGCTCGAGCATCAACTGCTCAGCTTTACGCTGCTTTTCTGCACTATAACTTTGATATTTCCCATAGGTTAAAAAGCCCAATACCGCGACGATAATGATGCCAATCACGGTGATGAGGGTAGTTTTATGCCCTGCCTCTTGGTAACGTGGCGAGGCTTGGCTACGCACTTTTTTCTTATTTGAGGATACTGTTTTTTTGCTTTCTGAGGACAGACCGAGCCTCTGGATATTTCCAGCCTTAAATTTGCCTTGGTCTTCTACAATCATAAACTGAAGCGCTTCACCAATCTTGGGTTCAATGTTGTTCTGTGGCAAATCTTTGATATGAAAAAACACATCATCAATATCCCCTTCCACCTCAATGAAACCAAAACCACGGGAGGTACTAAAGCTTTTGATTTTTCCTTTCAGAAACATAATCTGCTCTATTCAACAGTATTTTTCGTATTGTAATCAATAAAAAAGAGGCAAAACAGCCTCTTTAGTTCAAAAAGCAAAGATTAATCTTTGCACAATTAAAATCTGAATCAACGCTGAATTAGCGTCTAAAATTAGACAATAAATCTGTGGTAATCGATTTATTATGACTTGAGACTTTCGATTTCTTGGCTTTGGCAGAATTGTCTTCAACTCGCTCAATTTTAATGGCTTTATAACGATCGCCATTTTCAACCACATTAAACTTCACGCGTTCGTTGCGTTTCGGTTCACCTGAGTCTGCAGGAAAATCCGAAATATGGAAAAATACGTCGCCTTCAGGTGAGGAAATAAAGCCAAAACCTTTGTCAGCGTTATATTGCTTCACTTTTCCTTGATATTGCTCGGCCTTCATAAACAGATCCTAATATGTACACGCTTTGTTTTAGTATATAAAAAAGAGGCTATAAAAGCCTCTTTTTACTGGGGCTAAATCTTAATCTTTTTGAACTGAACCAAAGATTTTGTCGCCCGCATCGCCCAAACCCGGCACGATATAGCCATTGGCATTTAGGCCTTGGTCAATTGAAGCTGTGAAAATAGTAACATCTGGGTGCGCATCCAAAACACGCTTAATGCCTTCAGGCGCTGCAACCAACACCATCACACGAATGTCTTTACAGCCACTTGCTTTCAATACATCAATCGCAGCAACCAATGAAGAACCCGTTGCAAGCATTGGGTCGATGATCATCGCTAAACGGTTTTGTACATCTGGCACTAATTTTTTGTAATAAGTACGTGCTTCAAGCGTTTCTTCATCACGTTCCAAACCCAGTACAGACACTTTGGCACTTGGAATCAGGTTTAAGAAACCATCTAACATGCCGATACCCGCACGTAAAATAGGCACAACTGTAATTTTTTTACCCACAATACGGTCCACCGTTACTTTACCATTCCAACCATCAATTTCATGGTCGCAAACAGGTAAATCTTTGGTTGCTTCATAGGTCAAAAGCATGGTCACTTCTTGAGCCAGCTCACGGAAGTTTTTCGTGCTGATATCAGCACGACGAAGAAGACCAAGCTTATGACGAATCAGCGGATGACGAATTTCATGGATAGCCACGGGAGAGCACCTAAAAGGTAAAATAAAATTCCTTACATTATAAAGCTTTTTATCGTGCGATAAAAACAAAAAAAGCCCCCAATTGATGGAGGCTTTTTTGTTAAAACAAACCGTTTTTAAAAATTAGTGCTGTTGAGAAAGCATAAAGTGGATTGGAGATAGAATCTCTGACTGAAGTGCTAACTTGATAATTGGATCTGGATAGATACCAATCACAAGCACTGCTGCCGCAGCTAAAAGCACCATAATACCACCGACTTTTTGCCCCCAATGATCCACAGCATCTACACGTGGCGCATCTGGTGGTGTCATATACATAACAACCATCACACGAAGGTAGTAGTACAGACCAATACCAGAACCAACGATGATCATTGCAGCAAGGAACCAATGTTGAGTCGTTACTGCAGCCATGACTACAAGGAACTTACCAATAAAGCCCGCTGTCAATGGAATACCTGCAAGCGACAGCATCATCACCGTTAACACCGCGGTCAACACTGGACGACGCCAGAATAGACCACGGTAGTCCGCTAGGCTTTCTGCTTCATCTACGTTGTTGTATGGGCTAGACATCAATGCAACCGCACCGAACGCACCAATCGTAGTTAACACATAAGTGATCACATAGACTGATACGTTACCAAGGCTTGCATAGGTCATGCTGATTAAACCAATCAACAAGTAACCAAAGTGTGCAATTGAAGAGTATGCCAAGATACGTTTCAAATTCACTTGCTTCACTGCAAGGAAGTTACCCACCAAAATTGATAACACTGCAATCACAGTTAAGATCGTGATAATAGAGTCAACAAGGATCGCACCTGAGGTTAGGATGTAACGTACAAACAGACCAATTGTTGCGACTTTTGCAGCCGTTGCAAGGAAAGTTGCAATCGGTGTTGGTGCACCTGCATAAACGTCTGGTGTCCATTTGTGAAATGGCGCTAAAGACAGTTTAAATGCCACAGCAAATACGATGAAACCTAAACCTAAAAGTACCATTGGCTGTTGGATGTTTTGCATTAACGCTTGAACATTGTCATAGAATGACATTGAACCTGTGTACGCGTAAATGTAAGCCATACCCATTAGCAACATTGCTGAAGCGGTTGCTGAAAGCACCAAGTACTTCACCCCCGCTTCTAAAGATTTAGAGCGTTGGTGTGTATACGCCAATAATCCATATACAGGAATCGACATCAACTCAAGGCTAATGAAGAACGATGCATAGTGAGAGCTTGCGACCATTAACATTGCACCAGTCACTGATGACAACATTAAGATATACAGTTCTTCACGGTTATCTTTATAAGTCTCGATATACGCATGCGACAAAGTACAGCATGCCAGTGCCGCAATCAAAATGATCACTTGGTATAACAAGGTGAACGCATCCACCATGAACATACCCATCACGTTTGCTGGTTTAAAAGCACCACCAAACATTGTGAAAAGCACATAAGCTGCTGCAAGGTTTAAGCCCACAACTGATGCTGTTGCAATTAAGTTATGGTTACGCTTAATTGCAGTAAGAATCATCACGACGATCGTTGTTAAAGCAACGATCATCACAGGAGCTAAAGGCATAAGCTCAGAAAATGACATTGTGAAGTTCATGACTTATTGCATCTCCACATTTTCGAGTTGAACAGTTGCTTGACTTGCAACGTCAACGACTTCTTGTACAGGAATGTAGCTGTTCGCTAACCACGCCATGCTTGAATTTGAAATATCAAGGAAGCTTTGTGGATATAGACCCAGCCATAACAGACCGAAAGCACAGATTAACAAGATCACTACTTCACGCGCATTTAAGTCTTTCAATGGGTTGTTGTAGTGCTGTTGTTGTTCTTCGTTCGGTGTACCAAACAATGCTTTGTGGATCAGAATCAAGCCATAAAGACCTGCAAATACTAAGCTTACAGCTGCAAGAATAGTAAACACCGGGAATTTTGCATAAGAACCCATCAAGATCAGGAACTCACCAATGAAGTTACCTAGACCCGGAATACCCACAAGCGCCGCCACGAAGAACATGAGGAAGAATGCAAGATATGGGAACTGACCACGCATACCGCCCATCAAACGCATATCGCGTGTATGCACACGCTCGTACACTTGACCACACATAATGAACAATGCAGCAGATGACAAGCCATGTGCCAACATCATGATCATCAAACCTTGGAAGGTTAAAATGTTACCTGCGTAAATCGCAAGTAAAACAAAACCCATGTGTGAAATCGACGTGTACGCAAGTAAACGTTTCATATCGGTTTGCTGGAAAGCACACCAAGCACCGTAGAAGATACCGATTAAACCGAAAATGATCGCGATGTCTGCAAACTGTGCAGAAGCCGCTGGGAAGAATGGAATCACAAAACGAAGTAGACCGTATGCAGCCGTCTTAATCAAGATACCTGCAAGGTCAACCGAACCCGCTGTAGGTGCTTGTGCATGCGCATCTGGTAACCAGCCGTGTAATGGGAAAACTGGAAGTTTTACCGCAAAACCGACGAATAAACACAGCATGAATGCATAAGCAACAGTAGGTAACTCTTTGTCTAAAGTGTTGGCTACAGCTAATAAGTAGTTGTAATCAAAACCGATCATACCTGTCATCATGTAACCATAAACCACGAGGCCTAGGATACCGATCAACATAATAAGACCAGCGACTTGCGTATAGATAAAGAATTTGGTTGCAGCGTAAACACGTGATTTACCTTCTGCCCCTTTATGACCCCAAAGCGCGATCAAGAAGTAGATAGGTACAAGCATCATCTCCCAGAAGAAGAAGAACAAGAACATGTCAATCGCTAAGAAGACACCGATCACACCACCCAAAGACCATAAAAGGTTTAAGTGGAAGAAACCAACATTCTTTTGAATTTCACCCCAAGAACAGCCGACAGCCAACACACCTAAAAGTGCCGTTAAGCCCACCATTAATAGAGATAGGCCATCCACGGCTAAGTGGATGTTAATGCCTAAAGTTTGAATCCATGGCAACATGAATTCAGCAGACCACGATGGCACTTTTGCGCCAAGTTCGTAGTTAAATGTACCTGTTTGCCACAGCGCAACGGTCAAGCCCAAAGTAATGAGCATACCAATCAGCGCAATATAACGCGGCAGTTTGTCGTCGAGTTTGTCGACTAACCAACAAATAAAACCAGCAATGAACGGAACTAAGATCAGCGCGGGTAGAATCCAGTTGTTTGTGATTTCCATCTTATTTCCCCACGATCTGAGTTACGATCAAGACCATTAGCAATACAAAGATACCTAATGCCATGCTTGATGCGTAATCACGCAATGAACCTGTTTGACGTGAACTTGTGAAACTATGTCCACCTTTCACAATAGCAGGCAAGACTAACCACAAGCGATCAATTGGATCACGACCTAAAATCTTCGCAATAAGCAAATATGGTTTCACAAAAACGATGTCATAGAGCGCATCGAAACCTAGCGCATTACGGCAAATGTTTGCAAGACCTGCACCCAATGACGTTTTAGCAAAGCTTTTCACAGCACTATAAGCAAATGCAAATAACACCACACCAATCGCTAAACCAACAAGTGCAATACCAACAGCAGTCCATTCAGCGCTGTGCATGCCATGTTCTAATGCTTCTGGGATTACAAATGCTGGGATTTTTGCTGCATTTAAAATGCTTTCTACAGGTGCTTTAAGTACCGCACCAATGAAGGTTGAAAGTACTGCAAGAATACCCAAAGGTCCCCAGTAGGTGATGCCTTTAATCGCATGATATGGGGTATTTTCTTTACCAAAGAACACAACCCAAATCAGACGGAATGTGTAAATCGAGGTTAAGAATGCACCTGCTACACCCGCCCAGTATAATGAGTTATACACTGCGATTGATTCGCCTTGTACCCAAACTGCACCCAAGATCGCGTCTTTAGAGAAGAAGCCCACGGTGATGTATGGAATCGCGGCCAATGCACCGCCACCAATGGCGAAACAAGCAAATAGGAATTTGTTCTTGTAGAACAAACCGCCCATCTTGAAGATGTTTTGTTCGTGGTGGTAAGCCAAAATCACTGCACCTGAAGACAAGAACAATAATGCCTTGAAGAATGCGTGAGTTAGCATGTGGAACAGGCCTGCTTGGTAAGCTTCCGCCCCAACAGCCATAAACATATAACCGAGCTGACTCATGGTTGAGTAAGCCAAAATACGTTTGATGTCTGTTTGAACCAATGCAGCAAAACCAGCCACTAACAAGGTTACCGCACCTGTGATTGAGATAAACATCATCACTTCAGGTGCCATTTCAAACACGGTGTACATACGGCAACACAGGTAAACACCTGCGGTTACCATCGTTGCAGCGTGGATCAATGCAGATACAGGTGTAGGACCTGCCATTGCATCGGCCAACCATGTTTGTAATGGGATCTGTGCAGATTTACCTGCCGCACCCAAGAACAACATCAATGCTGTCCAAATGGTTAAAGATGAACTTTGTGTCATCACTGTTGGTGCAGCTGCAACCACTTCCGCAATGTTTAATGTACCGAACTGTTGGTAAATTAAGAACAAAGCGATCAGTAAGAACACATCACCGATACGTGTTACGGTAAATGCTTTAATTGCCGCAAAACCGTTTGCAGGGTTTTGGTAGTAGTAACCAATCAGCAAGTACGAGCAAAGACCTACGCCTTCCCAACCTAAGAAGAGCAACGCCAAGTTATCGCCCAATACGAGCAGCAACATGCTAGCAACGAACAGGTTGAAATAAGAGAAGAAACGTGCAAAGTCTTCTTCACCACGCATGTACCATGACGCAAAGATGTGAATCAGGAAACCGACACCCGTCACCATACCCATCATGAGCAGTGATAAACCGTCAAGATGTAAGCTAATGCCTGGGCTTAGATTACCGACATGGAACCATGTCCACAGATGTTGAACATAAGTCACTTTGCCGTTATTAACAAAGTCTAGACCAGCGATCAAAGCAACCAATGCAGAAAGGCCAACTGCCCCCACACCAATAATGGCAGCAACATTTTCAGGAAGCTTGTTGCGACCTGCCGCTAAAAGGACAAAACCAATGAGCGGGAATAATACTGTTAAATATAAAAAACTCATCCGCGCATCTCACTAGCAGCATCCACATCCAAGTGATGGAAGCGATGGTAGAACTGAAGGACGATCGCAAGACCAATACAAGCCTCTGCCGCAGCAAGCGTTAAGATCAAAATAAACATGATTTGTCCGTCTGGTTGTACCCATGCACTACCAGCCAGAACAAACGCAAGCGCAGCTGCGTTCATCATGATTTCAAGGCTCATTAACATAAATAATAGATTGCGTCGCACCATCACACCGTAAAAACCCAGTGCAAAAAGAATGGTTGCAACAATCAAACCATGTTCTAAAGGGATGTTGCCCATTATTGTTTGTCCTCTTCTGCACCTGGTTCACGTTTGCCAAGATGGAATGCTGCAACCAACGCAGCAAGCAATAACATGGCAGCAACTTCAACCAATAATAAATAGTGAGTAAAGAGTGCTTGGCCAACGACTTTTGGACCCACAACTTCAGTACCCATAACAGGGCCAGCCGCTGTGTAGTCAGAGCCGAGCATCCACACCAACACCAAGCCCATTAAGAAGCTCATGAGTGCTGGATATGCCCAAGCAGACGATGTTAACCATTTACGCTCTTGTTCAACGGTGTGTTGACCAAGGTTTAACATCATCACTACGAATACGAATAACACCATGATCGCGCCTGCATAGACGATGATCTCAAGCGCGCCAGCAAATGGCGCACCCACGATCATAAACATGCCTGCAACTGCAAGAAGTGACACGATCAAGCTCAATAAAGCGTGTACAGGATTCGCGTTGGTCACAACACGAATCGTAGAAACGATGGCCACAAGTGCCATCAAATAAAATGGCCACATCATGGTAATAAGCTCCGTACATCAACTGGTGCGCTTTCACGCTGCGCTTGACCTTTGTCTTTTCCAGTTACAGCCATACCTGTTACACGGTAGAAGTTGTAGTCTGGATATTTACCAGGACCTGAAATGAGTAAGTTTTCTTTCTCGTATACCAAGTCTTGACGAACGTATTCACCCAACTCGAAATCTGGAGTCATTTGAATTGCAGTCGTCGGACATGCTTCTTCACACATACCGCAGAAAATACAACGTGAGAAGTTGATACGGAAAAACTCCGGATACCAACGACCATCTTCTTTTTCTGCTTTTTGTAGTGAAATACAACCAACAGGACATGCAACTGCACATAAGTTACACGCAACACAACGTTCTTCACCATCTGGGTCACGTGTTAACACGATACGACCACGGAAACGTGGTGGAACAATTTGTTCGGCTGGCACTTCTGGGTAAAGAATGGTGTCACGTTTACGTGTCACGTGTGAGAAAACCATCCACAGTGAACGTACGATTGACCCGAACCCAGCTAGAATTTTATACATTTTATTCTCCCTGCCCTTACCACAGAATCACTGCGCCAGTAACTAATAAGTTAACTAACGCTAATGGTAAGCAAATCTTCCAACCAAAGTTCATCACTTGGTCATAACGTGGACGCATAAGTGAACCACGAGCCAAGACAAACATCATCACAAAAAATGCTGTTTTGATAATGAACCAGAATACTGGTGGAATGAACGGAATATCGATGTTAAATGGCGCTAACCAACCACCGAAGAATAGCGTTACGATCAATGCAGAGATCAGAACCACGTTGACATATTCTGCAACGAAGAACATCCCCCATTTCATACCGCCGTACTCGACGTGGTAACCTTCCGCCAATTCTTGTTCTGCTTCTGGTTGGTCAAATGGGTGACGGTGAGTAACCGCAACACCTGCAACCACGAAGATTAAGAAACCTAAGAACTGTGGAATGACAAACCATACATCTTTTTGTGCTTCTACAATTTCACGCATGTTGAATGAGCCTGCAATTGCAACCACACCCATCAATGAAATACCCAAGAACACTTCATACGAAATGGTTTGAGCTGCAGAACGTAGACCACCAAGCAATGCATATTTGTTGTTTGATGACCAACCACCAAACAATACGGCATAGACTGCAATACCGGCCATTGCCATAAAGAACAATAGACCGATGCTCATGTCTGCAACACCTAAGTATGGCGATACAGGAATAACCATGAACGACAACACCGCTGTTGCCATGGCAACAGCAGGAGCTAAACGGAAAGTCAATTTGTCAGCAAACTTTGGTGTCCAGTCTTCTTTGAACATGATTTTCAGCATGTCAGCAACGATCTGGAACATCCCCCCAGGACCTACACGGTTCGGACCATAACGGTCTTGCCATAAGCCCAGTAAACGACGCTCAATAAAAGACATCAACGCAGCGATGAGTACTACAACGAGTAAAATCACAATCGCTTGAATGACTGAGTAGGCAATTGGCCAGTTCTCAGCCCAAAGCGGCGTTTGACGGATTAATTCTTGTTGCATGAATTACGCTCCTACCGCGACTGATACAGGCTCAGCAAGTGAAACCGTAGGTGCAAGACCAACTGGATAACCAATATAACCTGTAGGTAAATAATCAATCACTTGAACTGGAAGTACGATCGAAGTCTCACCTGCTTTCACAGTGATTTTTTGACCATCTTGAACATTCAAACGTGTTGCATCTTGCTCACCCACTGCAAAGACTGCTTCAGGAATACGCGATTCCATCGCAGGTGTTTTCACAGTAAATTCACCAGAAGCAAAAATGTGATGCATTGGCACTAAACGGAAGCTTTCAGGGTTTGCAACCACAACCGCTGGAGCAACGAAAGTACGTGCTGGACGCTTCGCTAAACGATCGAATAAACGCACACCCGAATCACCACCTTTTAAGTGACCACCCACGTTATCTTGGAATTTATTCCAAGCTTGCGGTGAGTTCCAACCTGCTGACCATGCAAATGGTACCAGTGGAGATGGCGTTTGGTTCCCGACATAACCTTCCATAGAGAAAGTTAATGCAGAGTCGATATCTGTCGGTTGTTTTGGTTCATGCACGTTCAATGGCGCACGCATAGAGGTACGACCAGAGTAACGACGCGGTTCACGCGCAACTTTCAAACCGTGGACACGGAAGCCCGCATCTGGAGCCACATCTTGAATTGCAGCAAGTGCAGGTACATTTTTCGCAACTGACTCGATGACATCGTCAAGCAAGGTCCAAGAAATCGCTTTGCCCTTCACGCCTGTTTCAATGGCATGTAACCAGCGCCAAGATTCTTTGATCGCCAGTTCAGGCTTGTAGTAGCTCGGGTCATACACTTGGTAGAAACGTTGTGCACGGCCTTCTTGAGAGACAACCGTACCGTCACCTTCAGCAAATGACGCAGCAGAAAGTACGATATCCGCTTTCTTGACAGTTTCAGTTTCAGAGTGATCTAAAACAATCACGTCTTTACCAGAAAGTGCTGCTTCAACTTGTACTGCTGGCAAACGACGGAATAGATCATTTTCAACAATCACAACCGTGTCATAATCTTGCGCAAACGCTTGTTCTAAGCTTTGTCCACCGAAGATTGCTAAGCCCATAGAGTTCACTTCAGGAACCGTCAAGGTCAAGCCAGCATTACCAAGGTTTTGAGCAACTTGTGCTGCCGCTTCCATGATTGCAGGATCTTGTAAACTTGTGCCCGAAATGATTAATGGCTTTTTCGCAGCTTTTAAAGTGTCCGCAATCGTTTGAGCAAATGCTTTCGCATCTTCAGCCAAACCAGAAAGCACTTCACCCTTCACTGCAGCAGCAACCGCAAAACCTAAACGCGCGATATCGTTTGGAGAAGCAACAACTTCACCAGCAGCCACATCTGATAAACGGGTTTGCGTTGCAGCCAAGATGAAAATAGGTGATTTTGCATCTTGTGCAATACGTTGCACAGGCTCAGCCAACCAATCTTGAGTACGACGTTCTGCTGCCATTTCTTTGGCTTTGTTTTTCGCTGCTTGGCGAACAGACAATGCCATACGTGGTGCAGTTTGAGTTAAATCTTCACCCAAAATCAGCACTGCATCATAGCTTTCGATTTCACGCATACCTGGGTTGTAAACACCTTCGGTTTGCATGATTGAAGCAGCTAATTCAACCAAGTTTTGCTCTTTTTGAGACATACCCGTTGAATAGTTTTCTTGACCCACTAGCTCGCGAAGCGCGTAGTTTGATTCAAGTGATGCACGTGGAGAGCCGATACCCAATACTTTTTTGCCTTGGATATTTGCAATCACAGTGTCTAATGCTTGATCTACAGAGACGACTGTTGTATCAGCACCATCACGGAATTGTGGTTGACGTGGACGGTCTGCACGGTTCACATAACCTGTACCGAAACGGCCTTTGTCACACAAGAAGTATTGGTTTACTTCACCGTTGAAACGGTTTTCTACACGACGAAGTTCACCATAACGCTCACCTGGAGAGATATTACAGCCTGAAGAACAGCCTTGGCATACGCTTGGCGCATACTGCATGTCCCATTTACGGTTGTAGCGTTCTGAGTGAGTTTTATCCGTGAATACACCTGTTGGACAAACTTCAGTCAAGTTACCAGAGAATTCAGATTCTAAAGTACCTGATTCTGGACGACCAAAGTAAACACGCGATGCATTGGCATAAACACCAAAGTCTGTACCGCCCGCGTAGTCTTTGTAGTAACGAACACAACGGTAGCAAGCGATACAACGGTTCATCTCGTGTGCAATAAACGAACCTAATTCTTGGTTGTAATGCGTACGCTTCGTGAAACGGTAACGACGACGGTCGTGTTGCGTCATTACAGTCATATCCTGTAAATGACAGTGACCACCTTCTTCACAGACTGGACAGTCGTGTGGGTGATTCGTCATCAAGAATTCAACAATAGACGCACGGAAATCTTTCGCTTCTTTGTCTTCAATCGAGATATAGGTATTGTCAGACGCAGGCGTCATACATGACATGACCAAACGACCACGCGTATCTTCTGGATTCGCGTATTGAGTCACAGCACATTGACGGCACGAACCGACAGAACCTAAGGATGGATGCCAACAAAAATATGGGATGTCGATGCCAAGACTTAAACATGCTTGTAGCAAGTTTTCTGAGCCGTTGACTTCATACGATTTTCCATCGACATGAATTGTAGCCATAGTCGAATTCCTTAAGCTTGTTCTACGTTGCTAGTTCGAGCGGCAGCATCTACTACCTTGGCTTCAAACTCGCTACGGAAATATTTAAGTGCGCCCATTAACGGTTCCATTGCACCAGGAGCATGTGCACAGAAAGTTTTACCAATCCATAACTTACGCGTTAACTCTTGTAAGTGATCGATATCTTCTTTCTTACCTGTGCCATCTTCTAATGCTTTCAGAGCTTTAACTGCCCAAGGTAAACCATCACGACAAGGCGTACAGAAACCACATGACTCACGCGCAAAGAATTCTTCTAAGTTACGTGTAGCAGAAACCATACATTGGGTTTCATCAACCACCATCAACAAACACGTACCTAAACGTGAACCTGCCTTCATGATGCTTTCCGCATCCATAGGAAGATCAATGTGTTCAGCAGCCAAGAAGTCTGTCGATGCACCGCCTGGTAACCAAGCTTTTAGCTTAAGGCCATCACGCATACCACCAGCATGCTCTTCAATTACTTCACGTGCAGTTGTACCGAATGGCAATTCCCATAAACCAGGGAATTTCACCTTACCTGATGCACCATAAATCTTGGTGCCTGGATCTTTCGATTTACCCGCAGAAAGGTTGATGTACCATTCAGGACCACGCAACATGATTGCTGGTAAGTTGTTGTAAGTCTCTACGTTGTTCACAATCGTAGGACGACCCCAAGCACCTGCAACTTGCGGGAATGGTGGTTTGGTACGTGGGTTTGCACGGCGACCTTCAAGCGAGTTAATCAATGCGGTTTCTTCACCACAGATATAACGGCCTGCACCGGTATGTACGTGCATTTCGAAGTTCCAGCCAGTGCCGAGGATGTTTTCACCCAAGTAACCTTTCGCACGGATTTGCTCTAATGCTTCATTTAAGTATTGAGCAGCTTCGATGTATTCACCACGGATGAAGATATAACCATGTGTTGCTTCAAGGGTATAACCCGCAATCAACATACCTTCGATCAATTGATGAGGAAGTTTTTCCATCAACAAACGGTCTTTGAAAGTACCTGGTTCCATTTCATCGGCATTACAAATCAGGTAACGTGGACCTGAGTTGTCATTTGGTGCCATCAGTGACCATTTGATCCCTGCTGGGAAACCTGCACCACCACGACCTTTAACGGTTGCAGCCTTAATGACTTCAAGCACGTCTTTCGGTGGCATAGTGATTGCTTTTTTAAAGCCTGCATAACCTTCAAGCGCTTCGTAGTCATCTGCACTACGTACAAACTCTTGTTTACTCAAACGCCAAGTTAATGGATGAGTTTCTGGGTTACCGTCGCCATAAATTGGTTTTGGTTCGGTATTCATACATACTTCTCCAATAACTGTTTCACTGAGGTCACTTCAACCAGACCGTGAGTGTCTTCATCAATCATTAATGTAGGACCTTTGTCACAGTTACCTAGGCAGCAAATTGGCAGCAAAGTAAAACGACCATCTGCAGTCGTTTGACCAAACTGAATACCTAATTCACGCTGGAATGCTTCTGCCAAAGTTTCCGCACCCATCAAGAAGCACGCAATCGAGTCACAAAGCAAAATTACATGACGACCTACAGGTTGACGGTAGATACGGTTATAGAATGTTGCTACACCTTCAAGGTCAGCGACGCTCATGCTTAACATTTGCGCAATGGCATTCATTTGTGCATCATCTACCCAACCATTACGGCGTTGTACACACTTCAGCGCATCAAGACAGGCTGCACGCGGGTACGGATAGTGATCAATGTGATGTTCGATATCGTGAATTTCTTCCGTAGTCAAAATCCCTTCAACATTCACACGTGGCTTTTTATCAGTCAAAATCATCATAATGCGTTACCCCTTAGCGATCCACGTCTGCCATTACGACGTCAATTGTCGCTAAATAAATGATCAAGTCAGATACTAGACTGCCATTAATCACAGAAGGCATTTGCTGTAAATGCGTGAAGGTTGGTGTACGAATACGGGTACGATAACTCATCGTTGACTTGTCAGAAGTCAAGTAGTAGTTCGATGCACCTTTCACCACTTCAGCCATCACAGATGCTTCACCAGCAGGCATCACAGGACCCCAAGATACACTTAAGAAGTGCGTAATCAAGGTTTCAATGTCTTGTAAAGTCTTGTCTTTAGGTGGTGGAACAGCCAATGGGTGATCTGCTTTGTATGCACCGGAAGGCATGTTGTCTAAACATTGCTTCACGATTTTGAGTGATTCTTCAATTTCACGGAAGTGAACAAGAACCCGCGCATACGCATCGCCTTCGTACTCAAGTGGGACATCGAAGTCGTAGTTTTCATAGCCACTGTATGGACGATATTTACGAACGTCGAAGTCAATACCTGTTGCACGTAGACCAGTACCAGTCACACCCCAAGCCAACGCAGATTTCGCGTCATATTGAGCGACGTTACGCGTACGACCTACAAATACAGAGTTTTTAAGCGCTGCTGTGTAGTATTCGTTCATACGCTTCGGCATCCAATCTAGGATTTCACGAATCAGATGCTGCCAGTTGTTTGGCAAGTCATGCGCTGTACCACCAATACGGAACCATGCTGGGTGCATACGGTAACCCGTGATCGCTTCAATCGCGTCATAGATTTTTTGACGGTCAGCGAACATGTAGAATACAGGGGTCATACCGCCGGCATCTTGAATCGCAGTACCGATATACAACAAGTGGTTATTGATACGGAACAATTCAGACATCATGACACGGATACATTGCGCACGGTCAGGTACAGTAATACCCGCCATTTGCTCCACACCCATCACATAAGGCATGTTTTGCGCACAACCGCCCAAGTAGTCCACACGGTCAGTATACGGAATGAATGAATGCCAAGTTTGACGTTCAGCCATCTTTTCCACACCACGGTGGTGATAACCGATATCAGGCACACAGTCTTTCACTTCTTCACCATCCAACTGCAAGATTACACGGAAAGCACCGTGCGCAGATGGGTGGTTCGGACCTAAGTTTAAGAACATGAAGTCTTCGTCGTCATTACCGCGCTTCATACCCCAATCTTCAGGCACGAAACGAAGGTGTTCCTGTTCGTAATCCTGCTTCGCTTGGTTCTGCATATACGGTGTATATTCCGTAGCACGTGCAGAGTACTCTTTACGAAGTGGGTGACCTTCCCAATAGGTTGGCAACAAAATACGACGGAGCATTGGATGCCCTTCGAAGTTAATGCCAAACATATCGTAAGCTTCACGCTCGTACCAGTTGGCATTTGGCCAAATATTGGTTGCAGTTGGAAGATTTACATCATTTTCATTCAATGCAACTTTGATACGAATATCACTATTACGCTCAAGCGATAATAAGTGATAGAACACAGTAAAGTCAGACGCAGGCAAACCGTCGCGGTGTGTACGTAAACGTTCATCTACCGCAGACAAGTCAAACAGCATCACGTATGGACGTGACACTGTACGCAAGAACATTAAAACTTCTTGTACGCGCGCGCGCTCAACCCAGACTGTTGGAAAGTCTTCAAAAGTCGTTTGCACATAGAAGTTCTCACCAAATTTGGTTTTGAGCTCTTCTACAATTGCAAATGCTGGGCGTGAATCAACTTGCGGAGATTCTGGCATAGCGTTTTCAGTTTCAGCCATTGGCTTGGCTTCCTATTTAATACAAATTCATTCAACCTAAACAACAATTACACCCAAGCCGGGTGCATCAAAATTTATCGTTTAAATTATTTAATTTCATCCATAGAGCGTAAGTTTTTCACTGCAATACGTTCAGCATTCTTACGGTCACGTTCTGGCATCATCTTTGGCTTATACACTGGCTTAAGATCATCACCAATCACGGCAGAAAGTGGACGGCGCTCTAGTTGAATTTGGTCTTGTAACAACATTAATGCTTGGATTAATGCTTCTGGACGGGGTGGGCAACCTGGAATATAAACATCGACTGGGATGATTTTATCCACACCTTGCACAACTGAATAAATATCGTACATACCGCCAGAGTTTGCACATGCGCCCATTGAAATAACCCACTTCGGTTCCAACATTTGTTCATACAAACGTTGAATAACTGGAGCCATTTTGACGAAACATGTACCTGCAACAATCATCAAGTCAGCCTGACGAGGTGAAGCACGGATTACTTCGGCACCGAAACGCGACAAGTCATGCACGCCTGTTAAAGTCGTTGCATACTCTACGTAGCAGCAAGATGTACCAAAGTTAAACGGCCAAACTGAGTTCTTACGACCCCAGTTCACTGCTGTATGTGCTACGTCCTCTAAACGAGTCATGAACACATTTTTATTCACTTCTTCTTCAAGCGGATCCGTTACGATTTGACGCTCTTGAAGTGGATATTGATCAGCATCCGGATTCGCACGGGTTAATGTATATTTCATCCCGAGTTACTCCTTATCAGACGATTTAGCCGGTGACTTATCTTTCACACGACCAGATGATTGAGCTGGGATTTGACCTGTAGGGTCCATAACCAACTCTTCAATTGAATTAAAGCGAGTAATTTCTGCAAGATTCATATTTGGAGAACCAACTTTAGGTTTAATCCCTGCTGCTTTACGTTTGTCAGAAGGTGACCAATTAAGCGCACCTGTAGACAACTCATAAACCAAACCAACGAGTAAAACTAAAATAAATACTGCTGCAGTGGTGAAACCCACCCAACCCACTTCACGAACCGATGTAGCCCATGCGTAAAGGTAAAGCGCCTCTAAGTCGAATACGACGAAGAAGATTGCAACCAAATAGAACTTTGCTGACAGGCGGATACGTGCGCCACCAGCACCAACCACACCTGATTCAAATTGCTCTTGCTTTGCACGGCCCCATGACTTACCCCCAAGGAGTAATGGGACAGTGAGCATAAAGACGCAAAGAAATGTAACGCCGATCACGAAGGCAATAATTGCCCATTCGTATGGAGTAATGGCACTCATGCGGGGATAACTCCTGGCAGGCCTAATTTATTAACAAAGAATGCATGTATTGGCCTTCAAATACACCAAACACAAAATTAATCCCGCCAATTGTACCCGATTGCTGACGTAAGTTGCTAGCTTATAGACCTTCGTCTTTAGGATGATTTATCTTCGTTTTTTGAGATTTTTTCGATGGAAGCCCTTTTATTTCGAAACCAATCGTTTTATCTAATAAAACACTACTATTCTATTATTTTTCCAAATTTCAATATTTAAACAAAGCCTTTAAAGCATTTTTCAGCCTCATTCCGATAACAATCACACAATCAGCAGTTTAAAAAACACAGCCCAGCAACCACTGTATTGTGCTGATTTTAAAAAATACAAAAGTAGATTAAGTCACTCATATTTTTTGTATTTTTTTGCAAATCACCCCAATCAGTTAATGCACATGGCGTTTTCTTATGCTATTGATATAGACAACCAAGAACAAAGAATAAGGAGCACCACATGAGTCTGGAATTCACCCACAAACCTAACTATTTTTTATTTGCCCAGTTGCTTATTCGCCATGTTGAAACTTATGTTCGTAAACACCCCGATGCCAATAATGCCATCTTTGATTTACGCGACATTTATGAACTTTTTCGCCAAGATAAAGCTTCAGCCACCACCAACCTTGATGGCATTATGAATATTGTGGATGAATATAAAATTGAAACGATAAATGGTGATCAAAAGCTCATTAGCCGTTATGGCATAGATACGCAAAACAACTCATTATTGATTGACTTTAATGCAGATGCGCTTGAAAGCCTAAAACAAGGCAAGCAGATTATTTCTCCCGATGCCAGCATCCAAGAATAAGTCAGCATGAAAAATAAAAAAAGCACCGAATTTCGGTGCTTTTTTAATGCTTAGTTTTTTGAGTCTGCACTATCTTTGACACTGTACTTCTTTTTAGACTTACTAAAGCGATGCGCCGGCCATGTCATAGTAAAACGTGCACCACCGAGACTAGGGCTTTGATCGACTTTAACGCTACCACCAAACCAATAGGCAATTCGGCTCACAATCGACAAACCTAAACCATAACCACCCGATGCTCGAGTCCTGCTATCATCCAAACGTGCGAATGCTTCAAAAACACGCTCTCGCTCATCCTCTGGAATGCCCGGCCCATCATCTTCAACACAAACATAGGCCATACCGCTTTCATTAATACCACCACTAACCAACACCTGATGGTCGCCATAACGAACCGCATTACCAACCAAGTTCTGTACCACACGGTGTAAATAACGACGCTCAGCCTCAACCGTTAAGGTTAAAGGAGGAGCATTTAAATGAATTTCTTTCTGGGTTTTTAAGGCTTCCGTCTCAACCACCACCTGATCTAAGACTTCAAACAACACAATGCTTTCAATATCCAGTGATGGTGTACCCTGCTCCAACTTAGCGTAGGTCATGATTTCATCAATTAAGGTATTTAAAGCTTCAATGTCTTTATCAATCATATCGACTTGCTGAAGACGGTATTCATAGTCGTCTTCTTCAGCCAACATTTCCATACCAAAACGAATCCGAGCAACAGGTGTACGAAGCTCATGTGATACCGCACGCATCAGTTCGCGCTGCGCCTCAATGAGACGCTGAATATGGTCTGACATACTGTTATAGCTATTGGCTAGACTGGCCATTTCATCTGTGCCATCGACAGGCAAGCGTAGGGTCATGTCACCCGCTTTCATACGGTTTAAACCGTAATTAACCTCACGCAGTTTACGCTGCATCGGTACAAGTAAGCCATACACCCCCAAACTCAGCACAAACAGGCTCAACAAGGTAATCCCTGCTGCAAGCTGAAACGGCATCCAGTTAAAAATAGGTACAGGCCCCAATACCAAAACCTTGCTCGGTGAACTTGGTAAAGGTGGAGACACAATAGAAATGGTGGTGCCACGTACAGAGGCACTATCACGATATAAGATCACGCTATGATCTAAACGTAAGCGCCCAATCTGCTCCGACTCTAAAGCCAGATTTTGTACTTCTTCAATCTGCACAGGATAAGAGAAATGTTTCTGTACTTTTTCTAAGTACTCTTCTTCTTGACCTGGGTAATACACCAAATAATCTAGGATAAAAATCGGGAGTGCTTTCATTTGCAACTCACCAATTTTATCTACTTTAATATACAGTAAATGATTCGGATCATCTTTTAGACCAATGATCAGGTACGCCACTTGCGTTTGCGCATCATAACGCACAGCCGCTTTACGCTCACTGATCCGCTTTAACTCCGCACGACTCAAATCCACCTTATCGGCAGGGATCATATTAATCGGCAGTTCCAGCAAATCTGAAGCATCTGAAATCCAATCTGCTTTTTGCTGCGCATTGGTCTGACGGGATACACCTTCACTAATAATAAAGGAAATCCCGTCCGTTAAAGACTCGCGATATTCTTGCACTCGCTGATAGTTAATAATTTGTACAAGCAAATACCCCATGAGGGCAACAATAGCGACTAACACTACCAGCCCAGCATAGATACGCAAGAATATACTGTGTTTGAACACTAAAAATGTCCCGTTTTAACGAATCAAATAAACGGCTTAAAGACCATTGGTTTCTTTTACAAATAAGTAGCCTTTACTACGTACCGTTTTAATACGTTTTGGATTTTCAGGGTCATCACCAATTTTTGGACGAATACGTGAAATACGCACGTCAATTGAACGGTCTTGACCGTCATATTCAATACCGCGTAAACGTTCAAAAATGTCTTCACGTGATAAAATACGACCTGCATTTGAAGCCAATAACCACAGCAAGTCATATTCAGCGCTGGTAAAGTCAACTAACTCACCATTTAAAGTCACTGAGCGACCACCGTTATCAATCACCAAATCATCAAATTCGATACGTTGCGCAACTTCATCCTCAGGCGCTTTGTCAGTACGACGTAATAAGGCACGAATACGTGCAAGTAATACACGTGGCTGAACTGGTTTTGCCACATAATCATCTGCACCCATTTCTAGACCAAGCACTTGATCCATATCTTCGGTACGTGCAGTCAACATCAAAATCGGTTGATGATAATGTGGACGAACTTCACGGCAAATGGTTAAACCATCTGCACCTGGAAGCATCACATCCAACACCACCATATCGGGTTGTTCTGCAATAATACGGCGAATGGCACGGTTACCATCGGGTTCTACCCCAACCTCAAGACCATTACGAATCAGGTACTCTTGAGTTAAGCGAGCTAGGCGCTCATCGTCTTCTACGATTAAAATTTTTGGTAACTTTTCTTCTTGGCTCATGGAGTGCCCCTTTATTTTGACGACTTAACGTATCCTTTAAAATCCAAGGGATACGCTCTGATATATTTTGCAATATACACACGTTTACATTGTAAACAAGATCTCGTTCACCAAACTGATACATCAAAGTAGCATTTTGTTATACATTTTTTTAGCCTCCAAATGAGCACTTTCTGAGGTTTGCTGTATATCCAACCAATGTAAAAGAAACGTTTCTTTACAAAATGGCGATTTTTCATACCAAGTCACTGTTTGAACAGTTTATAACTCTCTCATTTGTCTGTTTTGAACTTATCCACAATGTTATCTATAAGCACTTAAACCGAGCTTTGTTATGCTATCGCCTTGTCTAATAAGGCTTAATACAAGAATCATAAAAAAGGGATCTTTTTAAGATCTTTTCGAGACCAGATCAATCAAAATATTTAATAAAATGTCAATATTGATCTACCCTGAATTTTCCCGTATCTTGTGTTCAATTAATTTTTAAACCACTAGGTCTTGTGTTTAAACCTCAAACACTGTGGCATAAAAATTGCCCAGTTCAAACGGTCCATAGACATAAAAATAGATGACAAAATGGAGCTATGCTAGCATGAGCGTATCGAATTCAACCCCTGGTCAAATTCAGGTGATTAAACGCACTGGAGATGTTGCCAGCTTTGACGCAGAAAAAATCTCTGTTGCCATTGGTAAGGCATTTTTGGCTGTTGAAGGCCAACAAAGTGCTGACTCAAGCCGCATCCACGATCGTATCTCTCAACTTACCGAGATGGTATTAAATACGTTCAGTCGCCGCCTACCTTCTGGCGGTACAATTCACATCGAAGAAATCCAAGACCAAGTTGAACTTGCGCTAATGCGTACAGGTGAACAGAAAGTTGCTCGTGCGTATGTCATCTACCGCGATCAACGTGCTGATGCACGTAAACAAGCAGGTGAAAACCATCATCCGACCTTACAAATTACTGACGCCAATGGTCAGCTTCAACCACTTGACATGCGTAAGCTTGAAGCAACTGTAACAAAAGCGGCTGAAGGTTTAGAAGGCATCAATGTTCAAGCGATCATCGATGAAACAATCAAAAACCTTTACAACGGTGTAAAAGCGTCTGATATCGCAACCACGATGATGATGGCAACACGTACGCGTATCGAACAAGAACCAAACTATACCTACGTGACAGCTCGCCTACTTCGTGATGAATTGGTCGCAACAGGTTTAACTTTCCTTGGCTTGTCTGAAGACACATCTGAAGGCGATGCTTTAGAAACATTCCTGAAGAAAGGTATTGAGCTAGACCTACTTTCACCAGAACTTCTTAACTTTGACCTTGCGAAATTGGCCGCAGCGATTCAACCAGAACGCTCAAACCAATTTACGTACTTAGGTTTACAGACATTATTTGACCGTTACTTCATCCACTCAGATGGCGTACGTTTCGAATTACCACAATTATTCTTCATGCGCGTTTCGATGGGTCTTTCACTCAACGAAGCAAACCGTGAAGAACGTGCAATCGAATTCTATAACTTACTCTCTAGCTTCGATTACATGGCATCTACGCCTACCCTGTTTAACTCAGGTACGCTTCGTCCGCAATTATCAAGCTGTTACTTAACCACCATTGATGATGACCTGTATGACATTTATGGCGCGATGCGTGATAACGCAATGTTGTCTAAATGGGCAGGCGGTTTAGGTAACGACTGGACACCTGTTCGTGCTTTGAACTCGTATATCAAAGGTACAAACGGTAAGTCACAAGGTGTTGTTCCATTCCTTAAAGTGGCGAACGATACTGCTGTCGCGGTTAACCAAGGTGGTAAGCGTAAAGGTGCTGTGTGTGCATACCTTGAAACTTGGCACTTGGACATCGAAGAATTCCTAGAGCTACGTAAAAACACAGGTGATGACCGTCGCCGTACCCACGACATGAACACAGCAAACTGGGTTCCTGATTTATTTATGCAACGTGTTTTTGAAGATGCAGAATGGACACTGTTCACGCCGTCTGAAACACCAGACCTACACGACTTAACAGGTGCAGAATTCGCTGAGCGTTATGCACACTATGAAGCAATTGCAAAAGAAACAAACATGTTGCACAAGAAAATCCGTGCAAAAGATTTGTGGCGCAAAATGCTGTCGATGTTGTTTGAAACTGGTCACCCGTGGATCACATTCAAAGACGTATGTAACTTACGTTCACCACAACAACACGTTGGTGTAGTTCACTCTTCTAACTTGTGTACAGAAATCACATTAAACACAAGCAAAGATGAAATCGCGGTATGTAACTTAGGTTCGATCAACCTTGTACAACACGTTCAAGGTGGTGTGTTAGACCGTGAAAAGCTTTCACGTACAGTAAAAACAGCGGTTCGTATGCTCGATAATGTAATCGACATTAACTACTATGCAGTTCCTCAAGCGAAAAACTCAAACTTGAAACACCGCCCAGTGGGTATGGGTATCATGGGCTTCCAAGATGCGCTGTATGAAATGCAACTGGCTTATGGTTCTGATGCCGCAGTAGACTTCGCTGATGAGTCGATGGAAGTGATCAGCTACTATGCGATCCAAACATCAAGCGATCTCGCACTTGAGCGTGGCACTTACGAGACATTTAAAGGTTCACTGTGGGATCAAGGGATTCTACCAATTGACTCACTTGACCTTGTTGCAAAATCACGTCCTGAGCGTATGTTTGAAGTTGACCGCACTCAACGTTTGGACTGGGACACTTTACGTGCCAAAGTTCAAAAAGACGGTATGCGTAACTCGAACGTGATGGCAATTGCACCGACCGCGACCATTTCAAACATTTGTGGTGTGTCTCAGTCGATTGAGCCTACATTCCAAAACTTATATGTAAAATCGAACCTGTCAGGTGAGTTCACTGTGATCAACCCGTACTTAGTACGTGCGTTGAAAGACCGTGGTCTGTGGGACTCTGTGATGGTAAATGATCTGAAACACTTTGAAGGTTCAGTTCAGAAGATTTCTCGTATTCCTGAAGAGCTTAAAGCCATCTTCGCGACTGCGTTTGAAGTTGAGCCACGCTGGATTGTGGATGCTGCATCACGTCGTCAAAAATGGATTGACCAAGCACAATCATTAAACCTTTACATCTCTGGTGCAAACGGTAAGAAACTGGACTTGACCTATAAAATGGCTTGGTTGCGTGGTTTAAAAACGACGTATTACCTCCGTGCTTTAGGTGCAACATCTGCCGAAAAATCGACCATTAACACGGGTGCCTTGAATGCAGTAAAACCTGCAACTGTAACGGCAGCGCCTGTTGCAGCAGTTGCACAGGAAGTTAAACCAGAAGTGGTTGCTGAAGATGAAGGCTTCGGTCAAGCAGCTCCAGTGCCAATGGCATGTTCAATTGACAATCCAGACTGTGAGGCTTGTCAGTAATAACCTCCCCTAACCCCTCCTAAAAGGAGGGGAATTACACCAAACTTATTGAGGTGTGACAGTCCCTCTTTCATAAAGAGGGACTTAGGGAGATTAAAAAATTAAAGACGACCTAGGAACCCACCATGCTCCATATGACACATAACTATATGTTAGGTCTTGCGACCTTGGTGATTTCCTTTGTGGTTTTGTTTTATATGCCAATCGCCTATTTTTGGGTGAAAGTCAATCAAGCTAAAAAGCGAAAGCAAAATAAGTCATGAGAATCATGCTCTAGACATCATTTTAGAGTAACGATTGGCAAAACTTAATTTTGCTTTCACAAATTAAGCGTATAGTAGGACATCTCAGCTTTGCTGGATGTCAATAAAAGATATAAAGCAACGTAGAGAGAATTGATATGTCAATCCTAAGTTGGGACGATTTCGAAGATGATTCGCAAAAACCGGCTGCACCTGAACACAAGTCTGCGCCCGTCGAACCGCAAAAAGCGGCTGATCCGCAGATGGTATCTACTGCAGAGCAACCACAGAAGAATGTGGCAGCTCCACAATCCGCTGGAACCCGTTCAGTGCGAGCAACAGATCCAGCCGATCCGTTGGCAAGAGCATCTGCTTCCCTAGAAACTTTGGACGTTGCACCTGGTCTTGAAGAACTTGAGATGGGCGCTCAGCGTGTACAAGTTGATGACAAAGCCATGATTAACTGTCGTGCGGACTTAAACCAACTTGTACCGTTCAAATACGAATGGGCTTGGCAAAAATATCTAGACGGTTGTGCAAACCACTGGATGCCACAAGAAGTAAACATGAACCATGACATCGCGCTTTGGAAGTCTGAAAATGGCTTAACTGAAGACGAACGTACCATTGTTATGCGCTCTCTTGGTTTCTTCTCTACAGCAGACTCATTGGTTGCAAATAACTTGGTATTGGCAATTTACCGTCACATCACCAACCCTGAATGCCGTCAGTACATTTTGCGTCAAGCTTTTGAAGAAGCGATTCATACACATGCTTACCAATACTGTATCGAATCTTTAGGTATGGATGAAGGTGAAGTCTTCAACATGTACCGTGAAGTACCATCAGTCGCGCGTAAAGCAGCTTGGGGCTTAAAATATACACAGTCTTTGAGTGATCCTTCATTCAAAACTGGTACGCCTGAAAACGACCAAATTTTGCTTCGCAACTTAATCGCGTTCTACTGTGTTCTTGAAGGTATCTTCTTCTACTGTGGTTTCAGCCAAATCTTGTCGATGGGCCGTCGTAACAAAATGAATGGTGTTGCTGAGCAATTCCAATACATCTTACGCGATGAGTCTATGCACTTGAACTTTGGTATCGACATGATTAACCAAATTAAGATCGAAAACCCAAGCTTGTGGACTGCTGAGTTCCAAGAAGAAATCGTCCAGATGATTCTTGAAGGTACGATGCTTGAAATCGAATATGCACGTGACACTATGCCACGCGGTGTGTTGGGTATGAATGCTGCGATGATGGAAGAATACTTAAAATTCATCTGTAACCGTCGTTTAGCACAGTTGGGCTTGCCTGAGCAGTTTGCTGGTGTGAACAACCCGTTCCAGTGGATGTCTGAAATGATGGACTTGCGTAAAGAGAAGAACTTCTTCGAAACGCGTGTGACAGATTATCAGACTGGCGGTGCGTTGAGCTGGTAAGGTAAAAAGTCCTCGCTGAATGACAGTTGATGTGAGATTTTTGACACATATTTTGAGATTGTTTCAAAAACGCTAAACCATACTCAAAGAAAGCGACAACTGAAATTCATCTAAAAAGAGTCTAAAATTTAGGCTCTTTTTTTTAATCAAGAGATATATTTAACACTTAACAAGAATTTTAAATATGAAATTTTTTACACGATCAGAAGCACGCTCTGCTGCAAATAGAGCTCAAGCTAGAACTAGACATGTCTTACTAGACTCAGTGCTAAATGAAGCAATCAAAAATCAAGAAAGGAAAAATAGTTTTGATAGGCTTTGTTGCATAAAGCCCTTAAAGATAGAGCTTTCCTAAGTTGCTCAAATTTAAGTGACAACTTGGGTATGAGGTCGGCCTAATTCTGTAAATCTATTTAAAATGGCTATACGAGCATGTACCTCGTTGACTTGGCTTTGAAAGTTCCTAGCACTGAGTTTATCGCCTAATAATTTGATGCAGTGCATCTTGGTTTCAACCAGACTTCGCTGATGGTAGCCCGACCATTTTTTCCATAGTGTCCTGCCTAAACGTTTAACAGTGCGAAGTAATTCATTTCGCTCTAGCGAATGAACTTTTTTATCTTTCCAAGGCTTGGCATTTTTTCTAGGTGGAATCACTGCATGTGCTTGCCGATCTGCAATGACCTGTCGGCATTGCTTGGTGTCATAAGCGCCATCGGTATATACGGAGTCAATCTGCTCATCCAATGGAATCTGATTGAGTAAATCCCCAAGCACCTGTGAATCACTTACATTGTTGGTCGTGAGCTGAACGGCTCGTATTTGCAGGGTTCTAGCATCTATACCAATATGAAGTTTACACCATTGGCGACGATATTCAGACTGATGCTTTTTACGTTTCCATTCACCTTCGCCCAAAAACTTTAAGCCAGTAGAGTCTACGAGTAGATGAAGCCCATCACTGTTTTTCTGATAACTAATTGCAATATCAATATGCTTTTGTCTTCTACAAAGCGTACTGTAATCTGGTGCTGTCCAATCTAATCCACAAAGTTTAATTAAGCTTTGAACAAAGCCAGTGACCATGCGTAAAGTAAGTCTAAATAGAGATTTGATCATCAAACAGCATTGAATCGCTATGTCGGAGTAGGTTTGACTTCGACCTTGTTTGCCTTGAGGTTCTGCATACCATTGTGTTTTTGGATCGAACCAAATGGCAATATTCCCACGATTAATGAGAGCTCGGTTATATGCGGGCCAATTGGTTGTGCGGTAGATTTTGTGTGTAGGCTTCTTCATTTGGAAATTATATTGCTGAAGAAGCCCTTAAGAACAGCTTTGTGCAACAAAGCCGGTGGATAAGGTATTAGAAATACATAGTGATTTTTTTACAGCTTCAGAAGCAAATGATTATCTTGGTATGCATAGAACTCACATTACTAATTTAACCGCTAGAGGCTTAGTCCAAGCACATCGTTACGGCAATGATAAGTACTTTATAAGACTCTTTAAAAAAGATGATGTTAAAAAATTATTAGAAGCTGGCTATGGTGTTCGGAGTAAGCAAAAAAAATCTTAAATTATCTGTCAGAAATTCTCAGAAAATCTTAACTTATCTGTCATAACAAGTTGAGATCGAATGTCATGAAAACTAAAATTCCATTGATATTATTGAATAATTTAATCTCACACCATTTGTCTTTCAGCGGTCCTCACGCGACACATCTGTTGTCATAGAAAAAGGCTGCTATTTGCAGCCTTTTTCTATTAGGAACAAATCATGGTAATTCTTTGATTATAGTATTAACTTGTTGATCTAAAGGCGCATATTGGCTTCAAGTATAGTCAACTAAGTCTTTTGGATAGTAAAGTTTGAATAGCCATGTGTATCCCGAATAAATCAAGAATCAAGGAACTAAGATCAAAAAGTTTAAAATTCAAATTAATCTTCACCGTCAAACTGCCAGTACACATCCACCCAATCACTTTCAAAATCAGGGAAATGTCACCTTGATTAAAAAATCTTCTCGATTTTTTTGCTGTAGTGTACCAATAGCCTGATCGCGGGCAATGCTCTCGACCCTGAACATTATTTGTGAATTGATGATCAGTCGGATCGTTAAGTGGATGTTTAATTCTTTCCCATACATCTCCATTGAATCGAATCAATTTTTTATAAGAAAGAATCCATAGAACACCTTCTTTTTCCTCTATAGACGTAATTCCTTTAATATCCTTAATTGCATCAACTAATTGATAAATTCCTTCTTCATAGATAAACCATCCTCTGATGTAATAGACTTTGTTGCACAAACACACCTCTAAAGGCTTATTCCACAATATAATTTTGAGATGCGTAAGCCTTTAAGAATGGCTTTGTACAACAAAGCCTTCACATTAAAAACGAATATGATTTAAACTCTATTTTTAAATCTTTTAACGTCAAGCACCCCAAACTTGATCATAAAAAGCACCATTAGCTCCCTCATGCGCATGTTTTGGTGCAGCTCTAAAAACAACTAAAATCAGCCAACCAACCTAAATTCCCAACATTAAACCAATGATTTTTAAAAACTATTATAAGAGACAAATCAAATTAATTAGATTGGCATAGATTCTGCAATTTGTATTCCATCATGTATACAAGTTGGAATGCAAAAAATGAGTCAGAACAAATGCATTGGCTGGACACTTCAAGAATGGCAAACTGCTTATCTGAACCAAGATATTCATCTTGAAGATTTAATCGACTATGTAGCGCAATTACCACAACCTGATCATGCATGGATTTCAATTGCTACCACAGAAATACTTTCCCAACAAATTGAAGCCTTAAAGCAAAAAGCAGATCAAGCCGCAGACCTCAGCAAGGAATTGCCTTTATACGGCATTCCGTTTGCAGTGAAAGATAACATCGATGTTGCTGGATTCGTCACCACAGCCGCATGCAAGGCCCTAACAACTGTTGCTATGCAAGATGCGGAAACCATTCGCCTGCTTAAAAATGCAGGGGCAATTGTTGTGGGAAAAACCAATTTAGACCAGTTCGCAACAGGGCTTGTCGGGACACGCTCTCCTTTTGGTGCGGTCAGTAACACGTTTAATGCTGACTATGTCAGTGGAGGTTCTAGCTCTGGTTCAGCAAGTGTGGTTGCTCGAGGCTTAGTCCCCTTTGCACTGGGAACCGACACCGCAGGCTCTGGTCGTGTCCCTGCGGCATTTAATAACATTGTCGGTTTAAAACCCACTAAAGGCCGTTTTTCAAATCGTGGTTTATTACCCGCTTGTAAAAGCTTGGATTGTATTTCAATTTTCGCATTAACAGTAACCGATGCAAACATCATTGCTCAAACCCTCGAACAGTACGATGCACTAGATAGCTACTCCCGCCAGCATCCAAAAACAGCACCAGCTAAACTTTCTGGAAAACCACATTTTGCTATTCCCAATAAACTTGAGTTCTTTGGAGATGACCAAGCTAAGTATGCCTTTCAATTGGCTTTAGAACAGTTAAAAGTTCTCGGTGCTGAAATTACTGAAATTGATTTTTCAACATTTGAACAATTGGCAGCCCAACTTTATCAAGGCTCATGGGTAGCAGAACGCACAGCGGCTGTTGCTGAGTTATTGGCGCAGCAACCCGAGGTTTTCGACCCCACAGTCCGTGAAATTATTCAAAAAGGTTATGATTTTAGTGCAGTCGATGCCTACAACGCAGAGTATTTAAAACAAGACTTAAGCCGAAAAATTCAAGACACTTTAGCTCAATTTGATGCATTGATCGTTCCAACTTCTCCAACTATTCACACTCTTGCAGAAATGGCGCAATCCCCGATTGGCTTTAATTCTCAGTTTGGAACTTATACTAACTTTACCAACCTCGCTGACTTAAGCGCACTCGCATTGCCTGCTGGATTCCGCGCCGACGGCCTACCCTTCGGAATTAGCTTAATTGCACCTGCATGGTATGACCAAGCCCTGATTGAGTTTGGACAAATTTGGCAGGCACATTTGAACTTAAAACTAGGTGCACTCGACCGATTCTCCGCAATTCCAACGTTGCGACACAGTCCTTCTGCACATCACATTCGAGTTGCAGTCGTTGGAGCACACCTGACTGGAATGCCTCTGAATTTCCAACTGCTTACACGTGATGCAGTACTTGTTGAAACCACACTGACCGCTGAGCACTACGCCCTATTTGCATTGAACGGAACAATTCCCCCAAAGCCAGGTCTAGCAAGAGTTTCAGAACACGGCCAACAAATCATTGTAGAGGTTTGGGATGTGCCAACAGCGCGTTTTGGAGAGTTTGTCGCTGAGATTCCAACCCCGCTAGGCATGGGTAATGTCGAACTGGTCGATGGTCGTTGGGTTAAAGGTTTTATTTGTGAGCCTTATGGTTTGAACGATGCTGAAAATATCAGCCATTTTGGTGGTTGGCGCGCCTATATCCAGCACCGTAACAATTCAAAAGTAGAACAAGCTTAGTAAAATTTAGGAATTTTAAAATGTTTAAAACTGTATTGATTGCAAACCGTGGCGAAATTGCCGTACGCGCAATTCGCACTTTAAAAAAACTGGGGATGACCAGCGTTGCTGTATATTCAGACAGTGACCGTTATGCACAACATGTCAAAGATGCAGATATTGCGATTGCCTTAGAAGGATTAAAACCAGCAGATACTTATTTGAGTATTGAAAAGCTGATTCAAGCAGCACAAAAAACAGGCGCCGAAGCTATTTTCCCTGGTTATGGCTTCTTATCAGAAAGTGCTGAATTTGCAGAGGCTTGTGAAAAAAATAATATTGCTTTTATGGGCCCCACAGCGACACAAATTTTAGAGTTTGGCCTGAAACACCGTGCACGTGAACTTGCCGCCGCAGCTCAGGTTCCCATGACACCAGGTACAGGCTTACTTGAAAGCTTAGAAGAAGCAATTTCTGCAGCTACAGAAATTGGTTATCCCATCATGTTAAAAAGTACCGCAGGTGGCGGAGGGATTGGCCTCACACGCTGTGATGATGAACAGACATTGGTTGAAGCTTATGAAAGTGTCAAACGCTTAGGCGCACAATTTTTCAAAGATTCAGGCGTGTTTTTAGAACGTTTTGTTGACCGCGCGCGCCATGTCGAAGTTCAGATCTTTGGTGATGGTCAAGGTCAAGTGGTTGCACTGGGTGAACGAGATTGCTCACTGCAACGTCGTAACCAAAAAGTGGTGGAGGAAACCCCTGCGGCTCACCTTCCCGAAGCTACACGCCAAAAACTTCACCAAGCGGCAGTTGAACTCGGCAAATCGGTCAATTACCGCAGTGCAGGTACAGTTGAGTTTATTTATGATGCTGCACGAGATGAGTTTTACTTCCTTGAAGTCAATACCCGTCTACAAGTAGAGCACCCTGTTACTGAAATGGTGACGGGCTTAGACCTGATTGAATGCATGCTTAAAGTGGCGGCAGGTGATGTCTTGGATTGGACAGCGCTCAACAATATACAGCCGCAAGGTGCGGCAATTGAAGTGCGGATTTATGCAGAAGATCCTGTTAAGAACTTCCAACCCAGCCCTGGTGTCCTGACCGAGGTTTCATTTCCAGAACACTGTCGCGTCGATACTTGGGTCTCCACAGGAACAGAAATTTCGCAATATTTTGACCCGATGATTGCCAAAATTATCGTACATGCGGATACGCGTGAACAAGCCATTGACCAACTAAAAAGTGTGTTAACCCAAACACGCTTAAATGGCATCAGCACCAACTTGGACTATGCGCATAGCGTGATCTCTGATGAACGCTTCGCACAAATGCAAATTTGGACACGTCTGTTGGATGACTTTGACTACGTGCCGAATGTGATTGAAGTTTTACAGGCTGGTACGCAAAGCTCAATTCAAGACTTTCCAGGACGTATCGGCTACTGGGATATCGGTGTGCCACCTTCAGGTCCAATGGATGACTATGCGTTCCAATTGGCCAATCAAATTGTAGGAAATGATGCTAGTGCGGCTGGTTTCGAATTTACCTTACAAGGGCCAAGTCTGAAGTTCCATCAAGATAGTGTGATTGCGCTCACAGGTGCGCCTTGTCCTGCCCAGTTAGATGATGAAACTGTTGCCTTTTGGCAACCCATTCATGTACAGGCGGGTCAGGTTCTCAGCTTAGGACAGGTCGAGTCTGGTTGCCGTAGCTATTTAGCAGTTCGCCATGGACTCGATGTCCCCCTATACTTGGGGAGTCGCTCTACTTTTGCTTTAGGTAACTTTGGCGGGCATGCAGGACGGGTGCTTCGTGCAGGTGACATGATCAAACTCATTAATACAGCCCATCCTAATCAAGATGCCCCGTTAGCAACACAAGACCCTCAAGCATTATCTCCTGCACTGATTCCAAACTATGGCACCGAATGGAAAATTGGCGTGCTATATGGACCACACGGAGCACCTGATTTTTTTAAACCCGAATATATAGAAGAATTTTTTGCTTCCGAATGGACTGTACACTTTAACTCCAATCGACTGGGTGTCCGTCTATCAGGACCAACACCAACGTGGGCACGTGAAAATGGGGGGGAAGCAGGACTCCACCCATCCAATGTCCATGACTGCGAATATGCCATTGGTGCGATTAACTTTACAGGGGACTTCCCTGTCATTTTGGCCAAAGATGGCCCAAGTCTCGGCGGTTTCGTTTGCCCTGTAACCATTGCTAAAGCTGAACTTTGGAAAGTCGGTCAACTTAAAGCTGACGATAAAATCAGCTTCTATCCGCTAACAGTTGAGCAGGCCAATGCCCTAGAGCAACAGCAAATTGAACGTGTGCAAAATTTCACTCATGCTGTCCTAGCAACTGAACTAACAAGCAATAATATTCCACAATCTGCAATTCTCGCCCATCTAGATGCAACTGATGTGTCTCCACGCACGGTGTACCGCCAAGCGGGTGACAGTTATATTTTATTAGAATATGGTGATAACGTTTTAGACTTGGCACTGCGTTTACGTGTCCACCAATTGATGCAACTGATCCGAACAGCGAATGTGACTGGAATATTGGAGCTGTCTCCTGGTGTGCGCTCACTACAAATTAAATATGATGGTCTCACTCTTCCACAGCATGAGTTGATTGCTTTCTTACTGCAACTCGAACAGCAAATGGGCGATTTAAGCCAACTCAAGATTCCTTCACGGATTATTCATCTACCCATGGCATTTGAAGACAGTGCAACTTTGGGCGCTGTTGAGCGCTATCAAGAAAGTGTTTGCGCTAAAGCACCGTGGTTACCGAACAATGTCGATTTTATTCAGCGTATTAATGGTTTAGATAGTCGTGAACAAGTCAAAGAGATTATTTTCAATGCCAATTATTTGATTTTAGGCCTCGGTGATGTGTACCTTACCGCCCCATGTGCTGTGCCAATTGACCCACGTCATCGCCTCTTAAGTTCAAAATACAATCCAGCACGGACATTTACTGCCGAAGGCACCGTGGGTATTGGCGGGATGTATATGTGTATCTACGGTATGGATTCACCCGGAGGCTACCAATTGGTGGGACGCACTCTACCCATTTGGAATAAATTTAAAAAGAACAAACAGTTTGGCGACAAAGAATGGTTCTTAAATTTCTTCGACCAAATTAAATACTTCCCTGTTTCAGAGTTAGAGCTAGATCAATGGCGTGCTGACTTTGAAAATGGTCAAGCACAGATCCAAATTGAAGACACTGAATTTGACTATGCCGCTTATTTAAAACTACTGGAAGATGAAAAGGACAGTATTACGGCGTTTAAAGCACAGCAACAACAGGCCTTTAGTACTGAGGTCAGCCTATGGAAGGAAAGCTTTGATCAACAAGACCACCTAATCACAGAAGCACCTGATGAAACAGACTATAGCGCCTATTCAGCTCTCAATGCATCTATGACTGGCAATATTTGGAAAATATTAGTGGAACAAGGTCAGATTGTGAAAAAAGGTGAAACCATTGCTATTATTGAAGCTATGAAAATGGAATTACCTGTATATGCAGCAGATGACGGTATTGTCAAAGCCATTATTTGTCGGGCTGGGCAAACCGTTCATAGCGGCGAACCTTTAGTTTATATGGAATAACACATGTCCAATATGACACGTGCGGGTTCAGGTTCAGACAATTTGTCTGAACTTGTTTACCAGCAAATTAAAAATGATATTTTTGACTTTAAATTGATGCCGGGTGAACGTTTTACCGAATCCGAAATCGCCATGAACTATCAGGTCAGCCGTACACCTGCACGACAGGCATTGTATCGACTACAACAAGAAGGCTACGTGGAAGTTGCATTTCGTAGTGGCTGGACTGTCCGTCCATTGAACTTGCAATACTATGATGAGCTGTATGAGCTGCGCATCATGATTGAGCAGTATGCAATTCGAAAGTTATGCAGCAGTGAATCACAACCATCCAAGGAAATGAAACACTTACAGAAAATTTGGATGGTTGCGCCTGAGCAGTATCTGTCGAGTTTAAAAGCCATGGCGAAAATTGATGAAGATTTTCACTGTGCGTTGGTTCGTGCTATTGGCAATCAAGAAATGATCAAAATTCACCAAGAAGTCAGTGAAAAAATTCGCATTATTCGTCGCCTCGATTTTTCAAAAACGGATCGGATTGAAGCCACCTATGCGGAGCATCAAGCCATTTTGAACTATATAGCACAACAACAGACAGAGCTTGCAGTTGAAAAGATCAGTACTCACATTCAACAAAGTCGAGATGAGGTAAAAAAAATTACCTTAGGTATGCTCAGCCAGCATGCTGTTGTGAATGCAAGTCGCTAAGCACTCAATCAACACTCCACTCTCAAATAAAAAAGGCGTCTTATGCGCCTTTTTTAGCCTGTTAATTTAAGCAGGAATACGCAGCACTTGGCCTGGGAAAATATCATCTGCATCTTTCAGCAACGGACGGTTGGCCTCAAAAATTTTATTGTATTGGTTGGCATCACCATAAAATACTTTGGAAATTTTCGATAAGTTATCCCCCGATTTAACCGTGTAGAACTTACTTTCAGGTTCAGGGCTAGCCACAGTGAGTTGATCATCGACTTGTGCCACATGGTCAATATTACCGACAGCTAAAACAATCTTTTCTTTATCGGCTTGGGTCTGAACTTGCCCTTTCACGGTCGCCAAATCCGTGGTGGAGTTATAGCTGACTGAAAGTCCCGTCACAGGTAAGCCCAATGCTTTGATATGACCCAATAACTTGTTGGCAATTTCTTGAGCAGATGGCTCTGCGGGGGTGGTTGGCGCGGCTTGAGGCTCGGCTACTGCTGTGTTTTTCTTACCAATGCCTTTCACAAAATCAAAAAGACCCATGTGTATGCTCTATCTTGTTATATCAGTGTTGTTATAGTGAATGCTCAAAAATGAGACACCCTTTTTTATACTCAAAACAGACGACAGATTTGGTAGAGAATAGTCCTCTTAAGGTAAAGCTTTGTAAGTTACCGGCGGAAATAGTAGATTTTAAAGGTGAGTTAGACGCTTTGTATTTTTGGGCATAAAAAAGCCACCCAAATGGGTGGCTTTTCCATTCAGCAAAGCTGAAACAATATGTATTAACCTAGTTTCTTAGAAACATAGTCAATCGCAGATTGTACAGTTGTGATTTCGTTAGAATCTTCATCTGGGATTGTGATGTCAAAGTCGTTTTCGAAAGACATAACAAGCTCAACAAGGTCTAAAGAGTCAGCACCTAAGTCATCCATGAAAGATGCTTCGTTTTTGATTTCTTCAGCCTTAAGACCAAGTTGTTCTGCAACTGCTTGCTTGATGCGTTGTTCGATATCGCTCACAGGAATTCTCCTCATTGCTTGTGGCGTTTTTAATGCCGTTAGTTTAATTGAATCTTTAAAATTTTGAAAGTTTATCCATCAGCCAATTAGCTCATGTATAGACCACCATTTACATGCATTACCGTACCAGTAATGTAATTTGCTTTGTCTGATGCCAAAAAGCTCACCGCATTTGCAATATCTTGTGGATCGCCTAAACGGTTCAAGGCCACTTGATCGCTCATTTTTTTACGGATGTCTTCGCTTAATTGCTCAGTCATTTCTGTTGCAATAAAACCAGGCGCCACTGAGTTTACAGTAATTTGACGGCTGCCCATTTCTTTTGCAAGGCTACGGCTAAATGCTTCAATACCAGCTTTCGCTGCTGAATAGTTGGCCTGACCTGGGTTGGCAAAATGTGCAACCACAGAACTAATATTAATAATTCGTCCAAAACGCGCTTTGGTCATACCTTTTAAAACACGTTTCGACAAACGGTAAACTGCTTTTAAATGGATATTTAAAATGTCATCCCAGTCATCTTCTGACATACGAAGTAACAAATTATCTTTGGTAATCCCAGCATTGTTCACCAAAACCAACACAGGGCCATAGTTTTGTTCAATGTCAGTTACAAGCGCATCAATGGCAGCACCATCACGAACATCAAGCACTTTACCCGCACCATGTTCACCGAAGCTTGCAGCAAGTTTTTCTGCACCTGACTCAGATGTCGCAGTACCCACAACAAAATAACCGTCTTGAATAAGTTGCTGAGCGATGGCAGCACCAATCCCTCGACTTGCACCTGTCACGAGTGCAATTTTGCGTTCCTGTGTCATGCAATTTTTCCTTCAGCCACTAAAATGGCATTTAGTGCATCTTCCAAGCGTGATTTACTATCGAGTGGAAATGCTTTTTCAATATTAGGTAGACGTTTTGCCAAGTTTGCCAAAACATTGCCTGGACCACACTCTGCAACATATTGGATCCCTTGATCCTGAATAAACTGCATTGTTTTAGTCCACTGTACAGACTCATATAACTGAGCTGTAAGCGCTTGGCGGACTTGTGCTACATCTGTAGCAATTTCCGCGCCCACATTTTGTATTACAGGTATGCTAGGCAGCTCAATGGCAGTTTGTTCCAAAGCTTGTGCGAACTGTTCTGCAGCAGGCTTCATTAATGAACAATGCGATGGAACAGAAACTGGTAATGCAATCGCTTTGCCGCTGTTTTCTTTAGCTAAAGCCATGACTGCTTCAACTGCTGCTTTTTCACCAGCAATCACCACTTGACTTTGAGCATTGTAGTTAGCCGCTTCAACTGAACCTTCAGCTTGACTCGAAACTTGTTGGCATAAAGCAACAACTTGCGCATCATCTAAACCTAAGATTGCAGCCATTGCACCCTTACCCTGAGGTACAGCACTTTGCATCAATTTGCCACGCAAGTTTACCAGCTTGGCTGCATCGCCTAAGCTTAGGCTTCCTGCTGCAACCAACGCACTGTATTCGCCGAGTGAGTGTCCCGCCAAATACTTCGGTGCAACACCACCAAGTTCTAACCATACACGCCACAAAGCAATACTGGCAGTTAACAATACAGGTTGAGTAAATTCAGTTTGGTCTAAACCTTCACCAGATTGTGCAATGTGCCACAAATCGAATCCAACCGCTTTAGAGGCTTCTGCAAATGTTGCTTCAACACTGGCAAATTGTTCTGCCAATTCAGCCAACATGCCAACCTTTTGTGAACCCTGACCTGGAAATACAAAAGCTGTTTTTGTTGCCTGAGCGACTTGATCAAGTTGTTTCGCAGACATAAAAAAGTCCTTTCTTGTCTTTGCTCTTGTTTATGGAGCGAAAATTTAACACTTAATTTAGGTCGATGTAATTGCCAAATACAACAAAAACAGCGGTGATAAAAATTCGACAACAAAAAAAGGGAGCTTTACGCTCCCCTTTTTTCGACTAAGCTTTAAGCTTAATGCTTCGACAATTATTCAGCAGATGCTTTAGCGAATAATTGACGACCACGGTAGATACCATCTTTAGATACATGGTGACGACGGTGAATCTCGCCAGTAGCTTGGTCTACAGTTAATGCATTCTCGGTTAAAGCGTCATGTGAACGGCGCATGTCACGGCGAGAGCGACTTTTACGGTTTTGCTGAACGGCCATGATGGCTCCTTACAAATCGAAAAATATGGATCAGAACAAATTCAGTTGTCTTATACAGAACAGTATAACACAAAAATTAGTTAAGTTTACCCTTCAAACTTGCCAAAACATCAAACGGATTATCCCGCTTTTCTTCAACAAGCTCTTCAATGGCAGGTTGGTGCTTATGTTCACAAGCGTCATGCTTAGCAGACAAAGGCATCAACAATAACAATTCATCTTCTATCAGAGACAGTAAATCAGCGGTTGCAGGTGCATCATAGCTACCTTTCGTCGTTGCTTCACTTTCACCAAAGACGATGAAATCAGCATCCTCATCCAAGCGCTCTATCAGTGACTCATCATCCACTAGAGCTAGATGAAAATCTGAAACGAGTTCAATGTTTACCGTGCCTAAACAGCGCTGGCATTCCATTGGAACGTTCGTTTCAGCGTGACCATCTAGCCATACAATACGATGATACGCATCCATTGATAGCTTACAGTCTATGTTAATCAATTGATCATCAATTGATCCAACAGCTTCACGGGCTATACGAGCAAAACGAGACAATGGCAGTGTTCCTGACCATGTAAAGCCTTGTTCGGCCCATTTAAACGGCTCAATCTGTGCCGGAAAGGTATTTGCTGACATAATTAAGGCGGCAATTCTACAAATTCATCAGTACTCTGTCAAAGATTAAGATACAATTTTGTACTTATTTAGACAGACCATTTGGGTAACTTAAGTCATGCATCTGTTGCAGCCGCAAACAGAAGTGAGTATTTCATCACTTGTGAGCACAATTTCAACTGTCGATTCTGACATTTCAAACCGCCAAGTGCAACTCTCGACGTGGGAGAATTTGTGTACAGAAGCAGAACAAGTTGATTGGCTCATCTTACACTTTAATCATTGGTTTTCCCACCTGAATGTCAACTTGGTTAAAGGTGACTTTGAACCTGAATATTTTCCCGCGATAGACAGCACCCCTGCGCGTATCCAATTTGCCCATGGTTTTTTTAATAGTGCTTTGCATGAAATTAGCCATTGGAGCATTGCAGGAGACCAACGCCGCCTACTCCCCGACTTAGGCTACTGGTATGCACCCGATGGTCGCACAGCGGAACAACAAGCTTTATTTGAACAGGTTGAAATTAAACCGCAAGCCATTGAATGGTTATTTGCCACAGCTTTTGGTCGAAAGTTCCGTGTTTCCTTAGACAATCTGACTGGTGAAGGTGGTGACGGCAACCGCTTCAAAGACCATGTTTTCACTCAAGTTCAGGCTTACTTTTCAGGACAAACCCAATTACCGCGCGATGCACAGCACTTCATTCACTGCATTTGCCAGTGTACCCGTGCTGGTAAAACATTACAGAGCGATGAATTTCAAAGAGAAATGCTCGACTAAATTTAGCACGATTCACATTTTGGTCATTGAACATCACAAAGATAAAGCGCGATAATGTTGAAAAAACCATCAGGAGAAAAAAACGATGCTTCATTTACGAGTCCATCCTGATAACCCTCAAGCACGCTCAATCAGCCAAGCAGTAGAACGAATTCGCGCAGGCGATGTGGTGGTGTATCCGACCGACGCCGCTTATGCCATTGGCTGCCAGATTGGGAATAAAAATGCCATGGAGCGGATTGCTCAAATTCGCGGTCTTGGGGCCAAACATCAATATGCCATCATTTGCGCGGATCTGTCTGATATTGCCACTTATGCTAAAGTGGACAATGCCATGTATCGTTTACTGAAAAACAATACACCAGCCGTGACTACGTTTATTTTGCCTGCAACCAGTGAAGTTCCAAAACGCTTGATGCATCCCAAGAAAAAAACCATTGGTCTGCGTATTCCAAGTAACCCTGTGTGCCAAATGTTACTTAAAGAGTTAGGCGAGCCACTGCTGACCAGTACCTTAATCCTGCCAAATCAAGAAGAACCGCTAGATGATCCCTATGACATCGAAATGCAACTTTCAAAACGAATTGATGTGTTCATTGACAGTGGACTAGGTACACTCAGCACGACCAGTATTGTCGACTTATCAGGTGATCACCCTGAAGTGATTCGCCGTGGGCTTGGCGATGTCAGCGCATTTGAGTGATGCGCTGCAATTCTTCGCAAGAGAAACTGAATCTCACATTCTCAAGAGATCAACATGACCCTGTTTATGGTTTTGCTCAATCTCCATCAATTTTCCAAGCACGATAGTTTATATGTGCAACGTCCTTGGACGCTTGAGTCCGAGACTTTGGTGCAAAGCCTTAGCTCAATCAACTGCATTATGCGGGAAGATAATCGGTATAGTTATTTCCTCCCGATCACGACCATCCAGCAATATTTCAAATACCTTGAACCCAAGAATCTCTGCCTATAAGACAGCTGTCAGCGCATCATTGAATTGGCTCTACAAGCACCAGAGTAAATCTTGTCTTTGGCGTTAACTGACATTAATTTGAGCTTCAGTTACTCTCTTCACGCTTTCAAACCATTTATAAAAAAAGCTTTGTCCATAACTACTCTAATATCAATAAATCTGTATCACCCATCTACCTATATGCAGCAAATCGATTATTTTACAAACTTCAAGACTGTACCCTAAGTGCGCCAAGTCCTCTTAAACCCAGCCCATTTCTGCAAATTGAGCTACGACATCAGTGGATAAAAAGCATCACACAAATAAATACTCTATATTTATTTACAGCTTTTTTTGTTATTTGGTCGGTGAAATCATGTATTCACACTGCAATTTGTTTTACACTAAGCCCTATTAAAATTATGTATTTTTTAAATCACCTCTACTTTTTCTCCTAAGTACTGATTCGAAAAAACATAATCATGCCTTTGAAAATTCGCGTGGCCAATAACTGTAATGAATCAATCCGTCCATAATGCCATGGAAGATCTTCCACAAATCCGTGTTATGGATGAGTGGCATGACTCCATTCCTGAGGATTTATATATTCCTCCTGCTGCATTTGAAATTCTCCTTGAGCATTTTGAAGGGCCACTCGACTTTCTGATTTACCTGATTCAAAAAAATGGCTTTGACTTATTACAGTTAGATATTGCCCCGATTGCAGCGCAATACCTGTCTTATATGGATGCCATGAAGTCGCTGAACATTGAGCTGACAGCAGACTATATGGTGATGGCTGCGCTATTGGCTGACTTAAAGTCACGGTTGCTATTGCCAAAAGCACCCAATGCAATCCAAATTGAAAAAGATCCGAAACAAGAGCTGATCGACCGTTTAGAAACTTATCTCCGTATTAAACAAGCGGCTGAACGCTTGGGGCACATGCCTATATTAGAGCGAGACACCTTCTCAACCAATGTCAGCTTAGGCCAAACTCTAGATAATAATGACGGTCATGATGTGCAACAACTACGTGATGCACTGTTCTGCGTGTTTAACCGACCTGAGCCAATCACCCATCAAATCGCACAAGAACCTGTTTTACTTGAAGAGCGTATGGCTTTTATTGAAAGCAAAGTCGCTTCAGGTGAAGTTTTAGTTTTTGAATCTTTGCTGCGTCCCATTCAAGGTCGTATGGGCATGGTCGTGACGTTTATGGCCATTTTAGAGTTAACCCGTCAGCAACGTATTCAAATTGTGAGTTCAGGTGTTGAAGCACCGCTTTCGATACAAGGAGTCAAAAAATAATGTTAGAACAAACCACTCCTGTAACGAATGAAGATAACTTGCATGAAATTTTGATGCAATTAGAAGCGATTATTTTTGCCAGTGATGCGCCTGTTTCACTTGCGCGATTGAAAGAATCGTTCCAAAATCAATATAGCAAACAAGATTTACGCCAGTTTTTACAACAACTTGTAATGCTACAGCATGGTCGTTCGATTGAACTGATTGAAACTGCTCAAGGTTTTCGTTTTCAAGTTCGAGCAAAATACCGTCAAATTGTTGCACAAACATGGCCAGAGCGACCAACTCGTCTCTCGCCATCACTACTCGAAATGTTGGCCGTGGTTGCGTATCATCAACCCGTCACTCGAGCAGATATAGAACAAATTCGAGGAGTCTCAAATAACAGTCAATTGTTACGAACGTTATTTGATTGGAACTGGATTAAAGAATCTGGTTTTCGTGAACTCCCAGGAAGACCTGCGTTGTTAGTTACGACGCCCCAATTTTTAAATGCATTTGGCCTAAATTCTTTAGGTCAGTTGCCTCCCCTGCAGGATGCCAAGGAAGCTTTTATGGCGCTCGATGCGAATGCACCGAAGTCGTAAATAGGTGAACTGTTGATGATAATTTCTAAGGTTATGCTGTCATGAGTGAAAAGTTGCAAAAGGTACTCGCACGAGTTGGTTTGGGTTCTCGCCGTTATATGGAAGAAGTCATTGCCGCTGGTCGTGTGAGTGTCAACGGCCAAGTTGCCCAAGTAGGCGAACGTATTGAACCAGGTGATGAGCTTCGCATCGATGGTCGTAAAGTATCGTTCCAAATTGAAGACGAGATTCGTCGTCGTGTTCTGATTTACTATAAACCAGAAGGCGAAATTTGTTCACGTAACGACCCTGAGTCACGTCCAACGGTATTTGATCAATTACCTGCAATCGCGAATGATCGCTGGGTGATGGTAGGTCGTCTGGATATTAACTCAACAGGTCTACTGTTGTTCACGAATGATGGCGAGCTGGCAAACCGCTTGATGCACCCATCAAACGAAGTTGAACGTGAGTATGCTGTACGTGTTATGGGTGAAGTGACGCCGCAAATTAAGAACAACATGCTCAAAGGTGTGGTGTTAGATGATGGCCCAGCGAAGTTTGAGTCATTCTCTGAAATTGGCGGTGAAGGGATTAACCGTTGGTATCAAGTGGTGGTAAAAGAAGGTCGTAACCGCGAAGTACGTCGTATTTTTGAATCGCAAGGTTTAAAAGTCAGCCGTCTACTCCGTACACGTTATGGCACGGTTATTTTACCGCGTGAATTACGTACGGGTCGTTGGATGGAGTTGGACAAAAACGACATCGACAACTTAACCAAAGCGGTTGAGTTAAAACCGCGTCAAGGCACTGGTTTGTACGGCATGGCAAAACGTCGTACTGAACGTATGCAAGAAAAACCAATGGCTGCACGTCGTGGTGGTTTCTTACGTCAACAGCGCCGTGACAATGAAGATGAAGGCCAACAACAAGCGAAGCCTGCCTTCAACCGTGATCGCCGTGAAAACCCAAATGGCTACAGCCAACGTCGTCACGACAATGCACAAACAGGTTATGGTCAACGTGAACCACGTCAAAACTCAGGCTATGCACAGCGCGACAGTCGTCCAGACAACTTTGGCAACAAAGGTACCTATGGTCAGCGTGACACACGTGACGAAAATGCACCCCGTAAACCTTTTGGAAATAAAAGCTTCAAGAAATTTTAATTTCTAAAATCAAAATTTGAGCCACTTTCGAGTGGCTCTTTTTATATGTGTTTACAGTGCAATAATATCGCTTTGTGTTCCGAAGTGCGAAGAAGATGTAAGCCCTCTTAAAAACGCCCAATTTATTGAGCGTTTCATTACCCCACTCCCTCTTCACTATACTCCCTGCGGGATAGCACTAAGCAAGCGCTTGGTATAATCATGCTGTGGTGACTGGTACAAATCATCAGAATTGGCTATTTCCACCAAATCACCATGATTCAAAACCATGATTTGATCTGAAATATATTTCACTACAGACAAGTCATGTGAAATAAAGATATAACTTAGACCAAACTCATCCTGTAAGTCTTGCAGCAAATTCAATACTTGGGCTTGTACCGAGACATCCAACGCAGAAACTGACTCATCACAAATTAGAATTTCAGGTTTTAAAGTTAGGCAACGCGCGATTGCAATACGCTGACGTTGCCCACCAGAAAACTCATGTGGATAACGATAAAAAGCCTGTGCAGGTAAGCTCACGCGTTCTAACAAGTCCAACGCCATCTGTTTGCGTTCAGCATCATTCGCACCAATCCCATGCACCTGCATCGGCTCCATTAAAATCTGCCCGACAGTAAAACGTGGATTGAGTGATGCATAGGGATTTTGGAAAATAATTTGAATCTTGCGTTGATACTGAGCAAACTCTTTTTCTGACATAGCCAAAATATCTCGACCTTCAAACAGTGCTTTTCCTCCTGTCGCCTCCTGTAAACGCATCAATAATAATCCGATGGTGGTTTTCCCCGAACCAGACTCCCCCACCAAGCCCAAGGTCTTGCCTTTTGCTAACTGAAAAGTAACACCTTTGACCGCTTGAAATTCATCCTTACCGAACAATCCTTTTCGACTAAAGAATGACTTTTTAAGATCACGTACATCTAAAATGATCGGTTCTTGGCCTGTTAAACCTCGTTTTCTTTGTTGAATTGACTCAACATCGACACTATGCGTTTCAACATAATCATCACCCTTTTGTTGCATAAAGTCACTGATCATCGGCAAACGCATGGGACGTTTAGATAGCTGCGGGCGACAGTGCAACAAAGCTTTGGTATAGACATCTTGAGGTCGTTCAAGTACATCTTTCACCCTGCCTTGTTCACGAATTTGGCCATGCCGCATCACGATCACCTGATCAGCAATTTCCCCGACCAAAGCCAAGTCATGGGTAATAAACAGCATCGACATTTGATGCTTCTTCCGCAAAGACTCCAGCAAATCTAAAATTTGCTTTTGAATGGTAACATCCAGTGCTGTTGTCGGTTCATCGGCGATCAAGAGTTTGGGTTTACAGGCAATCGCCATGGCAATCATGACGCGCTGCTGCTGTCCACCTGACAACTGACCCGGATAAGCATCAATCTTGGTTTCAGGAGATGGAATTCCAACTTCTATCAAGAGTTCTAAAGCACGTGCACGTGCCTGCTTACGACTCATGCCCAAATGCAACTGTAAAATTTCGGCTATTTGTGAACCCACCGTAAACACAGGATTTAAGGATGACATCGGCTCCTGAAAAATCATGGCAATATCTTTACCACACTTTTTCCGCATTTCACGGCGTGGTAAATCGAGTAGGTCTTGCCCCTCAAACAGAATTTTACTGTCCAAAGCAATTTGACTGCTTTCTGTAGGTAACAACCCCATGGTGGCTAGCGATGTGACCGACTTCCCACTCCCTGACTCCCCAACCAAAGCCACAGTAGTATTCACTGGAATACTAAAACTGATGCCTTTGAGCGTTTCAATGTACTGCTTTTCTTCATTTTTGAAGCTGACACGCAAGTTTTCCACCTGAAGTAAGACTGGCGCTGTCATATCATTGAGTTCAGACATTCTCATGCTCCTATTTCAGTTTTGGGTCTAATGCATCACGCAATGCATCGGTAAACATTGAAAATGCAGTGACCAGAACCGCCATTGCCACAGAAGCAGCCGCTAACTGCCACCACTTACCTAAAATCAACTCACTTTGCGCCTCATTCAACATACTGCCCCATGACACCACACCAACAGGGACACCAAAACCAAGGAAGCTCAAAATCACTTCTGACTTAATAAAGGCCACCACTAAAATTGACATTTGAACCAGTGCAATATGACTGACATTGGGAAATATATGCACAAAAATACGTCGGCTATGACTCACCCCAATTGCCTTTGCCGCCAGCACATATTCCCGCGAAGTATGCTTCATATATTCGGCACGAATTAAACGATATACCCCCGTCCACCCTGTTAAACCCAAAATCAAAACAATGGATAAAATGCCTTTTTGTTGTAGTACTGCGGCAATCGCTAGCACCAAGAGCAAATAAGGAATCGAGGTAAAAATGTTATAAAACCAGTTCAAGACATCATCGACCCAGCCACCAAAATAGCCCGAAATGGCACCTAGAACGGTACCAATTACGACAGCAAGAAAAGCGGCGACCAAGCCAACAATAATGGATGTTTCTGCACCTTTAATGGTTTTCAATAAAACACTCTGTCCCCATTTGTCAGCACCTAAAACCAAGCTTGGCTTGAGTTCCGCTTGCTGATCCAACAAATGCCCATCCAAGGCTTGGTCAATCGCTTTCATGTCTTCAGCTAAAGGATCAACAACCCCATAGTAATCAATAGCACCACCTACACCCTGTTCAGCCGCAATTTCTGCATTGAGCTCACGAATCACATCTTTCAAAGGATCAACAGGGTTTTCAGGCACAGCCGCTTCGACTTTTTGCGCTTCGCTTTGCGGGAGTGGCACTACAGCCGCCCCGATAAACGTAGGCGGTGCATAACTCACAGCGACTTCTTTATTCCAGTCTTTTGCAATTAAGCCAGTCGATGACAAAATTAAAAGCAGAAAATAAAACAATACGATCAGAAGTGAAAACATGGCGATACGATCGCGTTTTAATCGGCGCATAGCGAGTTGCCATAGCCCTGTAGATGCTGTTGCAGGTTCAGCAGTATCTGGTTTTCTTTTAATGAGAACACTGAGCATAATTCACCTACTTCAACTGTACGCGAGGATCGACCCATTTATAAATCAAATCGGCAATCAAGTTGAAAAACATCGTTGCGAGTGCAACGTACACAGTAATGGCTTTAATCACAGGAAAATCACTACGCTCTACCGCAATAATGACTTCACGACCAATACCCGGAATACCAAAGAAACGCTCAATCAAAAATGCACCAATCAACAAAGCAGGCAAACTTGCCATCACGTCTGTAATAATCGGAATTGAGGCATTACGTAGCACATGCACACCTAAAATGCGCCGTTCACCAATCCCTTTGGCACGTGCAGTACGAACATAGTCTTGATTAACCTCATCCAAAACAAAACTACGATACAAGCGTAAAGTCGGGGCAATACTGACCACCAACATGATCAGAATGGGCAATAAAGCATATTTAAAGAGGTTTTCGCCAAAGCTATCGCTCCAGCCTTGGACTGGAAACCAGCTCAACTGATAGGCAAAGACATACTGGAAAACAATGATATACACCAAGATACTGATCGACATGCCAATCGTACACAGCATCATCACCATACGATCTGTTAAACTGCCGCGCACCGCTGCTACCGCCAAAGCCAACACAATAGAAATGATGGTTTGTAAGATCGTCAGTGGAATGAGCAAAGTCAGCGAAGGCCCAAGTCGTGTCGTAATGATTTGCGATACTGACTCCCCTGTACTCCAACTCAGCCCATAATCAAAAGTCAAAATCTGCTTAATGAAAATCCATAATTGCACATAGTAGGGTTGATCCACCCCAAGCTGCTGTCGAATATTTTCAATCTGTTCAGGGTTCGACATTTTCCCCGCCAAAATATAGGCAGGGTCACCACCTACCCAGTTAAACAAGAAGAAAATCAGCAATACCACCCCAAGCATGGTCGGGATCATTTGCCAAATTCGGCGAATAATATATGCCAGCATAAAAATGCCCCTTATTTCACCCGTTGACCGGTAATTTCATCGAAAAAGGCTTTGTTATCAGGCTCACGACCCAAAAAGTCTTTGACCAATGCTTTGGCAGGTTTTTGACCACCTTGGGACAAAATCGTTTGACGATAGTGCTGTCCCACTTCAGGGTTATTTAAGTTATCACCAAAGGCTGAAAGCATGTCCAACGCCATCACTTCTGACCACATATAACCGTAATAACCGACTTGATAACCGCCCATGATGTGACCAAACTGCCCTGGAAACTCAGTGGTCGGAACATAACCCAAAGCTGTTGCACCTTCCATTTTTTCCCAAACATTTAAGGGCTGAACGTCTCGTGCATCACTGCCATGTAGTGCCATGTCATACTGTGCATACAACGTCTGACGTGCATAATGTAAACCACGTCCATAGCTATGCACGGCATTAAGTTTAGTAATCAATGCATCATCCACACGTGGGCAGTCAGGTTTACAATAATCTGCCACCTTTGACAAAGTTTCTTTGCGTCGTGCCCATTCCTCATACATTTGTGACGGTGCTTCGACAAAGTCTCGTTCAACCGAAGTTCCTGACTGAGAGGAAAAACGTGTGTTAGATAAAATGCCATGAAGCGCATGACCAAACTCATGTACGAAGGTTTCAAGTTCATCACTATTTAAACCATTGCGGTTAAAGTTGGTGACCAGTGCTGAAATCGGTTTGCGCCCAGTTAGGCTACTACCACCATAAACACCCCACACAGCAGCATGCCCATATTTGCCTTTACGTGGAAATTTATCCATATATAAGCCACCGAGCAGTTGCCCAGTCTTGGCATCGGTCACATCGTAATATTCCACTTCATCTTGCCAAACATCAACTTTGGCAGGCTTAAACTTGATGCCATACAAGTTTTCAGAAATCGCAAACAGCCAATCTTGAGAAGCTTGAGTTGGGAAATACTGACGTAGCTGCTCTTGGTCGACCTGATACTTGGCTTTGCGTAATTTTTCACTCCAATATGCTTCGCTCCAACGTTCAATACTGGCTTGCTCAACAGGAATATTTAAACTTTGGGCTTTAAACTCACGTAAAGTTTGAACTTCCTTTCTCTCTAGGGGCGCCACGGTAGCATGCACCTCTGCCAAGAATTTATTCACGGTTTCAGGGTTTTTCGCCATCCGACTTTGTAGTACCCACTCGGCATAACTAGACTTACCAAACAGTTGTGCTAGCTCATAACGTAAGTCCATGGCTTGCTTCAGCAGTGCTAGATTTTTCTCACCGCCACGTCGGGTAAATGCAATTTGATAACGCTTACGTGCATCATCGTTATCTGCCAACTCCATAAAAGGACGATAATCTGGATACTCAAACCCGAGTAAATAATTACCCTTGTCATTTTTCTTTAAGCCGTCGATATAACTTTGTGGCAGGCCTTTTAGCTCATTTGGGCTAAATTCGAGTTTTTCAGGATTATCACGTACATTACGTGCATACTCTTGTTCAATTTTTGCCAGTTCATCAAAAATCGCTTTTAAGCGTGCTTGTTTATCTGCTGAAAGCTGTATCCCTGTTTTTTCAAAACCTTCCAAAATATCTTCACGGAACTTGGCTTCAATTGGATCAGCAATTTTAACTTTCTTAATTTGTTGGTATAGCTTTGGATTTTGATAAACATCGGTTTGGAATTGGCTAATTTTAATTTCACAGTCTTCAGCCGCTTTACGCAGTGCCTCATCAGGGTCAACATTGCTATACAGACCAATCGGGCCGTAAAAATCTTCAAATGATGCAAAAATACGATCCCATTCAGCCAATACAGGCGCTGCTACCGTTTCGTTTTTAAGGGGCTTATTTTCAAACGCTTTGAGTTGCTTTTTCACATCCGCAATTTTGGCATTACACAGCGCAGGGATATCTTTGGCTTGAAAGCTCGGCAAGGTTTGGCGCTGTGCTGTTTCAGCCAAAGCCATCTGATTCATCCCTAGGCCCAACATGCACAATGCGGTGAATTTAAAATGTTGCTTTTTCATCATGACTCCAGTTTTATTTAATTTCTATTTCTTCAAATCAATATCGATATACATCCACTCTGCTGGCAGTATGGGATGCTTTTTAAATCCAATCACACGCGGTTGTGCCAAGATATTTCGATAACGTGCGCCAATCACCTGCACAGGCATATACACTTCCAGCAGGCGTGACATTTTGGCGTAGATCGCATCGCGTTCTGGGCTCGGTGTCATCTTCTGAGCTTGTTCATATAAGCGGTCATATTCAGGAATTTTGGCGCAGCCATTGTTGGTGATTTTGATGTTCTTGCCATAAAACAACTGCATAAAGTTATCTGCATCAGGATAGTCTGCTATCCATGCTGATGCCTTAAACATGGTTTTACATTGTTTTTCTAATTTCAAAGCTTCAGCAAAAGGCAGAGACTTGGTGGTCATTTTGATTTTGATGCTATCTAAAGTTTTTTTCCAAAACTCGGCCTGTTGTTGACTGCGTAAATTATTGCCCGAAAGCGTCATCTCAATCACCAAAGGTTTCCCATTCGGCTGAGTACGCCAACCATCAGCAGCGACTTTATAGTGATAACGATCTAATAATAAATTTGCTGCTTTGACTGAATAAGGAATGCTACTTCGATAATTGGGATCGTAACCGATCACACCACTTGGAATCGGTGCTTGCAGTTTTTGCGCATCACCTTTTTGTAAAATATTGATATAGTTATCGGCTGAAAAAGCCATCGCCATAGCACGGCGCAGGGCAATTTTATCTTTACTTAAACCGCCAACCACTGGGTTTTGCATATTCCAATAATGATAGTCAATCGAAGGGTCCGTGATCCTTGACAACTGTACACCTTTCTTAACCAACTCAGGTTTTAGTCTCCCATCTTGTAAGGCCTGAACTGTCAGCTCACCATCAAGGGCAAACAAATCTACTTCATCTTTAATAAAGGACAACCATCGCGACTGGCCCTCTTCCATCACTTGAATATCAATCACCCCTATTTGTGGCATCTTTTTGCCTTGCATGGCTTTGACGATTTTTTGGTCTTCAGGCGTACTGGCCTTAAAGTTCCAAACAAAACTTCGGAAATCAGGATTGGCCTTTAAAATAATCCGCGAACCTGGCGTCCAACGGCTGAGCATATATGGCCCTGTACCTATTGGATGCCCCATCACAAAACCCGCTTTGTCACGATATTTTTCGATGACTTCCCGTGCAACTGCACCTGCAGGCTGATGCGCAAGCAGCATCGGAAAGTTCTGATCGGGGCTAGTCAGACGAATGACCAAGGTATAACGGTCTGGTGTTTGTAAGCCTGCGATAGGTTGGTCGTAATTGAATTCCCCTGTTTTCTGTGCTTGTTTCAGCAAAGCCTCCATCCCTAAGATTCGCCCATCAAGCAACCAACTGTTGGGTGAACGCAAGCTCGGATCCAGTAAACGCTTAAAGGTATATACATAATCGGCCGAAGTCAGCTCACGCTTTTTACCTTTAAACACGGGGTCAGCAGCAAAATAAATCCCCTTTTGCAAACGAATGGTATAGGTCAATCCATCTGCACTCACCTCAGGTAAAGCTACAGCTGTTCGTGGTACCAATTTCGCAGGTGAGGCCAAATAATCGTAAGTAAATAAAGTTTCAAAAATCGAACCGTTAACATGTGCAGAGTACAAGTCATGCACGCCCGCAGGGTCAAAGCCTGTTTCAGCCACAGGAAAAACATAACGTAAAACTTTTTTCGGGTCTGCAGGACTTTGCGCAAAACTGGAAACTGAACTACTCAGCAGAATGCTGCCTGCCAGAATGCTCAGCCCCCATCGTTTAAATTTCTGATTTAGATTTTTCATTGTGTTCGATATCTCAATTATTTTTTTACGGGCTGAATATCAAGATATTGCCAGTTGGTATTCATCATCGGATGGGCTTTAAACCCCTGAACTTGTGGATGTAACAACCAATTTCGAATGCGACTGTTATGAATAATCCATGGATTATCCGCTTCAATTTGGCGACTGAGTTTTTCATAAAATGGTTGTCGCTGAGATGGTGGCAAGGTCATCGCCTGTGTATAAAGTGCATCATAGGCTTTGGACTGATAGCAACTGAGATTGCCCTGCGCCGAATTGGGTCCATACAGCAATTGAGCAAAGTTTTCCCCTTCAGGATAATCCGCAATCCAAGCCCCACCCCAAACCATATACTTACATTGCATCGCAGCTTTTAAGTTATCGGCAAAGTTACTCACCACAAAGTCGGCACGGATACCAATGGCATCTAAATTTTTCTTCCACAGTTCAGACTGAATCACGGAACTGGAACTATTTTCGGTCATAAACTTGAGCGTTAGAGGTTGACCATTGGGTAGGTTGCGATAACCATCTGCCGCTTTTTTATAACCAAAACGATCCAGTAATTTATTCGCCAAGAGCGGGTTATAAGCCACGCTGCTGCGATAGTTGGGATTAAAGCCTTGTACCCCCTCAGGCACCAACATTTCAGACTTCACTGCCTGCCCTTTATACAGTTGTTTAATCGCTTCTGCTTGGTTATAGGCCAAACTAATTGCGCGTCTTAATGCAACTTTTTCAAGCCCAAAACCACCAACTGTAGGATCTTGCATATTAAACATGGTGTAGGTGATTTCAGCGTCTTTATTGGGAAAATGCTGAATGCCCTGCTTGACTAGTTCAGGTTTGAGTTGCTTACCATTCAAGGCTTGCGGCACCGCATTGGACGTAAGTTTATCAAAGTCGAGTTGTCCCGATTTGAATGCAAGCCAACGTGACTGCTCTTCTTCAATAATACTGACATTGACTTTACCAATTTGCGGCATTTTTTTGCCTTGCATCTCTTTGGTCAGACGCTTGTCCCAACTCGAACCTGTAGGTTTAAAGTTCCAAATAAAACCACGGTATTTCGGGTTTGCTACCAGCTCAATACGACTCCGCGGTACATATTTACTCAACTGATAAGGTCCTGTCCCCACTGGATGCTGCGCAATTCGATCCCCATAAAACTCCACTACTTCCCGTGCTGTTCCGCCAAATGTGGCATAAGCCAAAATATAGGGAAAGTTATAGTCTGGACGGGTTAATGTAATCTGCAATGTGTATTTATCAATCGCCTTTAGGCCAGAAATCGTAGCATCATAATTAAACTGACCTGTTTTCTTGGCTTGGGCAACAGCAGCATCTCCACCGACAATCTTGCCCTCAATAAAAGAATAAGTCGGTGAGCGGTTTTTCGGATCCATAATCCTCATCATGGAATAAATATAATCTTGCGCTACCAACTCTCGCTGCTTGCCTTTGAATGCTACATCATCGCTAAAATAAATCTTGGGCTGAATTTTAAAGATATAGACTTTGCCCTCTTGTTCTATTTTTGGCATCGACACTGCTGTGTTTGGAACCAATTGAGCTGGACGTGCCAAATAATCGTATTTTAAAAGCGGTTCAAAAATGGCTTGGGCAATACTACCACTATAAAAATTATAGGTTTTAACCGTATCAAAACCATCATCAGGCGCTTCATAAGCGATATTTAATACTTTGTTTGGATCTGCAGGCGACATTGCATAGGCAGAAAAGCCAAAACCCATCGCAAGGGATAAAGCAGCAAGCTTCAGTTTTTTTGAATTCAAGTTCATACCTATATACATCTTTTTTTTTAAGCAAGGTGATCTCATGCCATCCATGTTCAATGTCAGTATTATATTTTTAAGACAACACCGACAAGAACTTAAAACATAAACCCATGTTTTATATATTAAATTTTAATTATCAAAATTTAAAAAACGGACATGGGCAAATATTCACCTCAGCAACAAAGCGAATATCATGCCACGCCTATTTTTTTATCATTCTAATTTAACATTTTGTAAGAAAAATTTATGGATATTAATTAGTTATAAATGAGAGATTCAAATCACATCGGAATATTTTGCCAATTAGTAGCTATTTTTAAACATTCGGTTTGAATAAACTATTGCACAGATTTAATACACCAATGATTCAAATTCGAACATTGCAAGAAATGTAAAAAGCTAAATAAAACATCACAAGTTATTATTTATTAAAGATAAATGTAAATATTTCAATACAACTAAAAATCAAATTTTGTATTAAAAAGTCAAAAATTCACGACTCATTTTTGATCACTTATTATATGAATAATCATTTTATGATTATTTTTTAATCAATTTATAAGTAATTTTTTGCCATTTAAAATTTATAAACTCCAGAAAAATGAAGTCAAGTTACATAAATACATCTAAATAATAAAATAAAACAATATTTTCCAATAACTTAATTCACAGTCTTTTGTCTATCCCTGAAAGTTGGCATTTGCCTTGCACTCCCTCAGCACAGCAATACCGCTAAATATAGAAAAAGAAGGGTTGAATTTACGATGCAAAAAAACAAACTTGTTCGATCTATGGGGACCCCAACCATCAGCAAATCACTACTTAAACTAAGTACCCTGACTTTAAGTATGATGTGTTTGTCTTTAGCTCATGCAGAAGAAACCGAAAGCTCAGTCTCAACAGAACCAACTAAAAAAGTTGCTAAAGTGACTGTCACTGGCTCCTCTATCAAAGGAGTTGCAGCTCAAAGTTCTTCACCCATTACCGTCATTAAAGTCGAAGAGCTTGCTCAACAAGGCGTCACAACTGCCGAAGAAGCCTTAACCAAAATTAGTGCCAACCAAGCCGGTTACACAACCGCGCAAAACGTGGGGGCAAGTAATACCTCTGGTTCAACAGCTAACTTGCGTGGCCTAGGTCCAGACAAAACCTTAGTATTATTAAACGGTCGCCGTTTGGCTTATAGCCCTTTTAGCACCTCAGAAACCAACCTCAATACGATTCCTCTAGCAATGGTTGAACGAATTGAGGTCCTTCGAGATGGTGCATCCGCGGTATATGGCGCCGATGCCATTGCTGGGGTGATTAACTTCATTACCAAAAAACAATATGAAGGTTTCGGTATCAGCAGTGGTGTACTCAAACCAGAAGAAAAAGGAGGAGAAGAATACGATGTCTCTATCTTTGGTGGCTATGGCGACTTAGACGAACAAGGTTTTAACGTATATGGTGCGATCAGCTACCAAAAGTCTAAAGAAATTATGGCTAAAGACCGTAAAGTTAGCCGTCGTGGTGGGCTTTTACCTGAATTAGGGATCAATGCTGGCTCTGCGAACGGTTTTCCTGCTAACTTTTATGATCCAACCAGTGGTGTATTAGCCAACCCTTACGGTAATTCCAACTGTAATAACACTTCTAATGTCGTTGCGGAAGATGGTCTGTGTTTTTTAAACACTCAAGCCTTGATCGGTATTCAACCAGAAACAGAAGACTTATCGGCACTAGGGCGTGCAACTTTCAAACTCAGTGACCAATTCAACGCGATTGCTGAATATGTATATGCAAAAAATGAAGTCACTACCTCAATCGCACCCGATGTCTATAGCCGATCTGTGACACTTCCCAAAGAAAGCCAATACTATCCAGGGGAAGGTATCACTCCTGATGTTCCTGGTTTAAGTGGTGACCCTTTACAACTCTACCTACGCTCACAAGCGGGTAACCGTGTTTCTAAGACAACCAATGAATCACATCGTATTTTTGCAGGGATTGAAGGTGAAGCATATGGCTGGAACATCGACAGCGGTGTGACCTACGCAAAAGGTAAAGCAAAGGACAGTTTCGTTAGTGGCTATTTAAATCGTAGTAAACTGCAAGAAGGGCTAGATAACGGCACCATTAACCCCTTTGGTCCTTCAGCAGATTCAAGTGTTTGGAATTCATTAGAAGTCAGCGGCACGACCAATGATGCGACCTTAGACTCTACTACCTTTGACTTTACGGTCAGCCGTCCAATTTTCACCCTTCCTGCGGGTGACGTGGGCTTTGCCTTCGGTGGTAGCTTTACCACACAAGACTGGGAAGCAAAGGTAAATTCAGACCTTGTTCGACTTGTCCCTGGTAGTGGTATTGACCCAGACAAACCTATCAGTAAGGGTGACCGCGACATTACAGCCGTTTTCTCAGAGCTACAAATTCCTATTACCTCTACTTTAGAAGCGCAACTTGCAGCACGTTATGATGACTACAGTGACTTTGGCGACACCTTCAACCCGAAAGTGGGTTTACGCTGGGAACCTTTAAAACAATTAATGTTCCGAAGTACTTACAGTACAGGTTTCCGTGCGCCAAGCTTATATGAAATTAATGCTCCGCAAAGCCAAACTTACACTGGAGCAAAATACGATGACCCTGTGCTCTGTCCAGGTGGCGTAGCAACTTCACCACAATATCAAACAGAATGTAATACCCAGTTTAAGCGTATGCAAGGTGGTAACTCTGAACTTCAACCCGAAGAATCAACCACATTTACAGCAGGCTTTGTTTTTGAGCCCCTTAAGAACCTAGTCTTAGCGGTCGATTACTACAATATCGAAATCGAAAATCTTATTGGCTTAACGGGTGAAACCTCCATTTTCGAAGACCCAACCAAATATGCAGATCGCTTTGTACGAGATGCAGATGGCCGTATCCAATACATCAATACCACTTTAATGAATACTGGCGGCATCAAAACCGAAGGAATCGACATTAGCTTAGACTACCTCACTCCTATGACATCAACAGGTCGGTTTGGCTTTGGAATTAATGGGACCTATGTCATCAAAAATGACTACCAAGAAGAAAAAGATGGAGACTGGGAGGGCTTAGTGGGCGTTTATGATGACCCTGCTGTACTGCGCTGGAAACATACTGCAAACATCAACTGGAGCTATGAAGACTGGAAACTGGTTTTTGAACAGCAATTTTTCCGAGGTTATCACGACCAAAATGCAACAGGTGAAGAAGGCTATGATAACCACAAAGTTCCAGACTATACCCTCTACAACATTGCAGGCACCTATAAAGGTTTCAAAAACTTAACCCTAACAGGTGGTATCAAAAACCTATTTGATGAAGAACCGGCTGCATCGAATGTTCTAGATAACTTCCAATACGGCTATGACCCACGTTACAGCGACCCAACAGGACGTACTTTCTATGTAAGAGGTACATATACGTTCTAAGCGGATCTGAACCACAGATTGAAGTATTCAATCTGTGGTGATGTTTATAAATGCTCAACTTTAACCAGATATATATGGGTTTTCCCAAGTGCAATCCAATGCTTTTAAAAAGTAGATTTGGCTTAAATTTTAGGAGTAACTATGGGCACTACATTTGAAGATTTAGAAAAAAACTCCGCCAAAAAACTCACAGGTATTGGCGTTGTGATTTTCTTACATGTCCTTGTTGGCTTGGTGCTAATGGCAGGTTTGGCAAAAGATATTGTCAAACCCTCAACCGAACCAGTGGAATTGGTCATTTTGCAAGATATCAAGCCACCTGAGCCTGAACCACCTAAAGAAATTCCACCAGAGCCACCGAAAATGGTGGAAAAAGTGGCGCAACAGCCTGACCCCAAACCTGTAGAAAAAGTAGTCCCAGTGCAAAAAACAGTTTCTACACCCGTCACTAAACCGACTGTAAGTACGCCGACGCCAGTTGCATCATCGCCTTCTCCAAGCCCATCGCCAATTCCGTCACCGACTGCCACTGCTCCATCACCTGCACCCAAACCCACAGGTGTTACACGTGGAGTATCGGAAGGTGAAGCTGGATGCAAAGCACCAAGCTATCCACGGGAAGCAGAGATGAGTGGCATTTCTGGCACCGTACTGATTTCGGTCTTTGTAGATACCAATGGTAAGGCACAAGAAGTCAAAGTGAAGCGTTCAACAGGTGACCGTACTTTAGACCGTGCTGCAACGAAAGCGTATAGCTTGTGCACATTTAAACCTGCAATGAAAGATGGCGTAGCTCAAAGCGCTTGGTTTGACATCCCATACGAATTTGTTCTCGAATAATTGAAAGAAAATTAGCCAACATTAGGAGTTACACAATGCAAAAATTAAAAAACTTTACCGCAGCAAGCATACTGGGAATGAGTACATTACTTCCTCTACAAGCTGTTTTCGCAGAGGAAACTGCTTCGCCCACGACAGCATTGACTACACCAATCACCACGACTGAAAAATCAGCAATACCTGTTCCCCCACCTTTAGCTGAAAAAGCAACTACGGCTTCAGAAAAAGTACATAACCCTTATGGCTTAGAGGCCATGTGGAAAGAAGGTGATCTGGTGTCTAAAGTGACGCTGTTTATTTTGGTGATTATGTCAATTGGGACATGGTACATCATCATCACCAAGTGCTTACAACAAGGCAAAATCCGCAAGCAAGGCCAACATGCCGATAAAAACTTTTGGGAAGCAACCTCTCTCGATACTGCAACTGAAGGCTTAGATAACGCCAGTGTGTATCGCTTTATTGCTGAAAAAGGCATTAAATCCACAAAAAACCATGGTGGAACATTATTAGAACGGATCGACTTTAATACTTGGGTCACCATCTCAATTCAACGCGCCATCGACAAAATTCACAGCCATTTAAGTGGTGGGTTGGCTTTTCTAGCAACTGTAGGTTCAACCGCACCTTTCGTGGGTTTATTTGGTACCGTTTGGGGCATTTACCATGCGTTAACGGCCATTGGCGTATCGGGTCAAGCATCTATTGATAAAGTCGCAGGCCCTGTCGGTGAAGCCTTAATTATGACTGCAATTGGTTTAGCCGTGGCTGTTCCAGCAGTGCTTGGTTACAACTGGTTAACCCGTCGGAATAAAGCCGTGATGGAAGAAGTCCGTACTTTTGGTTCAGACCTGCATGCTGTGTTGTTAAGTGGTGAAATCAGCACCAACAATCCTGTTAACCGTGACATGAAATAAGAACATGAGGAATCAGCCATGGGAATGACGGTAAATTCAAATGACAGCGATGATGATGTAATCGGAACAATTAATACCACCCCTCTGGTTGATATTATGTTGGTTTTGCTAATTATTTTTCTCATTACAGTGCCTGTTGCGGTTCATACCGTGCCAGTCAATTTGCCTGAAGAGAAGAATGTGCCTTATGAAACCAAACCTGAAAATATTCAACTTGCAGTCAATAAAAATGGGGATATTTTCTGGAATGAAAGTTACATTGCCGATAAAGCCACTTTACTCTCTCGGTTACAGACAGAGGCACAAAAGAGGCCTCAGCCCGATGTCCACATTCGTGGTGACCAGCTTACGCCATACGATGCGATTGACCAGGTCATTAGTACAACACAGCAAGCGGGTATTGGCAAAATCGCCTTTGTCACCACACCGCCCTCTTCACCTTAATCAAAGAAGGATTCAGCTATGGGTATGAATGTTGGTTCCAACCAAGATGATGAAGATGTCATGATTGATGTCAACATGACGCCTTTAATTGATGTCATGTTGGTGTTGTTGATTATGTTCATTATCACTATTCCACTACCAAACAACGCTATTAATATCAATCTACCCAATGGTACGCCACCACCGACTCAGGAGAAACCACCTGAGATTGTAGAATTACGTCTAGATGCTCAAGGCAAAATGTTTTGGAATGAACAAGCTGTGGAGTCTAAACAAGCGCTCGAAGCCTTGTTTCAAACCGTTGCTCAAAAGGCAGATCAAGACCAAATCAAACTCAAAGCTGACCGCGCAACGGAATACAAATACATTGCGATGGTCATGGCCGCAGCTCAACGCCTTGATGTGAAAAAAATTGGAGTCGTGAGTAATCAATAAATAAAATCGACAAAAAAACCGCTAACAACTTTTGCTGTTCGCGGTTTTTTTATTTTTTAGAGACCCTTCGAATTACTTCAATACGGGGATGTCCATCCACAAGGCTTGCGGAAAATGTGCCGCCAAATAAGCTTTTAAATAGGTCGCAGTATCTTTAGAAATGAGTTCATCTTGTGACTCATCATTTAAATTATAAGCTAAAGCATAGAGCTCTAAACCACGACTTTTCAGTGCCTCTAAACTTAAAATGGTATGATTAATACTGCCCAAACGCCCCGAACTTACCAAAATCACAGGCAGTTGCTTAGCTGCAATATAGTCAATGCTAAGCAACTCTGTGGTTAAAGGCACCATCAAACCACCCGCACCTTCTAACAACACCACTTCATATTTTTCAGCCAACTGCTGAGTAGCACGCTCGATTTTTGCAAAATCAATCTCACGACCATCTATTTTAGTCGCTAAATGTGGCGATGCAGGATAACTAAAAATTTCAGGCATAGTCAGCTTACTGTCATCTTCAGGAAACCAGCCCATACCCATAATTTTGCGGTGCTGTTCAATGTCTTCAGAGACATCAACATTGCCAGTTTGCACTAACTTTTGGGTAATGGTTTTCTTGCCTTGTTCATTCCAAAGCTTGGCTAAATAGCCTGTGGTATAGGTTTTCCCAATGCCTGTATCGATTCCACTGATAAAGTAAACTGATCCAGTCATGACATTCTCCGTGCAATACAATAAATAGGGTGATAACTCAGGCGATAATGAATCTGCCCTGATGTATCGAGTTGTGAAAACTGTTGATAATCTTGATAAAAGCGTTCGAGCGAGTGCTTGGTCCAACGAAAGTTAGAGGCAGTTGCCGTGACACCAGTGGCTTTTAAATGTTGGAGTACCTGTTTCGGTGTCGCAAAGTCTAAGGATTCAATCTGTTCAGACAAATGCAGAACTTCAAAACCTTGATTTTGCAATTTTTCGCGCAATTGTTCGATATTTACATAATCTAAACCTTGCCCCGTTAAAGTCTTAATCTCTTGTAAATTTCGCTCACCAAAAGTGGAAAAACAAAATAGCCCTTGTGGAAGCAGACTGCCATTCGCTTTCTGGAAAACAGCAGCAAGATCCGTCATCCACTGCAGTGCAGAGGTCGATACGATCAGTTCTAAATGAGTTGGAAAAATAAGCTGTTCAATGTCACCCAACAACCAGTCTATATTTGAACAACCCTGAAAGTGTTGTTGTACCTCTGCATATAAGTCATTCAGTAAATAGTGTGAAATTTGGAAATCTTTCAGCAAAAGATGGCTTAAATTGCCTGAACCACAACCAATTTCAAACACTCGCTCAAATTGCGTTTTAACGGTGTAACATTGAATTAAATCAAAAAGCCGTCGTGCAATTTGCTTTTGCACAATCGCATGCTCAGTGTAACTTTGCCCTGCCTGAGCAAAGCGCAATGCGACTTGGGATTTATCAATCTCTGAATTTTTCACGACTCACTCACAACAACTGAATCAACTGATCTAAATCAGTATGGCGAACTTGAGCGGTCAAGGAAATACGTAGTCTAGAACTATGGTGCGGCACAGTCGGCGGTCGTACAGGCATAATATAAAAACCTGCTTGTTGCAAAGCTTTCGCCTTCTCCACCGTTTTGCTCGAATCACCGATGATCACAGGCACAATTTGAGACGTTGAAGGACAATCAAAACCTTTGGCCTGAACTGCTTGCTGTAGGCGCTGACTGATACTGTGTAAATGCTGACGTGAATTATTTAACTGCAAGACTTGTTGTAAGATAAAGTTACTCCACGCCATGCAGATCGGCGGTTGTGCCGTACTAAAAATCAGTGGGCGCATAGTATTGATGAGATAGTCTCGAATCACAGGATGACAAATCAGATAACCACCAATTGAAGCCATAGCCTTACCCAAAGCACCAACTAAAAAGTCGATCTCATCAATCACTTGGTATTGCTCGGCACAACCCAAACCTTGCTCACCACGCACACCAATACCATGTGCTTCGTCGACATAGAGCATGACTTTTTCAAACTGTTTTTTAATGCGGACCAGTTCAGCCAAATCGGTTTCATCACCATCCATACTAAAAATGGACTCGGTCACCACAATGATTCGCTCAAAAGCATCATCGGCATGATACTTCTGCAAAAGTTGGGTTAAATGTGCCAAGTTATTATGACGATAACGTACCAACTTCGCTGTCGATAAACGAATACCATCAATCATGCTAGCATGGATTAATTTATCAGCCAGAATTAAGGTTTTACTGTCCGCTAATGCAGGTAAAATACCAATATTCATGTGATAGCCGCTGTTGAATACCAAAGCAGCTCGACCATGAAAAGCCTGACTTAAGCTAGCCTCGAACTGTTCATATTCAGGAAAATTACCCGTCAATAAACGTGAAGAAGCTGAACTCATCCAGCGCTGTGCATTCGGTGTTTCATCGAAAAACTGCTCTCGTAATTCGATATTTGCAGCCAATCCTAGATAATCATTCGATGCCAAATTCAACATCTCATGATCATGGATTCGAATCATCCGTCCCTGCTGCACATTGGGCGTAAACTGACGCAAATTGCCTTGCTGTTTAAGCACATCCAGTTGTGTTGCAAAATGCTCTATATGCTTCATACAACAGGCTCCTGCATCTGCATGACCACTTCAACCAGTTGCTCAAGTAAGGTTCTGAGTTCTTGTGGGGTAATTACATAAGGGGGCATCACGTAAACCAGTTTTCCAAACGGCCGTACCCAAATACCCCGGCGGACAAACTCCTGTTGCAAGGTCTTCATATCCACATTAAAGGTCAGTTCAACCACACCAATGGCACCCAGTACACGAACGTCATGGACATATTCAAGTGACTGCAAAGGTGTCAAAGCGCTATGCAATTGTGTTTCGATGCGTTGAATATTGTTTTGCCAATCTTGTGAGATGAGGAGTTCTGTACTTTTCGCCGCCACCGCACACGCCAAGGGATTGGCCATAAACGTTGGGCCGTGCATAAACACACCCGCTTCGCCTCGACTGATGGTTTCAGCAATATGCTTTGTGGTTAAGGTTGCAGACAAAGTCATATAGCCGCCTGTCAAACCTTTACCCATGCACATAATGTCAGGTTCGACATGCGCATGCTCCCAAGCAAAGAGTTTCCCTGTCCGCCCAAAACCCGTCGCAATTTCATCAAAAATCAGTAAAACACCGTATTTTTCACAGAGCAATTTGGCCTGTCGTAAATACTCAGGATGATAAAAACGCATCCCGCCTGCACCCTGAACAATCGGCTCAATAATGAGCGCAGCGATACTTTCATGCTGTGTTGCTAAGGTGTTTTCAAGCTCACGAATGTCCTCTTGATCCCATGCTGCATCAAAGGCAACTTGCGGTGCAGGAACAAAAATACGGTTGGGTAAGCTTGAGCCAAAAATTTGATGCATCCCTGTGACAGGGTCACAGACCGACATCGCATTCCATGTATCACCGTGGTAGCCCGAACGTGGGGTGACAAAATTGGTTTTGCCTTGTTTCCCAAGCGACGTCCAATACTGAACTGCCATCTTTAACGCCACTTCAACTGCAACAGAACCTGAGTCTGCATAGAAAATTTTATCTAAACTTGGCGGGGTGATTTGCAACAGTAATTTGCCCAATTGAATGGCGGGATCATGACTAAAACCACCAAACATAATATGCGACATGTTTTGCAGTTGATCCGTCACAGCCTGATTCAGTTCAGGATGGTTGTAGCCGTGTATGGTACACCACCACGAAGACATCCCATCAATCAACTGACGACCATCCTCTAGCTCAATGGTTGAACCAAAAGCTTTTTTAACTTTAAAGGTAGGGAGCGGATTGGTCATCGAGGTATAAGGATGCCAAATATGTTCTCGATCAAATGCTAAATCATCTAACTCAGCATCCAATTTGGCATGAATTTCAGTCATCCTTAACTCCATATCGACTACAGTTACAGCAAAATTTCAATTTGACTGATCTTAAACCTGCGCGCATCAAAAAGAAATTGCGATATCCGCCACTCAGCGAATTGTTTAAGCCATTTTTTGTAAATATTGGCAGATTTGGTCAGTTACTTCATCGACATGAAAAACTGGAAGTCCATGTGAACCACTTACAAGCATTGAATCTAAAAAAGTTGCACCTAAAGCTTTTAAATTATCCAAGACTTTGTAGCTAACTAAAAAATCTTGCTTGGCCAACAGATGGAGTTGATGTCCCGTATATTTTTGTAAGATCTCAACCGTATTTAAATGTTCTAAACAATTTAATCCATGTTTTAACAGATCTAAAGACTGAGGCTGAATCAAACTTTGCAACTGTAAAAAATCTTGCTTGGTGGTTGCCGTCCCTTGGCACACCATAAATCCAAATTTCTTTAAGGTTGCAATCGCATCTACTTCAAAGGATTGTTTAAAGCTTTGAAATGTCGCTGGACTCATTGCAGTTTGCCAGTTTTCATGCGCCACAAAGCACGGATTTGAAGCCAAAGTGATTAATATTTTTTGCTGTTGATACTGCTTTTCCACAGCTTCGACCAATAAAGTCGCCAGTTGTCCCCCCAAAGACCAACCGATCAAGACATCAAAATCTTTGGCTTGTTCAGCATGTTGCTGCAACACCTGTGTATCCAATCCATTAAAAATATTGATCAGCTCAACCGAATGGCCTTTGTGCTGCAAAGCATGAGCCAAAGCTTGCAGTAACTTGGTCCCACCACCCCAGCCTGTGATGAGTAAAATACGTTGATTCAATGCCGACTCTAAAACTATAAATTTCAAACAGTATGAAACATCAGACTCCATTGCAAAGCAAGCCTTTTGAATAAGCACTAAATTGAGCTGGAGAAGTTCAGAGTTGAATCTGAGAATATCAGCACTTTAGCGCCTTAAAATTTGCTAAGATCAAGTCAATACTTTTCAGGACAGCCTACATCATGAAAATAATGCAAATGGCAACGATTAGCTTAATTTCGCTAGGTGGTTTCTGGACTATCAGTAGCACCACTTATGCAGCACCCGCTTTTTCAAGCGCTTCATCAGACCAAAAACAATGGGTAGGCAAGCCCGCACCGAGTTTTAAATTACAAGATCAAAATACCAAATGGCATGAGCTCAAACAATATCAAGGCAAGTGGGTCGTTCTCTATTTTTATCCGAAGGATGACTCACCAGGTTGTACACAAGAAGCCAATCAGTTCAAAGCACTCTACCCACAATTTAGCAAAAATAATGCCGTGGTTTTAGGCGTAAGTCTGGATGATGTACAGTCACATCAAAAATTTTCGAAAAAGTTAGGGCTGAATTTCCCTATTTTGGCTGATAACAATCATCAACTGGCCAATCAGCTCGGCATCGTGCGGAACTTAGGCATCGCAAAAATTGCCAAACGTGAGACCTTTCTGATCGACCCACAAGGTACAGTGGTCTATCACTACAGCAGTGTGAATACCCAAACCCATGCGGGACAAGTATTGGCAGATATTCAAAAGTTCTCTAAAAAATGACCCATACAAAAAAACCTTCGAATTAATGTTCGAAGGCTTTTTGATTACTCAGTATGTAAATGCAAAAGTCACCTTTACATAAAGTGGCATGCATCTCTTACATCTGAGACTGAATATAGTTTTGTAGACCAATCAACTCGATTAAACGTAATTGTTTTTCTAACCAATAAGTATGGTCTTCTTCGGTATCTGACATTTGTTGACGTAACATGTCACGGGTAATGTAATCACCCTTTTCTTCACACAATTTTACGCCTTGCGCTAATTTTTCACGTACATGATATTCAAGCTTTAAATCGGCTTTTAAGCATGAAACCACATCTTCACCAATTTCAACGTCATCACGTTTCATATTCGGTGTGCCTTCCAAAAACAAAACACGGCGAATAATCGCATCTGCATGCTGTGCTTCTTCTTGCATTTCATGATCAATACGTTCAAAGATTTTGCTCAAACCCCAATCTTCATACATACGTGAATGAATGAGATATTGATCGCGTGCAGCCAATTCTCCACCGATCAACATATTTAAGTAGTCTACGACTTCAGGATTGCCACGCATTTCAAAATCTCCATTCTCTAATGTAACCATTATGGACACATTTAATTCACTTTGCAAAAGATAAATTATGTAAGCTTATGATTTTTATAAAATTAAAATGAGAAACATACGCATTTGCAGTATGAGTCATCAAAATAATAGTTATAAAAGAAGCCTTTGCAAAACTTCATCCCTTTTACAAAGGCTTTTTAGGCTTGAACCGCCCTGTGCTTCATTTTGTAACCATTAAAAATGCTTCTTATTTCAGCCTTAGAGCAGTGCACAATCTTTCATTTTTTCTGAGCAACAAACCAAATAGAACCCACTTCTGCGGACCCTATTCGGGCCTGAGCTTGACGATAAAAACGGAAAAATAACCCCGCAAAAAGAATAGCAAAGACGTCAACCCACCATAAAGAAGAAACAGATGACCAGAGTCCAATCTCAGGTAAAAGCAATGCTATAGCAGACGTCAAAGGCATCAGCAATAAAACAACCACAATCGACAGCAGTAACGTTGGTAATGCTCGCGCAGCGCCCAGTACAAAGCTAAGCATTAAACTGAAGATAAAAATCGCATAATAGATATACATAAACCACACATTGATACTGTGTAACTCAGGACTGAGTACATAAGCCCAACGCCCAATCAACATACTCATAAAAATGCCAAGGACTGTTCCTAAACATGACCCTATGGTTAAGTTTGCAATGAATTGCACATCCTTGCGCTGTGCAGGTGGTGCTAAATTCGGATTTTTTTGTCGCTTTACACGCGATTCAATCCATAGAATATTGCCTGAATAAAATAAAAATGCCCCGCCCATCCCCAAGGCCAAATACAACCACCGAGTAAAATCTCCGCCATAGTTGCCAAAGTGCAAACTGAACATAGATCGAATCAGTTGATCTAGAGCTGAACTCTGGGTATTTAAATTGACCGTACTATAAGGTGCGGGCTGATAAGGATTGAAAAACATCACATCGAAGTTGTCACCGCGTAACATCTGGTCAGGGCTGTATAAACTCACACGGGCGGATGCCTTCGCGGGCTGGTCGAGATTATTAAAACTTACAGACGAAACCTCATAGCCCTGTGCTTGTTGCTGTACCTGCAAGAGTATTTTTTCAACATCCAATGGAAGGACTGGTTCTACAATCTGCACCGCAGCAGGACGCTCAAACAATGGTTTGCCTTTGGACACCAGTTGCCCTAAACCATCATAAAAGAGATCATGAAATGCAAAAACAATCACCGTTACACTAATCAAAATATGAAATGGTAAACTGGTAATGCCAATCACATTGTGTGCATCAAGCCAAAAGCGTTTTTTGTTCTTACCTTGCCGTATCGCAAAATAGTCTTTGACCAACGTCGGCAAGAGGACGATCAGGCCAGTCATCAACGCCAAAAAATATAAGACGGATACCACCCCCATGACATAAACACCGAGTGTATGGTGCCCTAGCATGCCAGGAATGCCTGCTGTTTCATGTAGTTGTTCAATCAACCACCCCAGTTTGGATAGGTTTTCCTGTTCAACCTGCAAACTGCCATCTGGTTTCAGCGTCGCCAACATTGCACTTTGATCGGTATCAAAGTCATGATCATCATGCGCTTGACTTTGCGCAGGTTGCCACTGGATCGGGGCATGATGAAACTCTTTGGAGTTTAAATTGATCTGAAAGCTTTTTTGCGCTTCAGGATAGCGCTGCTGTACCTGTGACACCAAATCATTGTACTGATGCAATTCAACCGTATGTAAACTTTGTTGTGGCGGTGTTGCCCACTTACTCAAATCATGCTGGAACATACTTAGCCCACCTGCAAAAAAGCAGATAAACAAGAGAATACCCGCGCAAATCCCAACCCATGTATGCAGCTCTTTGGCCAGTCGAAGAATATCTGTACGTACCTTCATACCCTATTGTCCTCTAAGCCAAAACACGAGTGCGTAAGCCACGACATTGAAAAACAGATAAATTACAATAGACTGCCAACCACGTGGAATAAAATAGGCCACGAAAAAGAGGGGTAACCAAATCCACGGAATCGACCACATCCCTAACTGTGGCGCAAGGCCACGATGCTCAGATTGAAGTCCCCACATCGTGATTAATGCAGCTAAAGCGAAAGCTAAGCTAAGTCCAAGAAATGCACCCGCAAAGCTTTTCGTCCACCAGTCAGGTTGTATCTTTTGATCGCGTAGCAACGTCATGCGTCAAAGCCCCATGTAATAAAGGAAGAAATGGTAGTGCTGACCACAACACCAATGGAATCAGTAACCACATCAACACTGCTACCAGTTTTGGTAATACCGACAGTAAAAGAACCAATGCCAAAATAAGACCTGTAAGCCCGACCCAACGGTACTTTTTCGCTACAGTCTGCTTGAGTACAGTTTGATTAGCATGGGTCAAATACAGCAGGACACAACCACTACAGCACAGGAGTAAACCGAGAAATTTAATCATTGCTTTCAACTTAAATGAGGCAGCATTCAGACATAAAAAAGCCCACTGCATCGCAATGGGCTAATCTCAAAAATTAGAAATCGAAAGTGACGCCAAGTTTATAGGTACGACCAGCACCTAAAATGGCATAGTTACTACCAAATACTCCTGACCAATATTTTTCATCGGTTAAGTTATTTACATTAGCTCTAAATGTTGTATTTACACCACCAATTTTTGTCGCATATTTAGCCCCCAAATCCAAAATTGTGTAATCAGGCAACTCTAAACTATTATCCGTATTTAAGTATTGTTCACTCACATAAGATGCACGAGCATTTACACTCAAACCGTCAACGACAGGAATTTTATAGTCCATACCCAGACCAGCAGTAAAATCAGGCGTACCAATTACAGTATTACCTACTTGAGATGCTGTCCCCGATTTAACATATTCAGCATCAATATAAGCTAAGTTCGCCGTCAAACTTAAATCTTCTGTTAGCTGTCCCGCTGTTGAAAGCTCGATACCGCGTGAACGCGTCTCAGCATCATCTTTAACAGCCTTAGTTACTGTGTCCTGATAAACCTCAGGCTTTTCAATTTGGTAAAGCGCTAAAGTATTGAGCCAAGAACCCACTTGGTATTTAGTCCCTAGTTCATATTGTTTAGTTTGATAAGGTGCAAATGTCTCACCCTTATTTGTTGCCGTCGGATAGGTAATATCTGAAACTGTTACACCTTCAGATAGTCCTTCGACATAACTTGCATAGAAAGATAGGTCCTCACCAAATGGTTTAACGACGAGACCTAAGCTTGGGGAAAGTTTATCTGATGAATATTTCGTCTTTTTATATAAATTTTTCGTGTCAATATCTTGGTATCGAGCACCTAAAATGACTTGTAATTTATCGTCTAACATCGACATTTGATCAGTTAATGTATAGCTGACATAGCGGTTATCGGCATAAGGTACAATAATTGGATATGACGTAGGCATTTGTTCAGATGCATCTACAATTGGGTTATAAAGGTTAGTATCAAACGCATTTGATGTTGCTGCTGAATGTTGCCAATAATTGCGTGTCAGATAATCTGCGCGTAAGCCAAGTGTATGTTGGATAGCACCTGTATCAAACTTACCTTCTAGCCCAAGATTAGCTGCGACAGCATGTTCTTGATAACCCACTCGATAATACTGTGAACTTGCGGCACCTGTAGTCGCATTTTTCACAATCATCCGCGTACCAAAAATATGTCCAGAATATTCTTTTTCTGTATATCCTGCTCCCCCAAATACTTTTAAATCAGGGCTAAATTTATATTCGCCTGATACTCCTAAGTATTGACTACTTTGCTCACCGTGAATGTTTGGGAAGAAATTACTATCCCCACTCGGAGCCGCAATAACCTGTTTGATTGTACCCATACTTACCATAACAGGTGAACCATTATCACGCTTATCTCGTACCGCATAAGCATCAAAGTTCAGTTTTAACTTATCCGTTGTATAGTCAAGTGCTACGACCCCTGTTGAATTTGTATCATCCATCCCATCAATGATATGTTCACCTTGCCCATAAGAGCCACCGACACGCACACCAAATTCCTTGTTATTACCTAAACGTCTTGCAACATCAAAGCCTGATTTATAGTAACCATCGTCTTCATAGCTTGCACTTACACGTGTCTGATCTTGATTTGCGCGCTTTGTTTGCGCCATGACTACACCACCAACACTCCCAGCTGGTGCCATGCCTGCCACTAAAGCATTAGGACCTTTAAGTACAGTGACTGAATCAATAATATCTGTTGGAATACGTCCAGTTGGTGCCATGCCATATAGACCATTAATGTTGTAGTCTTCAAAACCTACAGAGAAACCACGGATCTGAATGTTTTCATTTAAATGACCTGAATTGGTCGTTTCACGAATACTCGGATCATTTTTAAGAACTTCAGAAACCGTCGCAGCTTGATTATCAGAAATTGTTTTTGCAGTATATGTCGTGACACTAAAAGGAGTATCAATGACAGACTTATTACCCAAGGCGCCTAACTTAGCTTCTTTGGCTAACTTACCATCTGCATAGTTTTGTTGTTGTGCCTGCGCTTCTGATTTTAAGGCAGGTAAAATCGAAACCTCTTCCTCAGCAAAGGCAAGCTGAAAACAGCCACCTCCCATCATTAAAATAGCAACAGAACTTGCAAGAATTTTTTTTGAAAAGGTTTTCATTTGAAACAACGCTTAAACTAAATGATAATGATTATTATATACACAATGTAAATAATTATTAATTGAATTTTCTCGTTTGACTTATTTATTTGATCTAAAATATAAATTTAGGATTTTTTCAATAAACCCTATATATATATTGAATTAAATTGAGTGAACTATCGTAAAATAACGAATAAGTCAGTCATCAGTTCGGTACTGAAGCAAAGACTTTCCCTGCATTCGCGTTTACACTAAGCCTATACTTAAAACAACAACGGTTGATCTATGACAAATTTAGCAACACAAGCGCCTGTACTGGTCACAGGTGCATCGGGTTATATTGCCAGTTGGGTAATTCAAAAATTATTAGCCCAAGGTTATACCGTTCATGCCACTGTACGTGACCTGAACAAAACCCAAAGCTTCGCACATTTATCTCAAATTGCAGAAAGCAGTGCAGGAACACTGAAACTATTTAAGGCCAATTTACTCGAACCCAATTCTTTTAAAGAAGCGATGCAAGGTTGTGAAATTGTCTTTCATATGGCCTCTCCTTTCGTCGTCACCAACTATAAAGATGCAGTGAAAGACATCATTGAACCTGCTGTTTTGGGTACAGAAAATGTCTTAAACACCGTCAATGAAACCGAGTCCGTTAAACGTGTCATTGTTACTTCGAGTATTGCATCGACCTATGGTGATGCGATTGATATTTTAAAAACGGACCATAATACTTTTGATGAAAGTCACTGGAACACCAGTAGTTCTGAGACCCATCAGCCTTACCCATATTCTAAAGTGATGGCTGAGCGTAAAGCTTGGGCAATGGCTGAGGCACAAGATCGTTGGCAGTTGGTCTGCATTAACCCGGCGTTGGTCTTTGGTCGTTCATTGACACCAAATACACAGTCAGGTTCGATTGAGGTCTTACAACAGTTTACCAATGGCTTGACTCTCGCGGGTGTTCCACCGATGTGGAATGGCGTGGTCGATGTTCAAGATGTTGCCGAGGCACATTTACAAGCTGCATTTAACCCAAATGCAACGGGGCGCTACATCGTCAGTGGTGGAACTTTAAGTCTGCTTGAAATCGGTCAATTGCTTAAAGCCCATTTTGGTTGGAAATTTCCATTTCCACGAAATGAACTGCCCAAAGCAGCCTTTAAGGTGATTGGTCCATTCATTGGCTTTAGCCGCGAGTTTGTTGAGTTGAATATGGGTTATCCAATTTATTTTGATGCGAACAAGAGCCAAAAAGAATTGGGCTTAAAGTACCGAGATGTCAAAGAGAGTCTCGTTGAGCACTTTCAACAATTGCTCGATGACGGTGTAATCAAGCAATATATTCCTTGAAATAAATAAAAAGCATAGTGCTCGTCAATGTCATAGCTGACAAGCACTATGCTTTTTCTAAATTAATGAAGGTATGGGATACATGAAATGTCATCAGCAACTGTTCGAGACAACACTACATGAGAAAAAAATGTTTCTGCGACAATTTTACTCATTGATAGCAATGAACGAGTTTTGCTGATGACTCATGCCTTTGGTTACTTTGGGCTAATCCAAAGTAACATACGAACTTCAAGCATTTGATGCGAATATGTAAGACCCCGCCGTGAATCCCTCATCATTAAAAGTCATTTTAGTCATGCTTTAACTGAACGGAGATATCTGGACAGTATGTTTTCTATCCAAATCAAAAATCTAAGCCTCTAACTGACCATAATCTTTCATCAGTTGAATAAACTCAGCTTCGTTAATTACAGCAATACCAAGCTTCTCAGCTTTATCCAGCTTCGAACCTGCTTTTTCACCAGCAACGACACACTTGGTCTTACTCGACACACTACCACTGACACGTGCACCTAGTGCTTGCAAGAGCTGTGTTGCTTCATCACGCCCCATCGTACTGAGTGTCCCTGTCACGACCCAACTTTCACCATTTAAAGGTTGGCGACTTGGTGCCACAGGAGCGTCCCAGTGAATACCTGCCGCCAATAATCGGTCCAAAACTTCAAGGTTATGCGGTGCTTGAAAAAAGTCGACAATCCACTCCGCCGTGATATCCCCCACATCTGGAGTTTTCTTTAAAGCTTCAATGTCTGCGACACGTAACGCATCTAAAGTTTGGAAAGTATTGGCCAACATACGCGCTGTGGTTTCACCTACCCCACGAATCCCCAGCGCATAAATAAATGCAGCCAAAGTGGTTTTCTTGCTATTTTCAATCGAATCAATCAAGTTCTGAACGGACTTCTCACCCATTTTTTCAATAGTTAATAGCTTTTCTCGGTGCTCATGTAGGTGATAAATATCAGCCACATCTTTAAGTAAATCAAGATGTAACAGTGATTCGACCCAACGATCCCCCAAACCTTCAATATCAAGCGCTTTACGGGATACGAAGTGGCGAATTGCCTCGATACGCTGTGCAGCACAATACAAACCACCAGAGCAACGTGCTAAAGCTTCACCTTCGGGCATCACCACAGGTGATTCACACACAGGACATTGGCTCGGGAGTTCAACTTCAGTGGCATCAACAGGGCGGAACTCAGGCCACACTTTTTCCACTTTGGGAATCACATCACCACTACGGTAAACACTGACAGTATCGCCAATTCGCACATCTAGGCGGTGAATTTCCCCAATATTATGCAAGGTGACATTTGAAACGGTAACACCACCCACAGCAACAGGATTCAACCGCGCCACAGGGGTCAATGTACCTGTACGCCCCACTTGCCAGTCAATATGTTCAACCGTGGTAAGCGCAGCCACCGCAGGGAATTTATACGCCGTTGCCCAACGCGGTTCACGACTTAAAAAGCCTAGCTGTTGCTGTTGTTTAAGGCTGTTGACCTTAATCACCATGCCATCAATTTCCACACTCAATTGTGGTCGTTCCGCATTGATTTGCTCATAAACAGCTTGAACTTCTTGAATGCTATCGCAGACAAAATGACGCTCACCGACTGCAAAACCAAACTGTTGCAACCACTCTAGACTTTCCGACATGGTGCTTTGACCATGATTGGGTTCACACTGCGCAATACCATAAGCATAAAATGCTAGTGGACGTGCAGCCGCAATGTTCGGGTCTAACTGACGTAGACTTCCCGCTGCGGCATTCCGTGGATTGGCAAAAGTCTTTTCACCTTTGGCTTCATTTTCTGCATTGAGCTTTTCAAAGCCTGCTTTAGGCATCAAGACTTCGCCACGAACTTCCAGTAATGTAGGTACTTCGCCCTGATCTGTGCTCAACACCTTCGGCAAGTTACGAATGGTTTTGACATTTTGGGTAATATCTTCCCCTGTCTCACCATCACCACGCGTCACCCCACGAACTAACACACCCTGTTCATACCACAGTGAAATGGCAAGACCATCAAACTTCAGTTCGACATCGTATTGAATCGTTTGATTCGGCAAACGTTCTTCTGCACGGCGCGCAAAAGCAAAGAGTTCTTCTTGATTAAACACATTACCCAAGGACAGCATCGGTACCACATGTGTCACGCTCGTAAACTTCGCCAAAGGTTTAGCACCCACTTTATTGATCGGGCTATCTGGCTGAATACACTCAGGGTATTGTTCTTCTAAAGCTTTCAATTGATGAAAAAGCTGATCATATTCACTGTCTAAAATGGTCGGCTGATCCATCACATAATAAGCATGATTATGCTGTGCCAAAATTTGGATCAGTTGACGCATTTGCGCAACGACAGTCGAAGTTTGAGTCATAATTTCACCATAAAAAAGGGCGGTCTTTGTTCCGCCCTAAAAATTGTATTTCTACTGTCTATTATAGAAATCGTTACCGTTGCTTTCAATCAGATTAAGCGTCGATTGCTTGTCCAGCACGGTAATCAATCGCCAAGTGGCGCCAATGCTCACGCAGTTGGGGCGTGAACTCTTGGTTGTTTTGGTCATAGACTGTTCCATCAATTTCACGAGCAATCAAACGTGAAATACTATCCATGGTATCAAAGGCATTTTGGACATCACGATGTGGTAAGGCCAAGAAAAATGCCAAACCTTTAATTGGATCGGTCGACAGATTTTCCAAGTCAAAACCATCCATACCTGTATCCGTAATTTGCAACACAGAGAACAGCAACTTTGTTCCATCTTCGTTATAACGATGGAAACATGACATTTCGCCAAAACGTAGGCCATACTTCATTAAAACTTTTAATGTTTTCTCACCAGACAACGCGCGACGTTCAGGATAAACATTCAGGGCAATAAACGATTCTGCTGTGGCTAAGGCACTTTCATCATCAACAATTTTTTGCTCATACAAATGCGCATCTAAAATGCTGCTTTCATCGTCAAACTCTGAAATTTCGGCTTTTTCGACGTTGGCATTTAAACTAAATTCAGCTTTATCTGCTTTTGCTTGGTCATCAACAAGCGAGGAGCTTGCACTTTCAGTCGTTAATTCCGTTACATCTGCTACAGCATTTTCAGGAGCGACTGAGTCTACTGCTTTATTTTCTACCTCAGCTGACGCATCCAAACTTGGTTCAGTACTGCTGCTTTCGAGTACACTGTCTGCATCCAAAGCTTTCGGTTCGGCTTTTTCAGACAGAGTCTCTTCTACAGAGTTTTCGTTTAAAGTCGGCTCTTTACGTTCAACCTCTTCAACTGATACCGTTTGCAGTTGATCACGTACGTGACGCGGGATAATCGGTTTTTGACTGTCAGCATCAATATGCAATGCGGACTCAAGTGAAGGCGCTGCATCTGCCGGCTTTCGAAAAATCATTCGAACCCCAAACAGCATAATGATCACTGCTATGACGATACCAATAATTGTTGTGTATTCCATCTTATTAGGCCTCCGCGACTAAACCGTATTCTTTTGCCTGTTCTAAATTTACAGTCACTAACTTTGATGTTCCCGGTTCAGGCATCGTAACACCTAACAAGTCGGTCGCCATCGTCATTGCGAGTTTATTATGGGTAATGTAAATGAATTGCACCTGTTCAGAAAGCTCTTTTACAAGATTACAAAATCTTCCCACGTTCGCATCATCCAGAGGTGCATCAACTTCATCCAAAACACAAAATGGCGATGGATTGAGGCGGAAAATCGCAAACACCAAGGCCAATGCTGTCAGGGCTTTTTCTCCGCCTGAAAGTAGTGCCAATGAGCTGTTGCGTTTGCCTGGCGGACGAGCCATCAGTTTAACCCCAGACTGCCAGTCATCTTCCAAAGTCAGACTTGCTTCACCGCCATTAAATACTTTCGGGAACAAGTCTTGTAATTCAGCATTGACCCGATCAAAAGTCGTCATAAACAGTTTGCGGGTTTCTTGGTCAATACTTTTCATTGCAGCACGCAACTGTTCAACGGTATTTTCCAAATCTTGAATTTGATGACTCAATTCTTCAAAACGTTTAGACACTTCTTCATATTCTTCTGAAGCTGCCAAATTCACTGCACCCAATTTCTCAAACTGCTGCTGTGCTTTTTCTAGAACTTGTTGATGGCTACTGATCTCAATGTTCAAACCCTCAATAGCTTCAACATTCATCTCTTTCAGCTGTTCAGAATAATGTTGTAAGTCTGACTTTGCAGCTTGCCACGCCAAACGTTTTTCTTCTAACTGAGTTCTCAGCTTTTCATCTTGTTGCTGATGCTGATGACGTTGTTCGGTCAAACTCTGCTGACGCTCTTGTACCGCATTCAGCTCAACTTGCCATTCAGACCATGTCTTTTGCAGCTTTTCAGTGATCTGTGCTTGTTCACTAAACTGGCTTTCTAAGGCAGGCAGCTCCAGTTGTACAGGGTCAATAAACTTTTTGGCCTGCTCCATCTGTGACAATATTTGCTGATACTGCGCTTTTAAGAAAGTACTGTCTTTTTCTAACAGTTCAATCTGCTGTGTGGTTTGCACCGCCTGACGACGTACCATTTCAAGTGCTTGCCAAACCTGCTGTGCCTGCTGCTGGCTGTCATCCAGTTGCTCAGTCAACGACTCCACTTGGAACTGCATGGTTTTGTAGTTAGGTAAGTTTTGCTCAAGCTTAATATTCAATGCATGCAGATCAATCTCCAAATCATCTTTTTGCATGGCATCTTCTTCGAGTTGACTGTCTAACTGTGCCAGTTGATTGGCCAATTGTTGTTTTTGCACTTCAAAGGCTTGGTTGGTACTTTGTACTTTGGCGATATTCAAGTTAATCTGCTGGGTTGCCTGAACTTCTTTTTTCAATAGCTGTTGATCCGCTTTTAACTGCTCATCTACTGCTTGAACTTGAGTACGAAGTTCTGTGGTTTTCGTTTCAAGCTGAGTCAGAAGTCCTGTTTTTTCAGCAAGACTCTGTTCAATTTCATCTAAACGAATTCGATGACTGAGTGCCCCCTGTCCAGCTTGGCTCGCTTCGTCATAATCCAGACCAATCACCCAGTCCACGCCAACATGATAACCGTCTAAACTTAGAAGAGACTGACCATCTTTCAATTGCTTTTGCAAAGCGAGGGCTTGTTTTAAGTTCGTGGTCACTCCCACCTGTTGCCACAAAGAGGACTGCGGTGATTCAATCCAACTGGCTAGGCTATCGCAACCTGCAATTTCGATTAGTTCAACATGTGGCTGAGGCGTTAACTGACGTGCAACCGCATCAGTAAATGCATCGCTGTTGTCCAAACAATGCGCTGAAAGCCATTTGGCTAAGAATTTTTCGACCAGCGCGGCATGGGTTTTAGCCGCATCTTTAAGCTTCAGCACATGCATCAACTGCGGATGATCACTATTTTTTAAGGCACTGACTTTAACCAATAGCTGCTTTAGATGTTTCTGTTCTGCACTTAAGACCTGTATATCTGCTTTGTGCTGATTCAACTCAGTTTGAGCAGCTTGGTGCTGAATACGCAAATCATCCAGCTGTAACTGCACCTCAATGATACTTTGCTCACGTTGTAACTGTTGTGCTTCGGCATCTTGCTTGACATGCAACAATTGGTCTATCGCATCCAACTGGCTTTGGTTTTGAATTTGCGTCGCTTGCTGCTCTAAAATTTGCTTTTGTTGTTCAAAACGTAAAATGTTTTTGGCCAACTGTTCACTTTGCGCCAACATCTGCACTTTTTGTTGCTGTTGCTTTTCAACCAAACTTTTGACTTGTTCAAACTGTTGAAGCAACTGTTGCTGCTGTGCTTTTAAATCCGTTAAACCTTGGCTTTGCTGTTGGTTTTGACTTTCTTGCTGTTGTAACTGTTCGTTATGAAGCTCATTTTGTTCGTGCAAACTTTCCAATTGCAACTCGATCAACTGCATACGTTCTTTGGTTTGCGCCTTCTGCTGTTCAAGCTGTGCCAAAGTGGTGGTGTTTTGCTGGAACAAGCTCTGCTTTTGTTCCAAAGTCATTTTCAACTCAGCCAGCTTTTTCTCTGCCTGTTGCCACTCACTCTGTAGGGGCGTGGACTGCTGAATCAGGCGTTGAAATAGCTCACTGGTCGAAGTCAAATCATGCTCTAAAGTGGTTAACTCTGAACGGACTAACTTGAACTGATCGCCCAAATCATTCATGTGTAGCGTATATTCTTGCTGTAAACGGCTGCTTTGTTCACATTGAAAAGATAAAACTTCGACTTTAATGGTGCGAATTTGGCTTTCCAGTGTTTTATATTGAATCGCAGTTTCAGCCTGACGTTTTAAAGTTTTTAACTGTGATCTTAACTCGGAGGCAATATCTTCTAAACGCGATAAGTTTTGCGTGGTGTGATCCAAATGCAATAAGGTTTCACGGCGACGGGCTTGATAACGTGAAACTCCTGCAGCTTCCTCAATAAAAACCCGCATTTCTTCAGGTTTTGCATCGACCAAACGGTTGATCATGCCCTGTTCAATAATCGAATAAGAACGTGGCCCTAAACCTGTGCCTAAGAATATATCAGTAATATCCCGACGACGACATTTGGTGCCATTTAAAAAGTATTCAGACTTACCATCTCGGTTGACCTGACGCTTAACTGCCAGTTCAGTATAGGCATTATAACTGCCACCTAACTTGCCATAGGTGTTGTCAAAACGCAGTTCTACACTTGCGACACTAACCGGCTTGCGCTTTGCCGTGCCTGTAAAAATGACATCCTGCATACTACCGCCACGCAGTTGGCGAGCACTGGATTCGCCCATGACCCAACGGATCGCGTCGATTACATTGGATTTACCACAACCATTCGGCCCAACCACAGCGGTACGGCTATCTTTAAAGTGTAATGTAGTACTGTCGGCAAAAGATTTGAAGCCGGAAAGTTTTAAACTGCTTAAACGCATAATGTCCTGACTAACGTCGTGAGCGTCTCGCCCACGCAAGTTCAATTTGTTTCATTCGGGTCAGAGATTCCAACACCAAGTTACGTAAGTGTCGACAAAAATCTTCCATAAATAAAGTAGCTTGTTGTGATTTTCTGATTAAAACCGCATCAGTCACCAGTTTAAATAAATCATAAGATTCTTGTAACTCTCTACGTGAAGTATTTAAGGTTAAAAAATAGCTCCGACGTATCGAGGGTAACAGTTCTTGGTAAAACTTCATCAAATAAGCATTGCCCACCATTTCATGTTGGCGAGCCAATCCTTCAAAAATCAAATCATAAAATTTTTCGATACTGCCTTGTTTCAACTGGTTGCTCAATTCATCCAATAACAATTGCAAACGTTCCGCTTCATAGCTACGCCATGTTTCCGCAATACGTTGCACAATTTGCCCCAACAGTAGACTGCTGGTGTCAAACAAGGCACGCACTTGTTGAGCGGACATTTCAGAGACGATCGCACCACGGCGCGGGTAGATTTCAATCAGATGTGTGCGTTCAAGCAATAACAAAGCTTCGCGCACAGAACCGCGACTCACATCTAGTTCAGCGGCAATACGTAATTCTTGTATGCGCTCACCTTCAACCAACTCACCACGAATGATTTGTTCACTGATGTGCTTGGCAATTTGTTCGGACAAACTCTCTGTATCATGTGCTTGCATACTGTTCCTAACTTGTTTTTATAAGATGCAATCCATGGTCGTTAGTGACCTATTTTTAGGTTTTACCCGATCTTAAATACTAAACACCATGTCATTGTCTAACAATTTTACCGTCTATAATGCCAATCCGCAGTAACGCACACAATATTGTCAAAGTCACTAAGAACTAAAACCTTGATAAATAAAATATAGCCCAACAACAATTAATAACCCCGCAAAACACTTTTTCAACATCGCTGCCGACAAATGGTGCGCTACTTTTGCCCCAAACTTGGCAGTAATGAAGCTCATCATCGCAATCCCGAAAAAGGCGTAGACATGAATATAACCAATGGTATTCGGTACATTGACCTCAGCTCGATGACCAAACCACATAAAACCCAAAGCACCAGCTACTGCAATTGGTAAGCCACAAGCCGCTGATGTCGCCACCGCTTTTTGCATAATCACACCATGGCGGTTTAAATACGGCACGGTCAAACTCCCCCCACCAATGCCAAAGATCGCAGAAGCCACACCAATGCCCGCACCGACAAATAACTGTTTGCCCGTCGACGGCAACTGACGAGATGGGTCAACCTCAACATGTGCGCCACTAAACATTTTGTATGCCACCCACACTGCAAAAAAACCGATCAACAGCTGTAAGCCATGTCCCGACATATAATCTGCAATGCCCGCACCTAAAAATGCGCCCATGACTAAACCTGGAGCCAAATTACGAAACACAGGCCACAGCACTGCTCCACGTTTATGATGCGCACTCACAGAACTCATTGAAGTAACAATAATAGTCGCCAGCGATGTACCCACCGCCATATGCATAATGACACTTGGGTCATAGTTCAAATGAGTAAATACCACATATAAAATCGGGATGATAATGAGTCCACCACCGACCCCAAATAGCCCCGCAGCAAAACCAGCGATTGCGCCAATCAGTAAATATATGATTAACTCCATGATCATTTTTCACTTTTCTCAGATTCATATGGATTTAGAGACACGCCAATTACAAGAGCTTCTCGCTGAAGCACAGCAACTTCCTGAAGTTTTATTGCTTAAGCCAGTTACCACATCCACCAATGATGATGTGCGTGAAATTGCGCAAAAAGGGATTCAGAGCGTTTTGGTCTGCAGTACACGACAAACTCAAGGCCGTGGACAGCGTCAACGACAATGGGTTTCTCCTGAAGGAAACATCTATTTAAGCACATTGCTTCAGACCAAAACACCTATAGATGGGCGCTTGGCTTTAGAAATTGCGTTAAATATCCTACAAATGCCAAGTTTGCAGGGCCTTGCTCTACAGGTAAAATGGCCGAATGACCTTTACAGTGCTCAAGGTAAATGGGGCGGAATTTTAGTTGAACCATTGTCAAGCCACCAAGCTATTATTGGGGTGGGCATCAATATCAACCAAGTCAAAGATACCCAGCTTGATCAAGCCACCAGCTCACTTGAACAGTTAGGTTTAGCCCAAGCAGAGCGAATTCGCTTAATGGCAGAACTGTATCTAGCGATTCAACAGGCAGGTCTATGGTTCACCCATAACAGTGCAAATTTGGCTTCTCGTTTCAATCATTACGCAGCATTTATGCAGCAACCCGTTGAATTTGAACACATGAAAGGTCTATCTCAAGGCCTATTCTTAGGCATTCAAGATGATGGTGCGGTACAAATTCAGACCACCAAGGGTGTTGAAAGCTTTTACCAAGGCCGTTTACGCCCAATGATCCCTGTTTAAATGATTGAGTATCATCATGAAAAATTTATGGTTAGATATTGGTAATACTCGTCTGAAGTATTGGATTACGCAGGAAGATCAAATTTTGGAACAAGGGGCTGAGTTACATTTACAGTCCCCTGCCGATTTGCTTTTAGGTCTAATTCAGCATTTTAAAAACTTAAACATCCAACAGATTGGGGTATCTTCGGTTCAGGACAAAAAAAATAATGACCGAATCCGTAGACTTTTAAAAAGTTTAAATGTGCCAATCACCTTTGCTCAAGTACAGGCCAACTATGCTGACTTACAATGTGGCTATGAACAGCCTGAACAACTCGGCATTGACCGTTGGCTGCAAGTGTTGGCAGTCGCACGCGATCCGAAGCAAAACTATTGTGTGATTAGCTGTGGCACGGCGCTAACCATCGACTTGGCTGATGGTTTGCAGCATTTAGGTGGCTATATTCTACCAAACCTCTACTTACAACGAGACTCGCTGATCCAAAACACCAAAGGCATTAAAATTCCAGATGCGGCTTTTGATGAACTCGGTCCTGGCCGTAATACCATCGACGCAGTGCATCACGGGATTTTGCTCGGCTTGGTCAGCACCATTGAAAAAGTCTTGCAACATTCTCCACGCCAACTGATTTTAACTGGCGGAGATGCGCCTATATTTGCACGCTATTTGGCAGAGTATGCACCATGCATTGAAAATGATTTATTACTTAAAGGGTTGCAATATTATATTCAGCATCAACCTTGAGCCACCGCCTGCTGTTGTAACAGAGGGGTTAAGGTATTGAGCAGTAACTCAAATTCAGCATAGCCATTTTCCCGCATAAAATGTCCTGCACGTTTCACTTCCAATACCTCTGCACTCAAAAAGTGCCCAAAGGTCAGTGCCAAAGGCGGTGGAACATAAGGGTCATTATTGGAAAACAACACCACACGTGAAGCGATGTGCGAGTGGAGTATACCGCTGTCCAACTTCGCTTGCGCAATAAAGCTACTTAACTCAGGCAAGCTTGTTAAATTCGCTTTAAAGCCCGCAATACAGAAGATTGCTTTAATTCGACGTTCCCGTAGTTGAATACTCAAGTAATGTAAAGTCACCAGACACCCCAAACTATGCGCAATGATGATGGTATTTTCATCTAAAGTGGTCATTTGCAGGGCTAAAGCCTGCTGCCATTCTTCGAAATGTGGTGTATCACTATGCGGGAGCACTAAGCGTTTTACTTCGGCATGTAGGTCCATCTGACTGAGTTTTTGACTGAGCCAAGGAAACCAATGGTCATTGGGCGATGCTTGATAGCCATGCACAATATAGATATGTTGTTTTGATTCATGCATTTTCAACTTCTTATTATAATGTTTGAAAAGAATAAATTTTACGCAACTTTCATGCCATAAACAGTGCATTTTTGTTATTGATCGACAGTATTGAAAATACACACCATAATTTCCATGACTCACAAAACAACATAAAAAAAGGCGCTCAACGCGCCTTTTTCTGAAATGGTTAGAAGCCGATTACTTCTTATCGTTCCCACCAAATAATGGTCCCATTCCGCCACCACCAAACTGTTTTTGCATACCGCTTAATGATTTCATCATTTTTGCCATACCCGATGGATTGGCAAATTTTTTCATCATTTTTGCCATTTGCGCATGTTGTTTAATCAATTTATTGACTTCAACGACATCCATACCACAGCCTGCTGCAATGCGCTTTTTACGGCTTGGGTTCATCAGGTCTGGATTACGACGCTCTTTGATGGTCATCGATTGGATAATCGCTTCCATCTTTTTCACTTGCTTTTCAGGGTTTGCTTGCGCCAACGCATCTTGAATCCCTGCATTGCTCATGCCAGGCAACTTATCCAAGAAGCCCATCATGCCACCCATTTTATTCATTTGCTCAAACTGCATTAGCATATCTTCAAAATTGAAACTGCCGCCTTTTTGCAGTTTTTTCGCCATTTTTTCGGCTTTTTCTTTGTCGACTTTGCGCTCAAGTTCTTCAACTAAAGAAAGTACGTCACCCATACCCAAGATACGCTGTGCAACACGTTCAGGATGGAATGGCTCTAGGGCATCGAGCTTTTCACCCATACCTAAGAATTTGATTGGCTTACCAGTAATTGCGCGTACTGAAAGCGCTGCACCACCACGTGCATCACCATCAGTTTTGGTCAGAATCACACCCGTTAATGGCAGTGCATCATTGAAGGCTTTGGCTGTATTTGCCGCATCCTGACCGGTCATTGCATCGACCACAAACAAAGTTTCAGTTGGCTTAATCGCCGCATGAAGTTCTTTGATCTCGTCCATCATTTCATCGTCTACGTGTAGACGACCTGCGGTGTCGACAATCAAAACATCCGCAAACTGAATTTTGGCTTGTTCAATTGCACGCGTTGCAATGGTAATCGGTTTTTCGTCAGCACTCGATTCAAAGAAAATCGCGCCAACTTCACCTGCAACGGTTTGTAGCTGTTTAATTGCTGCGGGACGGTAAACGTCAGCAGATACCATCGCTACTTTTTTCTTTTGGCGTTCTTGTAAGAAGCGAGCAAGTTTTGCAGCCGTTGTTGTTTTACCTGCACCCTGTAAGCCCGCAAGAAGGACCACAACTGGAGGTTTTGCTGCAAGATCAAGGCTTTCATTTGCCTCGCCCATCATTTTTGTTAATTCGTCATGCACGATTTTAACAAATGCTTGGCCCGGCGATAATTGAGTCATGACTTCTTGACCCAACGCCTCTTCCTTAACTTTCGCGATAAATTCACGAGTTACAGGAAGTGCAACATCGGCTTCAAGAAGTGCCATACGTACTTCACGTAGGGTATCTTTAATATTGTCTTCGGTTAGCTGCCCAGAGCCAGTAACATTTCTTAAACTCTGCGTGAGTCGTTCCGTTAAGGTATCAAACATTGCAAAATCCGCTTAAAATTGCTAGTTGCAAAAAAATCTTTCTTAAAATAGAAAATTTATGCATAGAATGCTATAGGATACTGTAGTTCGCACCGAATTTATATAAATGAATATTCATCATCCTGAAAAAGGTTTGACATGATTAGCCTGCCCTTGGTTTACACCATCTTAGCATTAGTCGCTTATACCACCTCTTTTTGGTATTTGTTTCTCAAATTAATGGCTAAACGTGATCCAAACCATTGGTTTATTGGCATTATTTTAGGCTTAGGCTTATTACTGCATGCAACTGTTTTGTACCATGACATGCTCACGCCGATGGGAGTGAATTATGACGTTTTTGTCTTAATGTCATTTACATCAGGGCTCATGCTGTTACTCAGTCTACTCTATAGCACTTATCGTCCAATTCTAGCTTTGAACCTGATTGGTATTCCTGTGGCCGCTACAGGACTCATTTTAGGTTTTGCCTTTAGTCAGTCCACTCAATTTATTGAACAGCGCTCATTAGGCTTAGATATTCATATTATTTTATCGTTGTCGGCCTATGCGGTACTACTCATGGCGACCATACAAGCCGTGATTTTATGGTTCCAAGATCGTGAGTTAAAAAACAAACAAAAGAAACGCTTTTGGGTCAACTTACTGCCCTCTTTTCAAGCGATGGAATCTTTATTGTTTGACTTGATTAAAACGGGTTTTATTTTACTGACTGTGGCGTTGGTGTTTGGTTTCTTTACCATTGACAACTTTTTTGCCCAACATCTGGCACATAAGACCGCTTTTAGTATTATTTCTTGGTTTGTGTATGGGGCTTTGCTCATCGGACATTACCGTTTCGGTTGGCGAGGTCAAAAAGCGATTCGCTTTACCTTAATTGGATTCTTTTTATTGGCTGTCGGTTTTATCGGATCTAAGTTTGTATTGGAAATGATTTTAGGTCGATAACGTCTTTTTGTTGAGTTCGCTTTATTAACGATACAGTACTTTACTCAAAAAGTAGATGTATAACATAATGGCCCAGCAGAAAAGCCCAGCTTAGGCAAACTGGGCTTTTAGTTAAAAAATAACATATTGATTTAAAACAACTTACCTTGTTAATTTCAGTTTATCTAACAACAACTTATTTGATCCAATAGTCATTTTGCTCCGCGATAAGCTTATTATACTCAGTGGAGTTATACATACTAAGGCAATTCATCAGTATTGCTGTATTTCCAGTACTTTGATAGATATCATTATTTTTACTGGTATACGGCTTTGTTGCACAAAGCTGTTCTTAAGGGCTTCTTCAGCAATATAATTTCCAAATGAAGAAGCCTACACACAAAATCTACCGCACAACCAATTGGCCCGCATATAACCGAGCTCTCATTAATCGTGGGAATATTGCCATTTGGTTCGATCCAAAAACACAATGGTATGCAGAACCTCAAGGCAAACAAGGTCGAAGTCAAACCTACTCCGACATAGCGATTCAATGCTGTTTGATGATCAAATCTCTATTTAGACTTACTTTACGCATGGTCACTGGCTTTGTTCAAAGCTTAATTAAACTTTGTGGATTAGATTGGACAGCACCAGATTACAGTACGCTTTGTAGAAGACAAAAGCATATTGATATTGCAATTAGTTATCAGAAAAACAGTGATGGGCTTCATCTACTCGTAGACTCTACTGGCTTAAAGTTTTTGGGCGAAGGTGAATGGAAACGTAAAAAGCATCAGTCTGAATATCGTCGCCAATGGTGTAAACTTCATATTGGTATAGATGCTAGAACCCTGCAAATACGAGCCGTTCAGCTCACGACCAACAATGTAAGTGATTCACAGGTGCTTGGGGATTTACTCAATCAGATTCCATTGGATGAGCAGATTGACTCCGTATATACCGATGGCGCTTATGACACCAAGCAATGCCGACAGGTCATTGCAGATCGGCAAGCACATGCAGTGATTCCACCTAGAAAAAATGCCAAGCCTTGGAAAGATAAAAAAGTTCATTCGCTAGAGCGAAATGAATTACTTCGCACTGTTAAACGTTTAGGCAGGACACTATGGAAAAAATGGTCGGGCTACCATCAGCGAAGTCTGGTTGAAACCAAGATGCACTGCATCAAATTATTAGGCGATAAACTCAGTGCTAGGAACTTTCAAAGCCAAGTCAACGAGGTACATGCTCGTATAGCCATTTTAAATAGATTTACAGAATTAGGCCGACCTCATACCCAAGTTGTCACTTAAATTTGAGCAACTTAGGAAAGCTCTATCTTTAAGGGCTTTATGCAACAAAGCCTAGCACCAGTAAAACTCATCCGCGCACTCAGACAAGCCTAACTAAACCAATCATGCGCGATATACTCATATCTGTGGGTAGGCTGTGACAGAGTTCTGTAGCAAAAAGCATTGATCGATAAACCGAAGGATAATGAAATAGATCATTTTTCATCCATCTGCTATACTAGCTAAATATTTCCCCCCTTCTTCTCTACTTAGAGTAACGCCAATGAAGTAAGTCCTATTTTCCGTCAAATCTAATTTATTTGTTTTCTGACGTGCAAAATAAACTTATTTACTACTCTATATCTCTATATAAAAATTTATTTTGTATGTCCTGTATAAAGGAGTCTTCAATGACCCAACAGGCCTGTACCGTAAAAAATCTCAGTGTTCAATTTGCGCATGAACCACTTTTTCAGCATTTAAACTTTGAATTGCCCGCTGCCCAATGTTCAGCCCTGATCGGTCGCAATGGTCAAGGAAAATCAATATTAATGTCCCTACTCACTCAGGCGCACATGCCCAATTATGCGAGTGGCGAAGTAATTTGGCATATGCCTTTTTCCTACTTAAGTCAGCTCGAGCGTTTAAGCAACTGTACGCTTGCCGAAGCCCTTAATATTGCTGACTTACATGCAAGTTTTCAGCGTATTAAACAATCGACTGCAAGCTTTGAAGACTATGACCGCGTCGAACATGTATGGCATCAACCCACTGAATGGTTAAAATTACTGAAAAGTGCAAACTTACCTACAGATCTATCCAGCTCGGTTTCTCAACTGAGTGAAGGTCAGAAAACCAAACTGGCACTGTGCGGTCTATTTTTACAAACTGAGCATTATTTACTTCTTGATGAACCTAGTAATCACTTAGACCATGAAAGTCGTGCGTGGTTAAGTCAAAAAATCATTCAACATCCTGCGGGCTGTTTAGTCATTAGCCATGACCGCACATTGTTAAATCAAATCTCCAACACCTATGTCTTAAATGATTTTGGCTTGCAATACTTCCGTTGTAACTATGCCAAATATCAATTACAAGCAGAACAACAACAGCAGGCGTTACTACACAACATCTCGCAAGAGAAACGCGAACTTAAACAATTACAAGCCCAACAGCATGAACAGCGCATGAAAGCCCAGAAAAGGCAAAAGTCTGGGCAGAAATTACGACATTCAGGTTCTCAAGCCAAAATCCTGCTCGACTTTAAAAAAGAACGTGCCAGTCAAACGCTATCGGGAGTTGCACAGCAACAACTTCGCCAAAAGGAACAAGCACAATATGAACTCAAAAACAAACAGCAGCAACTAGAACAGATAAAGTCACAAAAGTTTGATTTCCATTTTCAACCTCAACAAACAGGTGAAATTCTTCGTTTAAAAGAGGTGGTTTTAACCACACTTTCTATCTCGCCTATTTCTTTTGCCTTATATAGCGGAGAAAAAATCCAACTGCGCGGCCAAAATGGTTCAGGTAAGTCGACCTTACTTCGTGCCATCAAAAATCATAGTCATGTTCAATCGGGAGAAATTTTCAAGCGAGGAGCATCGTTATATTTAGATCAAAACTTTAGCCTACTGAATCCAGAACTGAATGCGGTACACAATTTACAATTATTAAATCCGTCTTTGTCTGACGAAGAGTGTCGGAATCAATTGGGGCAACTTCGAATTCGACGAGATAAGGCTCTGCTTCCGATCTCACTACTTAGTGGCGGTGAGCAACTCAAAGTTGCCTTACTGTGTATCAGTCTCGCAGTACAGCTTGTGGACTTACTTTTACTGGACGAACCTGAAAATCACCTCGACATCGACTCAAGACAACTGCTGGCACAAGCTATTCGCGACTTTACAGGGGCGGTTATTTTAGTTTCACATGATGATGCCTTTGTCGAGGAGACACAGATTCAAAACTATTTCGATTTAACCCAAACGCATTAGACTAGACAGCGTAATCGGATTTGCGTATAACACCGTTTTTCTATTTGACTGGTGACACCGCTGTGAAACTCATTCTTGCACCGATGGAAGGCTTAACCGACCCAATCATGCGTGATGTGCTCACGTCTGTAGGTAGCTTCGACTGGTGTGTGACTGAGTTTATCCGTGTGACCAATTCGGTTTTACCTGATCATATTTTTCATCAGTATTGCCCTGAATTACTGCATGACGGAAAAACGGCAGCGGGAACACCCGTGCATGTTCAATTCTTAGGTAATGACCCTGAAATGCTAGCTGCCAATGCCATCCGTGCTGTGAAACTCGGTGCACCCGCCATTGATATGAACTTTGGTTGTCCAGCCAAAACCGTGAACCGTCACCGTGGTGGCTCGGTGCTTTTAGATGAGCCAGAAGTGGTGCATGAACTGGTCAAAGCCGTACGTGATGCGGTTCCTGCGCACATTCCTGTTTCTGCGAAAATGCGCTTAGGCTATATGGACCGACATTTTATGTTGGATAATGCTCATGCCATTGAAGACGCAGGTGCTGCTTGGGTCACCGTGCATGCACGGACCAAAGCCGATGGCTATACCCCACCCGCTTTTTGGGATCAACTCCGCCCGATTCGTGAAGCCTTAAAGATCAATGTGATTGCCAATGGTGAAATTTGGAACAATGCAGACGCGAAACAATGTCGCTTAGAGTCTGGCTGTGAAGATTTGATGATTGGACGTGGTGCCGTGACTACCCCCGATTTGACTCAGTGTATTCGTCAAAATACTGATACACCTTTGCTGACTTGGAATGAGCTATTAAGCTTACAAATCCGTTTCTTAAATGGCGGGTATAAGAAAGAAATGAATATGGTCGGACGTTATAAACAATGGCTTGGCATGATGTCTAAACACTATCCTGAAGCCAAAGCCCTCTGGGATGAAGTAAAACGCATCAAGCCTCTGGACGACATTATTCTCAAACTAAAGGCAAGCGCGACTTAATCCGTTCGCGCAGCGATCGCGACATAAGTCGGTAAGTTCCATGCACCACCTGCAAAGCCTTTACATTGCTGTGATTGTGCCTGATAACTGAGGACAAAAGCCTTTCCATTCCAAGCCCACTCGGAACGAATACCACAGTCAGCAAGGCCCCGCCCTTTTTGCTCTGAGAAAATTTGCGCCTCACTAAAACTTGAGCCTGATGTGGTGACTTGCTGCTGAATCTTTTGTAAGGCTTTGTCCATGACCCAGTAGCCTAGACCTTCATTGTATGCCCCACGCCAACATGGCACTTGAACCACTACCTGTTCTGCATTCAGTGGATAGACTGAAACCCGATCTTCCTCAAAAAACCGTGCCTCATAGAGATTTGGACAGTCTTGTTCATCGGTTTTTACTTTTAACTTTTTAAAGAGTTGATAGGCATTTTTACTGTCCACGGCAAAATGGCTGGCAACCGCAGGGCGATATCCTGTAATGCCAATTTTAGGGATGGCTTTGGGTTGTAAAACATTTTGCTCAGACTGGCTACCTTTTTGATAGATGGCATTCGGTGTATTTACCCGCTTTTGTATATCATCCATTTTAAGCAAAACTGCATTTGCCCCAGCAGTTGAAATTTGCCATTGCTGTGCTTGGGTCGTAAGGCGAATATCTTCTGCTCCCACCAAAGCCTTTAGCAACTGCTCACTTTGAATACTGGACAGTTTCGCGGTACTTTTCTTGGCATCTATGGTCATGTTCCCTAGAGATATTCCTCCTACATTTAAGCTGGCTTCAATATCCTGCGTAAATTCCTCAGCCACTTGAATTTGGGTGAGTACCGCACCGCCTGCACCTGCGGGACGAGAAATCAGTAAAGATACTGGATGACCAAACTGAGCATCACTCTGATAGCCCGCCGCACGGCACATACCTGTATTATCACAGGCAAGTTCCCAGTCCTTATGTATGAAATAACTCCCCGTATCTGCATAAGTCAGCTGACTTAAGGTGTTGATCAAAACAGCACCCAAGAGTGAATTTTTTAGCTTTCCTAACGTTTTATTCAACATGTGACTTCACTCCGCTTGCGTGGAATATTAACCCTGTGCTTAAAAACTTCGGCTCTGTACCGTACCTGTGTAATTTAAACAATCTTCAACGCGAATCTGTTGCACCTTCGATAGCTGATCTAAATCAAACCAAGCATAATCCGTATGTTCATCACTGAGCCTGATCTCAGCAGATGCAGCCAAATGACATCTAAAAATAAAAGCATGTGAAGTCACCGCCGAATGAAAATACACACCCGACAAATAATCGATCTGAACCTGACAACCGATTTCTTCTTGGCACTCACGCAGTAACGCTTGATGAATGGTTTCTCCCATATCCAAAGCTCCACCGGGCAGCCCCCAAGCCTGATCAGCATAATTGGCTTTCAGTAATAAAACCTGTCTCGCGTCATTGGTCAGCACCGCATGAGAACTTAGCCGGTAAAAGTCTTGAAATGCCATAGATACCTTCTTCTTAAGTTGTTCATGTTGTCATTAAAAACATAAGCCCCCCAAAAATGGAGGTGGCTCCTCCTGTGCCAATCTAAAGCTTTAGCGAACTCAGTCTGGAAAATGAATCGGCTTTGAAATTTTAGTTTCAAAGTCCACAGGCACCGAAATATGCTGATGGGCAACCAACCACTCACCTGCCGTTTTTTGAAAACATAGCGTGGTTCTGCACCAAGGAATCTCTGGAGTTGCAACGCCACTGGCATGATCCAGTTTAGAATAACAATGTAAAAAAGCTAAACCATCACGACTAAAAATGTTGATGTTCCGTCTAAAGACTTTGATGTCCCCCTGAAAAAATGGGGCATATCGTCTCCACAATTCTTGATAGGCTTGCACGCCTTGCAACTCAAACCCAATATCAAACAAGCTGACATCACTTTGACAAAGACGAATGATATTTTGTACATCCATTTTACAAATGGCATCATCCCATTGTTTGAGTTTGAAGATAATTTCATGCCCCGCATGCTCATCTCCAACTAATCGAAAATCCACATCACACTCCCACACGATAAATCAAACCGTATAAAAAAACGCGTGCGCCATCCATAGCAAACACGCGGTTTTCTTCAATTCTTGAAACAAGCAAAATATGTAATCTGATCTTAAGTCGTCAAATCCTTAATCGTAGTACTTGAACCATTGTTTTTGACCGATTCAATGCCTTTATCTCGGGATTGTTCACTGGCGTAAAACTGACTGCTACCAATAATCTGATGATTGGCAGCCTTTAAGTTAAAATAAGGTTTGCCATTTTTGGCTTCTAAGCGGTCATAACGCGTATCATCGGGGCTGTTTTTTTGCACCGACTCAATTCCATTATGTGCTGACGCTTTTGCTTTATACAGTTCACTGGTCAAAATGACCTCGCCATTTCCCGCTTTTAAAACAAAGCGATATTGACCATCACTCGCCTGACTTACTTCGTACCATCCTGACATAAGCTCACCTATTGTTATTTTAAAGTGATTATAGATCCACCAAAACTGAATAAAAAAACCATCCAATTCCATAAAATATAAATGACTTCTTTTATAAAAAAAAGTGCATTTACTACCAGCCCAGATTTTATTTTTTTAAAATAACAGCGCCATATGAATAACACATGACAGCCATAAACCGTTTAAATGACATGCAATATCAGCCCAATAAACGGTTTATTATTCTTCGTAATTTTATGCTTTTAATACCAACTTACTATAACTGCTTTTTGGCATTTCAATAATTTCTACACAAATTTGGACCGTTAAATCCTGAGGGGCTGTAAAATTTTGCTGCATGGTTTTGAGTAGTTGAGTTGAAATAGCACACTTGGTGGCCTCATCTCGTCCGCTTAATAAAGACACTTTGGCGTGCAGATAGGCCTCCGCATCGCCTTCTACCCCAATCACAAAATCGGACTGTCGAATAGCACGACTTTTGATGTCGTTGCCCGATTGTACGAAATGACCATCTAGCAAAGTTTGGTTTAAAGCCAATAACATCGGTTTCACTTCAAGGGTGTCGATATTGTCTGAATATTCAAGGTGGATATGGGGCATCGTGTATTCATCAAAAGTTTTTATCTTTATAGCATGCTGTGCTGATGTTTCAACGCTTAAATACCTTCTCAAAATGGCAAAAAACAAAAACGGAGTCCAATTGACTCCGTTTTGATCTCGAGCTGCAAACTCAGCGCATTAGGCTTTTTTCACATACTCAGATTTCAGTTTCATCGCACCGACACCGTCAATTTTACAGTCAATGTCATGACCATCTGCGGCATCTGACAGTAAACGAATATTTTTCACTTTAGTTCCAACTTTCACCACCGATGATGAACCTTTAATTTTTAAATCTTTAATCACCGTTACCGTGTCACCGTCAGCAAGTAAATTGCCGTTGGCATCTTTAATTGTCACCATTTCTTCAGTTGCTTCACCCTCTTTCCACTCATTTGAACATTCAGGGCAGATCAGCAAGTCACCATCTTCATAGGTATATTCGGACTGGCATTTTGGGCAGTTTGGTAAAGACATAAAAACCTCAAAAATAAAAAATAAGCAATTCACATTGCTCAAAGCGCCAATATAGCATTTTTCAGACGAAAGCGATGCGAATCACCTATTTATTTTAAGGATTTAGCCTTGTCACAGCATGAATAAAATAAAGCTTAGGAAAATATAAATTTTCCCTATAAGAGCATCAGATCAACACTTACTTTTGTTCCAAACACTGCTTCAAAATCACCACATGGTTATGCTGTTCTTCTTTGGCGGCGGTGAGTAACGTGATCTGCTCTTGCATCGCCAATTGGCGCAAATCATTCAACTCAGTGGGATGTGCTTCCAGTTCTTTCCTATAACGGACTTTAAACTCATCCCAATGTGCTACCATGTCTTGGTGATACCACTTCCGTAGTTCATTGGATGGCGTGAGAATTTTTGGCCAAACATCTATTTTTGCCTCAAGTTTTGAGACCCCTCGTGGCCACAACCGATCGACTAAAACCCGTTTGCCATCCTCAGCCTCGGCAGGTGTATAAATCCGCTTCATGCGTATTGGCATGCAGAACTCCTTTTAAATCTATTGTGCAACTTATTCTATTGTTCAACGATGACAATGCACTATTCATCAGGAATATCTGGATTCACTAAAAAAGCCAAGAGTTGCAATGACTCTTGCCACCCTAGATAACAGCCATCGACAGGAATCACATCGGGTAAACCAGACTGCGTAATATAAACCTCTGTACCAACAGATACTTCTTTAAATTCAACACGCACTTCAATTTTACCTGCAAGTTCAGGCACATCGAACTCATCGGTATAGCGTAATAAGCTATTTTCAACGATTTCATGATAAGTGCCATGAAATGAATGCTGCATGCCTGTGCTAAAGTTGGTAAAAAACATGCGATATTGACCACCTTCACGCAGCTCAAACTGATCTACATGTGCGGTAAAGCCATGTGGTGCCATCCATTTCACTAAAGCATCTGCGGTGGTAAAAGCACGATAGACGCGCTCGACGGGCGCACTAAATACGCGGTGTAATTGAACGCTATTTGACATGATTTTTCTCGTTCTATTCAAATATTCAGATTTAGTTTAAAACGCTTAAACCCACATACTGTATTTTTTTTGTGCATCTTTTTTTTAAATAGCCAAGCTTGGCCTACTGGCTTTTTCTACTCAGCAATAAAAAAAAGCATGTTTTTCAACATGCTTTAACTTTGACCATTTCTTAAGCCTGACCTTGCTCATAGTCTTCATCATCTTCGTCGTCATAGACATAGGCCATACAGCCCCAGCCGTCATATTCGCCACCAAACTGTTCTGCAATTTTAGTAAACCATTGCTCTAAGTCGACAATGTCAGAATACTCAGGTTCCATATAGACATAGATGGTAATAATCCACTCAGATACATCGCTTTCTTCATCGACAAACAACGTAATTTTTTGCTCTTCTTGTAATAAATACAGCGCACACTTTTCTGCTTGTGATTGCTCTTGAAAGGCAATCGAATATTCTATTTCATGCGGTTCAGACAGGTCGTCGCCATCCTCAGCCATTTGCCAAAGTACATTTCCGTTATCATCATCTGGATATAATTCATAATCACGTGTCATGCGTATGTCCTTGTTATCTTTTTAGCCAATATATCGTTGGCAAGTGACAAAATAGTGACTTCAACATAGCATATTTTGCTCATTTTTATAGCAGTTATGTCTGATTTTTCTAACCTTGTTTGGTGTTTATTTCACACAGACTTTGCCATGTTAGTGTAAAACTCGATCCTCAACTAAAATGTCCGATTGAAACTGCAAATCGCGGCTTTTTAAGCTTTCTAATATGGCCGCAAATTTGAGTTCTTCTAAACGTAAAGCCAGATAACTGTCTTGTATCTGAGTATGGCCAAAGACCGCACCATAGTGATTGATGAGGGTGAAATCATCCTGCAAAGCTTGAATTAAAAGGCCAAGATTGTCTTTGCTCACGCGTTGTAAATAAAAGTCTGCTTTCGTATTAAATAACTGTGAAACCAAGATCATCATCGATAATCGCCGATTCTCATCCATAAAGGCGCAATTCACAACGTCATTTTGCTCAACCGCACGAATCACCTGTTGCCGGACTTTTTGTAAATGAAAGGCCGCATCCGTTTTCCCATAGCCTTCGATGAGTTCATCTAATAACTGCTCCGAAGGCAGATGATAACCCTGGCTGTAGGTTTCAATTTTATGGTGTAAGGCCTTTGATATTTCAGCCAAATGTTGTCGCTCTTCAGCCATGTGAAAAAAAGCTCCCAATTTTTCTCTGGCACGCAACATGCTCATTTCTTTGGCTTTACGCTCATATTCCGTTAAGAAGTGATGGACTTTTTCAATGCGCTGCCGACATTGTTTGAGCATCTGTTCGGCATCAAACTTGACTGTTTCAGCAAACAATTCGACTTGGTTGTGACGTTCAATAACATAGTGTTCAACATCAATAATTTCTTGGTAAGGACTCAAGGTTTCGTTACGTTGTCTGAGGGTTCCAAGCTCAATTCTTAAACTGGTCAGCCGGTGTTGTAATTCTCTTTGCTGCTGTTCATAGACTTCTAAACTGTTTCGACTGCGCTCTAAATTGATTTCTAAAGATTCAATCTTCTTTTTTTGGGTAAGGCTGTGTATTTTTTGCCAACATATAACCGCACACAGCAGGACAAGAATGACAGCGAATACATAAAGCATGGCCTATCTCCCTACGGGAACGTTATTTTTCTTTTTTAAAACTCAGCGATAAGAACACATCAAATTCAAACAGTAAGCCGTGGAACAGACAAACATATTTTCATTCAATTTCAATCAGTCATGACCATGGCCAAAAAGCCAAACTCAAATGTTAATTTCCACAAAGATAAGCACACTGGATAAAAGTACGCTCATACAACTTACGCTAACGGTTTTTTAAACTGCACGATATCCCAAATTTTAAGTATTTCTCAAAATAGAAATAAAATGTGACACAGTTAAAATGGAACACTTCCATGAATAGCGACCGATTTTCCACTTAAAGGCTGCTGAAAGGCAAGAAAACTGGCATGTAAAGCCATACGTTTTAACGGACTCCGTGTTGGCTCAGGGT